>JARGNR010000028.1:0-50268 GCA_029212405.1 Saprospiraceae bacterium
TCAAGGGCAGTATGCAGCTTTTCTAAATACTTTGCCTGGTGGTTGGACCTATCAGCGATCTCCAACGGGAGGAAAAACGTACTATGAAAATCGAGGAGGTATTCGATTGATGGATGGTAAATATATTGCTGACAACCCAGACCGACCAATGAACTATGTGAGTTTTACTGATGGATTAGCCTTTACTGATTGGGCAGGATTGAGGCCTATTACAGAACTGGAATATGAGAAAGCTGCAAGAGGTCCTGGCCAACCGATAGATGCTGAATTTGTCTGGGGTACCAATACCTATGAACGGCTCGAACGGTACGTCAATACAGAAGCAGAATTAATTTTATCTAATGGCTTTAATGAAAGCATGCTCAATGACACCAATCGAGATGTATTCGGAGCTTCTTACTATTGGGTCATGGATTTGAGCGGATCGGTTTGGGAAAAGGTCATTACGATGGGTAACCCTATCGGACGATCTTTTAAAGGAAGCCATGGAGATGGAAATTTAGACTTTGGGAATGCTACCAATGCAGATTGGCCAAAGAGTGATGATGAAGTGGGTGGTTTTGGTTATCGTGGTGGAGGATATTATCAAGTTGGCACAGTATATTCTGATTTCAATCCCCACTCCCCAATTGGATACCGGTATTATGGTGCCTGGTCAGGAGGTCCTAGATCAATTGCTTATGGATATAGAGCAGGACGAACTGCAAAGTAAGTAAGCCATAATTCGTACTATACTAATGTTGTCTGTAGACTAAATAGACAATCCATAGCGTTTTTCTATTGATGCAAACAAACTGGAAAATAATTGCCTATCCATTGATTTTGGTAATCCTACTTATTCATTGTTGGACATTACACACTAAAACGAAGCAGAATAATCAATGGATCACTAACTTCTATAAAGATGAAGTGAATAATACGTACAACTTCATTGAACCATTAAGGATGTGTCAACGACAAGATTCCGCAAATCTAATTGCCAAGACATTAATAGAGACATTTAAATCTATAAAGGAATCAAGAGCTGAACCTTACGAAAAAACATCTAGGAAAATACTTACATCTATTGCTGATAGCCTGCAACTATCTTACGAGAAACATGCCTCAAATGCCCAACTTTTCACCACTATCGCTGCCCATGAAATTAAATTCAAACCATTTAAAAACAATGCTGAAAGGCTATTATTAGTAGACGATATTCAATCCATTGACGATATCTCGAGTCTATTTACAATCTATTGTTTTTATGATTCAAAAGACCAGAAAAATGTGCACCTTGAATTTATAGATGGGACAGGAAAGCTTACAGAAGATCAAATCAAAAAATATAAAGGCAATTTTCAAGATGTGCACGTTCTAGTTACAAATCCTGTCTCAGGAATATCTCAGAAATTTAAACCGAAATAAGATGAAGTACATACTAGTAATTATGTTGGGTTGGCTATCTTTCTTTTATTATCAGCATTCCATTTCTGAACAAAAACTTCAACACTTCCTGGATAATGTGGACGCAATACATAAAAATATGGAAGCTCAGATTGAGATAGGAGAAACCATTGCTAGTATTAAAGACAGGGCACCCAACTTCCTATCTTTTGAAGATTTCCTCATACAATACAATTTCAGTTTACATGCTTTGGACCCTACCGATTTGTATGAAGGTCATATGCTTAACCTCAGTTTTTTAAGTTACAAAATGCAGGAATTATACAGTCATAGTATGATGGTCCTTGATAAATATATGATTAAACAGGATCAAATTTCTAAAGAACTTCAATTTGGATTTCCTACCCATATTTCGATCTTAGGAGAAACAGAAGAATTGTTTATAAATGATCAAAAAGTAGATGCACAAGCAAGTAAATATGTTATCCCACACACTGAAGTCTTGAAACTTCATTATAATTTTTATAGTTTGGACCATGAAAATCTAAAAATTGACACCGTTACTGTCCATCGAAATATAAATCTAAAAGCCTACCTGAAAACTCGTGAAAGTTGAATTCGAACAGAAATCCAAAATAAAAATCAATGATGATTTATCTTTGGTCTTAAATCAGTTTAAACAAAGGTTTGGCTCTGTAGAAGCGGCGCTTTACAAATTTGGAGAATACGTTGGATTTGATGAAGTGGTGGACAAAAAAATCGTTCGTAATTACGAAGCGGTCCCTTTTGAAGCAGAATTACCCTTAGCCACTGAAAATGGAGGAATTCACATGGGTTGGTTGAATCTTTGTCCTGAAAACCCTAATTTTCAAAAACCATTTATCAGCTGGGATCCATTGGGTGGGAATATTGATTTTTTTGGATGTTATGCTGTAGATTATATCGCATCTTGCATCAATCAATTGCATGGAGATGGGTATCATGATATAGACCTTTCTTTTCTAGCTGATCTAGATATTTATCCAAAAGAAAGTAAAACACCTATCTGGGTCAGCGAGAATGATGTACCTGTGCGATCCATACCACTTTTAGTTGAAAGCCACCAAATTTATCAAACCAGTTTTGACGGTGTAGGAGTCTTGACTGATGCATCATTTTTTGAATCCACTCAATCTCCAACAGTACCAGTTGAGGATTGTTCTCGCAATCGAACAAGAGCCATATCGTTGATGTACGAAGGAAAATTTGCATCCAGCCTAATCTTACTTAAATACAATTATTTTAGTCAATTTTTTAAATATAATTCAAAGGAATCAAATCTGGAAACACTGAATTATATTAAGAATTGTTATCTGGAATTGAATAAAGAAGAAATAGCAAATGTTGTCCAGTTAGAAATTGAAGCTTGGGAGAAAAATAATTAAGTAAGGCTATGTATCAATAGCAATTCCCTTTTTAAATTATATTCGTATTATGAAGTCCTTAAAATTACCTTTTACATTCGACCCAATTCAACTTAGAGCAGAGTTAAGTCAATTTACTAAAGAAGACTATTATGACATTTATAACCCATCAGTCACTCTGAAAACGCTGTGGTCAAAGCAGTTTATAGTTCCTGTGGGTACTCCCGATACTGATATCAAATTTGTTCCGAATGATGCATTAAAAAAATGCCCACACCTTCTTTCTATTTTTAAAACATTTAATTGCCGAGTCGAAACTTTCAGGATTCACTCCTTAGATCCAGGCGCGCATATTAAACCTCATAGAGATACTGGTTTTGGGTTAGAACATGGTAAAGTTCGGCTGCACATTCCAATTCAAACCAATGACAAAGTGGAGATTTTAGTGGAAGATCAAAATATCGTAATGAAAGAAGGAGAATGTTGGTACTGTAATTTTCATCTCAATCATGAAGTGACGAATGGAGGTGATCAACCAAGAATTCATTTAATAATAGATTGTATGGTCAATGATTGGCTAAAGGGAATTTTTGCAGCTTCATCTAATTAATGAAGTGATTTTCCATGAAAATTATTTTCTATAAATGGCAATGCCTGTCAAACCAACCTATGAATTACAAAATTATACATCATCCAGATCAACTTAAAGCATTTATTGATTGGTTACCCGATCTCGAAGAGAATGAAAAATTTTATTGTTGCTTATTTTCTCGCAAAAAATACTGTGAAGACAAGATTAAATCCAGCGACAAATCTCAATTGAAGCGATTTCTAAGCGATAAAGAACGCTTATATGATAAAATAAAACAACTCGAAGTTGAAGTAGGCACCTATAAATTAAAAAGTGCGGACGCTCCTCAAGAATCATTGGCTGTCTACATCAATCCGAATCCTCGTTCAATGAAAAAAGCGATGTTTGATGGCATTATAAAATTTACTGAACTTCTTAAAAATGGAAGCAATCGCCTCAACCCTCATTCCGAAATTATGAGTGTGATTCAACGCAGTGTCAGTCGGAAAATTTATCTAGATTTTGACATTGACGACACCGACTTTGATTTGAATCTATTAAAAGAAGTGGTCAATCCTGAGGCTATTCAGATCGTACAAACTAGAGGTGGATATCACGTACTGATCCAATTGGACTCCATCCACGCTGACTATAAAAAGTCTTTTTACAAGCAGATGATGGCTTTAGATGTTGATCAAAGTGGAGATCAATTGTTACCTATTCCGGGATGTGTACAAGGAGGATTTGTACCACAGTTTATCACTACACCATTTGGATAAAGCTCTATAATTCTTCGATATACACTTTTGATTTTTCTTGTTCCAGCAACAATTTACCGCTACCTTTATGGTGCATTATTTGTTCCCAATTTGAGAACAATTTCTCTTCTTTAAACTCTTACTATATGAAAAATTTCCTTTCTCTACTTACATTGATTTTATTTTCTTTCTCTATAGTTCAAGCTCAATCCGACAAACGATTAAAAGGGCTCGATAAAAAGATGAATACCATTTTAGAAGTTAGTAAAGCTGCTGGTTTTGCGGTAGCAGTTGTAGAAAAAGATAAAGTCATTTATGCAAAAGGATTCGGGTATGCAGACTATGAAAATAAAATTTCAGCAGATGCCAACACCTTGTTTGCAATTGGTTCAAGTTCCAAAGCGTTTACTTGTTCTATTCTAGGTCAACTGAGAGACGAAGAAAAATTATCATTTGATGACAGTCCCAGAAAGTACGTTCCTTACTTAAAGTTTCACAACGACGACCTCGACAATCATGTCATCATCAAAGATATGATGTGTCATAGAACGGGTCTACCGCGTCACGATTTTTCATGGTATCTCTTCCCGACTATGGATAAAGACAGTCTCCTTATGCGAGTAGAACATCAAGAACCATTCACAGGAATCCGTCAACAATGGTACTACAACAACTTCATGTTTTTAGCTCAAGGAGTCATTGCAGAACAGATTACTGACAAATCTTGGGAAGACAACATTAAAGAGCGATTTTTTGAACCGTTAGAAATGAATAGATCCAATGCCAGTATTGATGAAATGAAAACAAGCACCAATGCAGCCCTAGGATACGAACTTAAAAACGATAGCATCATAAATAAAATGGACTATTATCATATATCAGGTATGAGTCCTGCGGGAAGTATTAATAGCAGCGTAAACGATATGTCCAATTGGCTCATAACATGGATCAACAAAGGAAAATTTAAAGGACAGGAAATTTTATCTGAGCCGTATATTAATGAAGCAATTAGTGCTCAAATGGTAGTAAGCTCAGGTGTACCTGATGATGAATTTCCAAGCATGCATTCCTCAAACTATGGATATGGCTGGTTTCTTTCATCTTACAGAGGTCATTATAGAGTGGAGCATGGTGGAAATATAGATGGATTTTCCGCGAATGTTGCTTTTTTTCCTAGTGACAGCATAGGTATTGTGGTACTCGCCAATCAAAATGGATCTGCGGTTCCTAACTTAGTGCGAAACACCATTGCAGATATGATGCTCGACACGGAACAAACAGATTGGGCCGATCGATTCAAAACTAGAATGGAGAAAGCAAAAAAAGAAGGAGAAGAAGCTGAACAAAATTCAACATCCAGTAAAGTAACAAACACCAGACCTTCTCACATCTCTCAAGAATATACGGGCAGTTATCATCATCCAGGTTACGGCTCTTTTGAAATTATTTTAAAGAATGATTCGTTGTTTGCTCAATTTGAATTAATGGAATTTTACTTGAGACATTATCACTTTGATATTTTTGAGCCTTTTCAAGTAAAAGAAACAGGTATTGACACTTCGGATTCAGGAGGCCTAAAATTTAATTTTGAAACAAGCAATTCAGGCGAAATAGCATTGGTAAAACTACAAGCTGAACCTACGATTGATGCCATAGAATTCAAACATACTCCCAATAGCATTGAAGTCTCCAATGAAACATTAGAACGGTATACTGGAGAATATAACTTGGCTGGAACCACAATAAAAGTGTACATTAAAAATGAAAATAAGTTATATCTGTTTGTCGCTGGCCAACCAGAATACGAACTCATGGCTACGGACACCCATAAATTTTCATTCAAGGCCTTAGAAGGATTTAAAGTAGAATTTGTAGAATCGGCAGATAAGACCATTGATGAAATGACCCTTATCCAACCCAATGGCACATTCAAAACTACAAGAAAATAAGTCGAATTAAGGAAAATAGGAACACAACAAAAACCCAGTGTTCCTATTTTTCCTCAATTTACTCCCCCACACATACGTCAACATCTAACCCCGTGAACCTTGCGAAATCGTAGTGTTCTTTGCGTTTAAACCGTTAACGTCCAACCCCGTACTTCTATTCAACCTTTGATTCCTCCCCCAACACATCAATACACATCTAACCCCGTATTCTCTATTCTACTTCGAACTCTTATCCTCAAATCCCTTCCATAATCAATACTCCTCCCCAATACTTCATCTATTGTTTTTTCCGTTTTGGCACTATGAAAACCATTATCCTGAGTTTAAGCCTCATCCTTTCACCTCTTCTATTGATTATATCTGTAAACGAATACATCAAAAGTATCTCGGCTTCATCCCATTATTCTAAAAATAAAATCATCACCATTAATTCATCAGAAAAGCTAGAAAATAAATGTACTTGGGCATGCCATAATAACACAACATTTTGCAAAGAAACCCATGTGAAATATGCTCAAAAGCACTTCAAACTTATTGACCCTATTTACTTTGGAATAATACACAACCTAAAATCTACCACTAAATATGAAGCAGCCAATATCTTCCTATTCGCATTTCTAATTCCACTACTAATGCTGTATGTATTAATAAGATCTATTTTAATTCAACTTAAAATAAATAAACTAGGCCAAAATGGATAAAACAATCGACGTCCTATATGTCTATCTTACAGATTTCATTATCAACATTGCCAATCTGCTCCACCTATCCTATTATGAAATAAATGCACTACTTTTTTGTGTTCTATATCCTATAATTTTAATATGTTTGATCATAGTATTTTTCGTCCAAAAATGGAGACTGACTAAGAAAATTCGAAATATATCCCAACAATAGAATGAAATGAATGGATGATCAAAATTCAATAAATACAATACGAAGCATAATTGAAACTTTAATTTTTGAGGGTGGAGAAGACAATTTTTGCACGATTACTCTTGGAGAATATTATATTCAACTGGCTTGTTCAAAAGGCAGCTTAGAAATCTATTGTGAAGCAGTAAGTAATTATTATCTCGAAGACCCATTAACCGAAGATCAAAAAGACACATTAATCCAATTGAATTGGGATGACTCTGTTATTGAAAATGGAAATTACTTCCGTTCACATCCAATTGATTCTGAATCAAGTCGTGAAGAATTAGCACATCTTCTTTTTCAAACTGCAAAACAAGTTTATCATTGTGCAACCATTAATTTGAATCAAATCACATTGAATCTAGCATGACCGATATCAAAAAAATAAAGCCATTGAATCCATTGAAAGGAGTAATGCTCAATGCCTATCCAGATAGCATAGGCCAAAATCTGAACGATATCATCCAGGTACTTTCTCTTCCCGATTTCAAAGAGACCTTTTCTCTGTTTTATATCTTACCTACATTTTTCAACAGTGATTTAGATAGAGGATTTTCTATTATTGATTACGACCTCAACAAAGATTTAGTTTCTCAAACAGACATAGATGCATTAGACCAACTAGGCATCCAATTGAAGTTTGACATTGTTCTCAATCACCTATCTGTTGCTTCACCTCAATTTAAAGACCTGATAGAAAAAGGAGAAGATTCCATATACAGAGATTTTTTTATTGATTGGAATAAATTTTGGGAAGGAAATGGATCTCTCAATGAAGAAGGCATACGAATTCCTGACGCAGAACATTTGGACAAGCTGTTCATGCGAAAATCAGGTCTACCTGTATTAAAAATTCACTTTCCAGACGGAACGACAAGGTTTTATTGGAATACATTCTACCAGAAAATCACTCAAAAAGCACCGTCCCCTGAAGTAATTTTAGAGTTAACCGACCTATCGGTAGAACAGGCCAATGAACTTGCAACTAAAATTGCTGATTACATGTCAACAGGCAAACCTTTGGAAGAGATGGCTTGGAACTCCGATATAAATACAAGGACTGCCATCTTGCAATGGATACATCGCAATCCATCCTATTTAGGTCAAATGGATGTAAATGCAAAATCCTCTTTGGTCTGGTCATTTTATAAAGAAGTGTTACAAAAGGTCAAATCGTACGGCTGCCAGATTTTAAGACTGGATGCATTTGCTTATTTGCACAAGGAAGTAGGCAGATCAAACTTCTTTAATGTTCCTGGCACATGGGACTATTTAGCTCGAATCAATGAGATGGCTCAGCAAAATGAATTAGTTCTATTGCCAGAAATTCATGCAGAATACGGCCTACACTTACATGATCAGGTAGCTAAAAAAGGATATATCATTTACGACTTCTTTCTACCAGGTTTATTGATTCATGCCATAGAAAAAAGAACAAATGAAGCGCTTTTAAGGTGGGCCAGAGAAATTGTAACCCAAGACTTCAAAACGGTCAACATGCTAGGGTGCCACGATGGAATTCCGATGCTTGATTTAAAGGGAAAAGAAGTAGATGGAAATTATATTGAAGGACTATTATCCGATGAGGAGATCGAAGAGATGATGCAACTCATTTTAGCTCGTGGAGGGCGAGTAAAAAACTTATATGGCGCCGATGGCAAAAAAATATCCTACTATCAAATCAACGCTACTTACTACAGTGCATTAGGAGAAAATGATCAAAAATTGCTCATTGCCCGAGCAATTCAACTCTTTATGCCTGGCACCCCTCAAATTTGGTATTTGGATCTTTTTGCAGGAGTCAACGATTATGAAGCTGCTGAGAATGCTGGAAGTGGAGGTCATAAGGAAATCAATAGAACAACTCTGTCAATTCAAGATATTACAAACCGGCTAAAACAGGATGTTGTGCAAAAGCAACTCAAAATGATCCATTTAAGAAATACGTCCAACGCTTTTCAAGGAAGGCCTGAATTTTTGGATTCAGCAATTGACCAAGTACATATACGTTGGGAAAATGGACAAGAAGTTGCTTCTTTGCTGGTGGACTTAGACCAACTTACATTTACTATTGAGATTTTCGACTCTGGCACAACTTATCTACTCCATTAAGCGATTTATTCTACTTATACCGCAGGTGAATATAGGATTTTAACAATCTTGGTATTTACCAAGTTAGATGGCTAGAAAAAGGAGGAAGTTTGTTTCATTATTTAATTAAACTTAAAAATGGAATTATGAAATCAATATCATTCATCCTCCTTTTTGCATTTCTCTCAAACAGTATCTCTATGAATAGTCAACAAAGCAAGGAATCGTTACATTCCAATAAAGACATCGTTTTGAAATTCTTTGATGGGTTCAATAACCCTTCAAAAATCCAGGAATCAATAGACCTACTTGCTGATGATTACACCTTTACGAATCCCATAACTAAGGTGAATTCTAAAGCGGATTTTATCTCATTGGCCATGGAGATTGGCAAGGTGGTCTCAGGAGTAAAAATTATTAATGCGGTTGAAAACGGAAACTGGGTTGCAACCTTTTATGAATTCACATCAGACATTCCAGGAGTAGAGTCCAATTTTGCATCCGAGTGGTTTAGATTGGAAAACGGAGTCATCATGGAGTCTCACATGATTTATGATGCATCGGAATGGAGAAAAATATATGCTCAAATGAATCAATAATCATTATCCAATTTATCGTACACATTCACTTATACAACATCAATAGGATCAAAGGGTCGATTGATGTTGTTTTTATGGTAGGTACACCCTTCCTGCTTTGAATTAATACGATCGATACACATTTCTTTTTAAATAACTTCTGTTCACATATTATTCTTCACTTTCTTTCTTGAAGCTATGTTCAATGCACGATCTTGAATACTTTTTGTTATTTTACCATACACTAAAACCAAAAAGATGAAAATCTCTCAAAATGATAAAGTGAACTCTTTATTGCAGGCATTGGAAACAACGGATCCTATAAAATATGAGCTCATGCAAGCGCTTCGCATGCTCGTATTAGATGAAATTCCGACGATCGAAGAAAAGGTCATGTATGGCGGCATTCTTTTTTCCAATAATGGTGAAATGTTTAGTGGAATTTTCGCATATAAAAACCATGTATCTATGGAGTTTGGTAATGGATACTTGCTAAAAGATATCTATCATTCACTTGATGGAAAAGGTAAATTTCGGAGACATATCAAATTATCCTCGAATGCAGATATTGGTGGAAAACATATTATCTATTATGTAAAACAAGCTTTAAAAGTAAAACAATAACGTTCATCTAAACATTCTACTTCTCTGTCTAACTAAACTCTATTTCTCAAGAGAATGCATCATCTTTTGAAATTATTGAAATGATTTAACCTAGGATACACTACATTTTCCAATTCCTTACCATACAATGAAAAACTATTACGAAATATTACAACTTAAAGAGGATGCTACGCTCTATGATATACGTGCTCAATACAAAAAACTTACCCTTGAAATTCAGCCAAAAGCAAAGACGGATCCTGTGTTTCATTTACGTCTAGAAGAAATCGTCGAAGCGTATGAAATACTGAGAAGTCCATTCAGAAAGCGCAAATACGATTTGTTAATTGACAATCAAAATTCAAGCAGTAAAAGAAGGATAAAGCACCTACCAAAATCAAAAGAAAACGCCTACAAAGAACAACTCAATGCCAGAATAGAAAAGAGTAAAAAAGTAGCTGAAAAAATTGAGAACAACTCTACCAAAAAAGTGAACTCTATAATTCGAAAATCGGAACCTAGCTTCGCAGTTGATGTTTTCCTAGAATTTATATTAAGTATGATAGCCATTTTGTTTGATTAACCTGCTTGCATATGATATCGAATCGTCTCTTACTTATAATATTCTCTTGCCTAATTCTTTCGTGTGCGTCTATCCCAGCGTATACAGATGTTACGTCGACTACATTCACTGCAAAAGTTATCGATGGAGAAACTGGCGAACAAATCATTGGACTGGTTATCATTGAAGCAGAAGATCCAACCAATCTATCAACAACTGACCTCGAAGGAAATTTTAATCTTCAATTCAACCATGAGTATCCTATAATTATGATTTCTTGGTCTTACTCTCCAATATATTTAAACGTGTCAGAAATCAATAATGGAATTATATTCTATGACAAGACGTTGGATAAAAAATCCAGGAAGGCAAAAAAACAATTGACCAAATGGAAAAAACGTGAAGCAAAAAATAAGATGCAATAAATGTACACCTTTACTAATTACTTAAAAAAACATCTAAGCACCAATGATCATTCGCCCTTACCATATTCAGGATAAAAAACAAACTCTTTATCTACTAGAACAAAATATACCTACCTATTTTCATCGATCCGAACTAATAGATTTTGAAGCGTATCTAGAACAAGAACGAGAAGATTATTTTGTGGTTGAACAAGATCGTCTTTTGATAGGAGCAGGAGGTATAAATTATTTTCACACTGAAAAAAAAGCAAGAATTTCATGGGATATAGTAGCTCCAGAAAATCAAGGCAAAGGCATAGGCAGAGCGCTTTTACAACATCGATTATCCTTTCTTAAGATGAATAAAGATATTGATACGGTTGATGTTCGCACTTCTCAACTTACACATCGATTCTATGAAAAATCAGGCTTCATACTTATAGATAAAAAAACAGATTACTGGGCTCCAGGTTTTGATCTATATCATATGCGCAAGAAAAATTAAGAACTAAAATACAAGACACACTCAACTTAATAAAAAACAAAATGGAACGCATCAAATACAAGACACATACCATAAATCTTAAAAATTCAATTTTCAGCAAGCGTAAAATTGATGGTGAAACACTTACTTCAGAACTGAATAAATTAGGAGAGCAAGGCTGGGAGTTGGTAACAAAAGTAGACAGCCTGACCAATGGATGGACCAACAATGTTGTCTTAATTTTCAAACGAAAAAGATAACTACTAAAAAAAAGCTATTTTGTGTGATAGATAATTTATTAAAAAATGACAACTGTTACGATTACTGCCCACATTACTGCTAAGATCAATAAAGTTTGGGAATATTGGACATCTCCTCATCATATTATCCGATGGAATTTTGCTTCACCTGAATGGCATTGCCCAACTGCTGAACATGATCTACAAGTTGGCGGTAATTTCAAGTACCATATGGCTGCAAAAGATGGGAGTATGGGATTTGATTATAAAGGAACATTTACACAAATTCAACCTGAAAAAGTACTGGCATTTACCTTAGAGGACAATCGAAAAGTATCCATAACTTTTGAAGAAACCGAAAATGGAACAAGGGTTACTGAAACTTTTGAAATAGAGGATGAAAATACCATTGAAATGCAAAAACAAGGTTGGCAAGCTATCTTAAACAATTTTAAAGCACATGTAGAAGCATAAGAAAGAGGCAGAATTAAAGTTGTTTTTCCCACGAAATCCCTCACTTACAAACAAACACAAACCAATGAAAAGTTTAAACCTGTTCATCCTACTTACATTAGGTATCCTCTGCCTGGAAAGTTGTCAATTTCTTCAAAATACAAAAGAGTATAATAAAACTGCTCAATCTTTCCTTACCCATATTGTCAATGAAGAATATGATGAATCGATGGCACTATTTGCAACAGAGCATGAATTATTCGCTGAAACAAATTTGGATACGCTAAAAGGTAACTTATCGGATATTCGACAAATCATCGTAAATAATTTTGGAGACAAACCCACATTAAGTTTTATAGGAGCTTCAAAAACATTTTCTACAGAATCAGATCCCAACCAGATTCCAGAATCCACAGACCTTACCTTGCAAATGGCAAGCGAAAAGGAATTCACCAACGTACAATTTGTAATGGATGATACGTCAGGGAAAATAATTACTTGTCAATTGGGTCAAAAAAAATTTGACATCCCTAATATGTTCCTTTTTTGGTTGGTGGGTCTAATTGCCTTGAGTATTCCTATTTTTAATGTGTACGTTATCAACTTAATTCGCAAAAGCAATCTCAAAAGAAAGTGGCTAAAATATATAGCAGTTTTTTTGCTAAATGTTCCGACATTCACCTATACGGCAATGAGTTTTTTAGAATTTAAACCCACAGCTTTTCAAATATTATTAGGTTTCGGATTTAGTCTCATGGGATACTTAAGTTCCTATTGGTCCATTGGAATTCCATTAGGAGGATTATATTGGTTTTGGAAACTTAAAATAAAAAAAAACAATCCAATTCAAACATCTGAAACTGTTCCGTATGATGAAAATCTTTTAGATCAATTTGGAACTAATGAGGAAGAATAATTCTTATATGTTTTCTAAAATGTAATCATTTGAAGTTTATTTTTATTTCTGATACACACGGTCAACACAGAAAACTTGACTTACCAGAAGGAGATGTCATCGTGCATTCGGGTGATTTTTGTCACTATGGTAGCCAAGATAATATGTACGATTTTTTGGAATGGTACGATCAATTAAATTACACATCAAAAATTTTAATTGGAGGCAATCATGATTTTTTCGCTTATGAACATCCTGAAAAATTCAAAGAGTATCTTCCTCAATCCATTACGTATTTATGCGATAGTGGAACAACGATCAATTCGATAAAAATTTGGGGATCTCCCTACCTCCCAGATTTAGTTCGATGGGCGTTTGGACATAACAGAGGAATAGATATGAAAAAACACTGGGACCTCATTCCATCGGATGTACAACTACTCATTACCCATACCCCACCATATGGATACCTGGATCAAACCAGAAGTGGAAAATCAATTGGATGTGAAGAATTGACCAAACGAATGGAAGCACTTCATGTTGATGTTCATGTATTTGGTCATGTTCACGCTAGTTATGGACAAGTAACCAACAATGGAACCCGGTACATCAATGCCTCCAATATGAGCTCCGGAGGAGGATTGGTAAATCTTCCAGTAGTCGTAGAGATTTGAGGTGGAGTTTGATGTATGCTAAATAGTAAATGAGGAGATAAAAGATCGTACAATATCGACATTTTTCATATTTGTATTTCTCTTCTTCTTATGTACCATACATTAAATTTTTATATTCGTTAAATCTCATTAAATATTCACTTAGGTCAATAGTGTGAAAAAATACGGAATTTAAAAGAACAAAATAAAAAGAAACAAATGAAGGGAATAGTCTTTACAGAATTCTTGGATATGGTAGAAGAGAAATTTGGCTATGGGGTGGTTGATCAAATTATTACTGAATCAAAACTAGAATCAAATGGAATGTCTATTTGAGTCTACGGTATATCCCAGGTGTACGGAAGAAATTTGCATTCCTATTCTTGAAAAAGTTTCAGGATTACAATGCAATAAAGACTTTTAGGTAGACTTCTCTCCAGAACGGATCAATTTATTATATAAATTCAATACATTAACGAATATAACCAAGATAGTATCTGGTTTTAATAACGATGCTCAAAAGGAAACTTTCAATTTAACACGTGAAGTGTTGGAAGCAGCTGACACAAAATGGAATTTCTCAAACTTCTATCCAGGTCTAGTTGGAGGACATTGTATTGGAGATCCGTACTATCTCATTCATATGGCTGCAAAAAGTTGGTACAAAACTTGGAGTAATTAGCTCAAGCAGCAAATCAACGATGCCATGCCGACTAATGTAGTCGATCTGGTAGCAAAGGCTTTGAAAGATCAAGGAAAACGATTAAAGAATGCTAAAATTCTAGTCCTTGGTACCACTTTTAAAGAAGATGTTACAGATTTGAGGAATTCAAAAGCGGCAGAAATGTGTCAAATTTTCAAGCAAGATTCGCTTCAATAAGATACCGTTGATCCTTATGCAGACCCAAATGAGATGCTTCGCTATTATGGATTAAAATTGTCTAAGACGATTGACCATGATTACGATGCCATTATCTATGCTGTCAATCACAAAGAATTCTCTCGTATATCCTGAGAATTCATCGAAACAATCCGTTCCGAAAAAACAATAGTATTTGATTTTAAAGAGCTACTAGGTTATCAACAAGAGCATAAAGATTCTATTCGATATATGACTCTTTGATAATCTTCTAAACCTATAAACGGGTGTGTTTATACATTGATTGTGTGGTCAATAATTCTATTGGCCACCAATCTTTTTTTCGATTTCTCAATCTTACCCTACTATTTACTGATGTTCTATTATAATCCAACTTCTATGAAGCTCTTTGTTTAGAAAATTGGAGCTAATTCTTATATTGTAGATATTGTAGATATTGTAGAAGATCGTAATTGTGCAATACAATGGTGGTTAGAGACAGATAAACATAAACTAAATTGAGATACGCACACACCAACATCATCGCAAAAGACTGGAGATCACTGGCCAACTTTTATATCGAAGTTTTTGCATGTAAAATAGTGCCTCCTATCCGAGATCAATCTGGAGACTGGCTTTCAAAAGGTACAGGGGTACCCAACGCCCATTTGAAAGGGGCCCACTTACTGTTACCTGGTCATGGCAAATTAGGGCCTACCTTAGAAATATACCAATATGCTGATATGGAAGATTTACCAGCTATACCACCCAATATGAGGGGATTCACTCATCTAGCATTTGAGGTGGATGATGTAGCTGCCACTTTGCAAGAAATGGAAGACCTAGGCGGAAAACGAAATGGAGAAGTTACCTCAAGAGAAATTGAAGGTGTAGGGACAATCACTTTTGTCTATGCGAGAGACCCTGAAGGAAATCTCATCGAATTGCAAAGCTGGAAAAAAAATGAAATCTAAATCATTCCATTTTCTAGTATTCTTCAGAAGTTATATTTTTAACATCTAAATTCAACTACAGTATGTTTAAACCAATTTATCTATTACTCCTTGTCATCGTTTTTATTAGCTGCAACCGAGACCCTGCTCCTATTGTGCTCAACACTAAGTTTGTCAACAGTAATTCCGTCTCTATTGACGGAGGTCCGCCACTTCAATTAGATGTCTCTACTGATTATGATAGAATATATCTTGATCAAGGAAAACATACAGTATCTATAAATGATAATCCGGAAGAGTCGTTTGTACTAGGTCGATGGGGAGGGATATTGAATCTCGCCCATGAAGATTTTGTGATTATGGAAAATGAATTTGTCAAAGAATCACCGGTAAATAATAGTACGATTACCCCTATGCCTGTTCTCTACGATAGCCTTCTCATCTATTACAGATTTTTTAGTGGAGATCAAGAATCTATGGTAAAAACGTTAACCCACAGAATGTGGGAAGGCGTATTCACAGGAGGAGCAATCAATTCCGATAAACTTTTTATAAAAAAAGATTGGTACTATTTTATTGACGAAGATGTCCCTAATCAAATCTCAATTAATGTGCCGAATGATTGGCAATTACATTCTCGAACGAAAGTGGTCACTGCGAATGAATTCTTAGCTTTTGCAACACTTTCTGAAGATTATACAGTAGCACCGTTAGAGGTCGAAGAATTAAGAGAAGTCTTACAATCCAAAGAACGATGACCATTTAAAACATAACCCAACTATAAAAAGGCACAATACAATTAAGACTGTGCCTTCTTCCTTTATTCAACAAATTTGTCAATAAGAGTGATTTCTACTCTACACCAACTTTATTTTAAGCAATTGTAAATTATACTTGAATACTCATCAAATAGGCAATGAGTTCACCAAGCTTACCTTTTATTTCTTTTTCACTCATAAACTCTTGTTCTGAAAATACCTCTCCCCAAATAGGCATATCTCTTGAACCGTGTGCTTTAGCCATTTTACGACCATCGATTTTGTTAGCAATTTCCAAAATTGGAAATTCATCAGACTTACGAGATGCTCTTATCTTAGTCAAATTGGCAGGTTGAAGTCCCATTGTATCCACTATAATTCCTGTTCCATCTGCACCATGACATTGTGAACAATACTTTTGAAAATGTACTTTTCCTTTTGCTGCTTGAGCTACTCTTGAATTTTTTGGCGGCTTAGAATCACAACTTGAAATGGCGATCAGTAAAGAGGCTGCAAAAAAAGTAAATAGAAACCCTACATTCTTGAGACTAAAATAGTTTGTGTTTTTCATTTGGTACGTTTTTTATAATAGAATTGTCATTTTCAAAAAATAATACTTCAAAATATAAACTATATCATTTTTTGATGATGACGTTGATCACTTGTCTAAATGATTCATATCACCCGTAAAAAATTACCCGCCATAATGCTCCATATTATGCATCCACAACTTCAATCGAGTGTCTTGAAGTTCAAACCAATTGTGTAGCTTAGTATTTTATTCCTGGCTAATTATGCATACGCTATGAAAAAGTATTCATTCTATACATTATTTTATCTCCTCTTCTTTATCAATACTTCCACTTTGGCTCAGAATAAACAGCTGAAGATTGGAGTGATCGGACTGACACATACGCATGTGCATTGGATTTTTAATAGCGTCAAATCTGGTGATTTTATCATCAATGGAATTGTTGAACCTAATAGAGAATTGGCACAACGCTACGCAGACCAATACGACTTCTCTATGGATATGGTGTATGAGGATATGGATAGTTTCTTAAAAAAAGATGCTCCAGATGCAGTCACTGCTTTTGGAACCATTTACGAACATTTGGAAGTCGTTGAAAAAGCAGCTCCCCTCGGTATTCATGTCATGGTAGAAAAACCGTTGGCCGTAAGTTTGGAGCATGCAAAAAAGATGGAAAAATTGGCTAAAAAACATAATATACATCTACTAACCAACTATGAAACTACATGGTATCCAAGCAATCATAAAGCCAAAGAATTTATTCAAAATGATAGCATTGGTGCAATTCGAAAAGTAATCGTACGGGATGGGCATAAGGGGCCTGAAAAGATCGGAGTCAACAAAGAATTTTTAGATTGGTTAATTGATCCCATTCAAAATGGAGGAGGAGCCATCACAGATTTTGGATGTTATGGAGTGAACCTTATGACGTGGTTGATGGAAGGTGAAAAGCCCTATGCTGTCACTGCCATCACACAGCAAATGCAAGCCGAAAATAACCCGTTGGTTGATGACGATGCTACCATTTTGTTGCAATATAAAACGGCGAATGCAGTCATTCAAGCCTCCTGGGATTGGCCGATTGGAAGAAAAGACATGGAGATATATGGATTAAAAGGTGTGATCTATGCAGATAATAGACATCATCTAAGAGTTCGAATTTCAGAAGGATATGATGGTTTTTCCGAGACTTCCTATACGTTTGAAGAAAGACAAAAACCTTTGAATGATCCGTTCTCACTTTTTGTTTCAATTATAAACAACAAATTGACCCTTCCCGAATACAGTCTTTCTAGTTTGAAAAACAATATGATGGTCATGGAAATCTTGGATGCAGCTATTCAAAGTGCTAAAACCAATCAAACAGTTTTTCTAAAACAGAATAATTAACCCACCATGGGTGCCTAAAAATGCATCTAAAAAAGAAAGCTATATGAGATCTTACTTCCTACTTCTACCGTTCCTTCTCCTTGCTTGTTCTAATGAAAATTCCTCGCCGATGTCAACCATAGGTAAAGAAGTTCTTAGTGAAGAACATTTGCACTTCGAAGAGATTCCAGATTCAAATGAACCACAAAGTGTCTCAATTAAACTTAGTGAGGATAATCCAATGATTATAAAAAACGGAAATATGACTTTCCGTACCGAACAACTGGAACAAGCAAAATTGAAAGTGGATTCACTTTTAATCTATTACAAAGGCTACTACGGATTTGAAAAATACAACGCGCGTGCATACCAAAACACATATGAACTTACTATTCGAATTCCTAGTATATCATTTGATTCTCTAATCTATGACTTGGAAAATGGAATCGGTCAACTAGAATCCAATTATTTCAGTGCTCGAGATGTAACAGAAGAGTATCTAGATTTAAAAATGCGATTAAAGAATAAACAGGCCTATCTTGACCAGTATAGAGCGTTACTTTTAAAATCCAAATCAATCAAGGACGTCTTAGAAGTACAAGAAAAAATTCGACTGTTAGAAGAAGAAATTGAAAGTAGTCTTGGAAGGATAAACTATTTGGAGAATCAGGTGCAATTGGCCACACTTCAGTTGGAATTATACCAGCGAGTTTCTTCCAAGGAAGGTGATTCTGAAGGCTTTTTTACAAGAATAAAAAATGCATTTTCAAATGGAATACAAATGTTTTTAAGTGCTATTGTTGGTCTTATTTATGTATGGCCCTTCTTACTTTTATTCCTCTTACTATTTTGGGTACGTAAACCCCTTATCAATAATTTTCGAAAAAAATAAAGCACCAGTTTGAACTCTCTGCATACTGATTTCTCTTTTGTATCTTAGTCATTTTCAAAAGAAACGAAATGAAATTTAATGAAACATAGATATGAATTCATTTGTCTACTGATTATTTTTCTTGTAGCGATAGGTGCATGTAAAAACGCACCGTCAATTGATTTTGAGAAAGAAAAACAAGCAATTTTGAAATTGCACCACCTGCAGCGTGAAGTTCATTTTAATAAAGATTCCATACAGTTTGCCGATCTTCTTTCCGAAAATTACATTTCTGTTAATCGAGGTAATATCAGCCATCCTACACATGCCGAATTGGTCTCACGGTACCATAATTATTTTTCCTCTGTCGAATTTGTCAGTTGGGACGATGTGTCAGAGCCCATTATTCGGTTATCAGATGATGCGAAACTTGCTTATACGATAGTAGATAAACTTGTCATCGTATCCTATGAAAGTGATAAAAATGAAATCCTGAGAGATACTACCAACTATGCTTGGACATCGATCTATAAAAAATATCCCAATGGATGGAAAATAGATGCAGTAACCTCTACCGAAAAAGCAAAATAATTCACACCATCAATACCGTGAAACACAAACTAAAACTTGTATGAATACCTATCTATCTCCCCTATTTTTTCTGCTTTTTTTAGCATCTGCCATGGGCTGTAAAAGTCAAGAATCTTCCATTCAAAATATGTATACTCCGCATGCGGTTAAGATCTTCGATGATGGCAATTATCTTCAAGGAAATGAAGCGATTGCTAGTCACTATAAAAACAATCCTATCAAAATCAAAACAATGTCCTCAGACACGCTGATACTTGCCAGTAAAAGAAGAGGATTGGAGTATGAAATGGGATCTTTTACGGATGATAAAGGAAATACGTTTAAACAGATTATAATATGGAAAAAAACGTCCGATGGTCGCAAACGTGATTTTGAAATAGTATCCAAAAAATCAGAGCATAGGGTAAATTCAGAAGTCATAGATCAACAAAGGTCAAAATGGATGGAATATTGCAATGCACATGATGTTGAAGGATTGGCCAATACGATATACACATCAAATAATTTGTATTACAACCACAAGCCATTAGTCATTGGAAGAGCGCAATTGATTAAAGAATATCAATACATGACCAACGAACAATACTCATTAAAATTGACACCCATCTTATCTGAGGTGGTAAATGAAAATACCGTATTTGAAATCGGTCAATGCGCTGAAGGATACAACGGCAAGTATATTATTGTTTGGAAAAAAAATGAAGATGGAATATGGCAAGTTCTTGTTGATTCCAATATTTAGTAGATCTTTGAATTAATATTAAAACCGATGCCCAAATAATCTGTTTCACTTTTACTATATCCGACAAATGCCTATAGATTTCAATAGTTTCAAGTCCAATCTACTTTATATGATCAAAAATATTTTACCTCTATTATTCGCCGTAATAATTTTGTCGTGTATCAATCAGGAAGACCAACCGTTTGAAAACACAGCTGAAGTAATTCCCAATCAAAGTATTCAATATTTGGCGTTAGGTGATTCATATACCATTGGTGAAGGGGTGGCAGAAGAGCTTCGGTGGCCCAATCAACTGAGCAAAAAATTAATGGAGCAAGAGTTTGATGTGACAGAAACAGATATCATAGCACAAACGGGATGGACCACTAAAAACCTTCAGGATGCTATAGCAAATACTTCGCTCAAAGAATACAATTTGGTTTCTCTTTTGATCGGAGTAAACAATCAATACCAAAACAAACCATTCGAAGTTTTTGAGAAAGAATTTGTAGAACTTTTGGACCAAAGTATTGAGATTGCGGGAAACATCGAAAACGTGTTTGTTGTGTCTATTCCAGATTATGGAGTGACCCCATTTGGGAGTTCCAATAGTGTACAAATAGGAATGGATATAGATAAATACAATGGATACATTGCTGAACAATGCACCTTAAAAAATATACCTTTTATTGATATTACTGAGATCTCCCGTACGCTGGGTGACGATAGTGATGCAGTGGCTGCTGATAAATTGCATCCCAGTGGATTTCAATATCTACAATGGACAAATGAAATACTTCCTGTAGTTGTTGAAATGCTTCAAAACTAATGGTTAAGAAAGTCATTTTGGTGCTTGCTTCAATTTTTTTAATGGTTCAATCGTATAAGTTCATTGGTTCCATAAAACCAACTGAAATACAGTCTATTGGTCTACTCATTTTTTTTGCTTGGTTACTCAACATGTTCATCACAGGGATATTTGCCTTTGCAGGATTTGCCTTGCCTACACAAAAATTAATGCCAAAAGCCTATTACAAAATCAAGAATCCGAAGCTTCTTCATAAAGTGTATTCTTTCTTCAAGGTTGACATATTTCGAATCTTTTTATTGGCTACATTTTGGAAAAGTAAAAAACAGAGAAAAAATTATTTTAATGGTACAAAAAGTGGCCTTGTACAATTTATTGATGAGTCGCAAAAAGCAGAGTTTGGCCATCTTTTCCCTTTTATTATACTCTTAGCTCTAAGCTGCTATTATTTGCTTCAAGGCGCGTATATCTATGCTATCTCTATCATTATGTTTAATATTTTAGGTAATGCCTACCCTATCCTACTGCAGCGTTTCCATCGCATTCGCATTGATAGATTGTACCAGAAATATCATTCTCACCTTTGAAAAAAAAGTAGTCCAACCCAATTTTTATTCTCGATTTAATCAAGATTTATCCTATCCACGAATTATCTCATCTGTCTTAATAAAAGATATAAAGGTATTTTTATCTTTTTAAACAAATTTATGTATCTTCGTATAAAGAAGAATCCAAATAGGGTTCATTGTTGATAAAGACCAACAAAGATTACTTCATCAAACGTAGAACAAATGAAAACACTATTCAAATTATTTCTTTCTTCCTTTGTCATTGCGATGGTATTTGCATCTTGTAAAACAGAAACAGCAACTACTTCATCTTCTAATGGCATCGATACTTCTAAGCTTAAAGGACAGTCAGGCGTAGTAGACAACGAATCTGAAAGAAATATACTTCAAGTAGCTATTAGGTCCCCAGACCATTCCACTCTTGTTACAGGTGTTCAAGCAGCAGGCCTCCAAGATGTGTTGACCAATGCGGGTCCACTTACCGTTTTTGCACCCAATAATGCAGCTTTCGAAAAGTTACCTGCTGGAACATTGGACAATTTATTGAAGCCTGAGAATAAAGAGACTTTGAAAAACATCATTACCTTTCACGCAGCACCAGGAAGTTATACTGGTAATAATATAAAAGGCGTAATGGGAATAGGTCAGGCTACGGGTGACAAAGTAAAGGTTGAAACTAAAGATGGCGAAACATTTATAAATGGAGCTAAAGTCCTAGGAACAGTTAAAGCATCCAATGGATATGTCCATGTTATTGACCAGGTATTACTCCCTCCTGAAAAATAAACCAACTACAAAATAATAATCTCTATAATTAGAATGCAGTTTTTGATCTTGTCCCAATGATCAAAACTGCATTTTTATTTCTGGCTATCTTCTAGAAGTTCCATTTTCCTACCAAATTAAAACTATACGTTGTTGGATTTAATGGTTCATCTTCAATATCAACGACTGGATTCATCCCAAACCGAAGGTCTATTAGAGGAGCCAAACTGATCCGTTTCCCAAGTCTGACAAAATATCCCGCATTTACTCCTAAATACACCACATTCTTGAATTCCAAATCTTCTTGATCCTCTGAAAAGTCAACACCATTTTCGATTCTCTGGTCTTCAAACTTCACATCAAATGTCCAATCGGTATTCAAATGAACCATATCACTAATAAAACCACCTATAAAGAACCCTCTTTTAGAATCTTTATTAAAAGAATACCGGATTCCACTCTCAATATTCAAATAGGTATAGCCTACACTTCCAGTTATAAAAATGGGTACGGTTGGTCGAATAGGCCTTCCTGTTGGAATGGTATCAAAATCTAGTACTCCACTCGTAACGTCATAATTGTAACGCAAATAATCGATAGTCGTTACCAATTCAAAATGTTTGGAAAATGCCCAACTTACTCCCAACCCAAATTGATAACCTGCGCCACTTTCACCTCCATTTGTGTATATAGGATATTCCCCAATTGGAAATAAATCTTGTAATTTTTCAATCCCATAATTCGCGTCATTAAAATTGGTACCTATCCTCAATTCATAAGTCAGCGTGGAATCCTGTCCAAAACTAATACCATTAAGGATTACCAAAAAAATGAACAAATGGAGCGTTCTTAGAAACATAACCTTGTAATTTATTAGTGATCTATTTTGTTTGTAAAACAGAAAATATAATGTATTGTTTTGTTGAATAATTCAAACCCAAAATATTTTCATAAATTGTTTTTTAAGATTTTTAATTCTAATTTACATTAAACACCTACTCATTTTAATACAAAAATTAAAATCCTCAAAAAATAAAATGAAAAAATTTAAAACACCCATTTTCCCTCTATATGCGCTTATCATCGCTTTCCTCATTTCTTCGTGCAAAAACGAAACCCAGCCTCCTTCTAAGACAGATGAAACGTCCACCAATACATCCAAAGTCGCAGATAAACAACCAGAAACCACCTCTCTACCTACTTCTTCGCTTGAAACAAATGACAATCTATATGCTTGGGTCGACAAACTAAGAATCCGTGACAAATCCAGCACAAAAGGAAAAGCAATTACTCAAGTGCAAAGTAAAGATGCCCTGGTATTTACTGGAGAAAAGTCTTCAACCAGTGAAACAATTGTTCTTCGAGGAGTTGCTTATCATGAACCGTGGCTGAAGGTAAAAGCTCCTGATGATAAAATCGGATGGGTGTTTGGTGGTGCTGTCAAGAAAAAGGGAGAAGAAAAAGGAAATGACATCATAGATGATATAAATTTCAGCTTCCCTTATTTTGGAAAATATGACTTGAATGATTGGAAAAATCTAGGTTCTAAAGATGAAAGCGGAGGAGATGCTGAAATCACTACAACCATCTATCAAAAAGGACTCAAATTTATTGAGGTTTCCATTGTTGAAGTAGGAGATTATGGATACAGTAGAAACTACAAACTGATGGACGACAAGAAAAATATACTCAGAGAAAGGAGACTTAACTTTTCTGCAGATGTAGATTTTAGAGAACTTACTGAAACGGTCAAAGATTATACTGCCAGTCCGAATAAGATATATAGCAGAACACAAAAAATTGAAAAACATCATTCACAATTAAACGCAAAACCCATTCTGGTTAATGGAGAGTGGCAGGAAAGTGAATTGAAGTAAAATTAAAAGATGGCTACCTAGTAGATAGTCATGTAATTTGGGGCAGCTGTGGATGCTAAAACCAATAGTATGAAACAATATATATGAGTAAATCTCTTCTTTTTCTTCCAGACATTTCTGGCTTTACCAATTTTGTACAAACTACTGAAGTTGAGCATAGTCAACACGTTATCTCAGAGTTATTAGAAGTACTTATTGGGGCAAATACTCAAGACTTGCAATTAGCTGAGATTGAAGGGGATGCTCTATTTTTCTATAAGGAAGAAGAAATTCCTTCATTAGAAAAACTACTGGCTCAAATAGAAACCATGTTTACAGCGTTTCATAGTCATTTGAAATTATTGGAAAAGAATAGAGTTTGCCCTTGTAATGCCTGCTCATCCGCACCAAATCTCCAACTAAAAATCGTTGCGCATAGTGGAGAATTGCAATTTATAAATGTACAAGATAATAGAAAACCTTTTGGTGCTCAAGTTATCGAGGTGCATCGTCTGATGAAAAATTCTGTCCCCAGTGACAATTATGTACTTCTTAGTCAAGACTTGGCCGATGACATTGAATTATTTCTCCCATATAAAAGTAAATTGTATGAATTTCAAAAAGGTCAAAATGTCTACGATTCAAAATTAGTAAAGTATCTATATGCTACTGTAGATAACAATCAACTTAAAATCAAACCCTTTGCTCAAGCTAAAAAAGTGAATTTTGAGCGATCTCCCTCACTCTATTTTAAAGAACAATTTCCTATCTCTGCCAAAGAATTGTTGGAATACATCACAAACTATAAATACCGTCATGAATGGGTAGAAGGGGTGGAAAAGTTTGAATACAATGAAAAAGAAGTGACTCGACTCGGCACCGAACACATTTGTGTCATAGATGGCAAACACCTAAACTTTATCACAGTTACAAAAAAAGGGAAACCAGGACAACTGGTATATGGGGAATTAACGACGAGTCCTCCACCTGTAGATGCACTGTATCAATTTTTCATTATTTCTCCAATGACCAAAGACACCTGTACACTTGAGATTGAAGTATATTGGACGGCAAAATCATTATTTAAAAAGTTAATGTTGATTCTTGTTGTCCAGCACATCTTAAAGAAAAACATTAAAAGATCCTTAGAGCTGCTGTTAAGATTTATCACTGAGTAATTTTCATCCTTGCTTAGTCTTTTTTAGTAGGACTTCACTAATTCAATTATTCTTTAGATATTGACATATTAATAGACAACCAAAAACTATTTTCATGATTAGATATAAATTCCTTCTTTTTCTATTTCTTCCCATACTTTTATGCATGTGTATTACTGTGAACATCCATTCTGATTTGACCCCTGAAAACACATTCACTGATGGAATAGAGGGGCCAGCTACTGATAGAGAAGGTAATATCTATGCCGTAAATTATAACCGACAAGGGACCATTGGAAAAGTAGCACCAGATGGAAAACACAATTTATTTGTGGAACTTCAGAATGGGAGTATCGGTAATGGAATTCGATTTGACAAAAACCAAGTCATGTATGTGGCCGATTATACAAACCACAATATTCTGGAAATTGACATGGTGACGAAAGCCATTTCTGTATTTGCACATAATCCAAAAGCAAATCAACCCAATGATTTGACCATTGCACCTAATGGAACAATATATGCCAGTGACCCCAATTGGTCAAATAGTACGGGAAACCTCTGGAAAATCACTAAAGACAAAGGATTTCAAATTCTAGAAGAAAACATGGGCACTACGAACGGCATTGAAGTTAGTCCGGAGGGCACTAAACTATATGTCAATGAATCCGTACAGCGCAACATTTGGTCATACGATATTGCTTCAGATGGGCAAATCTCAAATAAAACGTTATTGCATTCATTCAAAGATTTTGGATTAGATGGCATGAGATTTCACAAAAACGGAAATCTATATGTGTGCAGATATGGAAAAGGAACCGTTGCCGTCCTATCTACATCAGGAGAATTAATCAAAGAAATCCAGCTGACAGGTAAAAAACCAACCAACATAACATTCAGTCCTGATTTTTCCAAGGGATATGTAACCGTAGCTGACCGCGGATGCATTGAACAGATTATGTTGAACTAGTTTTATAGTAGAAAGAAAATAACTTGATCAAGAAATACAATTTTTCAGAGTTAGATAATGATCTTTTGGACCAAAGCAACTCCATTTTCCGCTCCGCATTTCCAGATGTGATTTTTCAATCTGAAGTGGTACAACATGCTTGGAAAAAAATTCTGAAATACTTTCCTACTTTCCAATTATACTATGTAGAATCCAATTCTGTTGTAGGTTTTATAAATGCGATACCCTTCTTTTGGGATAAAAACTTAAAAGACCTCCCAGATGAAGGATGGGATTGGTTGGTAGAAACCGGAATTCGAGGATACGAGCAAAATATAACCCCAAATTCTTTAGGTGGACTTCAGATCATTGTTGCTAAAAACTATTTAGGTAAAGGCTATAGCAAGTTATTAATTAAGGAAGGGAAAAAACTAGCTAACCACCTCGGGTATAAAAACTTTGTCATTCCTATCCGACCGACGCTTAAAAGTAATTTTCCAAAAATGCATATGGAAGAATATATGGAGTTAAAAAAGGAAGGTAAAATTTATGACCCATGGATTCGCACTCATATTTCTAGTGGCGCTCATATCATCAAAATTTGTCCAAAGGCCATGTCTATTTATGGTTCGATTCAAGTCTGGGAGTCTCTACTTAAAACAAAAATTCAAAAATCAGGGGATTATATCGTGGAAGGAGCGCTCAATCCAGTATCCATAGATTTAAATACAAACTCAGGAGCCTATTACGAAGACAATATCTGGATCAATTATAACCTTGATTCATCCATGTAACCCATTCTAAGAATCACTTTTTGCAGACTACTCATTGAATAAATATCTTCGAATTTCATTTTAAAAATCGAAATTCAAATTACAATACCGTTTTCTCAGGCATCTATACCGTTTTCTCAACGGGTGAAATTCATACCTAAATACGCCTCACATTTGTCTTATTGTTAAATCAACATGCATTATTGTAAACTCCCTAATGCTTAAAAACTAAAACACATGAAGACAATTTTAAACTTTGTTATGATCGTACTTCTAGTTCAGATCACCTATACACCAATGACTGCACAAGCGTGCACAGGTGTCGTCAATACTTTTCCATTAGAACAAGATTTTGAAAACACGGCAAACCTATGGGATCAATGGGTATCCGCCCCTTATCCTTGGATCAACATTATAGGCCCTACTCCAACCCCATTTACAGGACCGAATGGTGCTTCAAACGGATCTCGGTACATGTATGTGGAAGCAACAGGCCAAGCTGGATCAGGAGTTATCCTTTCTCCATGTCTTGACTTGACTTCATTAACTACCCCCCAGCTATCATTTGATTACCATCTTTATGGCCAGGATGCATTTAGACTAGTAATTCAAGGAAGTACAGATGGAGGAAATACTTGGGGCAACATTGTATTTTTTGTATCCAATGACCAAGGACCAAACTGGATTCCTGAAACTGTGGACCTCTCACCTTATTTAACAGAAACCAATTTCCGATTACGATTTATAGGCGTCGTAAATGATGTCAACGGCAATGATGAAGGAGATGTAGCGATAGATAACATTCGTATTGGAGATGCTCCTGCCTGTTTTGAAATATCGGTCAACTACGCCAATGAAACCTGTAATGCTGCAAATGACGGTAGCGCTACCCTATTAGTTTACCCCGCTAACACCCAAGGACTTGATATTCTGTGGTCCACCGGCGCTACCACATCAAGCATCTCAAATCTTGCACCTGGAAATTACTCCGTTGAAGTTACAGACAACAACAGCTGCACCAAAGTGAAAAACTTTACAATTTTGGAAACCTCCCCTATCTCAGCAGATTTGTTTATCGTCCCTACGTCTGGAGTCGGAAATGCTGACGGAAGAGCCATCGCAATTGTTTCCGGTGGTACTCCCCCGTATTCATATCAATGGGAAAATGGTTCTACTACATCATCCATCTTATATGTCATTAATGGCTATGAAGAATTGACAGTAACCGATGCCAATGGATGTCAGGCTACCTTTCCAACATTTATACCTGCTATAGATCTTTGCAGTGATGTGTACGACAATTGGCCGTATAGTCTTTCGTTTGAAGGCGGATTGGGTAGATTCAAGCAGGGAATTGATGATAACCGAAACTGGAAGAAAAGGACAGGTGCAACACCTACCTCCAACACTGGTCCGTCTGGAGCTATACAAGGAGTAAATTATAGATATATTGAATCCTCAGGAAACGGAGGTCCATTCAAAACTGGAGTTATTGTAAGTAAGAGGTGCTTTGACATTTCAAATCTTACTGACCCTGAACTTACATTTAAGTATCATATGTATGGGGCACAAATGGGCCAATTATTTGTCCAAGTTAGCACCAATGGTGGCTATATCTGGAATGAAAATATTTGGGAAGTAAGTGGAGATCAAGGTAATGCATGGCAAACTGCAACGATAGATTTGAGTGAAGTAAGCTCAACTAATTTAATGATTCGAATTGTAGGTCGAACAGGTGCAGGGCAATTAAGTGATATCGCTATTGATGATCTGCATATCCAAACGAATGTGCCATTAGTGCAAAGAGAGACGGAACCGAATTCTACGAGATCAGATATCGATGCAAATTCAATGACTGAATCGATAGAGATGGTAACCAAGGTTTATCCAAACCCAGTAGATCAAAAATTGAATATTGAACACTTGGATCAAGTAGCTCAATTGCATCTTTTAAATCTACAGGGACAAAGAGTGATTTCCACAAAAGCAAATGGAGAGCAAACGATACTCAATGTAGATTTCTTGGAGAATGGCATGTATATTTTGCAAGCTGTTCATCAAAACGGTGAAATATCGGTGCGTAAAATATTGAAATTATAAAAATACTGTAAATTTAAACCAGAGAGGCAAGCAACACGGAGATAGTGCTTGCCTCTTTCTGCTAAGCGTAAGTACATGAAAAAACACTTTTATACATGGTTTTTTATCCTAATTTTCCTTTGTATTGGTAAAGTAGGAATTGGACAGAAAAATACAGATTATCTAGACAGTTTGAAGTCCTCATTGCACACCACACCAGATGACAATATTGGTCAAACGTATTTCAAAATTGCTAGACAATATTTAGAATATCAACCCAATCCAGATTCATTTCAGTTGTACATCAACCTTTCTGCCAAACAAGCTAAAAAGCATGAAGAACTAGACTTACTGTTCAACTATTACTATTATAAAGGAGTTTCAGCTTATAGATCATCTCAATTAGAAATTGCAAGTAAGCTGCTTGACTCTGCTAAAAATGTAAGTCAATATACCAACGACTCTTTAAACATCGCCAAAATGTTTTTTGCAAAAGGAATTATTTGCTCCGAATTTGGTGATGAAAAGGGGTTTCATGAAAATTTAATTAATGCTCTCGAATCCGCGCAGAGTCTTAAAAACCTCAATTTACAAACATCCTGCTTAATTGTGTTGAGTCAAAAAGCAAAAGAACTAAGGGCTTTTGACCAACAAAATGAATTATTAAACGATGCTTACCAACTGTATGACCAATTGCATATTCGTACACAACTGAAAGTGCTCACAGAAATGGGAGCATATCATGCTGACGAATTTAAGCGAAAGAAAAAAGATGAGAATCTATCTATGGCATTAAATTTTGTGAATCGGGGTATCAAATTAGCAGATAGCATTGGTAACAAAGTATTATTGATGGATTTATGGATGAAATCTTTACAAATAAAAGATGCTTCAAAACAAATCGATCAAGACTATCTAAATCTTGCACAGCAACTTCTAGACAGTGCCGAAAAATTAAGAGATCCATTTTTTATATTTAAAGGCCATATTTTCAAAGGGATTGCATACACTGCATTAAATCAGCCAGAAAAAACCATCCAACTGGAAGACAAGTTATTGGACTTGGCGAAAATATTAAAGGGTCCTGCCTTTTACAGAGAGACCTATGACATCCTCAAAAATGCAGCCAGCGCTTCGAACAGAAACATTCTAGCGTTAGATTATTATGACAAATTTATATTTTTTTCAGATTCCTTGAAGTCTCTTGAAAAAGCGCAGGTGTTCACGGATGCTATTCAAAAGTACGAGCGGGAGAAAAAAGAAAAACAAATCCTTTTATTGTCAAAAAAGAAACAAGAAATTGAATTTGAAGCGGCACAAAAAGAAGCACGTTTTAAACAAAACATGCTCTGGACCTTGCTCATATTTATTACAATTCTAGGTATCATCGGATGGTTCTATACCCGTCAAAAAAATAAATTAACTAAAATCGAATTTGAATCTTTTCAAAACGAACAAAAACTCTTGAGGTCGCAAATGAATCCTCATTTTCTTTTTAATTCATTGAATTCAATTAAACGATTTTATATCGAAGGACGAATAGAGGAAGCCAACGACTTTATGGCTGACTTTGGCAACTTACTAAGGCAAATTTTGGAACAAAGCTCTAAGCCTTTTATATCTATTGAGGAGGAATTAGAATTTTTATCCTTGTATCTAGAATTGGAAAAGAGGAGATTTAAAAAGAAACTAAATTACACCATAGAATTTGAAAAAGATGACTTTGATTTTGATGACCAAATTCCTTCTTTAATCCTGCAACCATTAGTAGAAAATTCGATCTGGCATGGAATTATGAAAACAGATAGAGATGGTGAGATAAGCATCAAAGTTGAAAAAGTAAACGATGAAATCAAGTGTACCGTTTCAGACAATGGAATTGGATATCATTCTTCACAAAAGACAAAAAATCATTCTTACACGTCTAAAGGTTTACAATTGGTAAAAGATCGAATTGGTCATAATGGTTATTTTAAAATTCAATCCATCTTTGATTCCAATGGACTAGCTCAGGGAACTTTAGCAACTTTAATTGTCAAACCAAACATAGGCTGAAAAAGGGAAATGAGATGGAATCAATTTAGAATGATATACGTACTTTAGATTAAATAATGATAGGAACTTAACAATGAATGTAGCGATTATTGATGACGAGGAAGATGCAAGATATATCTTACGCAATGCGTTGGAGAATATTTATGGGCAACCTATTTTGAATTTTCACGAAGCTGCCAGCGTCAATGAAGGAATTAAAATACTTTCAAGGGAGAAACTCGATATCGTATTCTTAGATATTCAATTGCAAGACGGAACTGGATTTGATTTATTACAAAATCTGGGTCCAATCAGCGCCAAAATTATTTTTGTAACTGCTTTTGATGAATTTGCACTCAGAGCATTCGACTTTTACGCATTTGCCTATTTGGTCAAACCTTTCAAACAATCTGTGCTGAAAGAAGTGATGGATAGATTGATAAATGGAATGGAAAAACAAAACCCTGAACATATTTCAATGATTTCCGACACGTTGACAGTCAATCAACTTGAAAAGATCATTATTCCTGAAATAGATGGTTTTCAGGTAGTCCAAACGGAAAATGTCCTCTTCCTAAAAAGTGATAATAATTACACAGAATTCTTTCTGGAAAATGGAAATACGATATGCAGTAGTCGCACATTAAAAGATTATGAAAAACTCCTGACACCTAGTGGTTTTTTTAGGATTCATCGCAGCTATTTGATCAACATTTCAAAAGTTCAAGGATATTCTAGCGTAGACGGTGGATTTGTAAAAATGAGTTCCAAGCTTGAAATACCAATTGGGCGAAGGAAAATTGCCCAATTCAGAAAATTGTTCTTGGGATAATCCGTATACCCTATCAATTAATCTAAATGATCCACTCTCTGTCATAATTATTTAGTGAGGAGTCTTTCTATTTGTTTAAAAAGATTTTTTCGTTTACTTTTAGGTTAGAAGACCAGTATTTCTATTATTAATTTCCAATTACATCATTATGAAAAGAATTGCACTACTCATACTCATCACTTGTCCACTATGGATACTTTCTTGTTCTAAAAGCAATGTTTGTGACAATATTGAAATTCCAGAAGGAGATATTATTCAACCTGAGTATTACAAAATTGCGAATGCAGTACTTCGCTTCAATGATAATTCATCCAAATATCATCATATTGGTCAATTATCCGATAGAGCGCTTGATAAAGACTATATCGAAAATATTCAAAGTCAATTTACTGCAGAAATAAAATCCTCAGTGATTGATCAATACGTTGAGGTAAATGCCACTAAAAGTTTGTGGATGGATCAGTTTGCAGGCAGTCGAAAATTAATATCAGAGGAGGAATTTGATTGCTTTAAAGAAAATCGCACTTTTTACACTCAAGAATATGATTCTTCTAGTGGCTATTTTCGTTTTTCAAAACCAGTAGTCTTTGGTGAAAATAGAGCAATAATAGAATATTCTGTTAGGTGTGGAGGTGAATGCGCTGCAGGTTTTATTGCTACTTTTCAGAAAATAGGCCCACTATGGTATGTTGTAGATAATATTAATACTTGGATCTCATGACACATTTCCTTGATTAAAAGTTGCTGGATTGAATTTATTTAGTCAATACGTATCATATTAACTACGGCACCCATTCAGGGGAAATCGGCCTCAGAAGCAATGATGATTTTCCTATCCTATGCATGAAGAATAGACTTTTATCTAAGGTCTTAATTCTATTATTTTAGAAAATCCAAATGATAAAATTGTGTGTTTTGTTTTCAAATTTTGTCGTGAAGACGGGTTCTAAATTTGTTTAGTCCCCATTAATTAGACCTGTAAGAGTTCTTTTTCTTATTTTCCTATAGCTAAACTAAATATCATGAGACTACTTACACTTTTTTTATGCTTTTTTATTTCCCAAATATTTGTCCACGCCCAATTTGCTCCACTGGGAGCAGAATGGAAATATACCTATCATAATTTCAATAAAGACTACCCCTACAATTGTGATTATAATATATGCGACCAGGATTTTGGAAATCTAACTGTTATTGACACCACCCAGATTGATGGCTTACAAGTATCCGTATTGAGTCAAGGTGAAGATTATGAACCTATTTATATCCATTCGAGAAATGATTCTGTATTCTTTTATGCATTGAATGAATTTCATCTTTTATATGATTTCACTGCCGAAGAAGGAGATACCATTGACATTAGTGTTCCTACTTTTTATACTGGTCCTGGTTCCTATAATACAGAATATTTCAATGTTTCTGATTCTGTCATCGATCTCCAAGTTACGGTTTCTGAAACATTCCACTCTCCTATTCTCATTAATGGAGAAGAACGGAAAATTTTTGATTACGAAAGTGTTGATCATCAGCTCAACATAATGATTCCTAACATCATTGAAGGCATTGGCAGTGGTCAGGCATTTCTAGGATCAAATCAAGCGTTTGTTCAAGAAGGTTGTTTTGGATTTTTCATTTGTTATGAAGATGAAAATCAATCCTACACCCCTTACGGATGTTGTGAATATCCTGAAGATTTTCCAGAACGTGAATTTGCTCCGCTAGGTGCAGAGTGGTGGTTTGAAGGATGGAGTATGGGCACCCCAAATACTTCCGGTTGCAAAGATTATTGCGAAGGCAATTACAATTTGTTTAAAGTGGAGGATGAAATCAATATTTCTGGAAGAGTTCATGCGGTAGTAAATCGATACCACAGAACAAAATTGACAGATTGGGAACCAACTGGAGATGTCATCTACCTCTATGACTATGATGGCAACTTTTATGCTCATCAAGGCTTTTTTCAGTTCAATCGAACCTATACAACCGAAGTAGCTATAGGAGACACAATCTTCTCTTCTGCTGTAGATTCGTATCCCAAATGGTATGGAATTGACAACTATCCTGTAAGTACACCTACCGTAGGTGCTCATCAAGTCGTAGAAAACATTGAAACGATCATAATTGATGGGCAGGAACGAAAAAAAATTACATTTAAACCTTTAGATTCCTTTGCGATCGGAACAGTAATAGAAGGGATCGGACCTTTATTCTACGGCCTTCTGGGTTCGGATATCCCAATTCCAGCTAGTGGGTGCGCACCAGAACTCATTTGTTACAAAGATAATGAAATCACCTATGTTAAAGATGAAGAATGTGGGTGTGAGTTTCCTCAAATTATAGATTCCGTAGTAGATGTTGATCCATCTGAGATTTCAATTATACCTAACCCGGCTCAAGATTTAATATTTATAGATTTACCAGATAATTTGTCATTTCAAACTATAGATATTACAACAATTTCTGGTCAGGGCATTTTATCTCAAGATTTCCAAAAAACAATAAAAGTTGGAGATTTACCACATGGATTCTATCTCTTAACCCTACATGGGAATGAAAATCGTTTGGTCAAAAAATTTATTAAAAACTGATTAGACCAGCTTTTTAGATTATTTTCCAAAATGAATTAAACCTTTTTACTAAAGGCGAGTCATAGTTTCGTAAACCCGATTCTTATTGGACTTTTGATGTCTGATGCTATACAATGGAAAATAAAACATAATGGACAGAAGATCTGCTCTTGCTACATTTTTAGGTAAAACTCAACATGTAAAAAAACAAGAAGAAACCCCGCCATTGCTCGTATCTTCACTTACACCTTATTCTGGACCATGGACATTCGCCGAAGTGGCACATTTACTTCGCAGAACTACTTTTGGCCCCTCTTATACCACAATCAAAGAAGTTGAAGCACTAGGAATGGAAGCAACTGTTGACCAATTATTGTCAGTTCTCCCAATGCCTGACCCTCCAATAAATTTCAATTTCCAAAATGATCCTACCACCCCCATTGGAGAATCATGGGTAAACAAACCATTAGATAATACAATTCCCAATTTGAATACATCCCGTAATGTGTCTTTGAGAGCTTGGACAATAGGTTTGATGAATGAACAAGGATTAAATATCAGAGAAAAGCTTGTTCTATTTTGGCACAATCACTTTGTAACGGCTGCCATAACAAATTCGACTTTCAATTTTGACTATATGGATATCCTGCGTAGAAATGCACTGGGGAATTTCCGAACAATGACAGAAGAAATCACGGTATGTTCATCCATGCTTTTATACCTGAATGGAAATGAAAACACCAGACAAGCTCCCAATGAAAACTACTCAAGAGAATTACTGGAGTTATTTACTATCGGTAAAGGCGAGGCGGCTGGCCCTGGAGATTACACCAATTATACAGAGGATGATGTAGTTGCCTTAGCCAAAGCATTAACGGGTTGGAGATCTAGAAATATCGATGGGGTTGAAAATAGTGCATTTGTACCCAATAGACATGACACCAGCGACAAACAATTGTCTCCACGTTTTAATAATGTGGTCATATCCAATGAGGACGAAGAAGAATATAAAACTGTCATTGATATTATATTGCAGCAAGAAGAAACCGCCAGATTTATCAGTCGAAGGCTCCATATCTGGTTTGTAGGATCCAATATTGACGATTCGGTTGAATCCAATGTGATCGAACCCATGGCAGCCCTGATTCGAGACAATAACTATGAAATAAAACCTGCTTTAGAAGCCTTATTTAAAAGTGAGTATTTTTATCAGGAATCCATAAGAGGGTGCATGGTAAATCATCCCATAGACTTTACGTTTAAATTGATGAATACGTTCAATATCAATTTATCTAATAATGAATTATTGAATTACAGAGTATGGTCTGCAATCTTCAGATCTTTGATCAATATGGATATGGAAATAATGGGTCATCCGAGTGTCGCTGGATGGAAAGCTTTTTATCAAGCTCCTCAATACTATGACATTTGGGCCAATTCAGTCTCTCTACCCATCAGAGAAAGTCTTGTAGATCAATTTCTTTCGGGCTTCAATGTAGGGCAGTTAAGGGTTAAAATTGATGTGCTCACTGAAACAGAAAAAATTGAAAACGAAAGTGAACCCAATGATTTGATCAATGGATTGGCCACTACAATTTTCCCATTTCCAATTTCTCAAGATCAGTTGGTCTTCCTAAAAGAAATATTGATCCCTGGACTTCCTGATTTTGAATGGACGATAGAATATAGTGAATACTTGGCCGACCCTGATAATCCCGATAAAAGAGAAGCTGTGGAACGCAAACTCAACTCTTTGTATAGTGCTATGCTCAAGATGCCAGAATTTTACCTCATTTAGTCAAACACATTACTCCAATTTACATCAAACATTAAAATCTGGATGTTTCATTCATCCTTAATATAGAAAAAACGTATCCAAATGAAAAGAAGGTCATTTTTAAAAACAAGTGCACTATTAAGTACACCCCTTGTATTAGGAGGAGTTCCAGTCGCTCCCATACACGAAAATGTATTTTCAGGATTTCTAAACCAAGATACAGATCGTGTATTGGTTTTAATTCAGTTAAATGGGGGAAATGATGGCTTAAATTGTGTCATTCCGCGTGATCAATATAGCAATTTGACAGTGGTAAGGCCACAAGTAATTATCCCTGAAAATGATATATTAGATGTTACGGATACAGTAGGCTTTCATCCAAGTATGTCCGCATTGCAGAACATGTACTCAGAAGGCAAAATGAATATTATTCAAGGAGTTGGATATCCCAATCAAAATCGATCTCACTTCAGATCTACCGACATTTGGCATACTGCATCGGATGCCGATACATTTCTGAACACAGGATGGTTGGGTCGATATTTGGATCACTTCCATGAAGGTTTCCCTGCTAATTTTCCAAACGAAGAATGTCCAGATCCATTTGCACTGACCATTGGTTCTTCCGTTTCTGAAACTTGTCAAGGTACGGCCGGAAATTTTAGTCTTGCACTTGTAGACCCAGACAATCTTAGTCAATTGTCAAGTCCCATAAACAATGACTTAAGTGTAGGATGTTATGCTGACAAATTGGATTTTCTTGCCAAGACCATCGAACAGACCAACGCCTATGGAGAGGTTATACAAGAAGCAAATGATATGGGTATGAATGCGTCTACCTTGTACAATGAAAATGATGGATTAGCCAATAAACTGAAGTTAGTAGCTAAACTTATCAAAGGAGGATTGAGAACTAAAATCTATGTAGTAAGCTTGGGTGGATTTGATACACATGCTGATCAAGTCGTAGATGGAGAAACAACAACGGGAGTGCATGCTGCCCTTTTGCAAGAATTATCTGATGCTATATATGCATTCCAAGATGATCTAAAAGCTATGGATCTGGAAGAACGAGTTGTCGGTATGACCTATTCGGAATTTGGAAGGAGGATTAGATCCAATTTTAGCAATGGAACAGATCACGGTACAGCAGCACCTTTAATCGTTTTTGGAAACTGTGTAATGCCTGGAATAATTGGAGACAACCCAGAAATTTCTGTAGATGTGGACAACCAAGAAGGCGTACCCATGCAGTATGATTTCAGATCCGTGTATGGTTCAATATTATCCGATTGGTTTGATGTAGATGAAGCCATTGTCAATGAAATCTTGTTGGGTGATTTTCAAAAAATAAATTTACTACAAAATTGCTCCAGTCCTGTTTCGACAGAAGATCAATCTTTGCAAAACATTGAACTAAATATATATCCCAATCCTGCATCTAATAGAATCAACATTGAGTTTGAATCCAAGGGAGAGGACATAAAAATTAGCCTCTTTGATGCCTTGGGTCAGGAAATTCAAGTATTGACCAATCGACGGTTTTCTTCTGGATTGCATTCCATGATTTTTGAATCACATGAGCTGTCCGCAGGTGTATATTTTATTCGCATTCAAACAAAAATAGGGCAGAAGACAAAAAGGATAGTAAAAGCTTAGTATGTAGAACAAACAGTAAACACACTGAATTTCAGAAAATTAGTCAAATACCAATTAGACTGAATATTTGTTCGAATATATCCATCACGCAAAACATAGATGAGGTGGGTGTATAAATAGAAGATAGTTTATACCCCTTTCCCATGTTCCCATTTCTGGCTCACCTCAAAGGCCCATTCTAAAAATTCTTGCATATCTTCTATGAGTCTTTGCGATGAAATGGCTTTTGCTTGAGAACGTATCTTTGTATAATGTTTGCTTCTGTAATCTGTCAACTCCAATAGCTCTTTCTGCAATTCTTTACGTTCTGTTTTGTTCTTTGTTTTGTTGATTTTATTTCTCAATTCAGCCAATTGGTTTTTATACTCTTCTTCTTTCATATCATACAGCATCCGATCATCCAAAATAGATAACGGGGCAATACTGATTCCATGAGTTTCTGAAATATTTAGAAGTGCAATTAATTCAGATTTTGAAATTGTGAATTCATTACCTAACTCATTAATTTCTTTATAATACTTAGACCATTTTTTATAGTTATAATTGGTCAATATTTTCTCCAGTAACAGATCGTATTCCCGCTTTGAATTGGTGACAGGAGATTTATTGGCCTGCAATAGTTGTATTAGAGCTTCACTATGCTCCCACCATTTTTTGGTGTTAGAGGTCGTACTTATTTCGACAATTTCACGCTCCAGTTCTTTGGATAGCGAATTGTATGTACTGGGATAACTGAGGTACTTAATTCTTTCTACAAATCCGAAGAAACGCAAAGGCTCTTTTATTTTTTCCGCTGCTGAAAAAATCCATTCATCTAGATATGTTTTTGTTGTTTTAGCATTCAATGAATTGAGATAAATCTCTTTTTTAAAACCTAAAAACACCAATTCAAGATATTCTTTTTTGTCCTGAAAAGTTTGAAAATCAGACATTCCAGCCTTAATTTCTTGGCCCATCTCATAGAGCATCTCTATATCATCATACGCTTCTCTAAAAAAACTCCACTTCCTTCTCGTAGAATTAAAATAACTAAAATATCTAGTCCTATTCGTCCTTTCATTTAAAAAAGAATTTATTATTTCTTCTTTTTGTTCAGAGGTATATTTAGTTGTATCAATAAAAAGACTAAACTTTTCATCAACTGTTTCTGGGCTTACGGCCAGTTCAAGTTGTGGTTCTTCCCCAAAAATGTCCAGTAAAAACTTTTCTTCATCATCTAAATACAATTCCACTCCATCCTCAACCTGACTCAAAAATTCTTGTTCCGCTTGCTTCTGAGATTTATATTTTACTAGATTTTCATCAATTAACCCCTCACCAAAAAGATTATAGTCCAATAAAACATACCCAATCTTAAAGTTAGGATCATACGCAGTAATAGGAAATTTCATTCCATCAATCTCCAAGGTAAAATCTTCTCGCATCTTTAATCCTTCGCATTCAAATATTGGAAGCAATGCATTTCTAATATCGTACTTATTCAATTTGGTTCTACCTATTTCCTCATTTTTTACATCCGCATCAAATAATCGGGAAGCATCCAGGTCAAATGAATGAGGAACATCAATAGGTTCTATGGTTTTAGTTATAGTGTACGCATCCGAATCTATACCACTAAACGAATAGATAAACCCCGTAACCAAGACTCCTATGACAATCAATTTTAAAATAAAAGAGCGAGATAATTGAATCTTCATAATTGGCGTTTTCGTGTGTTCGTTTATAGATAGATGCGTTTCATGGTCTCAAAAGATGTATGGAATATACATTGATTTTATATTTATTTTATAAACACTCCCCTCCATTAACTGATCATTTACGATTTATAGTACAGATTTTATAGTATAAACAATCAAATTACACATAAACCGTAACACTTACTTCTTCAATATAGCATCCTCCAACACCGCAACTTTATGGCTTAACCCTTGTATGAAATTCTTTCTTGACAATGCACCAGAATGACTAATTAACTCGGACTGTGAAATAATTTTTTCCTTCCATTTTTCTGTATAAGTACACACGTCGTGATCCTGAGTTCTGATGTAATTAGGATGTAAAAACTGACTATAAATCATTCTGAAATTTGGAGAATTGATAAGCATGATGTTAGAACTTGTATGTGTAAAATTAAGATACACTTTCAAGGGAGAGTGATTTTCTCGTTTCCCAAATAATCGTTTGTGCCCACTTTCAGTCATCGTTTCTAAATGGGTAATAAGTTTATGAAAATCCTTAAAAAGTAGAATTAAGTCTTTCTTATTTTCAAAAATGCCCAATTGATAATAATACTTTATTTGATTTAGTAAACCATTGAAAAAATCGACATGCCATATTTCTGTACTTTCATAACTAACAAAATGATCATTTATTGGCTGTAGCAAAGAGTTTAAAGCATGATTACTTTCAAACTCAGAAATACTAAACTGTTTTCGAGTAGGAATATTCCATGATGACCGATTCCACGCGTATAATTTAAAATAAAACAGATGTCGGAAGGGAATAAGATGGAAATAGGATAGCTCACTCTGATAAGAAAATACTTGATAGCTCTCTCTAAAATCATTCAACTGCAATGAGTGATTCAATATGTTAGATGCCCACTGCTCATAGGTTACAGGAGGTAAAATCAGATCATCGCAATAAAATAAAAATGGATGCTTTACTCCCTTATACTTTCCTTCCGCAATGCTTATATCTAAGTTCAGTTTTTTACAAATCGAATGCGCTTCCTTTAACGTAAGTTGCGTAATTCCACTGATCTTTTTATACGCCCCACTTTCACTAATCTCCAATAAATTAGCGATTTGAGACTTAAACGTTCGATCATTTTTACTATTTAATATCAGCTTGATCTCCTCAAAAAATTGACTCTGTTGCATTATTCCTTATTTAGGAATACAATAAACACAAATTTTCCTGAATCAGGAAAATTCATTTATATAATTTGCCTTCATATTACAATTAAACAATACACAAATGTCTATGACAGGGCTGGAATATTAAAAATAAAACAACCATTAAAAATGATCAACAACTTACTATTTTCTCATCAAAACATCAGAGTATCATTTACTTACCTCATTTTTGTTGTACTAGTTTCCCAACTGTTCTCGTGTCAAAAAAAGGAAGAAAATTTACTCGGTACTCCTTTAGAATTAGAAGAATCATTATTCAATTTGGAATGGGCAACAAGAATGGATTCCGAAAAAGAAATAGTAAACCTTGCTCACGGTGTATCCTACGAGAATTGGTACATTCGATCGGGAGACAAAGACGATCCTTCCAAAATAATGGCCTTCCACAAAGACACAGGACTAAAAGAATGGGAAATAGTGTTTGACGAGCTAGATGGATATAATATCAATAGCATGCATCTACATGAACACATTTTAGTCTCAACGAATGCCTACTATGTATTTGCCTTTGATTTGGAATCAAAACAAATAGTTTGGAAAGAAAATCTAAAAGCTAAAGGAATGCTTTTAGGTAAAGGTACTATTGCCGCGAATGAGAAATTTTACCTTAATGCTACATTCAATTTTGATCCCCTGGGAGGGGGTGTGGCACATCTATACGAATTTGATATATACACAGGAATACATCGTACGGTATATTCCAAAGCGCCTGACTCATTACGTACAGGGACTATGACAATTTCACTTCCCGTGTATTGGAAAAATGAAATCATTCTATTCAATGCATTCCCCAATAGTGAACGCCCTCCTGAAGAGGTTCAACAATACATAATGGCTTATGATATGACTGCCCAAAAAATCATTTGGAAAACACAAGTTGTCCACCAATATGGTTCCAATAAATTAATCACGCCCATCATTCACAAAAACAGTATCATTACAGGCGGAGGTTCGGACATATATGGATTTGATCTCAACACTGGAACCCATCTCTGGACGTTCAAAATGGACTACCCATGGAGCATCTGGAACGATACCAATCACTTGATCCATGAAGGAAGGTTATACCTCAACAATGGTCAGCACGATGTCACTTGTATTCATCCTGAAACTGGAAAACTCATCTGGAATAATCCACATGGAGGTGCAAATTGCACACAAAACATGACCTATTATGAGAAAGAAAATCTTCTAGTCTTTGCATCCTGGGGCTATGGTTCAGTTATGATATTGGATGCCCTTACGGGTAAAACAATTCATCGAGAACACCGATTCGATAATTCTCAATATTTTAATGACATTCTATACGATGAAGATAGAGATATGTTTTTCACCAGCACATATAAACATGCCATTGGATTTAAAATCAATACCATTCGATGAAGTATGCATATCAAACCAACTTCTTTTTATTAAGACAATTCTCATATAAAGCTACTCCCAGCTGAAACGAACAAAACCAAAGAGGCAGATTTGGATTCAATACCAGAATCTGCCTCAACACTTTTAAAAATTCACCTTTGCCCCAACACTAATAATAAATCCATTGAGTCCTGTGCTTCGGTTATAAATACTTCCCTTTAGATCGATGGCATCCAACGACAATTTTTTATTCACAAAAGGTATTTTTACACTTGCAATTCCATCGGGCTGGCTGTACAAAACTCCAAGTCCGTATGTATGAGACGTAAGACCAGCTAAATCATAGTCAGACGTGTAAAACTCATTGGAAGCAAGGTGTTCTTGATAAGGCAAAAAGTAATCTGCCGCGGACTGTTGATGAAATCTATAGTGTGGGTAAACCGCAAAAAACCGATTGAGTTTTATGGGAAGCTCAATGCTTGCTGTATGTCCCTTTATTCCCCAACTGTCCCAGTAATATCTATAATACGACCGCAATATGATCTTATCATTCATGTAATAATTCCATCGAATGCCCAATGGTATTTTTAACCTATTATCAGGCAATTTTTCAATTGTCGCTCTTTCACTTCCTTGAAAATATACTCTATGGAATGGAGTGGAAAGTAATCCATTCATATACGTTCCTTCCACCATCAGTGACATCTGCATCCGTCGATTCAATACTTGACTGTAGGCAAGTGCTGCATTATAAGATTGTCTCTTATCAGTAGGCACACTAACCTCCCCTTTCAATTCATTTGGCAGATAGATTGCCCATTGATCAATGAAAGCCTGAGTCGAAAGATCTAGTCTTCGATTGCCATCTTTACTTCCGTAACTCAGATTTCCACCTACTTGAAAAGAGTAATAATCATATTCAACACTCCCCCCTACTCTGAATCCAGCAGTCCACTGCTCACTTGGCGTATACTCCATTCCAATACCAAATTGAGTCCGTACATCCGAACTACTATCAGAAGATCGCACATTATCAATATTATCGGTAGACGCCGATGAATAATAGTCGTAAGAACCATCCAAGTTTAATTTGAACGACGGACTAGTCGGAATACTAATGGTTACTTTCTGGGTAAAGTCTGTCAATTGCTCTGTACCAATCCCGCCCGTCACAGCTGAATTATCTCCATCTTGACTATAGTAACTATTGAGAAAATTGATTTCTACTTTTTGCCAGTCTGAACGTTGGTACGTAGCAGAGATTTCTGTGTCTTCTTTAGATTGAAGTTGGTCCTTATTACCGTTGTTTTCTCCTCCAATCTGCGCTTTGATTTCTTGTATACTTACAAAAACAACAAAAACGATGGTCATAATAATTAATTGCATCCACAACCTCCTCCTACTTTACCTCCGTTTGCACCAGAAGCACCTTCACGGTACGTCATAAAATTCACTTCAAAATAATCCAACTTGTTATTGGCCAATGCCATACAAGGATCGTTGAGATACATTTTTTGATAGGGTTTCACATTGCAAGATACCAGCATGAAACATGCTACTCCTGCAAAAATTATAATCTTACGCATAAGCTTTAGTTTTTAGTTGTTGAGAAAAATGAGCATTGTCTTCTGTATCAATAATTATACATTCTACGCCAGCCAATCGATTAACCAATCCTATACCTTCTTCAATAGGCAATACGGATAAAGCCGTTGCCAGTGCATCACCAAATTCAGCATTGGGACTGACTACGGTTACATTTTTTGTATGAGTAACCGGACATCCTGACCTCGGATTAATTATATGAGAATACCGCTTACCATCAATGAGAGTAAAGTTTTCATAACTTCCTGAAGTTACTACAGAACCACCCGCTAGAGATACATTCAATAAATCCAATTTCCTGTCTCTCGGATCTGGAATGGAAATATCCCATTCATTTTTACCTGGTGGTTGACCCCATGCTATCAAATCTCCTGACGCATTCACCAGACCGTCTTGAACACCCTTGGACAGCATTACTGATTTTGCTTTTTCAGCGGCGTACCCTTTACCAATTCCTCCAAACCCTATCTTCATTCCTTTTTTACGTAGATACACACTACGCTCGTTTCGGTCTAATACAATGTTTTTGTAATTCACCAACATCATCAATTCCTGAATTTTATCCGTCGATAGAAATGAATGTTCTTTTTTATCAAATTTCCAGTAATACCTCGACAATGTTCCACTTATGTCAAAGGCTCCACATGTCAATTTGGATACTTTGATACTGCGTTCTATTAAATCAAACAACTCTTTGTCAACTTGTACTGCATGACTTCCTGCAGCATTGTTGATCCTGGCAGTCTGACTATCTTCGCGCCAGGAAGAAATTAATTGTTCTATCCGTTCTATTTCCTTTTTTGCTGCTCTCAATGCATCCCATGCGATTTGTGCATGTTCATGAACTGCGGTCAAAACGAATCCACATCCCATTAATAACACGGGAAAATGATGCGCTTTTTTCTTTATTTTCTGTTTCATTGAAGTATAGTTTGAATCTCTTTAATAAACCGATCAACTTCCATATCTTTTTGATACACCACTTCACCCAATCGCTCTTGTTGAGCATTGATTAAAATAACTTTCGGAAACTGTCCTTGCGGGTTAAATTTTTCTGCTAGATCTTCGTTGTGCTGGGTTTGTTTCTTTGATAACCTATTCGTTTTTTTATAAGGAAAATCAAGGTGGAGCATCACCAACTTTTTAGAGAAATCCTGAAATTGATTAGTTTCTAAAATTGTCTTCTTAAGCGCAATACAAGGTTTACACCAATCAGATCCAGAGAATATTAAAACAATCGGTTTTTCTTCCGATTCTGCTTCCTCTGTGGCATCAGATAAACTAAAAAAGGAATCTTGTGCCCCAAGATGAGCACAGCATATCATTAAAATTAAAATTGTCAATCGTCTCATATTGTATAGTTTTCTTTTGAAACAATATGAGTCTAATTAACCCTACCTCCCCTTAGAATAAATTTTAATAAAAATATTCCAACTAGAACTATAGTAAAATAAAAAACAATCTAATTAATTCATTTTTAGTACATTAGAAATATACTCTGGCATGAAAAATAAATGTGCGTGGCAGCAGTGTTTTTTGAATTTCAACGATATTCCCACCATTCAAGCTACCATCACCTTCTGCAATTATACTTTTTTGGCTCCCTAAATTGACTCTATCCAATAGGTTTATCATCGAGCAACCAATTTCATAATTCCATTTCCTCCACCGATTCCGATAATCTAATGACACATCCAATCTCTGATAATTTTTCAGTTTGGAATTATTGACTTCTTCATATTGAAGTTCGTACAAATCATCATCATCTTGAGTAATTGAAATAGATTCTTTTGATGAAAATGGTAACCCCGATTTAATCTGCCAGGTAGCCCCAAATTCAAATCTTTTCCATTCATAGGAAGAGTTCATTCTCAAAATATGTGTTTGATTATTATTGGCGAAAAATGTGGCCGTTTCATCTTCTTCAAATATGGATTGTAAACTCACTTTATTTTCTGAAAGACTGTAAAAAAGAGAACCATTCCAGTTGTCTTCTTTTTTTGTTAGTAATACATCAATACCTCTGGAATCCAATGTATTATTTGAATCCACTATCAACGCATTTCTCAAATTTGGATTTTGGGCAATTAATCCTGTTGAATGGTGCCAATAAACATCGGTATCAATCAACCAACCTTGCCAGTTTATGATGGCTCCTGAACTCACTTTTTTACTACTCAAAATTGGTTCGCTCGAATCAGTACTCAAACTCCATATTGCATTCTCAAGTTGTAAGCCATTATTGACTGGCTCATAAACTTGGCGTATAAACTGATGATAGATGCCTCCTCCAGTCTTGATAATAAATGAAGGGCTCACTTTAATTCGATGAGAAATTGAGGGAGAAAAATATAGCGCATTTCGTCCCGTTGCATAGGAAGTCCGAAGTCCTAATTGCAAATAATTTCTTCCATAGTTCAATACTTGATCAATAAAAACATGATGGAATGTCTTACTTATTTTTCGTTCAACCGAATCGTCTTGCTGCAAGGATGAATAGAATTCTCGTTCATATTTGGTCCGTTTATTATCAAAAATGTATCCAGCTCGAGTCTCCAATTCTCCTTTGGACCAATGTAAGCCAACTTTATACTGATAATCGCTAACCCCATTTTCTTCTTCTGTCAGATTCGAAACCACTCCTGAATCAATATTGGACAAGGAAAACTTTGAGTTGAGGTCATAAGATGAAGAGGTATGTGCTCCAAACAGGGTTAAATTGTCATTAAAAGTAAATTCTATTCGACTCGAGAGGATGGAACTATTGGTAGATATTTCATCACTCAAATTTTGATTGGCACTCCCAAACAACGAGAGGTTATCATTCTTGGCAGATGAAAGAAAATAAGATGATTGAAGTTCAATCCGATCAGAAGCTTTATAGATTATTTTACCATTCATATCTCCAAATAAAATCTTAGGCTCGTATTCTTCTTCTCCATTTTCAATCTCTACCTCACCCAATTGTGTCGTCTGAAATATTTTTTCTCCATAACCTCGCAAAGTAGGACTGTGTTCAAATTCCGAAAATAGGGACATTCTGCCGGAGATCAAAAACCCTAATCGATTAGACATAATGGGCGTAGCTATATTAATATGTCCTTCAGTGAGATTCACCCCTGCACTTACATCTGTTTCCTCTAAAAAATCATCTTCTAATTGAATATCAACAACGCCCCCTACCCTTCCATCAAATTCAGCTCCATGATTGGTTTTATAAATATCAATCCTACTAATTTGAAATGGGTTTACTGAAGATATCATTCCCAGTAAAAATCCTTGATCATACAAAGGAGCCCCCTCCCATTGAATTAAATTTTGATCAGGCGTTCCACCTCGAATATTCAAATTGGTAGCACTGTCATCAGGACTCGTTACTCCAGGAATAAACTGCAATGTTCTGAACAAGTCATGGTCATGAATACCCACACCATTCCTGCCATTATTGAAATTCAATGAAGTAGAATTATATGAAATACCTTGAGTGATTCCTTTCTCCATATACCCGCGTATAACTACTGCCTCTGAAAAATTGATTCCAGACTGTCGCATAAAAATGGTATCACAAGATTGTAATTCATCAACTGGGAAAAGTTGTTCTTTATACCCCATATAAGAAATGTTTGCCTGTTCTCTGCCATTCAGGAAAACCAGTTTTCTAAATCTTCCCACTTCATCTGATTCCAGCCAAATCGTATCATTGATGTGTATAAACGCATAGGGCAAGGGGTCACGATTTGCCGACACCACTATACCACACAGTTGCATCTGTTGAAAATCCATGAGATAGATCAAGATTGTATTTCCCTTTTTTTTAAGATTAAAAGAAGTCTGCTCAAATAGTCTTTCGATGTTATCAAAGGAATAATCATTGTTCAGCTTAAAGTCTATCTTCACCTCCTCAATAGCTTCTTGTTCAAAATTGAAAACAAAAGCACTGTTTTTTTCTATTTCTTCAATTAAATCATTCAATGACACAACCTGTCCCATAGCAACTGAGGAGTACAAACAAACAAGTCCAATACATACTATTCTTAAAGGCATATCTCTACTCTGAGATGATCACATTTTTATCTTCTGTAATTGTAAACGATAAATTCAATGGCAAACATATATCTTCTAAAGCTACTTTCAAATTATCATGTCCAAATCTCCCATTAAAATTTCCATTCAAATTGGGCAGTGTTACATGCATATTATATTGTCGCTCCAACTCAGAAAATACCTCCTTAATCGGGATATTCTGAAATCTCGAGACTCCATCCTTCCAGAAAGGACCACTATTTTCAATTTCACGCGGAGAATTAATGCCATCCGAGATCACAAATACGCCTTGCCCCTTCTTTATCACTACCGATTCTTCACCACTGTCTACTAATACACTTCCTTCATAGCATTCTACTTCTAATCGATCAGACCATGTCCGAACATTGAACTCAGTACCAAGCACTTCTACCCTTCCTTTGTCAGTTTCTACTATAAACGTATTGCCTGTTTGCACCTTAAACAAACCCTCTCCAATTAATTCAACGACTCGCTTTTTGTTTCTTTTGTTAGATTTGGAGTAGGTCAATTTAGACCCTGCATTTAACACAACTGTTGAATTATCTGGTAAAATGACATTAGCTGTTTCCCCATTTGATGCAGCAATTTCTACCGTACTATCAAAAAGGAAGAGGTATCCCAGTACACAAACTAACAATGCAGCCAAGCCCAAAACCATAGGACGTAAAACTTTTAAAAGAGTTCTGCTGGATCTATCATTCCGTTTCTTTAATAACTTTTCATATCCAACTTGTTTGTTGTGCGAAGGCAATTCAAGCGTATCCGCAACTTCTAATATTTCTTGAATTTCATCCCATTCTCCAGATGTACGTAAGCGATCAATTTCAGATTCAGATAATTCTCCACTTACTATTTTTGCGTATATATTTTCATCATAAGCCATGATTCATTTTTTAATTATTAAAAATTTTACTCAAACACCCGTGTGTATCTTTCGTAGTGCAGAAAGTGCCTTATGCATTCTCTTTTCCACAGCTTTCACACTAATTCCCAATTCTTCAGAAATTTCCTTGTACTTTTTTTTATCTATTCTATTCATCAAAAAAACTTCTCTCTGAGTTTCAGGAAGTTCTGAAATTGCCAATTCCAATCTTTGTTTGAATTCACTTTTTTGTAATATAAAATGCGGGTCATTTTTATCCACTTTACTGCGTATTGTATTCCCAAATTTGAGAATTACTTTATCCTTCTTTGCCTTATTCAAAAACATATTGTTGGCCACCGTAAAAAGATAAGATTTCGCTTTATCAATTGTTACTTTAGAGCAATTCTCCCAGAGTTTTATAAAAGAATCATGACATAAATCTTCTGACAGTACCATGTCCCCTGACTTGTAATAAAGAAAATTCCTTAAATATTCCCCGTACTTATAATAGAGTTCTTGATATGTTTTCTCCTTACAAACGCTCACAATAATCAATTTTAAAAGTGGTTTCAAACAAAGTTAAAATATAGAGGAACAATACCCTTGTTTTGCTCCTCTATAATAAAGAAGATGATTTATCCATTATCATCGTCATCGTCGTCATCATCGTCATCGTCATCGTCATCGTCGTCATCATCATCATCATCATCGTCATCATCATCATCGTCATCATCATCGTCATCATCATCATCGTCATCATCTTCACATTGAGCTAGCAAGTCAAGAAAATCGGCTTCAGATGCTATAGAAACTTCCATACCATCTTCTAGAATCACATTCACAGGTAAGACAGGAAGAGGTAAACCAAGACTGTCCAATCCACTCTCTTCAATAGCATCGATGACCTCCTCTAAAAGGGAATCTGACTCTACACTTTGAATTGAACCGTCAGGTAGTATCAAGTCAAACGGATAAACAAAATCAAAACAATCATCCTCAAACTCCAATGCTTCATCGTCCTCTTCATC
>JARGNR010000028.1:50368-67436 GCA_029212405.1 Saprospiraceae bacterium
CTTCATCGTCCTCTTCATCCTCATCTGTTGTTCCATTTTCTCCATCTCTAGAATCAGATTCACCATTCAAAACTACATTTTCATCCATTTCATCATAGTCTTCTTCTTTAGAACAAGAAACCAATACAGCAGTAAATAAAAAGGCAAAAAGAAATACTCTTAAAATTTTCAAACTCGTCATAACTCATTAATTTTTGTTAGAAATATGTTTTCGAACTTGAAACAAGAATACTCGGATTCACCCTACCTTCAAAGTCTTACTTTTTTCTAGTTTTTACAAAAAACGAAGCAAAAAACAACTAACAAACTCAACCTTAAACTACTATTTTTCAGCATTTTACACTAAACATAAGATCTAGCAAGAAATTTGATTTTTATTTTTATACAGTGAATCTAATTTCTTCAAAAGATTCCGTGTTGATATCCATTTCATTTAGAATAAGTGACCACGTAACGGTTAGGAGAAATTAATTATTGGTATTAACCTAAATACAAAGAGGAAATCGAGTAGGTCTAAAAAATACGTTTTTTCCTTTTTTATTTCATCAAATCAAGAAGCACGTTCCCTGCTTCTTCCAGCGTAGCCCCAAAAGAAAATAAGCCTTCGCGATGCCCAGCCATGGCAAATAATTTGGAGTCAGCTACATGGGTTGAAGAAAAAAGTTGTAATATTTCATTTGCCATTTCAGGACTACCATAAGGAGCAGATTCTGGAGTGGTTGGAATCTTATGAAGCAACTTTTGCCAGAGTTCTAAATGATGCACATGGAATACGGCATTTATATGAGGATTATGTTCATAAATGATAGCATGGCTCATGCTTTCGGAGGACGCAATCGTTTCTCCTATACATTTCACCCAGTTCTTTTGAATTTTATAATCAATGACCTCAGCATAATCCGAAGCACTTAAATTGGAAACACTTCCAGTCTTAGAACCCGATATATAGAATTTATTTCCTTCAGACCGTTGACTTACATTGCCAAAACCTATTCCATCAGGATATACGCCCAATAAATTGACATTGTACAATTTTTGTCGCCACAGATTCAGTGATTCTATATCTGAATCGCCAACATGGTTCGACTTCTCCCATTCAGCATTAAATTTAATGTATCCTTCATCCATCATTATTCGATGTAATTTTGAGCAAATCTTCCTCCTTCGCTTTACATATCCCATATTCTGTGATGAGGCCTGTGACATACTTTGCTGGTGTCACGTCGAAAGCAAAATTTGCTGCAGGGCTATCCTTGGGTGTGAGGAGTACTTTTTTTATCTCTCCTTCATGAAGCCCTTGAATGTACTTTACTTCTGTCTCCCCTCTTTCTTCGATAGGGATGTCAAAACCACTATGCAACGACAAATCAATAGAACTTGTTGGAGCACCTACATAAAACGGAATCGCATTATCAAATGCAGCCAATGCTTTTAAATAGGTGCCAATTTTGTTGCACACATCTCCAATTCGAGTTGTGCGATCTGTGCCCACCAACACCATATCAACTTGACCATGTTGCATCAAATGTCCACCAGCATTATCTGTAATTACCGTATGTGGAACACCATGTTCTTGCAATTCAAAGGCAGTAATTCGCGCTCCTTGATTTCTAGGGCGAGTTTCATCCACCCAGACATGAATTGGAATTCCCTTGTTGTGTGCCGCATACATGGGTGCAGTCGCTGTTCCATGATCAATACAAGCGATCCAACCCGCATTACAATGGGTTAAAATGTTGACGGTTTGCTTTTTTTCTTTATAAATGGCCTCAATAAGTGGAAGTCCAAATTCTCCGATCTTTTTACACCGTTCAATGCTCTCATTCTTTAAACGTTCCGCATTTTTTAATAAAGAATTTGGTAGATTTTCAACTTTTCCTAAAGCTAATTTCAATTGTTGTTCTACCGCCCAGGCTAAATTCACAGCAGTAGGTCGAGCAGCTTTCAATTTTCTGGCTGCGGACTCAATATACTTTTCTCGTTCTACTGCATGGGGTGCTTCAAGCGCTGCAAAATACATTCCATATGCTGCGGCTACTCCGATTAGTGGGGCTCCTCTTACGTGCATTTCACGAATAGCTCGTTCTACATCATCAACTGAATTCAGATCTTCAACTACCAGCTTGTGAGGTAAAAAGCGTTGATCGATAATTTGGACCACCGAATGGTCATTTTCATTCAACCAAATCGTATGATAGTGTTCACCGTTAATTTTCATTTGGTGAATGTAAGGAGAATGTGTAAAATTGGTTGTAGTTAACTCAAAAGATATTTTCAGCGATGCGAATGCATATCTGAAAATATCTTTATTTGAGCATTGTTATTCTTAAAAACTCTAATCATCAAGCGGTGATTCAACTTACTTGATCGCCAACAACTCGATGTCAAATATCAGAGGTGTATTCGGTGGTATTTGGTTTCCTGCACCTCTTTCACCATACGCCAAATCCGAAGGAATAAACAACTTCCATTTAGAACCTACTGGCATCAATTGCAATGCTTCTACCCACCCCGCAATGACTCCATTTACAGGAAATGTTGCTGGTTCGTCACGATCAACAGAACTGTCAAATACAGTTCCATCTAATAACATACCGTGATAATGCGTAGTTACTTGATCGCTTGGAGATGGCTTGGGGCCTTTTCCTTCATTGATGATCTCATATTGAAGTCCACTTTCTAAAGTCACAACTCCTTCTCTTTGACCATTTTCAGTAAAATAGTTTTTTTGAGCTGCTTTTGCTTCTTCATTCATTTTGGTTTGAAGTCTCTCAAAATGAGCTTTAAGCACATTCCCAACTTCTTCCTTTTCCATCTGCAATTCTGAACCATTGATGATATCGTTTATTCCACCTACAAGTAGTTCCACATCTATCTCTTTTACACCTTGTGGTTTCAAACTTAATCCAATATTTACCCCAAGTGCATAACTTAGTTTTTCTGTATCGTTTTTCATATTCTTAATTTAGAGCGGCGAAGGTAATGAAATGCCATTGAATCCTTTAAATTCAGACTTCCAATTCAAAAAAAAGAAAATCATTTTTCAATTGTTTTTCATTCTCACCATTATATATGGATTTTATTTTAATTTAGTGTATTAATCATCCAGACATACCTTTTGCAATAATACATTACTTCTGTTTGATAAAAGATTTCTAAAACACGTCTCCGTATATTATTCATGTACATAAAAGAGTAGATCTCATTTATGACACATTGCTATTTTTCTATTATGAAAGACCAAACCAACATAAAACAATTCGTGATTAGAGCTTATATGGTGACTGCATTCCTATTAAGTTTTAGTTTATCTTATGGTCAGGACATTATTCTTTTTGATCAGGACGATGTAGATAATTTTTTTCCCGGTTCTACCTATACTGGGAATATCACCATTGGAAAATCTTCAGGAGGTGGTTCTCCTGTAGAAGTCACTAATCTATTCAACCTTTCGGTTTTAGAAACATTAAATGGGAGTTTAAAGATTAGCGCAAATGCAGATTTAGCAAACTTAGACGATCTATTCAACTTGACAACGATCAATGGAAATCTGACAATATCTAATAATCCCAAAATGATAGATATTGATGGCTTAAGTAGTTTAGAATATGTTCAATTTGATGTCTTAATTGAAGGTAACACCTTACTGGAAAACTTAAATGGCCTGGATAATGTCACAACAATTGCTGGAACATTATACATTTCATTAAACAACTCCTTGACTGAAATAGATAACTTTTCGAATCTCACTGAAGTGAATACGATTGAAATCGTAACTAATCTAAGTATTGCATCTATCAACGGGTTTCAAAATTTAGACTCTGCATTTTCCATTATAATTCGAAATTCAAGTCTATTAAAAGAGGTTCTAGGCTTTTCCAAGGTACATTCAGTCGCCGGTTTTTTCTATTTATCAGGAAACAATGCATTAACCAATTTAGATGGGTTTTCCAATCTTACTAATGTGGGTTTCATTGAACTAAATGTCAACAACAATTTAGAAAATTTAGATGCATTTGAAAACATAGAGTCTGTTGCCAACAATCTTACTATTATAGGAAATGGAATGCTTTCTGATTGTTGTGGTATTTATGATTTACTGGATGACCCCCAAGGCATCCAAGGTGCTACTATAATTTTTAACAACCAAACTGGTTGCGACAGTAAAGAAGAAGTAATTGAGGAATATTGTAGGTTAATTTTCGATTACAATGTCAATCCGTCGTGTATCAATCAAAACAACGGCTCTATCCAAATCAACATCACCAATTATGACACCATTCCTTTTACATACAATTGGATCCGATTAGAAGATGGCCAAACAGGAAACGGGATTAGCACACAAAATTTCTTTGCTATTGACATGCTGCAGGCAGGCACCTACGACCTCACGATTTCTACTCCAAGACCTGATATAGCTACGGAAAACAATATAGTAGTACCAGAACTAAACGGCAGCATTTTCGAAGTCATCCAAGTGAATTCTACCAATAGCTCCAATGGTCTCAGTAATGGAAGTATTGAGCTCATCGTATCCGGAGGTTCCACTCCTTATGAGGTAAATTGGTCGGGGCCAGATAATGGGTCCCAAGCAGGAATCTTTTCTGACACCCTTAAAATTCCACTCATTCCTGCTGGAGAATATACCATCTTGGTTTCTGACAATATGAGTATCCAGCAAGAGATTATGATCACTTTGTTGGACGATACAGTGCCTGTTTATCCATGCAGTGAGCCCTTGGACATTGTCATACTCAATGATGTGTCTGGATCTGTGGATGCAACAGAGTATCAAGAATCAAAAGCGTTTTTTGTTGATTTCGTGCAAGCTGCCAATATCGGTATGTCGAACGATGAAAGTAGAGCAGCAATTGTTGAATGGTCTAGTGGGGACCAGCAAGAAGTAAAAGTAGCGATGACAGGGAACATCAACACGTTGAATGATTATCAATTTGCCAATCGATCGTTTGATGAGGGTACAGCGATTCTCGAAGCTATGCAATACGGAGAGGACTATTTAAATAATCAAGGCCGACCAAATGCTGAAAAAGTTATAATAATTGCAACAGATGCTACGATAGGACAGGCTCCGGGCTCTTTAGTTGCATTTGCAGATCAGCTTAAAGCAAAAGGATTTAATATTCTTACTATTGCATTTGACAATGCTTATGCAGATATCGCCACAAGAGAAATACTCTTTAATATGGCATCCATTGGCGCTCTTGCTCCAGGTGCACCTGCTTATTCTCTTCTCGATCAAGATTTAGCCGAAAATATTGTCAATATCTATTTGTGCCCCATTGATCCAGGGGAATCATCCAACGTTTATTTCAACAGAGATGGAGCAATACAAATAGATGAACTCTTACCAGACGGAGGATGTCCCAATCCTGCGTATGTATCTGTCAATTTTACGGTAGAAGCGTTTAAAGAATTATCGATCCCAGGTGGAACAAATGTTACTTTTTACCTCAACGATCCCAATCAATATGGTGCAACAAAAATATATACATGGCAAATCCCTTGTTCAATTCCAGCAGGATCTTCAGAAAACTATACGGTCACTCTACCCATAAATGGACCAAGTCACATCTTTGCCGTACTTAACGACAATGGAGAAAGTGGAATTCCTATTGATTTTCCTATTACTGATTTAGAAGAAACCGCCTATTCAAACAATATCGATGACGAATGGCTATGCTTGGGTGATTTTCCTACCATTCAAGTACTAAAATATACCACGACACCTACCCCTTCTTGTGATTCAATCGTCAATTATACCATCAACGTTTGCAATATCAGTGATGCCGATGCTTTTGGAGTCCAAATTACAGATCAGCCACCTGCTGAATTCACATTAATCAATACCGTCGCCAACCTAAATGATTGTACCATCGACAACAATGGCTCTTACGACATTCCTGCAGGATGTTGTTTTTCTCTTTTTCTTTCGTACGATGCTTCTGGTGCCCCTTGGGGATATTACGGGGATCAAGATGTACTCATCAGTGGTCCTCCAGATCAAGAGTACTTTGGTTTTGATGGATCAAATACCACCGCAGAAGATGTCATCCTAGATGGCACAATTGACTGCCCGTCCACCATAGTTGAATTTACCAAAGAAGTAAATAGAACAGAATCCTGTGATGATGCATTTTTGACCTACACCTTCACGATTAACAATGAATTGAATTTTCCTTTGCAAGGTTTGACATTTGTTGATATCGTCCCCTTACCCTCCACGTGGGTTTTCGAACCTTACAACATTTCAGGCTTGTCAATTGGCATAAAATCCATCACTGAGAACAGTGCTCAATTCATCATTGATGAAGTCCAAGCCAATACGGTCGCTTCCTTTTCCTTTGATCTCAGCTTAGGGTTTTGGGAAGCAGCAGGAACTGTACTCAATTCAGCTCAATTGGGCAATGTACCTGACCTTGAAAATGGAGGAGTCAAAACACTTATCTCTAATTCCACATCTACGGACATCACTCCTACTACACCCCCAGAATTACCAGATACCATTTATGTGCAAGTAAGTAGTGATACTTTGATTTTTGAAATTCCTCTTGATGGACAAGGAACTCCTTTATGGACCAGCGAAGGCGACGGAACATTTTTAAGTTACTCCAATCCAGTCTTCAGGTATATTTTAGGTGAAAATGATAAAGAAAATGGATATGTAACATTTCTTCTGGACTATATGACAGAATGTTTTGAAATGAATGATGAGGTGGTGGTCATACTTCAAGAATGCTCGATAGAACTCACCGATTTCCAGGTAAATGAATGCGACAACAATGCAACACCGGGAGATCCAAGTGACGACACCTACACAATAGATTTCACAGTTTTGGCTATGAATCAAGGCAGTAGTCTATTGTTTGAATTAATCATTGGAAATGACACCATTGGCTCATTCACCTACAATACCCCACATTTTATTCCCTTGCCTGCAGATGGAATGGTACAGAATTTAATTTTCGTAGATCAAGAAAACGAAAACTGTATGGTAACTGAATCAGTGAGTGTCGAAAATTGCTCTGACCCTTGTTCATTGCTATTGGAACAATTCCTAATTTCTGATTGTGACGACAATGACACCCCAAACGATAATACAGATGATAGTTTTGTAATTAACTTTATTCTTGGAGCAGAATTTCCGGGTTTAGATTCTACTTATTTGGTAATTATTGGCAATGATACGACTAGTGGGTACAACTATTATGACATGCACAGCATAACCGTATCAGCAAGCAACAATATAAGTGATATTCAGTTTATAGATTCAGAAAACCTAAACTGCTTTTTAAGTATCAATGTAGGTGTAGAAAGTTGCATTTACCCGTGTGAATTAGTGATGGAGGAATGGGATGTTTCTGATTGTGACAATGAAGGTACGGTAGACGATGATAGCGATGATACGTTCACGGTCACCTTTAATCTAGTAGGGAATTATCCAGGCTCAGATTCTACTTTTTACCTCATTGAAGGCATGGATACTTTAGGTATATTTTCCTATAATTCAGCGCATACCATTACACTATCCGCGAATGGCTCCGACCATATATTGGACTTTTTTGATACCCAATTGGATGAATGTATGATAACACAGATCGTTAATCAAGCGAGTTGTTCCAGTCCTTGTATGATGGAGTTCAATGTATTTGATATTTCAGAATGTGATGACAATTCTACTCCTGAAGATTTTTCTGATGATTTCTACAATGTGGTATTCAACATCAACAGTACAAATCCTGGTTTGGATTCCATGTATTGGCTCATTGCAGACAATGATACCCTTGGTCTGTATGCTTACAACTCAGCATACACATTAACTTTTCCAGCGGAAGGGGTAGACAATTTTATTCTTTTTGTGGACAGTCAATTCCCAGATTGCTTCCTTACTGAAACAATCAATGTAGAAAGTTGCTCTGATGATTGTGCATTGATTTTGGATCAGTTGGTGATTAAGGAATGCAACGATAACTCAACAACATCGGATAACTCAGATGACTTTTACGAGATAGAGTTCGAAGTGACTGCTGTGAATCCAAGTTTGGATTCCATGTTTTACTTGATTATAGAAAATGATACTATTGGGACATATGCCTATGGAGAATTACATAGCATTACTTTACCATCAAGTCTGGACACTTATTCGTTGATCTTTGTCGACACTGAATTTGAAGATTGTCTATTGAATGAAATGATAGAATTAGAATCGTGTTCGGATGAATGCCAGATGATCATGACGGATTTTAGTGTTTCACAATGTATGAATCAAGGCACAGAAGATGATGAGACCGATGATACCTTTGAGGTAACATTTGATGTAGCTGGAAACAATATTTCTTCAGATTCACTTTTCTACCTTATCATAGATCAGGATACGATAGGTCTGTATTCGTACCATGAAAATCATACGCTTTCTTTGTTAACTCAGTCTAATCCTTATGAATTGACGTTTATTGACAGTCAATCTCCTGACTGTTTTCTGATCGAAACATTACAGGTGGAGAGTTGCTCTCTCCCTTGTGAACTATGGGTCGATGCATTTACAATAACTGAATGTGATGATAATAATACCCCCAATAATTCAATGGATGATACTTACTTCCTCACATTTTCTGTTTCCAAGGAAATGGGTAATGAAGGCTCCTTCTATTTTGTGTTATTGGATGGGAAATACATTGATTCGTTTGAGTACAATACAGAAATATCTATGCAAATACCTAATTCAGGAGGGAACAGTAAATTGGAATTTATTGATTCCGAATTGACATATTGTTGGACCTCGGAAGTTGTCGATTTGATGGGTTGCATCACACAGGAAGATGTCGTTATACCTAATGTATTCTCTCCCAACAATGACAACATAAATGACGAGTGGACCATTCGATTTTTTAATGGAAGTCAACCTATTCAATGTGAGATGTACGACAGATGGGGAAATCATATTTATAGTAGTAGAACGGGCGAAGACCCGGTATGGGATGGAAGTTTCAATGGAAAGATGGTAACCACTGGAGTATATGTCTTCTACTTAACTTATGATGATGGAAATGGTAGGGTCATTACAAAATATGGAGATGTACTGGTGATGTTTTAGTCTTACTTTTCGAATCAACATCCATTATCCTTCTATACAAATTTTGATCATATCCTTATTTATAGTTCAATTTTGAAAAGCAGTATTATCATGATTACCAAAGAATTGGTTTTTTGTTATTTGTTTATTTACTGCCTTTAAGCTTTATTTTCTTTTGAGATAAGAAAATAAATAAAAGAATCACGGTATTAGGTGCTGTTGAATTTTAATTTAGAAGAAATGATTTTACAAGCTTTTTACTCTTCATAAATTTGGAGGATGATTTTTCTATGTATAAATTGTATATATACTATACATAAAATATTCAAATACTTAATTTGCTGATTTTAAGCTCATTCTCGCAACAATTTACCCCCACAATCCTTTTAAAAGTTAAAGGTGTTCATCAATAACAAAAATTTGGTGGCATATTTAAGACAACAGATACAACCAAAAAGAAAGTCACAATAAACCGTGCAATCCAGTTCATATCCTAGTAAATAGAGTATATACAATTACAATTAGTGTACATTTCTTTTAGAGTTATCTGCCAAAATGATTTTTTAACTATTCAACCAATAAATTATGAGAAAATTTATTTGCCTAGCAGCGGTATGCCTGCTATTCTCCTGTTCAAACGATGCAGATAATCTGACTAACACAGACACTACAGCACTCGTTCTTCAACAAGAATTCGACAAAGCCAACCAAAACATGACCGATTACATCACCGAAATCACGAATGATAAAGAGCGTAGAAAAAAGTATGTGGAACAGGTCAACCAAAAACCTGGCGATGAGGAATGGAGATTAGAATGTTTCAGAAACCATTACAAAGAGTTTTCAGGACTAATGACATCGGTCAAAGAAGCTGATTTAAAGCTCAACTCCTACCGTCCAGAGGAAAAAGTATCACAAAATTCAAACGATTAATTCACCCTGTAAACCATTAAAAATGAATAAGTTAAGTATTGTTTTAAATATCTTTTTGGCCATTGTATTTTCTAGCACATTATCCTTTGCAGATTGTGTGGAAGAATGTCTGAAAGAATGTCGCAAAGAAGAAAGAAAATGTATTGAAAAGGCCCAAGAAAAGTGGAGAGACTGTTATAGAAAATGTGACGACAAATATCCTTTCTGGGGAGATCACGGCTACTATGGAGATTGGTGCAAATATGCGTGTGATGAAGATTTTGAGCAAGCCGTTTCAGAGTGCATTTTTTACGGAGATCTTTGTATTGATGTATGCGATGATGAAGAGCCCAACCAATGTAGAAGTGGATTTACGTATGACGAAGCAACAGGAAACTGCGTTTTGACTATACCTGATGGATTTGATTTTGTAAATCTTGGTGGCAATATATTTGTGCAAAAAAATTGTGACCAACCACAAAATGATTGTTGTCCAGATGGATTTGAATTGGCGATAGAGCAATTGTGTTCTACGACCACTTTTGATCCAGCTTGTCAAGATTTAATTGATGAGATCGAAGAAGAAGCGGCATTGGATGATGCATTGGGTGATCCAGTAGATTGGAATAGAGTAGAACAAGACATTGAAGACATCCGAAATGATCCAGATTGTTACATTACGATTATTGATCCCGATTGCAATTTCTGCACTTCTAGCCTGATTTCATCCATTAGTGGTGATGAGATTGTGAGTATTGATGGAAATGTGTTGAGTATATCGCCATTGTGTCAATAAGATGTAGGAGAAATTTTTAAAAGAATAAATGAGAGTCCTCTGCAATAGGAAATTGTGGGGGGCTTTTTATTTAATAAAAAACAATCTTGAGAGTTGCCAAAGGATAAGAAATTTGGATTCATATTGATCATTAAAAAATACTTCTACACCGGTATGTATCTACAGGAATGCTTCAATCCACTTTGGATCATGTAAAAATAACCAGATAGTTGTTCTAGTTTATTTTCTACATGATCCTTGTGGAATATACTTTTATTCAGTGGCCCAAAAACATAGTTTATTTCTGGATAATCATAATATTGGTTGCAACATTAGCACCATCAATATTGATCGCATACACGTACGTTCCACTTTGCAATGAATTCGATTGGATATCTACCCTTCCTTCTCCACCTTGAATATCATAAGAAGTCATCAATTTCCCGTCCATGCTAAAAACATCTAGTCTTGCATTCGTCGTATTTTGAGGTATCACATACTCTACAGTTGTAAACTCACTAAAAGGATTTGGACGATTTTGACTCATTTTAATGCTCTTTAAAGCAGTAGCCATATTGGAAGCATCTTCTCTCTTAGAAGAAGCACCATCAAGAACAAGTGACTTTTCTATAGCAGCCAATCGATCTTCCAATTCTGTGACTTTTGTATCTAGTTCTGATATCAAGTCTTCTTGATCTTCGATAATAGCCTGTTGCTCCTTGATACCTTCTGTCAGAAGAGGAATAATCTCTGTGTACTTTATTCCCACCATATCATCTTCAGAACTCGTACTCGTTACTTGAGGAATCACCTTTTTTACATCTTGAGCAATAAATCCAAATACTCTACCCTCAGGTAAATTCATCTCAGGATATTTTGACTGATTATAGCTATAACTCACACCATCCAATTGAGTGATTAAATCCAAGGCATTGTCAATTGCACTGATATCTGACTTTATTCTTTTATCAGATAATACTAACCAACTAGCAGATACTCTTCCGTCTCCATTTAGATCAAATTCGTAAGTACCTCCGATGTTATTCCCTAGTCGAAGAATTTGGGCTTGACACGCCAAACCAGAACTAGTAGTTCTACGAGAAAAAGTCAATATATCTGCACTTCCGTTATCCCAAAGTACTGTTGGATTATTCCCATTCATTCCTACATTGATCGAATTTGTTATATTATTCTGTGATCTAAAACCGTATAGATTACAGAGCGCAGAGCCTCCTGGCCCACCATTTTGACCAAGAGCCGTAGATCGACTAGTAGTGAATGTACCAGCTGTGACTCCAGGGTCCGTTAGCAGAATGCTCCCACCTCGCACGTCCAAAGTCCCCAATGGGTCCTCGGTATTAATACCCACTACATTATCGCTAAAATCACCATAGATCAAAGGAGTCCCGTCACCAACATTGATATAAAGCTGCTCATTGATGTTACCACGCCCTGCACCTGCTTTTGCACCTAAAAATACGTTACCAAAACCAAAAGATCCACTTCCAGTTTCATAACCAATGTGTATAGTTGCTTCTGAATTTCCACCGATACCAGAATTATACCCGATAAACGTATTCAAAGCTCCATTGTGTTCTAATCCAGCTTGATAGCCGTAATGACTGCTACCAAAGAAGCCATTGAGCCCTGCTCCCGCAAAAGCCCCAGAAAATGTGTTTTGATCATCCCCAGCACCAATTCCATTGGCTGTTTGAAAACCAACTCTTACATTCTGTGACCCTGGTGCAGCTGCATTATCTGGATAATCTGCCGTATTCTGAGCTACAGTTAACGAACAAAATCCAAGAACAAATGCAGAGAATAAAATAAGTTTTAAATGTTTTTTCATTGTAATACATGTTTAAATTAAATAATAGGATTCAAGGAGAAGCACTTACGTCTTCTTATAAAAAAATATCGCGCGATAATATTTTTGTATCAGATTATAATAGGACGTATACCCCTTCTCGTATTGAAAAAGATTTTTGTCCAAATTATTTATGTTGCTAAAATCTCTTGTAGAGCAAGGCTAAAAGCTAATCTTCGCCTTGTCTACAAACACCTCTGTTTTAAAAATTGAATATTTATTTCACAACCCAGTAAGTGTACAAAGAATGCTTTGTAATTCACCCAAAGGCAAAAACGCTTACTAGAATATGAAAGACACCTTTAATTTTTGTAAAATTATGCTCCATCTACAGCCCTACCAAAAGCGCTATCTTTTGCTTTGATTTGCCTTTCCAAATTGGAAGTATTTACTTCACATTTTGGACAAACCACTTCTGTAGTTGATGTAGGATTGAAAGTTGCGTAATTGCTACATGCAGAAATAATACATGCAACAGTATGAAGATAGTTAGTTAATGATTTAGTATTTAATTCACTCGATCTTAACATGTAAAACAAATACTAACAATTACTTTCAAAAGTAGACTAAATTCTTGGAGTATGTCGTGCCATTTCGTGCCAGTTTGTGCCACATCAAATTACGAATTGACCTACCTCTTTGATAGCTTGCCTATCAGAGTGTCCTTCAAAACAACGAACTAAATGCTAAAAAGATGAAGGCTTAGTTTTCATGACCTACATCATAAGCAGTACATGCAATTGATGTATAAACTGATTTTGGTTGATATCAATTCCCTATAACAATCCAATTTGTCCCATCACTTTGAATGACAATTCGTTGATTAGAACTGAGTGTTGAAATGGTTGAGTTGGTGACATCATCATAAATGATCCCTGACCCTGCAACCGTTATCGTCTTTGCAGCAATTCCATTGCTACCGATCAGAACATACATTCTTCCTTGCAGGTTTGCGGGATCGGGTAAGGCAATTGTTCCTATACTGTTAAATACTCGAAGGGTATAGTGGGATTCATCGACAGTAAATGTACCAGAATTACTGCCTGTATCGGCGTAAGGCAAGGCAAAAGCACCACCAACTTGTAGTGTGGATGAAGGGGATGAAGTTCCCACCCCAACATTGCCATTATTATCCACCGTAATTCCTTCATTATCTCCATCTCTGGACAACCAATTGCCTCCCATTTGCAAATTTTGTCCTGCTACATGACTGCCAAGATCATCACCTGGAAATTCAGATAAAATTTCGAAACTATTCAATAGCGGATTAAACGTAAATGTGGTTACCGGACATATCAATTGAATAATTCTTATATCACTATCTGATTCATCCACCACGTAGGCAAAATTACCCTCCATATCCACCGCAGAAGGATCTACACCTACAGAAAGGGTATTGATTACAGAAGCATTGGCGGGATCGCTAGCGTCCACAATAATCAATTCTTCTGAATCGTAGTCAATAACAAAAACATATGATCCTTCTGAGGATAAACCCTGAGGAGAAGGACCAATATATACTGCATTTACTTTTACTGGGGCAGAAGGTACACTGATATCAATGATATCTAAGCTATCCGATGATGATTTTATAATGTAGGCATAGTTGCCACTTACAGATATGTCCAGAGGTCCAAGTGGTAAAGATAACGTTGCTTCTAGTGAAGGGCTTCCCGGAGTAGATATATCGATTATTCTTAAGTTATTACTTGAAAAGCCTACCGTATATGCATATTGGCCCTCAACATCTAATTTACGGGGATTTCCTCCACCAAATGTACTTACTACACTTGGACTCATAGGATTGCTTACGTCAATAATTTTCATGTTATTCTGAAAAGAACTTGTCACGTAAGCATAATTTCCGACTACTTTCAATCCTTCTAAAGATAGTCCTAAACCAATACTTCCAACTTGCCCTGGATTGGTCGGATCGCTAACATCTATTATTCTCAATAAATTTGAGGAGTTTTCAATTATATACGCATAATTCCCATTGACCTCAATGCTGTTCAACGTAAAGGCTACAACCAAGCTACCTACCTCATTCGGAGCAGTTGGATCGCTTATGTCATAAATTTTCAACTCATTTCCAGTGTGTATCACGTAGGCATAATTCCCAGAAACAGACACATCCAACGGAAAAAAGCTTGTCGAGGCAGATCCTGTTTCTTGAAAACATGAAAAGTCAGGTTCAGCTGCTGCCCCGATTATATCTGTAGGTTTCAATTGATCAAACGCTTGTCCTATTTCATTCCATTGATTATTGTCATAGAACCAAAAACTAGTAGTAATGGTATCGTATACCATTAAACCATTGGCTGGATTCCCTATTGCCATACGATCTGTACTTCCCATTCTTGGAATGAGTAAACCTTTATCTGTAGATTTAATATCCAACATGGCAGAATTATTGGCATTATCTCCAGTTGTATTTATTCCTACCTGAGCAGATAGGTTCATCGATACGAATAGGGAGGAAACGGTAAATAAGAACTTGAACAATCTCATAATTTCAAAAATTTGCAAGAAATATATAAGAATAAATGAATTGTAACTTAACGTTACTTACGGATTGTTTCAACCTTGAAATTTCCATGCCAACTTCACACACCCTGATCTATTAATCACCTCTTTCTTTCATTACCTCCAACAAGCAGCCAAATCGCCAATGACATCTCTCCAACAATACTCGGAATTGCAACGAAAGCTAAAAAGATGGAGGCATAGTTTTCATAATCGGGAAGCAGGAAATGAGCAACAGTATCCACCATATACATGATACCTGCAATAATGAGGAAAACTGAAATTATTCTTGGTTTGCCAAGTATTCTTCCCAAAAGGATGAGGTGGATTCCAAAAAAGAAAAGCCCTATCAACCAAATGATATTAAACATATCAATATGCTTGAGAATTTCTTCACTGCTGGTTAATTTCAAAGTCATAGGAAGCGCAAATATGGCTACTCCCATTATGGCTGCATGCATCATTCTAAAGTATGTACTTAAAGTTGACAAATGATGGTTCTTGTACAATTCGTATAGTGCCCATGCAACAACAACATCAAAAACAACGGTGATCAAAAAAGCTACAATTCCAAATCTTACCATTGTTCCATGTTGTTGGATCGTCTCTAAAGGAGCTTCAAGAATGGATTCAATAACAAAAAAGTTAGCGAATATTGCAGCGAAGAAAATGATGAGATAACTACTTCCTGCAATGATGGAGAGTTTTCTTGATTTCATAATTTTATTTTTTAGTTGGATTGTGGTACTAAGTTTATTTTTCCAATTTTGAAATTTGGTTTGTGGCACTTTAGTGAAGACATGATTTCTTTGTAATTTGTTACAGAAAATAATGTGTTGAAATTGACAAAAAGAAATGGAATCAATATTGCCTCTTCAATAATTGGAGAGCTTAGTCTTTCGCTAAAAGATGTTGTAGAATGTAAGAGTCATGTGAAATGAATTGAAGTGAATTTTACAAGCCTCAAGATGCGTTGCAATTCACCTTGCAGGAATGATTACACCAGAACATTGTTAGAAGTTCTTCACGCTTCACACATATTCGTCATCCTCATCGATGACTTTTTCCAATTGTTTTAATTCTAATTCTTCTTCTAGGGTCAAATTATCCAATTCAGAAGTTTTATATCTTCGAAACACTTTGATCACTTCTCTTTCGATATCTTCTTCAGAAATATCTTCATTGTTAACAAAAGGAAGGCCCAAAACGACTGTGTGGATGATACTGTAGATTACCGCAATTATCCCAATTGGAATAAACATATAAGGTCTATCAATTGGATGCATAAGATATCGGATTCCAAATAAAAACATGGCTATCGATCCGAATATCACGCCGACGATTTGCATTGCTCTTACCTTCTTTCTTTTTCTTTCGAGGTTTGATATGGCTCTATCTCTTACTTCTTTGTACATAGGAATAATTCAATTGAGATTGAAAATATGATTTTCTGTAAATCTACCTGATTTTTGGGATTCTTTTTCGACGAATTGTAGGGATTTGTCTTTGGAATTAAAGGGTAATTGTAAAAACAGGTTTACGCCAATAGCTGATATTAAAATATAATTGAATGATTAAACCCATGCTAAATGCAAGTGGCTAAACATCACTTGGAAATGAGTGAACCGAATCAGCAGATTAAGGTTGGTTGGCTTTAAGGCACGTATGGAAACAAAAAAAGCTCTCACTATGTGAGAGCTTTCTGCGGTCTGGACGGGACTCGAACCCGCGACCCCCTGCGTGACAGGCAACTCTTACATTGTTCTTATATGTGTTCAAATGCTGTAAAATCATTGATAATCAGTTTTTTATAAAATTTATTGATTCATTTAGAACCATATAAACCCATTATTTGTTTGATAATTGTTTGATAATTGTTTGACACTTTAATCATCAC
>JARGNR010000029.1:0-1263 GCA_029212405.1 Saprospiraceae bacterium
TTGTGTTTAATCGAATACTTAAAGCCCGATTCAGTTATATGGATCGGGCTTTTGTTTTTTTTAATGTTTAATGAATTTTTCTACTTCGGATCCATGAACAGAATTGATATGTAACCAATATTGTCCAGGGGGAAGCGATGAGACGTCTATGGTGCCATTTGATGATTCTTTGGATAATAATTGTTGTCCAGATATGCTTTGAATCGTCAACGAGTGTATATCATTGATGTTACCCGAAATTGACAATACATTTGTACAAGGATTTGGACCTACTGCGAATTGGTTTATGTCCAATTTCTTTACTGAAGTGGTTACATCCGCAACATAGGTATTATTGGATATATCTCGATCTAAACCAAAGTCTACACCTACAATATGAAATGTGATATAGGCCAATCCATAATAGGTGAATTCTCCTTCAAATTCGTGAGATTCTCCGGGTGCAAGTGTGATAGGTAGATCTTTTTGAATATAAAATTTATCCCCAATGGTGACATCCATTCCACTAGAATACACTGAAAAATGATGAATGGTATCCATACTTGTATTCGTAACTGTACACGAGTAATCATAATCGTAAAGACCATAATCGTTTACAGGTTCTCCGTATACTGATGCAAATGTTAATTCAAGATCTTTTCTGATCGGTTCAAAGTTTTTTGTAAGGCTTCTTTTTTGCACGTAACTATATGGACCTTGATTGAGTGGGGATACATAGACGCCTAGAAAATAAATTTCATCTTCCACCACCTCAAAATCACTTATATGAAAATGATCAACCTCATCTGTTTTTGCTAATTCGTAAAATACCTCTGATGAGGAATCAGCGTAAGAATAAAAAGCTATGGTGTACATAGATTCTGTCTCATACAAATAATAGATTCCATTTTCAATAAATTGAACTTCGATAGGAGCAAATAATAACTCATTTGTTCCTTGACTTGAGTAGTCTTCGTAAGCGTGTCGAATCAAAATATTTCCCTCCAGCTCTACAAAATGATTCGAATAAGGATCATTGTAAAGCTTGTCATATTCACCGATTTCAATACTTCCTGGAATTCCACCATTATAATTTAAAAATATTCCATTACTTATCTGATACATCGTTCCATCTAAGCCTTCATGGTAGGCAAAAGAACTGGTTAACTCATCAACAAATAGAATTTGATCCATATAGTCTAGATGATACCTTTGATTTCCCGTAATAAACTCTTTGGGCTCTAATGGGCCGCCACTCAAAAAAGCGTCATCGATCACAATTCC
>JARGNR010000029.1:1273-26058 GCA_029212405.1 Saprospiraceae bacterium
CATTGTCTTCTAATTCGCCAATGGATCGATTAAAGAACGAATTGTCTCTTTCATATATCGAATGTGCACCATATCCATTGATATCATAGTCCCACGCTTCAAATAATAGTATTTCTTTTGAATCAACACCCGTTCTGGTTGTTTTTGATCGATAGGTAAAATATTCTTGAATGACTTCTTGTTCTTTCTGTGTATTCCCTTTAATTGTTTCTAATGTATTCATAGGAGTAAATGCATTGGCCATTAGCAGTGTAATATCATCGTCAATTATAAAATGACCATAATGACCATTGGAGATCCTATCATGAGAAAGGTGTTCTTGCCATTCAGACTGAGTAAAACCAGAATAGGTTATTAATATGCAAAAGAATACTAGAAGACGCGTCATAGTTGGAGGTTTAGTGATAAATTCAGAAGTGTAGTAAAATACTAAGAAAATTCTAAACGCATAAAAAAATGCCTCGCTTTTATGAGTAAGCGAGACACTTGTAAGTCTCAGGACGATGTTATGTCGCCCTAAGTACTATATACACAGCCATTGTATCTTATATTTTTGAAAATTTATGTATTTCTCTTCCTGTATTCGATTCTATTTTTAACCAATAATTACCTGCAGGCATTTCTTCTATATCTATACGTTGAACGTCGTTTGTTTGGGTTTTTATGATTTTTCCGGTAGCGTCTATTATCGTCAGTGTATTTATAGATGAAATATCTCCAGAGACAGTAAGGTGATTCCAAGATGGGATAGGATATAAGGAATACTCTTTTGTTTCGATCTCATCCGTTGAAACTGTAATAACATCAACCGTTTGCGAATTATTCTCCATGTTGCCATCAATGCTATAATCTACGCCCAAAATGTGCATAGAAAGTGTACTCTTAGGTATATTAATGAATGAACCAGTTACAAGAGCGGACTCGCCTGGTCCTATTTCCATAGTTATATTGTTTCTATGGTATCGATCTGAGACCAATTCCGCATTATTGAAATTTTGTGAGTATAAAGTGAAATTATTGATCGCATCATGTCCTAAATTGGTTATTGTGCAGGTGTATTCAAATTCTACTTGAAATTGTCCCATTGGAGTAGCTAAAACCTGTAGGTTGGTCATTTCTAGGTCCTTTCTATCTGGTGAGAACGGACTATCTATTATTCGTTTTTGAACATAACTAAACTTGGCTGGTAGAAAACTCGGACTCCAAAGACCATAGAAGAAAATTTGATCCCCATCAATTTCAAAATTCTGAACATCAAAATTGGCTATTTCTTCCTCTTTTTCCATTTGATACAATAGGCTTGACTGAAGGTCGTCGTCAGAATATTTGTAGACAAGATATTGGTCTTCCGTCTCCGTCAAATAATCAAATCCCGTTTCATTGAATACAAAGTCAATGGGTGACTGTACCATTGAGTCTGAACGAACTAATGCAAGTTCATTGAAATTATATCTATGCATAGTGTTTCCTTCTAATTCAACCAACAAATTTCTGTAGGGGTCATTGTCAATTCTATCATATTCGCCAATGTCAAGACTAAGCGTGGATGTGGTATTTAATGGGGATACGACGCCATTATGGATTTGGTATGGGATTCGCAAAGGACTAAGATGAAGTTCCATTGTACCTTCAAATCCTGTTACAGAATAAATATTATCCTCGAAATCCAAATAGTACAATTTGTTATCTGCAGAAACACAATATTTCTCAAAGCCGGGAATGCCGGGGAAAATCACATCTATGATATCAACATAATCATTGGCGATCAATTTGACGGAAGAGAATCCGATAGTATTACCATTTCTTTGAACTCTATGTACACCAATGCCAAAAATATCATAATCCCAAGGATCAATCAAGTGGATTTCTCTTGATTCCTTCCCCATAAACTTGGATTTTGAAGCATATTGGTTGTATTCAGATACCAGTTGTGTAATTTCTTTTGGCGTGTTACCTATTATTTTTTCCAACGTATTCATGGGTCTGTTTTCATTCCCCATCAATAAATACATAGAACCATCATTGATAAATTGACCATGATGGGCAAACCCAATTCTATCATGAGATAAATGTTCGTCCCAGTTGAATTGAGCATTTGCAAATTGAAAACAAAGTATGCTGGATAGTAAAGTTAAAATTAGTTTCATGATGATCTTGTTTATCCTATCAAGATAAAAACATAAACCATACCCCAAGCTTTAAAAACAAAAAGTGTCGACAACATATGCATGTGACCGACACTTTCAATAGTAAATAGCTATTTTCAGACAGTAATTTCTTACTGCTTATATTCCATTATAGTTTTTTCAATGATATCACAACATTGATGCAACTCATTTTCATTCATAACCAAAGGTGGAGCAAAACGAATGATGTTTCCATGTGTCGGTTTGGCCAATAATCCATTATCACGTAATGCAAGACAAATATTCCAAGCTGTTTTACTCGTTTCTTCATCATTGATGACGATAGCATTAAGTAACCCTTTCCCTCTCACAAGATGGACAAGATCGGATTTGTCAACCAACTTTTGCATTCTTTCTCTAAAGATGACTCCTAGTCGCTGTGCATTTTGAGCTAATTCCTCATCTTTGACGACATCCAGTGCAGCCATAGCCACTTTTGCAGCAATAGGGTTCCCTCCAAAAGTGCTTCCATGCTCACCCGGTTTGATGCAAAGCATAATTTCATCATCAGCTAGCACTGCAGATACAGGGAAAACGCCTCCTGATAATGCCTTGCCTAAAATCAAAATGTCGGCCCTGATTTCATAATTATTCTCGCAATTGCCCGCACAGTTACAATTACCACAAGTTGCCAATAACCGTCCAGTTCTTGCTATTCCAGTTTGTACCTCATCGGCAATAAATAGAACATTATTTTCTTTACATAATTTTTGAGCACCTAGTAAATATCCTTCATCAGGAACAAATACTCCGGCTTCCCCTTGGATGGGTTCTACAATAAATCCAGCGACATTAGGATCTTTCAAAGCTTCTGCCAATGCATCTAAATTGTTGTAGTCAATGATTTCTATTCCAGGAAGATAAGGACCAAAATCTTTTCGTGCATCAGGATCCACAGAGGCAGATACTACTGCCAATGTACGTCCATGGAAGTTGTTCTTTGCGAATAATATTTTAGCTTGATTTGCAGGTATTCCTTTTTTCATGTAGGCCCATTTTCTGCACAGTTTCAAAGCAGTTTCTACCGCTTCAACACCGGTATTGATAGGTAACATTTTATCGTAACCAAAATATTCTGACATATACTTTTCGTACAATCCAAGAACATTATTGTGAAATGCTCGAGAAGTCAAACAAAGCGTTTCTGCTTGTTCTTTCAAGGCATTTACAATCTTTGGATGACTGTGTCCTTGATTAACCGCTGAATATGCTGAAAGAAAATCAAAATATTTTTTTCCTTCGACATCCCAAACATATACACCTTCTCCTCTTTCCAGTACTACTGGAAGCGGATGGTAATTGTGTGCACCATACTTTTCTTCGATAGCGATCAATTGCTCAGAAGATAACTTAGTCATAGTATCCATAGTTAAAATTTTACTTGATTAGGGTAGGTATATTTTCAAACACTAAAACTCTGATGGCATATTTTGTAATTCATCAAATATTAGCCTTTTTTTGTGCTTGATTTTTATTTACAACGCAAGTTAAAAATCTACCCTCAAAGCGCAAAATGAATAAGACAATATCAAGATATCTACATAAGAATATATTGTTTCTTCCACAAATCGAAAAACTGCCTCATCCTGATGTGCAAATTATAGTTGTGATTCCCTGTTTCAACGAACCGAATGTTTCTGAAAGTATATTGTCCATTGCTAAATGCAAACCTCCCAAATGTCATGTCGAAATCATTGTTTCTATCAATGCTGGTGAACAAGCTTCTATGGATAGCAAGGCAAGAAATATGGCCAGTAAATCTGAATTACTGCTTTTAAAAGATCAACTGCCTTCATGGCTCCATGTGTTTCCTATTGTCAATAATAATTTGACTCAGAAAAAGGCAGGAGTGGGACTTGGAAGAAAAATAGGAATGGATGAAGCAGTAAGGCGTTTTGTTGATCTTCATCGAGAGGATGGAATTATTGTTTGTTTTGACGCAGATAGTGCCTGTGAAGAGAATTACCTGAGGGCAATAGAAGCCCATTTTGAAAACTTATCCATTGGCTCTGCAAGCATCGATTATGCTCATCCGATTACAGGCGATGAATTTCCAGATGAAATCTATAATTCTATTATTGAATATGAATTACATCTGCGATATTTCATTTGGATGCAAAAACAGATTCACTTACCTTATGCCTTTCATACCGTTGGAAGTAGCATGGCTTGTATTGTATCCGCCTATTGTGCAGTGGGAGGGATGAATCAACGAAAGGCGGGAGAGGATTTTTATTTTATCCATAAACTTGTGAAGTACGGCAAACATTCTGAGTTAAACCATACTCGAGTACTTCCTTCACCGAGAATTTCTGATCGTGTTCCTTTTGGAACCGGTCGTGCAGTAGGCGAAATGCAAGACAAGAATGAAAAGGTCTATTTTACCTATGCGCCTGATTCGTTTTTTGATTTGAAAGAAATGGTTGATCAACTCGAACGTATCTATACCTCAAGAAGTTGGACTGAGAATTTGCCCCTGGGACTAACGCACTTTCTGACTTCCATCAACGCGGATAAGGAGTTGAATCGTATTCTAAAAAACACCTCTGATTTTCATTCTTTTTATAAGATATTTTGGCATTGGTTTGATGCTTTTGTACTTATGAAATATTTGCATTTCGTAAGAGATGCCCACTATCCTGACATACCTGTCCGAGAAGCAATAAATCGCATTGCGCCACTCCAATTTGCAAGTAGTCGTGATGCCTTGCTATATTTTAGAGAAATGCGATAAATTACTTTACTTTTAAGTATTCAAATACAAGCACCATTTTATGAAAACATCAACTATCTTTTATCTATTTCTCATAGGAGTATTGATCTCTTGTCAACAAAAAGAGACTAAAAATTTAGAAACGCTAATTTCCAATTATGAAGAAATTGGTAAAGCGTTTAAGTCTGAATCACCTTGGCCTGAGTTTAAAGTGGATCAATTGAAAGCGAAGCAATCAAAGCTTTCTGCTTATTTAAAGGACTTGGAGGAATTAAGTGATGTGGGATTGTTGGAAAGTGATCGAATCAACAAAGATATGTTGACTTTGATTGTTCAGAATCAGATTGAACTAATGAAGTTTGGGAGTCATGAATTTCCTTTGAACGCAGAAGGAGGTTTTCTGACAGGTATCATTTATAGTATCAATGGCGCCCGTATAAATTCTAAGAAGGATGCCGATAAGTACATAGAAAAATTAAAAGCCTTACCTGCGTATATCGATAGTCGAATAGGCCATTTGAAATCGGGAAGTGAGCGGGGTGTAGTTTCACCAAAACTGATCGTAGATTTATGCCTAGGAATGGTTGATGAAGTTATAGAAGGCGAAACTGAAAACACTTTTTTCCTTACTCCAGTTAAAGGAAAGGAGATTCAAAAGGAAGTGACGGAACTTGTAGAAAACGAAATCAAACCTGCTTATGAAAAATTAGCATCCTATATGCGTGATACCTACAGGACTAAGGCAAATGATAAAATCGGAGTACGAGAGATTACAGGTGGAAAGGATTTTTACGAACACCGAGTTCGATATTTTGCTACAGATAGTATCACTCCGCAGGAGGTGTTTGATATTGGGATGGCAGAAGTGAATCGTATTAAGAAAGAAATGGAGCAAATTATTCAAGAAGTAAACTTTGAAGGAAGCTTTGAGGAATTTCAAGAATTTTTGAGGACAGATCCTCAGTTTTATGCAAAATCACCTCAAGAGATTTTAAATAAAGCGGCATGGATTACAAAACAAATGGAAGGAGAGTTGCCAAAATATTTTGGTAAACTACCAAGAATGCCTTTAACTGTTAAGCCTGTTCCAGCAGCTATTGCTCCCAATTATACCTCGGGTAGATATTCCGAAGGATCTTACAAGAATAAAAAAGCAGGTCAATATTGGGTGAATACAACCAAGTTGGAAAGTAGACCCCTTTATGCACTTCCGGCTTTATCCTTGCATGAAGGGGTGCCTGGTCATCATACGCAAATAATGTTAGCCTCAGAGTTGGAGATGCCAGATTTCAGAAGAAATACTTATTTGTCGGCCTTCGGTGAAGGTTGGGCCTTGTATTGTGAATACTTGGGTAAAGAGGCAGGGATATATACTACTCCTTATGAAGACTTTGGAAGGTTGGTCTATGAAATGTGGAGGGCATGCAGGTTAGTCGTTGACCCAGGGATGCATTATTTGGACTGGAGTAGAGAAGAAGCATTTGAATTCATGAAAAGTAATACAGCACTATCTATTCATGAAATCAACACAGAAATCAATCGGTACATAGGGTGGCCAGCACAAGCAATATCCTACAAATTAGGCGAGTTGAAAATAAAGGAATTGCGTCTATATGCTGAAACCCAATTGGGGGAACAATTTGAGATTACAGAGTTTCATGATGCGATATTGAGCAACGGTTCCGTACCTTTAAATACCTTAGAACGAATCATTCGAAAGTGGGTGGCTGGCAAAAAGAGCTAACTCTCCTTTGTCTCAATTATTCAACTGTGAACACAAAATTGTAGGGGTAATATACATTGGTATTGTCAACATTTAGAATGATATTATCTACATAAATCGAAGTATTACTTTTTACTTCTGCCAGTGTATTTCGTATGCTTTGAGTATTTGTCTTATCTGTTCTAATCCTTTTTATCTTTCCATTTTCAGGGATGATAAGTAGATCAAATCTGACCATTTTCAAATCTTTTGTGCCCACGAATAAAGTAAGGTCCTGCTTAGATGACCGTTTAAATTCTTTGATGCTGTAGTTTCCAATATTAGGCATAGAAACCATTTTACCCCAGTCCATTCGAAGTAACTGATCTTTGTCCGTATAATAATCATTGATGCGAAGTATATCAAGATCTCTGATCTCAGGATCAATAGTTTCTTCTAATTCGAATTGTCCTGTAGGGAGGGTCTCCGTACGGATTCTACTTTTTGTTTTGAAATTATCAATATGAATTATTTCATAGGATGCACTGCCAGCATAAGCGTCAACAATTTTTTGGTTCCGATAATCTTTCGTGTCGATTCGAACATAGGATTTTCCTTCATCACTCATGGCAATTTGAAAATTTGAATAATCACCTGTTGTATTAGGGAAGTCAATCGGAAAGGGAGCTGAAATTGCTTCATTTTCATCCCGATACCGTAGGTTGAATTCGTAATTACCAAATTGTGAATGCTCACCCTCTACTTTTATGCGAATAATATCACCATTTTGACACGTATTCACCCAATTCTTAAAGGCTTCTTTCTCCGTGTAAAAGTCTGCAAGTGTATACGTTTTTGACTCTTCTTCTATATCGTAACTTTTACCGTGATAATAACTTTTTATAAAAACCACTTCTTCTCCCAGTCCTTTTTCCTTTTTGAATTGGTTTAGTTTGTCTGTTTCTATACTTGCTAGTCTGGAATTATTGGCTCGACTTACCTTAAAAGTAATTTGCATGGTAGTTGGCAATGGGACAAATTCTCCATCATCGAATCGGACCTCCAATTTATTGTTGAGCATATTCTGCAATTCATTATCCGTTACGGATTCATCGAGATTGAGACGTCTGCCATCCACCTTAAAATTTTCATTGAAAACAATTTTTCGTTGTCCCCATCGGATAACTTTTTCTTGCAGATGCTCATCTATCTCTACTTTCTGATAACTTGTTTTGTCTACTCCGATGTGCAATTTTACATATAAAGAATCCATTTCACTGAACGATTTCAATCCAATTACGATTTGATCATGCTTGCCCAGGGAATCGATAAAGTAATCTCTAAAGTCATCATCTTGGAGTTTCTCAAGAGGGATTTCTTTCTTGCCAGAAGAAGTAATGACTTGCAGGGTGTCAACAAATACTTTGAGTTGCTTGCCATTTTGAGTGATCGTTGGATGTGCAGCCAGCAGTTCATTTAAATGTTCCTTTGAGTATTCAAATATGAAATCCTGAACATCAAAAGTTTGTTGGATTTTAATGTTTAACATATTGCTCCAGGCAACAAAAAAGGAATGCTCTTCTTTTTCTTGATCTACATTCAACGACACGATGTTCTTGTCTATCGCTGCCATCATCGAATTTTCTATACTCTGTAGAGAAGATTTCAGAGGTTGTGGCAATTTATCACTTAAATCAAATGAAAACAATGACAAAAGTACAATCGTAAGAGGGATGATGGCTACATATTTTATTTGTTTAAACCAAGCCGATTGCTTTGCTGTCAACATTTCAATTCGTTCCTTAATGTTGCCATAAAAGTGATTGGAAACAGGTGGAAGATCTGTAGGGGCAGAGTTGGAAAGTAAAATTCGTGCATATTGGATTTTATCTCCCATTTGATTCGTGACGTATCTATCCGCTATGAATTCGTGCGTTTTTTTAAGACTATTCCTGAATAGATAGATCAATGGGTTGAACCATTTAATAATAACCATGATTTCCATAATGATCACATCCATGCTATGCCATTGACGAACATGGACCATTTCATGATCAAGAATTGTTTTTTGGACAGGATCAGATTTATCGTGCTTATCCTTCCAAAAAATATAAGAGAAAAAAGAGGCCGCGGGTACATCTTCTGAAATTAATAATGTGTGATTTTTGTCCTTCAGTTTAGGCGATCTATTAATAATGCCAAAGAGTTTAAATAGACCACTGAATAATTTTATACACATCACAAAAAGTCCAAATAAATATACCCAGTTGATGACATCAGCAATAGAGATGTGCAGAATGTTGTACTCTTGGGAGATGGTTTGCTGAATTCCGATTTGTATATCATTTACCTGGTAAAGAAAAGGATACAATTGTTCTGCTCCTGCGATATGATTGGTGCTGTTAAAGTCAATATTAATAATAGGAATCACTAGAGATAATAACGCAGTACTGATTAGATAAAATCTATTGAATTGGAAGTACGTTTCTCTTTTTAAGAACCATAAATAAAAGACATAAAAAACTACTAAACAAAAGGAAGATTCTAGTAGGTACTGAGGAACTGATAAGTGGTGAATCATGCTTCTTTCTTTAATTCATTAAGTAATTGGTTGATCTCTTCGGGAGACAGCTTTTCTTCTTTTACGAAGTAGGATAGTAATTGAGAAGGAGACCCTCCAAAATAATTCTGCATAAAAGACTGAAATGAGTATTTTCTATAATTCTCTTTCTGTAAAATAGGGTAGTATCGGTGTGTTTTTCCAAAAGCATCGTGGCCGACAAGTCCCATGGATTCCAATTTTCGCACAATGGAAGATACCGTATTATAAGGTGGTTTTGGCTCTACCATTCGTTCTAATATTTCTTTGACAAAACCTTTGCGTAGCTCCCAGAGGATACGCATAATTTCTTCTTCTTTATGATTCAATTTTTCCATAACTACCACATATTTGCTCCTAATGTAACTATAATTTCGTTATATAACTAAAATTTAGTTATATAATTAACATTTAGTTGTGATTTGAGAGTGAATAAAAAAAGTGTGTGGAATACTACTTTCTATGGAAGTAGACTATTCAGACCAAGACACTTTGAGGGTGTATGTTGGTTTTGATCACTTAATAGTCTGAAAGAATGATCAATCTTTTTATCTTTGCAGCACTTTTCAAGAATCTTAAAAAATGATATCAATATGAATTTTGATTTGATTGTAATAGGTAGTGGACCTGGAGGATATGTAGCTGCCATAAGGGCTTCTCAATTAGGTATGAACGTAGCAATAGTAGAGCGGGAAAACCTTGGAGGTATTTGTTTGAATTGGGGATGTATCCCTACTAAAGCATTATTGAAGTCGGCGCAGGTATTTAACTATGTAAGTCATGCTGAAGATTATGGAATCAAAGTAGCGAGTCCAAAAGCAGACTTTGGTGCAATGATTTCTAGAAGTAGGGGAGTAGCTGATGGAATGAGCAAGGGGGTTAACTTTTTGATGAAGAAAAATAAAATTACCGTTATTGAAGGAACTGGGAAATTGGCGAGAGGAAAAAAAGTGGTTGTTACCGACAAAGATGGAAAGAAAAAGGAATACACGGCAGAGAATATTATTGTAGCCACTGGGGGAAGAGCAAAAGAATTGCCGAACCTGCCAATCGATGGTAAAAAAATCATAGGTTACCGACAAGCGATGACACTTGAAAAACAACCCAAAACAATGGTTGTCGTTGGTGCAGGAGCTATAGGAGTTGAATTTGCACATTTTTATAATTCTATTGGTACTGAAGTTACAGTGGTAGAATTTATGAAAGGAGGTTTGTTGCCAAGAGAAGATAAAGATGTAGTAAAAGAGATCACTAAAGTTTTCAAAAAAGCGGGAGTGAATGTTCTTGACAATCATGCGGTTCAGACGGTAGATACAAAAGGAAAACAATGCAAAGTTACCATCAAAAACAGAAAAGATGATTCTGATGTAGTGATCAATTGTGATGTGGTATTGTCAGCAGCGGGAGTAACACCCAATACTGAAGACATAGGTTTAGAGGCTTTAGGAATCAAAACCGACAGAGGATTGATTTTGGTAGATGATTATTATCAGACCAATGTTAAAGGGATCTATGCTATTGGTGATGTAATACCTACCCAAGCATTGGCCCATGTTGCAAGTGCAGAAGGAATTACCTGCGTTGAAAAAATAGCTGGACATAACCCAGAAACAATCGATTATGATAATATTCCATCTTGTACATATTGCGACCCAGAAGTAGCAAGTGTAGGGCATACTGAAGCAGCTGCCAAAGAAGCTGGATATGATGTGAAAATAGGAAAGTTTCCGTTTTCTGCCTCTGGTAAAGCAAGTGCAGCTGGAGCCAAAGCAGGTTTTGTTAAAGTCATTTATGATGCAAAATATGGAGAATTACTTGGAGCTCATATGGTAGGTGCGAATGTTACGGAAATGATTGCAGAGTTGGTCGCAGCTAAGAAACTAGAAACCACAGGACATGAAATATTAAAAGCAGTGCACCCTCATCCAACTATGAGTGAGGCCGTAATGGAAGCTACTGCGGCAGCCTATGGTGAAGTAATCCATTTGTAAGTAAAAACGACTAAAGTAGCATATACAGCCCGAGCAGATTTTAACTGCTTGGGCTTTTTTGTGCAATGGTCAGGTAATATATTGAAGGTGTTTCTGGATGTTATTTTAGATAGATGAAAATAGTTCGGTATCACCGATACACTTGTATTCGAGCCAAGCCTTCGGAGAAATCTCTTACTTCCATATACCTTGGTTCGAGTATTTGGCGACCATTCAGGTCAATAAATCCAAAACCATATTGACTGATCATCCTGGCATACCCATTGACAAAATCCCACACTAACGGAAATTGAGCAGGAATTACAATTTTTCCGTTATCATCCAGATATCCCCAAATATCATTGATCGAATATCCAGCTCTCCCTTCTCTGTATCGCATCAATAAATCGTACTGGGGAAGAGTAAGCACAGATCCATCGTTATTTAAAAAACCAAATTTGTTATTCGCAGAATACATCCACTTGCCTTCACCTCCTACATCAATAAAACTATAAGGAAGTTGCTCACTAGAACCGTTTTTATCTACTAAAAAGTAATTATTCCCGTCATGAACGATGGCCTTAGAACCTTGAAAATCAGTGGCAGAAGTGTAAGATTTTAATACTCTTTGCTTTGAATTTAGATCAATATATCCAAAGTTACCCTCTTTTTTATAGCGGAGTAAACCATTGGAAGGGCTCCAGAGTTTGTCATATTCAATAGGAATTACTTTGTCATTTTTTTGATTGATTATTCCAAATTTGCCATTCTTTTGTACGATGGACATCCCATTTGTAAAAGCTGTAGCGTATGAATATTCTGCTTCAATAGCTATTTTACCTTTTTGATTTAAGAAGCCAAAATTCAATCCATCACTGTACACTGCCATTCCTTCACTAAAATTTTTCACTTCATTATAGTGGAGACTATCTGTTATAGGTTGACCATTTTTTTCGAGCAAATGAAAGTGTCCATTTAAGTCTTGAACAACGGCTATTCCTTCAGTGAATGTACCTACGGTTCGAAATCTTGCAGGAATAGGCTCATTTCCGAATACATCTACATAGCCCCAGAGACCTGAGATATTCATTGCTGCAAGTCCATTATTAAATTCTCTGAGGTCATCGTATTTATCTTCGATGGCGAGTGTTCCTTCCTTTGTAAGATATCCCCACTTATACGTTGGAGGAGAATAATCTGCCACAATTTTTTGGTATTCGTTCAGTTCATTGCCCTCAAATAGTGGGGTTGGCGCTTCTTCTCGACACCCAACTAAGAGAATTAAGGAAATCATAAAGATAAATCTAGAGGACATGATTTAAGTGCATATTTGGTTATTATTGTGATGATAAAGGTATATACACTTATCGGATTAACAATAGTTTGAAAATATAATTTTACAATTGATGCAATTTGTGAATCATTCGTTTCGTATCTTTTTAATGTTTTTTTGTGGAATCAATTTTCTAATTGGTCAATCAGAATGGATAACTTTTTCTTCTGAAGCTCCCCTGAAATTTTCAGTCTATGCTCCAGGAGAGATGGAGAAATCTGTAAAAAGTATAAAAACTGCTGTTGGTGAATTGCAAACAGAAACATATTCTTACCAAGGAACAGCCGAGGATGAAAATTACTTGTATCTCGTCAACTTAGTCCAATATCCAGAAGGTGCTTTTCCACCGGATAGTTTAGGTTTGATCAACGACTATTTGGAGAATTCGATATCTTCTTCTGTTGATAGAGTAGGAGGAGAATTGGTTTATTCCAGTGATTTGGATTCTAATAATGGAAAATTATTTCGAATAAAATACAACGATGGAGGCGCCGTTATTAAAGGGAAATCATTCATTAAAAACGATGTCTTTATCAATGTACAAGTGTTCACCATTCAAAACAAATCCTTAAATGATGAAATGGATGTATTTTTAGACAGTTTTAAAGTGAAATTTTGAACGTTTTTTTTATACCAATTATCATGAAGCGATATTTTAACCAATTACCTACAGTTTGCTTTCTTACTCTTTTTATGAACATTACACTTAATGCTCAAGTTTTTGATACCCTGGTGTTGATACAGGAAGAAGCTATACAATTTGAAAGTGATGCATGGAAATTGTTGGCAAAAGATTCCTTAGAATTGGATTCCATAGTACCATTTGTACAAGATGCAGATAGTGTTTTTTTGGAAGGGCACACTGATAATGTTGGCTCTATCCGTTACAATCAAAAGTTATCTGAAAAAAGAACTGAAAGTATAAAGGAGTATTTTTTAAATGAAGGTATTGAATCTTCTAAGTTTTGGACCAGCGCTCATGGAGAATTAAGACCTATAGTACGCGGACAGTCAGAACAGATTAACAAAATAAATAGACGGGTTACCATTGGTTTGTATGAGAATCAAACAAGACGTAGAATAAAAGGTCAAATAGTTGATAAACAAAGTAGCAAGGGCATTGAGGCAGTATTAAGATTAAAAGGGAGAGACTTTGAAGATTCGATAAAGACAGATGCAGATGGATATTTCTCTTTCAGTGCACCCGATGATGCAATCTATAAATTAAACGTAATCGCTAAGGACTATTTTTTTCATGAACGATTTATTAAGATTGCACCGTTAGAGCCCTTTGAAATAAATATTGAAATGCCCAAACCGAAAATTGGGGATGCTTATGTGTTGCCTAATTTCAACTTCAAACCAGGGGTGCCCATATTGTTAAAAAAATCTGTTCCTACCCTTAATTTATTGTATGAGTCGTTGGCTAATAGTACCATTTGTATTGAAATCAAGGGACATATTAATGAGCCGAATGCACCCCATGTAAATACGAAATCCAGTGAATACATTCTTTCCGTAGACCGAGCTGAAATGGTTTTTGATGCCATGGTAAAGAAAGGCATCTCTTCAGACAGAATGTTACCTCGGGGATATGGCAACTGGGAGATGCTCTATCCAACAACAAAGAGTGAGGCTCAAATGATTTTAAATCGAAGAGTAGAAATTATTATTATCGATTGTAATTCAGAAATTTTGACGACTAAAAAAGATAAATAATTCTTTTTTTAATCAATCAATGTAAGCGCTCTATCCGCATCCTCTACTGGAAGTTTACATACCTTATTCTGACAGACATAAATCATCGTACGATCCTCTTGCAGCTTATCGGTCAATAATTCTAGTCCCTCTTCGGTGGCACCTCCTAAGAAAAATGAATTCGGCAGATAAGATCTTTGCATTTTATTTGACTTCTCAACTGCTTCATTTCCTAAAATAGCTACTTCATAAGGTGGTTTGACCATGGTAGCAATGAGTTGACACCAGTTGCTGTAATAGCTAGGGTATTCATTGTCAAAAATCTGTGAATTCATGTTGTTGATCATTTGTTTTGACACCTTTACCATTTCCGTATCGTACATCAACGTGCCCAATTTGAATAGATTTCTAGCCATTATGGAGTTGGATGCTGGAATTACGTTATCCGTCAATTCCATCTTTCTAGCTATCAACGCGGGGTCAATATCAGAGGTGTAAAAAAACATATTTTTCTCTCCATTGTAGAAATGATCCATCGTGTATTCACTTAGTTCTTTTGCTTTTTCTAACCATTTTAGATCAAATGTTACTTCATATAAGGCAATGAAGGCTTCTGAGACAGTAGCATAATCATCTAAGAATGCGTTGATACTGGATTTGCCATCTTTGTAGTTTCGATTCAATCTACCTCCTTCTTGAAAGCTATTATTCAAAAGAAAATTGGCATTTTTCAAGGCGAGATCGAGATATTCTTTATTTCCTAGTGCTCGATACGCATCTATCAACCCTTTTAACATCAGTCCGTTCCAGCTTGTCAATATTTTGTCATCCAGTCCTGGTCGAACTCTGTTGGATCTTGCCGCCATTAATTTGGCTTTATTTGTCTGAATTATTTGATTAAACTCTTCATTACTTTTGTCGAAGTCTTTCGCTGATACTTGTTCGTCTACCAAAAGGATATTGGTTTCTTCCCAATTCCCATTTTTTTCTATTGAAAAGTATTTTTTTATCAGTTCTGCTTCGTCTTTATTTCCTATAATAGAATCAATTTCTTCACTGGTCCACACGTAAAACTTGCCTTCTTCTCCTTCACTATCAGCATCTAGGGAAGAATAGAAGCCGAATTCGTTATTCATGAGTTCGCGTTGCACAAAAGTGATGGTCTCTTCTATCACCTTTTTGTAGAGTGGTTTTTTGGTGATTTGATAGGCATGACTATATAAGCTCACCAATTGACTGTTGTCGTAGAGCATTTTTTCGAAATGGGGCACAATCCAAAAACGATCTGTGGAGTATCTTGCAAAACCACCGCCCAATTGATCATAGATACCGCCATAGGCCATTTTATCTAATGTTATGGTGACTGCTTCGAGTGAGGTTTTATCACCTGTCATGTAATAATGCTGCAATAAAAACTCATAGTTGTTGGGCATTGGAAACTTAGGGGCACCTTTTTTACCTCCGTGCTCAAAATCTATAGTGGATACAATTTTTTGTTGGAAGCCATTTAAATCATCCAATGCGTAGGATTTTTCGTCTGTTGCGATTTCAAAAGATTCAATGTTTTGTATTCCTTGAGTGATTTTACGTGCGGACTCTTCTAGTTTTGGAAGATTTTCTTCTTTGAGTGTTTTAAACTGATTAAGTATTTTTTTCCATTGATCTTTAGGGAAGTAAGTCCCTGCCCATACAGGTTTTCCATTAGGTAAGGCGAATGCGTTTAAGGGCCAACCGCATGCTCTCCCTGAAGCCAACTGGCATGCCGTCATGTATACATCATCTACATCGGGGCGCTCCTCTCTATCGACCTTAATACAGATGAAGTTGTCATTCATAATTTGGGCGACTAAACTGTCTTCAAAGGATTCATGTTCCATCACATGGCACCAATGACAAGCGGCATATCCAATACTAATGATCAACAACTTGTCCTCCTTTTTAGCCTTTTCTAGTGTGGCTTCATTCCATGGATGCCAATCGACTGGATTGTGCGCGTGCTGCAATAAGTAAGGAGAGCTCTCGTTGATGAGCGCATTGGTATATTTATGATTAGAATTACTCATTTTTTGGGTGTTTTTAGTACATGCTACTACCAAGAGAACGAGACCTAAAGCGAAGATTAATTTATTCATCTATTGAGAAAATTTGTACGAAGATAATCAAGCAGATTGATATGATAGATAATCTAATCCTTGATGAACTGATTTTGACATTTATTTAGGATTTATCTACGAAATTCTGGCCATAATAGTCAACGTATTCTATTGAAATAAATATATAATAGGCTTTACAATAATTAGATATATATATTGATATAATATAATATGATATGCATTTTACCTTCTTTTTGACAGGGTTTTTCATGTCGGTGGGAGTTTGAAATAGAGGCTAAAAAATGAATATATTTGTACATATTACTTTATTTTTAATTATGACTATAAATCATTGTTAATGAATTAATTATAAATTAAAGATATGGTTAATTTAATTTTCTTGTTTTTGGGTCTTTATTTTCACTAAATTACATATTGAAAAAATTAATATAAATAATTGCTCAATATATTTTTTAATTTGATTTGAATTCCTTTTCTTTGTTGTTAACCATGAATGAAGGAATTTTTTCCTTAAACCTGAGAGAATGAGAATTAAAATATTTTTATTCAATTTTTTGTTAGGCATGTTTGGGTTAGCGACGACCAGTTCATCTCAAACTCAAACTGTTTACCAAGTAATTGATATCACACAAGGGCAAGTACTACCCATACTGAATTTGGACAGTGAGACCTTTCCGGCCAATGTCACCTTTGCGCCTGAGGAAGGGAATGAAGTTGAAGTTATATCGTTGGGTGGAGATGCGTATATGGCGAATTATATACCTGCTCCAGATTTTTTAGGTACAGATTATTTTGCAATAGAAGTATACGAAAGTTTCAATCCATTTATTCCAGACGGAACAGTAAAAATCACCTATGCCTTTTCAGTAAACGTAATGGCATCAATGGTTAAATCGCACGATGATTTTATTCATTTAACTACAGAAGAAGAAATAACAATAGATGTATTGTCCAACGACGAAAGTAGTTCGGAAGACTTAACTGTAAGCATAGCACAAATAGTTAATGGAACTGCTGTTGTGAATGAAGACCAAACAATAACCTATACTCCAGCGGATGACGCCCCAGATTATATCGTCTATTCAGTAATGGATGAACTTAATACCTCTTCCAGTTCAACGGTATATATATCCCATGAATCTGATGTAGAAGAAGGATTTGAACAGCGATCCTATGTGATTGCATCTGGAAATTCTCAATATATTATCTTGCCCAATTCAGATTTTACAATATCTACCGAAGATTATGAGCTTGGAGAAATTGTTCAGTTGAATGATTTTGTTTATGAGTATACTGCAAAGACTAATATTGATGGTGTTGAGCTGATTAATTTTACAGATGATGAAGACAATACCTATCAAGCTGCTATAGAAATAATAGAAAAGTATACGGACGAAGGTTTTGTAAAAGATGATATATTCTATTCTGCATCGAATACCAGTATTGATTTTAATGTTTCAGATAACGATATTACGGATCAATATGTCATAACAGATTATTCCGAAGATTTAATTTATAATGGTCAAGGAGAATTTTCCTATACTCCAACTCCTTACTTTTCTGGAATCAAAACATTTACGTATACAGCAGATGATGGGTTTACAGAGGAAGTAGGAATAATAGAATTGGTTATCAGTAATTTCAAACCTACTAATTATTTTGAATACAACTTAGCAACTCCTCAGAATCAACCAAGAGTAATCGAGTATACCGTACCACTTGGAACAGAGTATTTTGAAATTGCATCATTGGCTTTGCATGGTACAGTAGAGATATTCACAGACGAAGAAAGTGTTGACGCAGGTTGTGAAGAGGGAATTCAAAAAGTATTTGCTTTGTATACTCCTGACAACGATTTTATTGGTACAGATGACTTTACAATCAGGTATTGTGCAAGTGATAATAATATCTGTAATGATGTTAGTATTGCATTAGAAGTAATAGAAAGTACGCTCGATGAATGTATATGTATCGATGATTGTGTTTGGCCTGGAGATGCCAATGGAGATGGAAAAGTTAGTGTAGTAGATGCATTGTCAATAGGAAGATTTATTGGACTAGGAGGTCCAGCGCGAGAAGCTTCTTTATATGGTGAAATGTATGAAGGTAGCAGTGCAGAAAACTGGTTCAATGATCAGGTGAATGGAAAAAACTTAAAACATGTTGATGCAGATGGAGATGGTCATATCACTACTGCAGATTTGGATGTAGTCGCAGAAAACTATGGAGATATTAACTCCATTATTTCTGAAGATATTTTAGGAGTAAAAAATATACCTTTTATATTGACTTCTGATGCGATAGAGATCGATTCTGGAGCAACTATAGTGATTAATGTAATTATAGGTACAGATGAGAATCCTGCAATTGATATTCATGGGGTATCTTTTGCGGTCAATATAGATCCAGATATTATTGATTCAGAAACTGTGGAAGTAGAGTATTTAGAAACTGGATATTTAGTGAAAGATGCACCATATGTGCACATGACACATGTTCCTGAAGATGGTATCATCCACACTGCTGGCACAAAATCAAATGCACTTGGTTCAACAGGATCTGGAATTGTAGCAACGGTTTCATTTATTGTTGAAGAGACGGCAGATGGTATTAAAACCGATAAGAAACGTTCTGTCAATGATCAAATAGGGGATATTGTTTCAACAATTAGAGCTACTGATATTGTTATTGAGGATAGTAAAGGATTCAAATATGCATTACCCAATGCCTCTCTTGATATTTCTTTGAAGAATAATAACGAAACGGCAGCTTCTATTCATGTATATCCAAACCCCTCTTCTGAGATAATTAATGTAGCCAGTAAAGATGGTTCTAATTTGACATCGATCAAAGTATATAATATGGATGGAAGACTTGAAAAATCTACATCTCAAATAAATAAAAAGGAAGGACAAGTTAGGATTGGTTCTTTATCTACTGGAATTTATATTATTCAAGTGGAATCAGAAAATGGACTATATTCTGAGAAGTTTATAAAGAATTAGATCTGTATTAAAATATAAACAAGGGTCTAAGTCATGTTGATTTAGGCCCTTTTTTGTTACATAAAAGTGCTATAAAATATGAATGCTCAACACAATTCATCCAATACATTGGCTATCGTTGGTCTGGTGATTGGGATAATATCTCTAGTATTTTCATTGATTCCATGTTTGGGTACATTCGCATTTATTCCAGGAATTGTAGGTCTTGTTCTTGGAGTAATCGCTCTGTTACAAGCAAAGGACAATGGTCATCCAAAAGGAATGGCTATTAGTGTTGTTGTAGTTTCAATACTGGCGTGCCTAATTTCAGTATTTCAAATATTTTTCTTTAGTAACGCTGCATCAAAATTGAAAACTGAAAGGAAGGAGTATACAGACTGTCAAGTATTAAAGGAAGACCTCACTGTCAGCTTGAAGGAATTGAAGGCTGTAACCAAAGATATAGATAAAGGGAATTCACCTCTTGAAAACATGAAAAAAGTTACTCAACTCGGATTTACTATTGATCATATTAAGAAAGAATCTGTACGTTTGGAATGTGATATTGATTTTGAAAATATGGAATCCGCTATAGAAGAATCAGAATCTACTTCTGAGAATCCGACAGATAAGAAAGATGATCGTTCTCAAACCGAAGAATCGAATGATGAAGAATAACGGCGTTGTCAAAAGTAGATTAGCTCCACTTCACCATGAGCTCTGATTATTACAAAGTAAACTGGATCTTTGTTGTTCTGCTTCTGCTGTTTTTTATTGCAGTTTCCATAATCGATATAGGCAATGTACCTGCATGTCAAAGACTAGTGTCGACAGGCGAGTTTTGCAGTAGTTGTGGGTTGTCGAGAGATTTTAAATCCTTTATGAAATTGGATTTTTCATCTCCTATGAATAGACATTCTGTTTCTGTGTTTTTTTGGATGGGTATTCAGCTTATTGGCAGAGGAATACTTATCGTAGTTAAAGACAAACTACCAAATAGAATAGCGTTCTTTGATGTTATAATTTCAACACTATCTGGATTGGCAGTATTTGCCCAGTTTTGGGTCTAAAAATAAAACCACTATCTATTTAAACTCGCTCAAGCACTTTTCGATCCTTCGAATAGCCTCAGTTAAGACTTCTTCAGAAGCGGCGTATGAAATTCTTATGCAATTATTATTTCCAAATGCACTTCCAGCGACTACTGCAACGTGAGCACTTTCCAACAATATTTCCGCAAATTCAGTCGAATCGTCAATGATAACTGTACCATTACTTTTACCAAAATAAGCACTAATATCAGGGAACACGTAAAATGCTCCTGTAGGATGATTTACATTAACACCTTCGATTTTTTGAAGACCTTCAATAACTAGATCTCTTCTTTTTAGAAATGCATCTCGCATATCGTACGAGGGGCCTAAGTCAGAAGTTAATGCTAGAGCCGCTGCTTTTTGAGAAAATGCTGCAGCCCCACTTGTGAATTGTCCCTGCACTTTCGCGCATGCTTTTGCGAGCCAAGTCGGAGCTCCCATGTATCCGATTCTCCAACCAGTCATTGAAAATCCTTTCGACATTCCGTTGATGGTTACCGTTCGATCACGCATACTATCTATTGCTCCTATACTCGCATGTTGTCCTGTGAAGTTGATGTATTCATAGATTTCATCAGAAATGACAATCAAGTTTTCATAGCTTGAAATTACATCGGCTAATCCTTCCAACTCATATCGTGTATATACAGATCCAGTAGGGTTGCATGGAGAAGAAAATAAGATGGCCTTTGTTTTATGATTGATGGCATTGTCAAGTTGTTCTGGAGTGACTTTGAAGTCTTGGTCGATACCAGCAGATAAAGCAATGGGTGTACCCCCAGCAAATTTCACAATCTCAAAATAGCTCACCCAATAGGGAGTAAAAATGATAACTTCATCGCCTGGATCCAGAATAGATAAGCATACATTTGCTATAGATTGTTTTGCACCATTGGAAACAACTATTTGATTTTTTTCAAAATGAAGATCATTGTCTCTTGCAAATTTAACTTGAATAGCCTCTGCCAGATCTTTCAGACCAGGAACAGGTGTGTACTTTGTAAACCCATCATCCAATGCTTGTTTAGCAGCTTCTTTTATGTGTGCTGGTGTATCAAAATCAGGTTCTCCAAGACTAAGACTGATCACATCGTAACCTTGTTCTTTTAAGTTTCTTGCTTTTTGAGCCATACGGATAGTAGCAGATTCTGACATGGAAGCTACTTTGGTAGACAACATATGCTGGGACATGGTATTCATGCTGTAATTTTTAAAAGTGTAGTTGATAATTCTCTGTGCAAAATTAAACTAAAAATTACATATTTCTCTCATATGATGAGGGATTGTTTTAATTATTGACATTATTAAAATACTTGTTTACTATCGTAAAAAAAGAAATATTTAATCTTAAAGTTAAAACAGCTGGTTTTGGGCTTAGTTTTTTATTTTTGATCTCTTCTAACCAACTTGAGACAAATGAACAGAGCAGAGGTGCAACTATACGTTACAGGAGGAACGTTTGATAAAGAATACGATTATATAACTGGAGAACTGTATTTTAAGGATACGCATTTGCATGACCTGTTTGATCAAGGAAGGTGTACAGTAAATTTGGACATCAAGACGTTAATGATGGTAGATAGTCTTGAGATGTCAGATGCAGATAGAGAAATTATTATTCATAATTGTAAATCGACCAAACTCAATAAGATAATAATTACCCATGGTACCGATACCATAGTTGAATCTGCCAAGAAAATAGCCGATGCAAATATTGAAGGAAAAACAATTGTATTAGTAGGGGCAATGATTCCTATAGCTTTTGGGTCTTCCTCAGATGGTTTTTTTAACTTAGGTAGTGCACTTGCTTTTGTCCAATCCCTTCCTTCTGGCGTATATGTTGTAATGAATGGCAGATGTTTCAATTCCGATAATGTTAGAAAAAATCGTAAAACTGGATATTTTGAATCTTTAGACAGTTGATGATATTCCAGTGGGCTTTTGATTTGATGAGCAATGCAAAAAAAATCTTTAAATAATTCATTAAAGTATTGGAGGTCAGAATATAAAAATATTACGATTATTTTAAATATATTCAAAATAACTTGCCCAAAATCAGATAAGATTCTTAATTTTACACCCAAGTGTGGGCCTGTAAAGATTCACATAGTCAAGTCCCCTATAACTTAAAACGTTGCAAATACGATATTCTCTGCATGTAAACAGTTAAAAGTCAAGTACTTATGTTTATTTCGAGTTGATGAGTGAGCGACATTAAATTTTTTGGTGAAAGAAAACTCTGATTATGTTCAAAAAAATATTCTTCGTTGTACTAAGTGCACTTTTTATACTATGTACCAATGATCTAGAAGGACAGAATACAAAATATCCACTAGGTATTTCGTTCAAAGCTCTGTTTATGGACTACCAAACTGCAAATGGTGGCAGTTTTTCACAATTCAATGACTACCATAATGGTTTTGAAATTGCAGTAAGTAAAAGCTTACAAGACCGCCTTAATTTGGTCATTCCTTTTAAAATTGGAGTGGTAAACAATGACGTTTTTGACTTAAATAAATTGGACCAGGGTAGATCCCTTCACAAAACGGTATACGGACTTGATGCTCAAATTCAATATCAGTTTTTTAATCCGAATAAAGAAATCGTACCCTATGTGTTAGTAGGATTGGGGTTTGTAAATGAATCTGAAGGAAAATTTAATATGCAGGCACCCCTTGGTGCAGGATTGCAATTCAAAGCTGCTCCAAATGCTTACATAACTTTGCAGAGTGAATATCGACTTTCATTTACAGAAGGGAGAACAAATCTTCATCATGGTGTGGGTTTTGTTTATTTATTTGGCAAAGGAGCACCGGAAGAAAAAGAAGAAATGGAAAAAGAAATGGAGAAGGAAGAAGAGTTGGTGGATTCTGATGGAGATGGAGTTACGGATAATTTGGATTTATGTCCAGAAGCAATTGGGGTGAAAGAGTTGAATGGATGTCCTGATATGGACGGAGACGGAATCGCCGACTATCAAGACAAATGCCCTTCTGTTGCAGGATTGAAAGTGTTTGCCGGGTGTCCTGATTCTGATGGTGACGGTATAATGGATTCTGAAGATGAGTGCCCAAATTTAGCAGGAACTGTTGAAAATAATGGTTGCCCAGTTACAGATCGAGATAATGATGGTATTCCAGATTTAAAAGATAAGTGTCCAGATTTAGCTGGTCCATCCGACAATGATGGTTGTCCACAAGCGGATCGTGACAAAGACGGTGTTCCAGATGCCAGTGATGCTTGTCCTGATCAAGCTGGAAGTATAAAAACAAATGGCTGCCCTGATTCAGATAATGATGGGATAAGAGATAGTGAAGACAAATGTCCAAGAACTGCAGGTCCAGCTGTTTACAATGGCTGCCCAGACACAGATGGTGATGGTCTGCATGATGGAAGAGATAAATGTCCAAATTCAGCAGGACCAGTATCTACCAATGGATGTCCAGAAATATCAAAAGCAGATAGAGAAACCCTTAATATAGCTATGAGAGCGGTTCAGTTTGATACCGGCCGATCAACTTTGAAATCAGAATCTTTTGGTGTACTCAAACAGATCGCTGATATCATGAGAAGGTATCCTGACTACAATTTGATGATTAGTGGACATACAGATAACACTGGAAGTGCTACAGCAAATCAAAAACTTTCAGAGCGAAGAGCACAGGCCTGCTATGAATATTTAATCACTCAAGGAATCAGTAATAATCGATTGAATTTTGCTGGTTATGGAGAATCAAGACCTATTACAGATAACAATAGTCTGAGAGGTCGGTCTTTAAATAGAAGGGTAGAGTTTAATTTGGTACCTGCCAATTAAGGTATAGGAAATAAAAGATTAAAAAGCATCTCAGCGTCTGTTGAGGTGCTTTTTTTATAGATATAACCTCCGATCTGGATTCTTGTAAAATTGTTCAAATCTTTTTTGAAAAACAGTGGCCACTCTTGTGTACATGTTTGTATACGTTTCGTTTCCTAAGAATCCATACAGCCCATTTCTATATAAATAGTAGTTTGGGAAAGGATTTGGTAATATGTCATTCCCTATTTTAATTTGCCATTCTTGATCGAATTGTTGGACTAATTTTATCGGTTGTTGGTTGGCGTAGTTTAAACTTGAATCTATTTGCAATGAAGAATTTACAAAATAGTGACCAGGGACTCCTGCTTCAAAACTAGAAACCAAACTATCGGGTATATAGAGTAGAGGAGAAAATGTATAAATTTCTGAAAATGATTCTATAAATGCCTCTAATTGAATTTGGCGTTCGGCATATAATTCTAAAAGGCGTTGATTGGTTTTATTGCTATTCCCATTATTGTTATTTGCAATTAGCTTGAGTAGTGCTTCCTTTTTAGAGTAGGTTGGAAGTACAACTATCAAGGTGTCTTTTT
>JARGNR010000029.1:26071-62804 GCA_029212405.1 Saprospiraceae bacterium
ACCGCTGAATAAGTTCAACAGCTTCAATTTTATTTAAATCTGCATAATCGTGATACTTAACAGCAATACACTGTATGTAGGTCAAGCAAATAAACAATAAGATTGTAGGAAATAATACCTTTTTCAAGATGAAAAATAATGTTGTTCGTAAAAGGAAATAAGCTTTTTATCTATGTTTCCAATGGCATCTTTGATATGAATCTCGATGGTTCGTCTTTCGAATGGCATATGTGTTCCTTTTGCTGGAGCTTCCAATGTTGAAATGTTGGTGTTGTAGGGGAACGGTTTTGGAGGATAACTGCCATCCATTTTGTGAAAGTAAAAGTAATCATAGTCCCTATGGCTTCTTAAAAATAAAACCAATTCATCATCTGCAATCGGAACATCATCTATAATTTCTAAAGATGAGTTGACAAATAAATTGTTCCTCACTCCGTTTTTAAATGACTTAACAAGAGTATCCGGAATGAACGCAAATTTTGAAAAACTATATTTGGTGTGAAAGTTATTGATGATCTCTAATTGAATATTCTTCAAAAACATTTGATAATCATCCAATTCTTTCTGCTTTATGGCTTTTTTGTCCAAATCTTTTTCGGCAGCAACAACTTTTTTCATGACTTCCAGCTTTCTTCGTTCGCATGGAAGTTGAACCAGCAATGTTCCTTTCTTTAACCCTTTAATAATTTCTATGGCCTCTGCTTCATTATACTCATTTTCAGTAGTGTCAAAATAGAAACTTCTTGAACAAGAGGCTAAGACGAGGATTACTAAAATAACTAGATATTTTTTATTCATAATGAGCGCTCAGTTAACGAATAGTTAAACAAGTATACATAAAAAATAAGTTGCCCTCTTATAATTATTTTAGCTTATGTTTTTAATAACATTTAAGAATACAAGCAATTACATAAGAGAATTCTGTTATTTATAAAAAGAATTGTCATTTTTGTCGTTTAATAAAAAAGTTATCAATTTTTAATAGTCTAATACAGTCATGGAAGCATCAGTAGATATAGAAGCATTAAACCAACAGATTTACATAGATAGCGAATTTATAGATAAAATAATAAAGGAAACAGGGAAGGTAATAGTAGGCCAAGAATACATGATCGAGCGATTGTTATTGGGTTTACTAGCTAAAGGGCATGTACTTTTAGAAGGTCTACCAGGTTTGGCAAAAACACTATCCATAAAAACGCTCTCTTCTGCGATCAATGCAGATTTTCAACGGATTCAGTTTACACCAGATTTATTGCCAGCGGATATAATAGGAACCATGATCTATAATCCGGGGAAAAATGAATTTAATGTGCGAAAAGGGCCGATTTTCACCAATTTTGTATTGGCAGATGAGATCAATAGAGCTCCCGCTAAAGTGCAATCAGCACTTCTGGAGGCGATGCAAGAAAAGCAGGTAACCATAGGAAAAGAAACCTATAGCTTGGATGAACCCTTCCTTGTTTTAGCTACTCAAAATCCAATTGAACAAGAAGGAACCTATCCTCTACCTGAAGCACAAGTCGATCGATTTATGCTGAAAGTAAATATTGGATATCCTACTAAAGAAGAGGAGCGACATATCGTACGTAGAAATTTATCGGGAGAAACCACTCAAACGATTTCTCCAGTAGTAGATCCAAGCACGATCATAAAGGCTAGAGAATCGGTGAAGCAAATCTATATGGATGAGAAAATCGAAAATTACATTCTAGATATTGTTTTTGCAACCAGAGATCCAAAACTAGCAGGAATTAATGATTTGGAAGGTTTGGTAAGTTATGGAGGTTCTCCAAGAGCAAGTATCAACTTGGCAAAAGCGTCCAAAGCATATGCATTCCTTCAGCGAAGAGGCTATGTTATTCCAGAAGATGTTCGGTCAGTTTGTGAAGATATTATGAGGCATAGAATAGGGTTGACCTATGAAGCGGAAGCGGAAAATGTGAGTCAAGAGGACATCATCAAACGTGTGATCAATGCGGTAGAAGTACCTTAATTTATTTAATCGATTTTTAAATACAATAAATAGCGTATTCTATCATGGACACAACTGAACTGCTAAAAAAAGTCCGTAAAATTGAAATAAAGACTAAAGGCTTGAGTAAGCATATTTTCTCAGGAGAGTATCATAGTGCCTTTAAGGGGAGAGGAATGTCGTTTAGTGAAGTCAGAGATTATACCTATGGAGATGATGTAAGGAACATTGATTGGAATGTAACTGCCCGAACAGGTGATACTTCCATCAAAGTGTTCGAGGAAGAGAGGGAATTGACGGTAATGCTCTTAATCGATGTAAGTGCTTCTGCGTTATTTGGCACTTCTGGGCAATTTAAAAGTGATATGATTACTGAAATTGCTGCTGTAATTGCTTTTTCAGCAACCACAAATAATGATAAAGTAGGAGCTATTTTATTTTCTGATAAGATTGAAAAGTACATTCCTCCTAAAAAGGGACGGAAGACGATATTAAGGATTATTCGAGATTTGATCAACCATGAAACAGAAAGTAAAGGCACCAATCTCAAAAAGGCGTTCGAATATTTAAACAACATCCAAAAGAAACGTGCCATCGTTTTTGTATTGTCTGATTTTATGGACGAAAACTATGAGCAGGCATTGAATATAGCTTCAAGACGACATGATATTGTTGGGATGCATATTTATGACAAAAGTGAAAAAGAATTGCCAAATGTGGGTTTAATGCGGATCAAAGATTCTGAAACAGGAAAGGAAAAAGTGATTGATACTTCCATGAAGGCAACACGAGAAGAGTATTCGAATTGGTTTGAGCAACATGAGCTCAATTTCAAGACATTTTTTAACAAGTCAGGTTCTGATGTAGTGAGTATACAAACGGATCACGATTATGTGAAAGCGTTGTTGAAATTTTTTAAAAAGAGAGGAAGATGATGAGAAGTTTACTATGGGGGCTGATGTTACTATTTTGTTGTGTTGCAAATGCACAAATTAGTGTGTCTGTTACTGCCAATGCTGATAGTATAAAGTTTGGAGATGAGGTGGATTTGGCCTTTAAGATCAATGTACCACAAGGAGTTGATGTTACTTTACTAGATTTTGCATCAATAAAAGAAACGGCAAATTTAATTTATTCGTCCTATCCTGAAGAAGTGGATTCATTGATGGATATTGATATTATTGATGGTGGCGTTTTTAATATTAATAATTCGAATTTAGTTGCAGTAAAAAAGGATGCAAATTCCATTCTACCTATGGAAGGGACGATTAGAATTAGAATTAGTAGTATTGGAGCACTTTTCTTACCTCAGCCGATAGTTGGACATTTATCAGGAGTAGAGACACTGCCTTTAGAAACACCACTTCTATTTGTAAAGCCTCACGAGACGGGAGAAAACCTGAATCCCAACTGGGATATATTATTGGAAGCAAAAGGGTGGCAGGATTACTTATTTTATCTCTATGTTATTTTGGGTATGGCTGTATTTGTTGTAGCCATTTATATGGGGCTAAAATATTTGAAAAAGGATAAAGAAGTAGAAGAGGAGAAGGAAGTCGAAATCGTTTTGCCCGCAGATGTAATTGCTCGAAAAGAGTTAATGTCATTGAAAGAGAAAGAACTGTGGCAAAATGGAGACACCAAAGGCTATCATACGGAGTTGACTAGAATCATGAGACAATACATTGAAGGTCGATATCACATTCAAGCATTGGAAATGACATCGAGTCAATTAAAGAGAGAAATGAATGCACAACAAATAACGCAAGACATTGTCAAGAGATTTGATGATATCCTTCAAATTGCGGATAAGGTAAAATTTGCAAAAGGAGATGCAGGACCTGAGCTAAATATCAAGTTTATGGATGAATCTATGCAAATTGTTGAGGAAACAAAGGAAGTAAAAACGGAGAATAGCGAAGCAGAATGATTTCATATTTAAAAAATATCGAGTTTGTAGATCCTTGGTTGTTGGTGTTGGCTATACCGCCTTTAGTTTGGTATGTATGGAAATTACTTAAGAAGAAAAATACGGATACGACGTTCACCCTTCCTTCAAGAGACCCAGTTGCAAATACAGTTTCGTTAAGGAGCAGAATGATTGGATTACCAGACGTTTTTAGATTGGTAGGTTTGGTGTTTCTTGTTCTTGCATTGGCTAGACCCCAATTGACACTCAAAGAAGAAGAAGTAAAAGCAGAAGGCATAGATATTATGTTAGCCATTGACTTATCTAGTAGTATGCTGGCTAAAGATTTCGAACCCGATCGACTAGAAGTAAGTAAGGCGGTAGCTATTGATTTTGTAAATAAACGCCCATATGATCGAATGGGACTTGCCGTATTTGCTGGAGAAGCATTTACACAATGTCCATTAACTACCGATCAGTCGATTTTAAAAGATTTTTTGGAGTCGATTGCTGTTGGGACATTAGCGGATGGGACAGCTATAGGCATGGGTTTAGCTACTGCAGTAAATCGATTGAAAGACAGTGAATCGAAATCAAAAATTGTGATTTTATTGACGGATGGAGTGAACAATACAGGGTACATAGATCCAGAAACTGCCTCAGAAATAGCGGAGGAATACGACGTGAAAGTATATACAATAGGAGTGGGCTCAGAAGGAAATGCGATGACTCCTGTAAATCGAAGAAGCAATGGGCAATACGTATTCAGAATGGCCAGAGTGCAAATTGATGAAGCACTTTTAAAAGAAATCTCAAAGAATACAGGAGGTAGGTATTTTCGGGCTACGGACAGAGAAGATCTTGAAAATATTTATGCAGAGATTGATCGGTTAGAAAAAACTGAAATAGAAGTAAATGTGTTTAAGCGGTATGAAGATGAGTTTCGAAACTTTTTGCTGATTGGATTAGTCTTTATTGCCCTTGATTTGTTATTAAGAAACACCGTACTAAATGTTTTAAGCTAGTGTTTAGATTTGAAGAAATATCGTTTTTGTTTTGGTTGGGCCTTGTGCCATGCCTCTTGTTGGTATTTTATGTTGTGCACCAATTTAGAAAGAAGAGAATTGAAAGAGTAGGGGACCCTAGTCTAGTGGAAAGGTTGATGCCCGAATCCAGTATGACGAGGATTTGGCTTAAAAATATTTTTGTGTTGATAGGAATAGCATTTTTGTTTATTGCTGCATCCAATCCTCAATGGGGAACAAAAAAAGAGAAAATAAAAGCACAAAGTGCAGATATATTCATTGCTTTTGATATTTCTCAAAGTATGATGGCGCAAGATATTTCTCCATCTAGACTTGAACGGGCAAAACGGTTTTGTGAGAAACTTATCCAAAACTTAAAAGGGGATAGAATTGGATTGATTTATTTTGCGGGGGATGCGTATCTGCAAATGCCCCTTACAAATGATTATGCTGCAGCCGAACTATTTATAAAAAGTGCCAATCCAAATCTGGCAGGAACACAAGGAACAGCCATAGATGATGCCATCGAACTTGCCATGAGGGCGTATGAAGAAGATGTACAACATCAAAGAGCATTGATTATAATCTCTGATGGAGAGGATCATGATCAAGATGCTATTTCGATGGCCAAAGAAGGTTCAGATGCTGGATTAGTAATATATACGGTAGGAGTAGGTACAGAAACAGGTGCATATATTCCTTTTGTGAATCGTGGAAGGTCTGAATTTAAGAAAGATGAAGATGGAGCCCCTGTCATGAGTAGGCTGAATGTTCCTAATTTGCAAGAGATCGCCAGGAATGGTGGAGGGGAATTTTATCTGGTCAGCGATGGAAGTGAAGCGATAACAGATTTAAAAGATCGAATGAGTAGACTTCAAAAAAGAGAGGTTGAACAGAAATCATTTTCAGAATACAACAGTTATTTTCAGTGGTTTTTAGGGATTGGTTTTATATTTCTTTTTGTTGAATGGATTTTACCAAATGGTTTACGTAGATTATTTAGTTAAATATTGGGTATGAAACACAAGATATTTTTAGTGGTATGCAGTATGTTTTTGGCCTTTTCTATGTATGGTCAATCTTCGCACTCTTTACTCATGGAAGGAGATGATCATTATAAAAAAGAGCAATATGATCTGGCTGAAGAAAAATATCGAAAAGCAACGTTGAAGGATAAAACGGGGAAAGCAGCTTATAATTTGGGGAACAGTTTGTCCGCTCAAGAAAGGTATGAGGAGGCAGCCAATCAGTTTTCAAGTGCCGCAGCATTAAGTACGAATCCAGAAGTGAAGTCGAAAGCTTTATACAATTTAGGGAATACTCATTTTAAAAACCAAAAATTTCAAGAAAGTGTTGATGCCTATAAAAGAGCATTGGATGTAAATAGCGAAGATGATCAAACTAAGCAAAATTTGATGATGGCTAAGAAAATGCTTCAGGTTCAGCAACAACAACAACAGCAGCAGCAACAGCAACAACAAGATCAAGAAAATCAGGAGCAAAACGAAGATCAGGAACAACAGCAACAGCAGCAGCAACAAGAACAAGAACAACAGGACCAAAATCAGCAAGAACAGCAAGAACAATCTCAGAGTGCTGAAGAGTCAAAGAAAAAAGACCTAGATAAAGAGGATGCAAGGAAATTGTTAGAGATTATTGATAATGAAGAGAAAAAAGTACAGGAAAAATTAAGAAAGATAAAAGGCAATAGCTCAAAACCGAAAAAAGACTGGTAGTTTATTTAACGGAAAATTGGATATTATGAAACATAAGATTTACATATTAAGCCTGTTTTTTTTGATTTGCGGATCAGCTTCCGCACAAGATGAAGGCTTTTATGTGCAATTGAACAAGGATACGATTTTAGCTGGTAATGTATTGCAGTTAACCTTTGTAGCCAATAATGTTGCCGGGCAATTTGAAGCCCCAGATTTCGGAGATTTAAATATTATTAGTGGTCCTAATACAGCTACTACAATGTCCATGATCAATGGTACGGTCAGTCAGAGAGCTTCCTATGGATATACGATATACCTGGAGGAGATAGGAGAAGTGATAATACCTCCTGCGTATTTGAATACAAAAGAAGGAACATTGGAAACTGAACCGTACAGTGTAATCGTATTGCCGAATCCAGAAGGTATTATTGAAAAGCCACCAACTGAGTCAGGATTTTTTCAATTTGACCTTTCGTCTCCACCGATGAAAAAATCAAAAAAGAAAAACAAGCAGAAATCCAAAAAGAAAAAGCGAAAGCTGAAAAAGATTTAATTTTTGATTTAAAAACAAACTTGAAACAAAGTGATCTGGACCATTAGGAATAGGAATTGGTTTTTGTTATTGGCTGCTCTCATCATACAGATTGGAGTGTATGGCCAATCTTTTGTTGCATCGGCGGATGCGACAAAAGCGATAGAAAAATCTGCATTTACCATTACGTTTACACTTGATGGTGCAAAAGGATCACAGTTTACGCCTCCAGATTTTTCTCCTTTTGAAGTAGTAAGTGGTCCAAGCACTCAAACTTCTATGAGCATCGTAAATGGAGCAGTTTCTCAGATGATGGCTTATGAGTATACGCTTTATGCTCCTAAGAGGGGGGCATTTACTATTCCAGCGGCCAGCATTGTTGTCAATGGCAGAAGGTTGCAGTCGAATCGACTTAGAATTGAAGTTGTACAAGGGCAGTCGGTAAATTCGGTACAAGAGAATGACAAGGAGACGTTTGTTAAAATGGAAACCTCCACTTTGGATGCCATTTTGGGACAGCAGATTACATTGGAATATAAGTTGTACACCCAACAAGATGTCAATGGATATGATTTACTCAATGAACCGGAGTACGACGGATTCTTTTCTCAAGAGTTGGGCAATTACCGATCTTCGGTTGCTAGGGAGATCATTGATGGGAAAGAATTTTATACAAAGGTCATTAAGAAAATAGCGCTTTTCCCTCAAAGAACGGGACAATTTGATTTTAAGCCAGTAATTGTAAATTTGGCCATACCGATTCCAGGAGCAAGACGAAGAGGTGGTTTTTTCTCCTCAGTACCTACTCGAGCAAAACAAGTGCAAACGAATCAATTGACTTTGATCGTCAACGACCCACCTGAACCATCACCCATCAGTTTTTCAGGAGCAGTGGGAAAGTATGCCATGCTTCCAAAAATCAACAAAACTCAGATATCTACAGATGATGCTTTTGTAATTAATATGGAAGTAAGAGGAACGGGAGATGGGAAAACATTTTCTGCACCGAATCAACCCGTCATTAAAGATTTTGAATATTATGACCCGAATGTCATTCGAGATGAAGATACTTCGAGAGATGGTGTTGTCAGCAATTACAAACAAATCGAGTATTTTATTACACCCAAAAAGCCTGGGAACTATATCATACGTCCAGAATTCACCTATTTTGATATAGATAGTAATGCTTATGTTACCCTTGCTCCGAAGTCATTTAGAGTAAAGGTAACCAAGGGGAATCGGTCGATTACAAAAGGGGATCGAGATGTGTCTATTACTCAAACTTTAATGGAAGACAGAGCTGAAGTAAGCAGTGTGTCTCCATTTTTTATGTCCTTTTTTGATCTATTTTGGTTTATCGGACTCGGACTTATAAGCTTGGGTTTTGTAGGAATTGGTGTTCGGAAATACGCATTGGACAAAATTGATAAGTTGTCTCCAGAAGAAAAGAAAAGAAGAAAAGCATTAAAGTTAGCGACAGACCAATTGGAAGTTGCCAAATCATTTTTAGATGCAGGAGAAGGGAGGAAATTTTATGAAGAAGTTTCATTGACCATGAATCGATATTTGGGAAATAAATTCGGGATGAAGAATTCAGATTTCCAAAAAGATAAGATTACGTCCACATTAAAAGAAAATAATGTGGATCCTCCAGTTGTGGAAACCTATTTGTCTATTTTAAAATCATGTGAAATGGCATTATTTGCCGGACAGGCTGCGGGTGAAATGGATCGGATTTATGCAACTTGCCAACAACTGATATTGGATATTGAAACATAAAATACCATCATAGTCAATCACATGTGGTATGAAAAGAAATATTCATATGTTTTTATGTATGATTATTTCACAAAAACTTGATTTTGCAAAATATAATTTCACAAGCTTTCAAGGTGGGGTAGCCTCTCCAAATTTGTGTAAACATTTTATTTATAATTTATTAGCAATTTATTTATATGAAGTTTTCATATATGTAAATGTATTGGTTACATTTGTGGTATATAAAACTAAACTTCACACATGAAAAAACTTTACTTATTTTTCGCAATGGCCTTAATGGTCTTCTCGACACAAGCTCAAATTACGGGGACGATTGTCGATACTGATTCAGGTGATCCTTTAATTGGTGCAAATGTACAAGTTAGAGGAACAACCACGGGAACAATTACAGACATTGATGGTAAATTTTCCATCGCAGGAGAAGCGGGCACAGAATGTGAAATCGAGGTGACTTACCTTGGTTACCAAACGATTACTTTAGATGTACCTGGTTGCTCAGGAGATGTTGGTAGTATAACTCTTAAGCAAGGGTATGCTGGACTGGAAGAGGTAGTCATTACTGGGGTAATGGATATTGTTCAAGATAGAAGGACTCCTGTTGCGGTGTCTACTATATCAAGAACTGAAATTTTGGAAAAAGGAGGTGGAAACACTGAATTTCCTGAAATAATGAAAAACACCCCATCTATCTTTGTTGCTAACCAAAATGGTGGTTTTGGAGACGGTCAGGTCTTTACAAGAGGATTTGATCAGACCAATACTGCGTTTTTGTTGAATGGTCAGCCGATTAACGGAATGGAAGACGGGAACATGTACTGGTCAAATTGGTCTGGAATGGCTGATGTAGCTACTGCTGTTCAGGTACAAAGAGGATTAGGTTCTTCTAAGCTTGCAATTTCTTCTGTTGGAGGTACAACTAACATTATTATGAAAGCTACTGAACAAGAAAGAGGTGGTTTTGCAGGGGTAACTGTTGGAAACGATGCATATTTAAAAGGAACGGTTGCTTACAACACAGGAATGATGAATGATAAGTTTGGAATGTCATTCTTATTTACGCACTGGCAAGGAGATGGATATGCTGATGGAACTAGAGGTCAAGGACAGAATTACTTCTTATCAATGGGGTATAAAATCAATGATAAAAATTCTTTAAACTTTTTAGTTACAGGAGCTCCACAATGGCATGATCAAAATTTTAGTCAAAGAATTTCTGACCATTATGTAGATGGAGATAAAGATAATATCAATAGAAGATTGAATGGTAACTGGGGAGAATTTGATAATGGAGATTATCTTACTGAAAGAAGAAATTACTATCATAAGCCAGTTGCAAATTTGGAATGGGCATACAAGATAAATGAAAGATCAAGTTTGAGTACAGTACTTTACGGTTCTTGGGGCCGAGGTGGTGGTACCGGTGGATACGGTGGTAGAGCTGAAGTTGGAGAAGATGGACAGAAAGATTGGGATGCTACTGTAGCAGTTAATAATACTGTTTCTGATGGTATTGGATCATTTGCAAAAGATCCAAGAGGATACTTGATTAGAGGGTCTGTTAATAATCACCAATGGTACGGTGTTGTATCAACATATGATATTAAAGTGAACGACAATGTAAATTGGAGCATAGGGGCTGATTTGAGAACATACAAAGGAGATCATTTTAGACAAATAATTAACTTATTAGGATTGAATGGTTTTGATATTACGAACAATGATCAATTCCCTAATGGTTATGTTGCAAGTGAAACATTCGAAGCGAATCCATGGTCTGCTGTAACTGGTTTTGCAGATGAAGGACAAAGAATTAATTATGACTACAGTGAAAGAATTTCATACGGTGGATTGTTTTCACAACTTGAGTATTCAAACGATTTGATTTCAACATACGTGCAAGGTGCTGTTTCAAACCAGTCGCATGTTAGATGGGATAGATTTAACTATACAGAGGCGGAAGAAGAGTCAGAGAAATTGTCAAATGTTGGATATAACCTTAAAGGGGGAGCAAGTTACAGTATTAACAATGAGAATAGTGCATATGTAAATGCTGGTATTTATTCAAGACAACCATTTCATGACAATTTATTCTTGAATTTTAGAAATGATGTAAATGAGGTAGCAACTAATGAAGATATCTTAGGATTTGAAGCTGGATATAAGTTGAGAACAAACAATATTCAAGCAAACTTGAATCTTTACAGAACTGCATGGACAAACAGATTTGATACAAGAACTATTCAACCTGGAGAAATTGTACAAGATCAAAATGGTAATGATGTAGAATTGGTAAATGGAGGTTTTTCTAATATCTCAGGAATTAATCAATTGCACCAAGGAGTAGAACTTGATATTCAATATAAAGTAACAAATGATATCACGTTAAAGGCATATGGTTCATTAGGTGATTGGTCTTACAATGACAATGCAAAATTAGACATATTCAATGATGAGCAAACATTGATTTCTTCAACTGACGAATTGTTCTTAGAAGGAGCTAAAGTTGGAGGGTCAGCTCAGACTTCATTTGGATTAGGAATGGATTACAGAGTTACAAATTCATTGAAATTTGATTTCGATTATAACTACTATAACAATAACTACGCAAGAGTAAATGCAACTGATAATATCTTCAGAGAGCAAGATAATTTAGGAACGGTTAAAATTCCTTCTTTCGGTATTCTTGATGCAGGAGTTTCATACAGAATTACATTGGCTAATGAAGATGTTATTCGATTCAGAGCAAATGTAAATAACTTGTTAGATGCGACATATATTTCATACTCTAGATCAAATATTCATGCATCTGATATAGCCGAAGAAAATTGGAATGGAATCAATCAAGATAATTCAGTTCTTTTTGGAAAAGGATTAACTTGGAATGCTTCTGTTAGATATTCATTCTAAGCAAATTAAATTTGTTTTGAGAAGTTTGTCTTTCATAAATTGATATAAAACTAAAGAGCTGGTCACAATTTGTGGTCAGCTTTTTAATTTTTAAATTTCCCCTATAGATTTTATCCTAAATGAACTTTGTAAAAAGTAGACTATACATTGCAAAGCGAATATCTTAGCCTAACGGTATTTGTTAAAAAAAAATCTAGGTTGGGTCGCAGAATATGTGTTGTTTGAATTGCAGAACTTATTAATATGTTTTCTCTAACGAATTTTGTACTTTTATTATAATTAAAACTGTGAAAAACGCTGAAGGAGAATTCAACGATTAAAATCAATTTTTTATACCATAAACAGAAAAAAATGAAAAAAAAATTACTACTACTATTATGTTGCTTTTATTCGATCATGGCAAGTGCACAGCTAGTTATTACTGAAATAAGTTATAATCCACCAGAGTCAGGAACAGATAGTTTGGAATATATCGAGTTGTACAATGAGACGGGTACAGATATAGATTTAGCCGGATATGTTATTAGGGATAATAACCCTCATACGATTGCTGCAGGAACAGTGCCAGCGGGAGGTTATGCCATCTTAGCGATTAATCCTGCTGCAATTACAGCAATATTAGGTGTGCCATCCATAGAAATTGCCGATATCGCCTTAAGTAATGGAGGTGAAGTCATTTTTATTGAAGATGGAGATGGAAATGTGATCGATGAAGTATCTTATGATGACAACGAGCCGTGGCCAACCTTTGAAGATGGTGCAGATGGAGCAGGTGCTACCATTGAGTTGTGTGATGTGACATCTGATAACAATGATGCTTCCAATTGGAATGTGTCTACGAATGATTTAGGAGTGATGGTGAATGGAAATGCATTCTTGGGAACTCCAAATGCCGAAAATTCATCTTCATGTGAGTTTGTTCCAGACCATATCGTAGAAGTATCGAGTAATGTGTTTACTCCAGCAGATATCACAATTCAAGTTGATGAGTCTGTTCGATGGATAAATACAGGTGGTTTTCATAATGTAAACGGAGGGACAGATGTGTACCCAGACAATCCTGAAGGTTTTTCTAATGGAGCAGCTTCCGGAGATGCTTGGACATTTGACTATACGTTTACAATTCCTGGAGTATATGACTATCAATGTGATCCTCATGTAGGATTAGGAATGGTAGGAACGGTTACTGTTGAAGGAGATGTAGAACCTGTAATTCCAACCTATGATATTGGAGTTGTCAATACCATAAATAGTGATGGAGTAGGCGATTCTATTGGTGTGGAATGTATTGTGGTTGGTGTTTCTCATGGAGCCAATTTAAGAGGTGGTGGATTACAATTTGCATTGATTGATGCCAGTGGAGATGCGTTGGGTTTATTCAGCGGAGGTAATCTAGGGTACACGTATGCAGAAGGTGATGAGTTGAAAGTGACTGGTTCTATTTCTCAATTTAATGGATTGCTTCAAATTGATGCAACTGCAGTAGAAGTCTTAAGTTCTGGAAATGATTTGACTGGACCCGTTGTAGTGGATGTATTAGATGAATCAACAGAGTCAAAATTGGTTCAAATAAATGGTTTAACCATGATGAATGCAAGTGATTGGGAAATTGATGGATCATCATTTAATGCTGATTTTATGAATGCTGATGGAGATGTATTCACGATCCGTGTTGATTCTGATACAGAAGTAGCAGGATGGGATCCTGGACCAACTTCTGGTATTTGGAATATTGCAGGTATTGGTGGTCAGTTTGATAGTGATTCACCATTCTTAAGTGGATATCAGATTTATCCTAGGTATATAACAGATTTTGCTTTGGTATTAAATGTCGAAGATGAATTGGATGTTGAGATAGCAATCTATCCTAATCCTGCACAGCACTATATTAATGTGTTTTCAGAGGTTACCTTTGATAAGTACTATATCTATTCTATTCAAGGCCAGTTGGTCGCAAAATCAACGTTTACTAATTTGATAGATGTGAACGAATTATCCAATGGTAGCTATATACTTATTGTTGAAAAGGATGGCAAATCAAAATCCATTTCTTTTGTAAAATAAGGTTAGTTAAAGAAATAAAAAATGTGGACCTGTTCGACTTTCGGACAGGTCTTTTTAGTATAGCTCCATACGGTCCATATGACCTATAAGTCGGTAAGTTGTATCAGGAAAAAGTAGGGTAGAACGTGTTTTTAGTTTTGTTGTTTTGATGGCAATTTTATTAATGAAAATATTTATATGTAAATAATTGTACATCAATAAACTACGTGAATGATTAACCCATAATGTACGTGGAAATAATTCCTATTTTTCTTTCCATAAAATCCTTCTTTTTGTGGGCTTTTTTCAGTATTTTTGCACATTAGTATTGAAAAATAAAATAAATATATAAATGGCTAACGGTCAACGTATTATACCAATTAATATTGAAGATGAAATGAAATCGGCATACATCGATTATTCGATGTCTGTTATTGTTTCAAGAGCATTACCTGATGTAAGGGATGGGTTTAAGCCTGTACATAGAAGAGTATTGTATGGAATGTCTGATTTGGGCTTGTCTTATAATAAGTCGCACAAGAAATCAGCGAGAATTGTAGGAGAGGTGCTGGGAAAGTATCACCCCCATGGGGATACCTCAGTTTATGATTCTATGGTGAGAATGGCTCAACCATGGTCGCTTAGATATCCGTTGGTAGATGGACAAGGAAACTTTGGTTCCATGGATGGAGATAGTCCTGCAGCCATGAGGTATACAGAGGCAAGGTTGGAGAAAATTGCCGATGAGATATTGGTGGATATCAAGAAAGATACGGTCGACTTTGCTTTGAATTTTGATGATTCATTGGAAGAGCCTACGGTATTGCCTACTAGAGTACCAAATTTATTGATTAATGGTGCTTCAGGAATTGCAGTTGGTATGGCAACGAACATGCTTCCTCATAATTTGACAGAAGTAATCGAAGGGACAAAAGCTATGGTGGATGATCCTGAAATTACCATAGAAGGATTGATGGAATATGTTAAGGCTCCTGACTTTCCTACTGGAGGAACCATTTTTGGATACGGCGGAGTGAAGAGTGCTTTTGAAACAGGAAGAGGTAAAATAGTCGTTCGAGGGAAAGCGGATATAGAAACCAATAGTAATAATATGGAGTCCATTATTATTACAGAGATTCCGTTTCAGGTCAATAAAGCAAACCTTGTCGCAAAAATGGCGGACTTGGTGAATGATGGCAAAATCGATGGAATTAGAGATATCCGAGATGAATCGGATAGGAATGGTTTGCGAATTGTCGTTGAAGTGAAGAGAGATGGCATGGCGAGTGTTGTGTTGAGCAAATTGTATAAATATACTGCTCTTCAAACATCATATGGAGTAAACAATATCGCCTTAGTCAAAGGAAGACCACAACTTTTGAATTTGAGACAAATCATTGATGAGTTTATCAAGTTCAGGTTAGAAGTTATTGTTCGAAGGACGCAATATGATTTAAAGAAAGCGGAAGAGAGAGCACATATCTTGGAAGGGTTGTTGATTGCACTTGCCAATATTGATGAGGTTATCGCCATCATTCGAAAATCAAAGACCGTTGACGAAGCCCGTTCTGGTTTAATGGGAGCATTTGAGTTGACTGAAATTCAGGCGAAGGCGATTTTGGAAATGAGACTGCAGAAATTGGTAAGTCTCGAAGTAGAAAAAATACAAGCTGAATACGATGAGTTGCAGTTGAAAATTGCACATTATAAAGAGATTTTGGCAAATGAGCGATTGCAGAGAGATATTATCAAAGAAGAGTTGGATGAAATCAATGAGAAGTATGGAGATGAGAGAAGAACAGATATCAGTTATGCGGATGATGAAATCAGCATAGAAGATATGATACCTAATGAAGAAGTTGTTATTTCAATTTCTAAGTTGAGTTATATCAAGAGAACAAAATCTTCAGAATACAAAGCGCAGTCGAGAGGTGGTCGAGGCTCAAGAGGTAGTAAGACAAGGAATGCGGATGCTGTAGAGCACTTATTTGTAGCCAATGCACATAATTATATTTTACTATTTACAGAATTAGGGCGTTGTTTCTGGATTCGAGCATTCGAAATACCTGAAGCAAGTAAAACCTCAGGAGGAAGAGTTATTCAAAATATAATTAATATTCCTAAAGAGGATAAAGTGAAATCCTACATCGTTGTTAAGGACTTGACTGATGAGGAGTTTTTGAATAACAATTATGTGATGTTTTGTACAGAGCAGGGTTTGGTGAAGAAAACAATAATGGAGAAATTTTCCCGACCAAGAACAAATGGTATTAATGCAATTACGATCAATGAAGGAGATCACTTATTGGAGGCCAAATTGAGTACAGGCACGAATGATATTCTTATTGCAAATCGGAATGGTCGTGCTATTCGATTCCCGGAAAGTAAGGTGAGGTCGATGGGAAGATCCGCAGCAGGTGTGCGAGGAATTCGATTGGATGAAGGTAAGGACGATAAAGTAGTCGGTATGTTGTCTGTCGATCCAACCAATCCTGAAGTGACTATTTTTGTTGCCTCTGAAAAAGGTAGTGGAAAGAGATCTGCCTTAGATGAGTATAGAATCACCAATAGGGGAGGAAAAGGAGTGAAAACAATGAATGTCACAGATAAGACTGGAAAAGTTATTGCGGTAAAAGCTGTAACTACCTATGATCATTTGATGATTACTACTGTGGAAGGAATTATGATTCGATCAGCGGCAAGTGACTTGAGAGTGATGGGAAGAGCAACGCAAGGAGTAAGGGTTATCAATCTTGGAAAGAAGGATGCTATTGCGGATGTTGCTGTTATCCGAAGAGATGAAAATAGTAATGACGAAGAAGAGTAATGCCATCTTTTTTTTCGAAGTATTGAGCTTTTGATGGGGTTTTAAGCTTGAATCTCAACGATTAAAGCACTGTTTTTACCTTATTTCATGATTTTTTAACATTTTTGCATAGTTGCTTTAACACTAAATAAACACATATAATACTTTTTGCCCGTCTAAATGGTGTAATTAAAAATAGCCAACAGGTGAAAAAAACTAATAACAAAATGAATATTTCTATGAAAAAAATCGCTCTAGGACTGTTAAGTCTTTTCCTTATAGTAGGAACAATTAATGCGCAAGAGGGTAAAAAAGCTCTTAAAAAAGGGAGCAAAATGCTTAATAAGTATGGGACAAACGCAATTGATAATGCTGATCAATTAGATGAAGGTTTAATGTTGATTGAGAAAGCTTTTGAAAATGAGGATGTGAAGGGCCAAGCTAAAAATTATGTTGCACTTGGCGAAGCATACAGTGCAGTTGTTTCTGGACAAATTAATGCAAAGCTTCTAGATGAAACGTATGAGATTACGCAGCATAAATTAGGATTAAAAGCAATGGATGCGTTTGTGAAAGCTCATTCTATGGCTGAAAAGAAAGGAGATAAAAAAGATGCAGTTGCTGGTTTGCAGGCTGTGGAAAGTCATCTTAATAATGTAGCAATATATTATTTTCAAGTAAATGACTATGCCAATGCATTCGATTACTTTAATGGTGCAGTGAAAGCATATGAATCATTAAAAGAGTTTGGCGGCGATTCTAGATTGGATCTGGAAGCGGATAGAATGGATCATTACTTTTATACTGCTGCGGCAGGATACTATGGTCAAAAAGGAGAAGCTGTTATTCCAGTGCTTGAATATCTAGTAGAAAATAATACAGATAAAGGATTGGTGTATGAAGCACTATATAATATCTATTCTAAAACAGATGCAACTAAGGCAGTATCTTACTTGAATAAAGGTAGGGAGATGTTTCCTGATGATACAGGGTTGTTGTTTGCTGAGATTAACTACTACCTAGTAGAGGGTAAATTGGAAGTATTGATAGATAAGTTGAAAGCTGCGCAAGCAAAAGAGCCAGATAATGTTACTATTGTTACCACCTTAGGAAATGTATTTGATCAATTGAATGTTCAGGAAAGAACAGCAGGTAACTTTGATAAAGCGGATGAGTATTTTGCTGAAGCCTTCAAATATTACGGAGAAGCGATAGCAAAAGATCCTTCAAATTTTGACGCAGTATATAGTCAAGGTGCATTGTATTATAATAAAGCAGCATCTTATACGGACAGAATTAATGAGTTGGCTAATGATTTTTCAGCTGCAGGTACGAAGAAGTACAATGATTTAAAAGCTGAGATGGATGGATTTTTTGATGAAGCCATGCCATTTTTCTTAAAAGCAAATGAAATGAAGCCTGATGACTTAAATACATTGATTGCATTGAAAGAAATTCATGCAAGAAAAGATCAGCTTGATGTAGCTAATGAATACAAAGCAAAGATTGAAGCCTTACAAGCTGGAGGCGGTCAATAAGTAAAGACACATAAAGAAATTTAAAAAGGAGCAACACTCGATGTTGTTCCTTTTTTTTTGCAATAATTCGAAGAAATCGATGTTTAAAGGATAATATTACCAATGCATAAAAATTAATTTCTGTAAGTATAGGGTCCAGGTGTTTAGGGGTAGACGTATTATAAGCTATGGGTATGGTTTATTTAAATAAGGTGTACTTATTAAAAACCTTGTCTTCATATATGGTGTGTATTCTTCAAAACTATAGATAAGGTCGATAAATGAGCGCTCAATACATGAAGACCGTCTTTAGGCCTTCTGGACTATGGAAAAATAACAATGCCCATGTTGGTTACGCCTTAAATCTATTGCTATACAGGTGATCGAGAGGTGTATTTTATCAAAAATGATATATTTATATATTAATGTGCTATTTATACATTATAATTAAATGTAATATGTATATTTGCACGATCAATTTTCCTGAATTCTTCCAGGGAAATGAGATTCCAATCTGATACAGCTTTTCTATTTCTAGGGAAGCAGATAATAATAACCTGTTTTGTTTACAATAAAGTTATAATGTGTAATTCATTTGATTACACGGTTTCATATATTATTGATTTTTTTCATATTTAGTGGAAAAAAGTGTGAATTCTGTGCTAATAAGTGGAGAAATGTGGTAGATTTGAATTATCATTTAAAAAGATGGTGTGAAAAGTTACCAACTGACAGGAGAATATGAATGTAAGCTCGATGCCAAAGGGCGTCTAAGGCTACCTTCATCTCTAATCAGACAAATTGGTCACAATGGAGTCCTCGAGTTTGCGATTAATCGAGGCTTTGAAAAGCACCTTATGATGTATCCCAAAGATGTTTGGGAGGGAAAGACGAAAAAAATTAACCAGCTCAATATTTACAATACTAAAGAGCGGCAAGCATTAAGGTATTTTTATCGAGGCGCTTCCATGTTGTATATGGATAGTGCGGATCGGGTTCTAATTCCTTCGGCGTTGATTGAGTATTCAGGATTGAAAAAAGACGTGATCCTGTTTGCGTATCATGAGCAGATTGAATTGTGGGACAAAGAAAAGTACTATAAGATGTTGAATGATGAACCGGATTCATTTGCAGAGATTGCAGATGAGATATTCGGAGCTCAAGGCGGCGATGATGGCGAGCATGCTGAATCAAATCCGAATGAGTGAGTATCATGTGCCTGTCATGCTTGAAGAGTGTATTGCTGGTCTTAATCTAAAGTCAGATGGAAGTTATGTAGATGTAACTTTCGGTGCTGGCGGACATTCCCAATCGATTTTAAATAACATAGGTGTCAATGGACATTTATATGGCTTTGATCAAGATGATGATGCGGAGGCGAACAGGATAGATGATCCAAGGTTTGTGTTTATAAAAGCAAATTTTAGATATGTCAAAAAGTTTCTGCGAGTTGAAGGTGTGCGCAAAGTGGATGGAATTTTAGCTGATTTAGGGGTTTCTTCTTATCAGTTGGATTTTCCGGAACGCGGGTTTTCTTATCGTTTTGATGCAGAACTTGATATGCGAATGAATCATGGAGATGAGCTGACTGCTGCTATTATTTTGAAAGAGTATAGTAAGGATGATTTGCAGATGTTGTTCAGTAGATTCGGAGAAGTGAGGAATGCTCGAACCTTGGCGAGGTTGATCGATCAAGAGAGAGAAGTTGCAGATGTAAAAACAACTTTTCAATTGAATGAGATCTTGGAAAGGGTTCGGTTTGGTCCAAGAGCAAAATATTTTGCTCAAGTGTATCAAGCATTGCGAATGGAAGTGAATCAAGAAGTTCAAGTGCTGGAGGAGATGTTGCAAGGAGGCTTGGATGTTTTGAAACCAGGTGGTCGATTTGTGGTGATGAGTTATCATTCTATCGAAGATCGAATAGTGAAAAACTTCTTTAAGACGGGTGATGTGAATGGGGTGTTGAAAAAAGATGATTTCGGAGTGATTGATAGGCCGTTTAAATTGATAAATAAAAAAGTGATTTTGGCGAGTGTGGATGAAGTGAGGCGAAATAGTCGGGCTAAAAGTGCAAAATTAAGAATAGCGGAGAAAATTTAAAAAAGAGTAAATAAAATCCTAATGAATGAAGGTGTGTTGTGCATCTGAAGTTGAAAGGGGTGTAAAATAAAACCATTTGATGACTAAGGGTCAACATAAGAAAACTACAAACTACGGATTCAAGGGAATCGAATGGCTTTTTATGAATTTGCCTTTTGTGTGCTACCTCGCATTGCTTGGTGTTGTGTACATCTATAGTGTTCATAGCGTAGAAGGGAATCTACGAAAAATTGAAACGCTTAAGAGTGAAGTAAACGATACGAGATGGAGGTACATGGATATCAAACAGGAAATAATGTATGGTAGCACACAATCGCAAATTGAAAAGAAAGTCGCGGATTTGAATCTTAAACCTATCAGAACCGTGCCTATAAAAATTAAGGACTCTAAATGAGCGGGCAGGAAAGATGGATAGGAAAAAAGAGTTACTAGTACGGGTTTATTTAGTCCTTGGGGCTTTCATAATACTGGCGATGTTGATCATGGTCAGGGTGGTAAAGGTATCTCTTATTGAAGGGGATAAGTGGAGAGATAAAAGTAAACATAATGTGACGATGCGTACTCTGACAGCAGAGCGTGGAAACATATATTCTGAGGATTTCAATTTATTGAGTACCTCACTAAAGTTCTTTGAAATTCATATGGATCTTACGGTCTCAAACGAAAAGTATTTTCATGAAAATGTTGATTCTTTGGCTTACTACTTAAGTACAACGGTAGGGAAGCACAAGACTCAAAAAGAGTGGAAATATGCACTTTTGACGGCCAAAAGAGCAAAAAAACAGTATTATCCAATAGCTAAAAAAATAACTATTGATGAACTGAATAAGGTGAAAAAGTTTCCTGTCTTTCGGTTAGGAAGAAATAGAGGAGGTTTGATTTCTGAGTCTTTTAGTAAAAGGACGAAGCCTTATAGTGGATTTGCGAGCCGAACCATTGGAGAAGATAGAGAAAATGCTTCTAAAATTGGGCTGGAAGGGTATTTTGATAAGTTTTTGAAAGGTGATTCAACGCAGGTTTTGATGAAGAGAATCTCACCAGTTAAGAATGATTGGGTGCCTATTTATGACTTGGAGGATTTTGAGCCAGGAAGAGGAAATGATATCGTAACCACTATAAATATTGATATTCAAGATGTAGTTCATAATGAATTACTTTCAAGAGTTGTAGAATTAGAGGCTGAAGCTGGAGCTGCGATTGTAATGGATGTTGAAACAGGAGCGATCAAAGCGATTTCTAATTTCAGGAGAATGTCCAATGGGAAGTATGGTGAAGTATATAATGATGCCATAGGAAGGATGTCTGAACCAGGATCAACTTTTAAGTTGGCTAGTGTATTGGCTTTGTTGGATGATGGGTATTGTGACTTAGAATCTTCTGTTGATTTGAAAGGAGGGAAAATGAAATTCTATGATCAATGGATGTATGATTCAGAAAGACATGGATTGGGTAGAGTTACTCTGTCGGATGCTTTTAAGAAGTCATCAAACGTCGGAATAGCCAAGTTGGTTCATGATCATTATAATAACAAAGATGGTAGAGTTCAGTTTGTAGAGAAATTAGCTCAATTGGGTGTTACTCAAAAGACAAATGTGGAAATCGTAGGGGAGAAAAATCCTAAAGTGAAGCATCCTACTAAGAATAAGAAGCAATGGTACGGTACAACGATTCCCTGGATGGCGCATGGTTATGAATTAATGATGACTCCATTGCAAATGTTGTCCTTGTACAACACGGTTGCAAATGATGGGGTAATGATGAAGCCTTACTTGGTTTCTGAAATAAAAGATGGAGAAAAAACAAAAAAGTTGTTTCGACCAAAAGTGGTCAACGAGAAAATAGCGAGTTCTCAAGCTATAAAAGGAGCGCAGAAATTGCTGCAGAGTGTAGTAGAAAGTGGAACGGGTCGAAAATTGAAATCCAGTATTGTGGATATCGCAGGAAAGACTGGGACTACACGGGTAAATTATGCAACGATCAAAGAAGGGGAGATGAAAGAGTATAACGCATCATTTGCAGGATACTTCCCAGCGGTAAATCCGAAATACTCAATGATCGTAGTGATATACAAGCCACATGGGAGTGTGTATTATGGAGCATCGGCGGCTGGTCCTGCATTCAAGAAGATAGCAGAACGAATAACGACATTATCTGATAATTTGATTTACTCAGAAGAAAATCAAATTGTTGCGAAGATGGAATTACCAGAGTCAAATGCGGGGTATAAGAAAGATTTTGAGAAAGTATTTGATTATGTAGGATTAGACTACAAGACAAAAAAAGGAGGGAACTGGGTAGAAGTGGATCCATTTGAAACAAAGATGTTAATTGATAAAAAGAAAATAAGCAAATCGAGAGTGCCTAGTGTGAAAGGCATGGGCGCTAGAGATGCGATATATGTTCTTGAGAATCTAGGGATGAATGTAGATGTAAGTGGGGTAGGTAAAGTGATAAAGCAAACCATCAAGCCTGGAACCAAGATCACTGGTCAAGACATTACGATATTTTTAAATTAAACGTAATGATCTATGACTCAAGAAAAAAAGTTGTTTGAAATACTTGATGATAATCTATTGATTCGTTTGATCGGTCAAGATGATGTGAAAGTGAAATCTTTGCAAATTGATTCACGGAAAGTCAACTCAGGAGACGCCTATTTTGCAATAAAGGGGCATATTTCTGACGGACACGATTTCATTGAATCCGCGATCGAGAATGGGGCAGGTGTTATTTTTTGTGAGGATGTAAATTTTGAATATCCTTCAACGGTAACCGTTGCTCAAGTTCAAAGTGTACGAGATGTGGTTGCGCATTGTGCCGCTAAATTCTATGATCATCCTTCGGAAGATTTGGAATTGGTCGGGATAACGGGAACCAACGGAAAGACAACAGTAGCCACCTTGTTATGGCAATTGTTTACTTCAATGGGGTATAAAGTGGGATTGATTTCTACAGTTGAAAATAAGATTGGAAATAAAATTATTCCTTCTACTCACACCACTCCTGATGTAATTAGTCTTAACAAGCTATTGGCTCATATGAAAGAGGAAGGCTGTGTGTATGTTTTCATGGAAGTGAGTTCACACGCGGTGGATCAAAAACGAATAAAAGATGTCGATTATGTGGGAGGTGTATTTACAAATATGTCTCACGATCACTTGGATTATCACAAGACATTCAAAGAATATATATGGGCGAAGAAAAAGTTCTTCGATGCCCTTCCTTCGGACGCATTTGCTCTTGTAAATGTGGATGACAAGAGAGGTGAGGTTATGGTTCAGAATACAGATGCAGAAAAGTTGACTTATGCGTTAAAACGCGGAGCTGACTATCGAGCAAAGATTTTGAGCAACAGTGTAGAAGGTTTACAATTAAGAATTGATGGACATGAAGCACATTTTAGACTCGTAGGTGAGTTTAATGCTTACAATATACTTTCTGTATATGGGACAGCTGTGAAATTGGGATTTGATCCCATTGAAGTATTGCAACACTTGTCGAATATATCAGGAGCTGAAGGGAGATTTGAAAACATAAAAGTAGAAGGTGTAAGCAAAATCGGAATTGTCGATTACGCGCATACACCGGATGCACTGGAAAATGTTCTGAATACCATTACAAAAGTGAAGTCTACTAAAAGTAAGATTGTCACAGTAGTAGGGTGTGGAGGAGATAGAGATGCGGCAAAAAGGCCTAAAATGGCAAGGATTGCGGCGCACTTGAGTGATACTATCATTTTAACCAGCGATAATCCGCGAACGGAGGATCCTGAAATGATTTTGAATGATATGGAATCAGGCTTAGCTTCAGAAATGAAGAAAGGTATGATACGCATATCAGACAGGAAACAAGCGATCAAAACTGCGGTGATGATAGCTGGGCCAAATGATATAATACTTGTGGCGGGAAAAGGACATGAAAAATACCAAGAAATAAATGGGGAGAAGTTCCCTTTTGATGATAAAAAAGTGCTTTTGACGGCGTTGTCGGAAAGTGCTTAAAGATTGGTTCTATTATCATTCTCAGGTTGGTTTTAACAGTTGCGGTAAGCAAGAACCCATGCAAAAAGTTGTGTGTTGCTTACTGTCAACTGTTATCTTTTAACTTTTTCAACAATGGTTGGAAATTTATTGAGGGGGTTTTAATAGACATTTTGATTATAATTCGGTTCTACAATTAAGAATTGTAATCATAGCGTAAGGCGGAAAGACGAGGAGGTCCAAGTAAGAAAACTACACATTTTTACTGACTCACTTGCGATTAGTAGATCACTACGGTCGTATAATAATCAGTACTCTTCTGGATCAGTTCTTCTTCTTAAACTCGCTTATATATTAATGACGAAAAAAGAAGATGCTATATCATCTATTTGAATATTTAGAGAAAAACTATAATCTGCCAGGTGCAGGTTTGTTTCAATATATCAGTTTCCGATCGGGACTTGCTATTATCATTTCGTTGATTATATCAATTCTCTTCGGTAATCGGATAATACGTTCTTTGAAAAAATTGCAAGTAGGAGAAACAGTTAGAGAACTGGGACTCGCAGGGCAAAAAGAGAAAGAAGGCACACCGACTATGGGTGGTTTCATTATAATACTGGCAACTTTGGTGCCATGTTTATTATTAGCAGATGTAACCAATATTTATATCATTGTGTTGATCATTACCACAGTGTTGATGGCCGCCATTGGTTTTGCAGATGATTACATCAAAGTTTTTAGAAAAAACAAAGATGGATTAGCAGGAAAGTTTAAGGTGGTAGGTCAAGTACTTCTCGGTTTACTGGTTTCTTGTACCATGTTGATGCATGATGATATTCTAGTAAGAATGCCTTTAGCAGACGCAACATTAGCGGGATATGAGATAATGAAAAGCTTTACGATTGAAGTTTCTCGACTCAATGCACCCAGTGAGATGATAGAAATGGCCTATGTGAAGACGACGTTAACCAATGTTCCCTTTTTTAGAGGAAACGCATTTGATTACAACGGCTTACTATGGTTTTTAGGGGATAACGCTACAAAATTTGTGTGGATTGTTTTCATTCCAATAGTCGTATTCATCGTCACTGCTGTATCCAATGCTGCAAATCTTACAGATGGAATTGATGGGTTGGCAACAGGCCTTTCAGCTATAATTGCAGCTACACTAGCCATTCTAGCTTATGTAAGTGGTAATTCGATCATTGCCGACTTTTTGGATATCTATTACATTCCTTACTCTTCGGAGATGGTAATTTTTGCAGCTTGTTTTCTTGGAGGATGCATTGGTTTCTTATGGCACAATGCATATCCAGCGAAAGTATTCATGGGAGATACAGGAAGTCTAACGATAGGAGGTATAATAGCGGTTATGGCCATTTTCCTTAGAAAAGAGTTTTTATTGCCCATACTATGCGGAGTGTTCTTTTTAGAAACACTATCTGTGATTCTTCAAGTGAGCTACTTCAAGTATACACGAAAGAAATATGGAGAGGGTAGAAGAATATTTAAAATGTCACCGATTCATCATCATTTCCAAAAATTGGGTATGCATGAATCAAGATTGGTCACCCGATTTTGGATTATCGGAATAATGTTGGCCATCGTGACCATCATTACCTTAAAAGTGAGGTAAGTGTATGAAGGTAGCCATAATAGGGGGTGCAGAAAGTGGAATTGGAGCTGCACTACTTGCGAAAAAAAATAACTATGAAGTCTTTGTATCAGACTTTGGTGAAATACCGGAAAAGTACAAAGATGAATTAAGACATAATGAGATCCCTTTTGAAGAAAAGGGGCATACTATTGAAAGATTGATTGATGCAGGTTTCGTGATAAAGAGTCCTGGAGTGCCAGATACTGCGCCTGTCCTTCGCAGTTTAAAGAAAGAGGGCTTGAAAGTAATTTCAGAGATTGAGTTTGGTTATTCATTTTATTCTGGCAAACTCATAGCTATAACAGGGAGCAATGGGAAAACTACCACTTCAGGACTCATTTATCACGTTTTAAAGAATGCCGGTCGAGATGTTGAAATTGGAGGAAACTATGGAATCAGCTTTGCGCGAATTCTCACAGAAAAGCAACCAGAATATATGGTGCTCGAAGTCAGTAGCTTCCAATTGGATACGATCGATCAGTTTAAGCCTGACATTGCTCTTGTATTGAATATCACCGCCGATCATTTGGATCGATACGAGTATGATATTATGAAATACGGAGCAGCAAAAATGCGGATTATTGAAAATCAAACAGAAGAAGAAACTTTTGTTTTTAATGGTGATGATCCCATTATTGCAGCGTTGTACGCTTCGAAGAAGAGGAAAGAGAGGTCGATTCCAATTCGAGAAGCAGATTATGCAGAAGGAATATCCTCAAAGGAGGATAATTCAAAATTTGAAATATCAATTAAAGGAAAGCACAACTTGTTTAATGCGAGATGTGCGGTAGAGGTAGCAAGGATTATTGGGCTGACGGAAGGAGAAATTGCTTCAGGGCTTCAGTCTTTTAAAAATGAACCTCATCGAATGGAATTGGTGGATGAAATCAATGGAGTAAAATTCATAAATGACAGTAAAGCCACCAATGTAGATTCTGTTTTTTATGCACTTGATGCCATCAAAAGTGATGTGATCTGGATTGCTGGGGGAACAGATAAAGGAAATGATTATACCGCATTGAAAAAGCTGGCTAAACAAAAAGTGAAAGCCTTGATTTGTCTAGGTATTGACAATCAAAAGCTGGTGCAATCCTTTGCAGAATTAATACCAATAATTATCGAGTCAACTAAGGTCTCAAATGTTGTCGATAATGCTTTGGATCTGGCTTCGGCTGGAGACACGGTGATTTTATCACCGGCATGCGCAAGTTTTGATCTCTTCGAAAACTACACTGATCGGGGAGATCAATTCAAGCGATCTGTTTTAGAATTGAAAAATAAAATAAGTAGAAAAAATAGAAAAATTTGAATTCAGTAACATCATTATATAATACACTTCAGGGAGATAAATATATCTGGCTCATTTTGGGTTTCTTGGGTATATTTTCTGTATTGGCAGTATATAGTTCTGGTGGTGCGATTGCTTATAAATATGCAGGAGGAAATCCAGAAGCCTATTTATTCAAGCAAGGGTTCTTTATTCTAATGGGAATGGTGGTAGCTGTAGCTTGTTATAAGTTGCATTATTTGCATTACAGTCGATTGGCTCCCATTCTTTTGGCGATTGCTATACCATTATTGATGTATACATGGTTGTTTGGTCCAGAGATAAATCATTCCAGAAGATGGATAAGTATTCCTTGGATTAATCAAAATTTTCAAACATCTGATTTTGCTAAGATTGCATTGATCATGTTTGTATCGAGGTCATTAGCAATCAGACAAGATTTTATCAAAGATTTCAGAGGAGCATTCCTACCTATTATAGCACCAGTAGTCATCGTTTGTGGATTGATTATGTTGGCGGATTTGAGTACTGCGGTATTGTTGTTCACGACTTGTTTATTGATGATGTTTATTGGTAGAGTTTCATTGAAGTATGTAGGTTTGATGATTTTGTGTGGAATTATAGTTGGAGGTATCATTGTAATAGTAGGCATGGTTTTCCCTGAAATGTTTCGAGTGGATACTTGGATATCGAGAGTGCAAACATTTTTAGGATCAGGAAATGAAACATTCCAAATAGAACAATCAAAGATTGCCATTGCTAATGGTGGGTGGTTTGGACTGGGACCTGGGAATAGTCTTCAGAAAAACTTTCTACCCTATGCATATGCAGATTTTATCTATGCAATTATTTGTGAAGAATATGGTGTGGTAGGAGGATTGGTAATACTTGCGGCTTATTTGGGATTATTGTTCAGATGTATCAAGATTGTAACACAATGCCCGAAGGCTTTTGGAGCAATATTAGCGATGGGCTTATGCCTCAATATCGTTATACAAGCATTTGCAAATATTGCAGTTTCTGTACAATTGGTTCCTGTGACTGGATTGACATTGCCTTTGATAAGTATGGGAGGAACTTCAGTATTGTTTACGTGTATGAGTATTGGTGTCATTTTGAGTGTAAGTAGATATGTAGAGCAGGCACATAAGCAAAAACTGGCATTAGAAAAATTAGAACAACAGGCAGATGCGGGTAATAATTAGTGGTGGTGGAACTGGAGGTCATGTTTTTCCAGCAATTGCCATAGCAGATGCGATAAAAAAAGAAAAACCGGAAGCTGAAATACTATTTGTAGGAGCAGAAGGTAAATTAGAAATGGACAGAGTCCCGAAAGCGGGATACTCTATTGTGGGATTACCGATAAGAGGGTTCCACAGAAAATTGACACTTCGAAATCTATTATTCCCTTTTAAGCTTTTGTCAAGTTTATGGAAAGCAAGTAAGGTAATTCATGATTTCAAACCGGATGTAGCAGTAGGAGTAGGAGGATATGCAAGTGGCCCAGTATTATACATGGCTAATCGAAAGAATATTCCAACTCTAGTGCAAGAACAAAATTCATATGCAGGGATAACAAATAAGTTGTTGTCCAAAAAAGTGAGAAAAATTTGTGTTGCATACGATGGTATGGAGAAGTTTTTTCCGAAAGAGAAAATAACTTTTACAGGAAATCCGGTACGAAGAGAAATATTTGAAAATGATATAACTACGTCGGAAGCAAAGGCGAACTTAAGGTTGGTAGAAAATAAGAAAACTATACTAATTTTTGGTGGTAGCCTGGGAGCGAGAGCGCTTAATGAGTCAATCGAAGCGGGTGCTGAATTACTGAGAGAGCACTCCGAGATCAATTTCATTTGGCAGGTTGGTAAACTGTACTACGAAGAATACAAAAGGTCTATTGTAGCAAAATTGCCAAATGTAACAGTGCTTCCCTTTATAGAGGACATGGCATCAGCATATAGGGCTGCTGATCTTGTTGTCTGTAGAGCGGGTGCATTGACAATCTCCGAACTCAGCCTTGTGGTAAAGGCTGCAATCTTGGTCCCATCTCCGAATGTAGCAGAAGATCATCAAACCAAAAATGCAATGGCTCTTGTGAAAAAAGGAGCAGCACTAATGGTGAAGGATTCTGAGGGGAAGGAAAATTTGGTAAAGACCATGTTGAACTTAATTGACGATGAAGCAAAGTGTGAAGAATTACGTAAAAACATTCAGCATTTTGGAAGACCAGATGCAGCAAGAGAAATTGCGCGAGAGGTATTAGGTCTGGTTTGATCATCTAATGAGTATTGTATAAAAGTGAAATAAACAAATAAACACTCGAAAATGGAGCATATAAAAAGAGTGTATTTTATAGGAATTGGAGGGATAGGAATGAGTGCCATAGCCAGATATATGATTTCGATGGAGAAAGAAGTATTTGGATATGATAAAACAGAAACAAATTTGACCAAAAAGTTGGTCGAAGAAGGCATGCAGATTCATTACGAAGATGATGTAAGTTTGATACCGGAGGATATTGATTTGGTGGTGTACACCCCAGCGATACCAAAGGATCATAAAGAACTGAATCACTTTATTGAGAATGATTTTGATGTGATAAAAAGAGCAGAAATGCTGGGGCGTTTAAGTCATGTAAAAAAGACAATAGCAATAGCTGGAACACATGGTAAAACCTCAACAAGTGCAACCACTGCTCATCTTTTGAAATATGGAAATAGAGATATCTCTGCCTTTATCGGTGGAATTATGTCAAATTATGGAAGTAATTATATTGAAGGGAAAGGCGAATGGATCGTGGTGGAAGCAGATGAGTATGATCGATCATTTTTGCATTTAACTCCTGATATTATTGGCATAATGAGTATGGATGCAGATCATCTCGATATTTATGGCGAACATGATGCAATGTTGGATGGGTTTGAAGCTTTTATACGAAAAGTGAAAGATGGAGGTCTGGTGATTTTGAAACATGGAATGCTGAATTTATTGAGTAATGGCTTATTGCTCGATCTTTCAAGGAGAGATGTCAGGATGGTTGAGTTTGGAATTGAAGCGAATCGAGATATTGACGTGAGTGGAATACGAGTTGTAGAAGGGCAATTTTATTTTGATTTTCAAGATGGAAACTCAGATTTTAAGCGACTAAAAACGAATCTACCAGGAAGGCACAATATTGAAAATGCAGCAGTAGCTATAAAGATAGCATTAGAGCTGGGCTTGGAAGAAAAAGAAATAAGGAAGGGCTTAGATGCTTTTACTGGGATCAAAAGAAGATTTGAGAAGATAGTGGATAGAGAGGATGTGAAATATATCGACGACTATGCACACCACCCAACAGAACTCAAATCTGCAATAGCAGCAGCGCGTGAAATGTATCCAGACAAAAAGTTGACTGGAATATTTCAACCCCATTTATTCTCAAGGACAAGAGACTTTGTAGATGGTTTTGCTAAGGAGCTGGATGCGTTGGATGAAATACTACTGATGGACATTTATCCGGCTAGGGAGGAACCGATAGAGGGAGTGGCATCGGAAATTATATTTGAAAAATTGACAACAGAAAATAAAATAATGGTGACTAAAGAGTCACTAATGAGTGTATTGGAAAAGAGAGAATTTGAGGTAGTGATGACATTAGGAGCAGGTGATATTGATGTTTTTGTACCTCAGATTAAAAATTGGTTAAACACATAAAAAAGGAGTTGACTAGAAAAAGAACATATAACAGCAAACGTAAAAACTGGAAGAAAAATCTAGTTTGGTCTGTGGTAGTGACAATCATTACTGGTGTGTTGTTTATGGCGGTTCAACGAAAAATGGATGCTACGGTAACTTCTGTTTCCATTTCAATCACTGGAATAAAGGGGGGTAAAAATTTGGTGACCAAAAAGGGAATCAAGCAGATGTTCAGAAATTACCTAGGGTATGATTTGAAAATGAGCACGGTTAAGGATCTGAATTTGATGGATATGGAAACCCTTCTGGAAGATGATGAACGGATAAAAGAGGCTGAAATATATATTGATAATAAAGACGTATTGCATATAGAAATTGAACAGCGAGTACCAATCTTAAGAGTGTTTAGTAAAGCAAATACATCGTATTACTTGGACATTGATGGAAATGAAATTCCGGCATATAGAGGAGCGACAATTCGTGTTCCTGTTGCTTCTGGAAACATTGGTGATTATGATCCCAAATTTCTAAATAAAAAGAAAAAAAGCTATTTAAGAGATGTATATACATTGGCAAAATATATCCATGAGGATGAATTTTTAGCTGCTTTAATTGAACAGATTGATGTACGAGAGGATGGTGAAGTAATGATGGTTCCAAAAGTAGGAAGACAAAAATTAGATTTTGGCCATGTAGAAAACATTGAAGAACGATTTGAAAAATTGAAGGTATTGTATCGAGGAGGTATGGAACAAGTAGGATGGAGAAAATATGATGTGTTGACGTTGAAATATGACAGTAGATCAGAGAAGGATGGTAAAAAAGGATACCATTTGATCTACGGAGAAAAGAGAGACTAATCCATTAAAAGCGATTATTAGATAAGGACGAAATGCTGAAAATTCAGTAAAAATAAATGTTATAAAAAGGGCGGAAGCCGATAAATCTTTAAGTTATGAATGATCACAACAACATCCAAAATGAAATAGCTGTAGCTCTGGATATAGGGACTACAAAAGTATGTGCTATTGCAGGTTGTCTGAATGAATATGGTAAGATTGAAGTTGTAAGTGTGGGTACTGTTAAATCTGAAGGAGTTTCACGAGGTGTGGTTTCTAATATTGACAAAACAGTAAGAGCTATAAAGGAGGCGATTGAAATTGCAGAGCGAAATGCAGGGCTAAAATTCAAATTAGTACATGTAGGAATAGCGGGCCAACACATAAAGAGTTTGCATCATCACGGATTATTGGTACGTCACGATGCGAATGATGAAATTGCATATGAAGATGTGGAAAAATTGATAAAGGACATGCACAAATTGGTGCTTCCTCCTGGAGATAAGATATTGCATGTCATTCCACAAGAATTTACGGTAGATGACGAACAAGATATTATTGATCCTGTAGGAATGTCGGGGATTCGTCTGGAGGCAAATTTCCATATTATCACAGGTCAGATTTCTGCCAGTAGAAATATCATGAGATGTGTTGAAAAAGCAGGACTGGAGGTAGCAGATGTAACGCTAGAACCTATAGCAAGTTCTGCTTCGATTTTGAGTGATGAGGAAAAAGAAGCGGGTGTAGCGCTCGTAGATATCGGAGGAGGAACCACAGACATCACCATTTTTAAGGATGGAATCATACGACATACAGCAGTAATTCCATTTGGTGGTAATGCTGTCACTAAAGATATCAGAGAAGGCTGTACCGTTATGATGGATCAGGCTGAGAAATTGAAGGTCAAATTTGGTTCTGCAATGGCAGAAGAAATTTATGACAATAGGATCATTACGATTCCTGGTTTTAAAGGGAGAGAGCACAAAGAGATATCAGAAAAGAATTTGTCTAGAATTATCCAGGCGAGGGTAGAAGAAATATTTGATTATGTTTTATGGGAGATCAGAAGATCTGGCTATGAAAACAAATTGATCGCAGGCATTGTATTGACTGGGGGTGGATCATTGTTAAAACACATTAATATTTTGGCAGAGTATCACACTGGATTGTCAGCGAGAGTTGGAAAACCAGTAGAACATTTGGCACACGGGTATAGTACTCAGTTGGCAAGTCCAATCTATGCAACAGCAGTAGGATTGCTAAAAAATACGATTGAGAACATGAACGACAGAAGTTTTGTGGAGTACATGGGACAGGAAAAAGCAGAATCAGAAGAAGTAGACGAAAGTAATGAGTTGGAGGGAGATGACAGTACTTTAGAAGCTGAAAAAAATAAGAAGGGAAACCGTTTTTTTAATAAATTCTATACACTGACCAAAGAATTTTTTGAAGCGACTCCGGATTCTGAATTTTAACCGAAAGACGAGAAAAAATAATAAAAAATAGTCTTAATAAGACACTACTCAAAATAATAAAAACTCATTGTTATGACATTTGATATACCAGAAAACAACAGCTCGATAATCAAAGTGATTGGCGTCGGTGGCGGCGGTGGAAATGCAGTTGCACACATGTTTTTGCAAGGAATAGTAGGTGTAGATTTTGCAATTTGTAACACAGATTCTCAAGCCATGGAGCACAGTACGATTCCAGTACGAATTGCTTTAGGTCCACACCTTACTGAAGGAAGAGGAGCTGGTTCAAAACCAGAAGTTGGAAAACAAGCATGCATCGAATCCATCGATGAAGTGAGAACGTTTCTTTCAGACAGTACAAAAATGTTGTTTATTACAGCTGGTATGGGTGGCGGCACGGGTACAGGAGCTGCACCTATCATAGCGAAAGCAGCAAAAGAAATGAATATTCTAACCGTTGCTATTGTTACTCTTCCATTCAAATTTGAAGGAATGAGAAGACAACGTCAAGCATTGGAAGGCTTGGAACAATTGAAGAAAAATGTTGATTCCATTTTGGTGGTATCAAATGATAAAGTGAGAGCCATTCATGGAAATCTTGCCCTTTCAGATGCATTCAGTCAAGCGGATAATATCTTGACTACAGCAGCAAAAGGAATTGCTGAGATTATTACGGTGGCAGGTAGCATCAATGTGGATTTTGAGGATGTGAATACAGTGATGAAAGATAGTGGTGTTGCGATAATGGGACACTCCACAGCAGAAGGGGAAGATAGAGCACAAAAATCAATTTCAACTGCATTAAATAGTCCTTTATTGGAAGATAATGATATCAGAGGGGCCAAACATATATTATTGAATATTACTTCTGGAACAAAAGAAGTAACGATGGATGAAATTGGTGAAATTACCAATTACGTAGAAGAGGAAGCTGGATATGGAACGGATGTAATTTGGGGAGTGTGTAAAGATGAATCATTAGGGGAGAAAGTGGGAATCACGATCATTGCTACAGGTTTCAAAGAAGGGAATTCAAGAAAACAGCAAGTAACAGAAGAAAAGATCGTAGTGAGTTTGGATGACTCCATAGAAATTACAGGAGATGCTGCAATGGCTACGGGTTATACAGAAGGGGATCATGCTACCACATTTGATTTTGATACCGATGATGTAAAGCGGACCATTGAAACATTAGGTGTTTCGAATGGTAATTTTGAACCATATGTAGATGAGGCAGATGAGGTGAGAAGAGCTCAGAGGAGAAAGGATATGGAGATGGACAAAACGAGAAGAGAGATGCTAAGAAAGAATTCTAGTATCCCATTGGATAGTCCAAAAGTTGTTGCTGAAATGGAATCGCTTCCAGCTTATGCAAGAAGAAATGTAATCCTGGATGATATCGATTCAGCTAAGGAAGTCAGCAAATCAAGATACACAGTTTCCATGGATGATGATAGTCCATTAATTCAAGGAAACAACAGTTATTTACATGACAATGTAGATTAGAATAGAAAATCAACGTTGCTTTTTAAGCATTAATTTATAGAAAAAGAAAGGTCTCTCAGAATAAGAAACTACAACTGAGATGGGACGACCTTTGAAGAATTTCGTCTTTTTATAATCGTCTTATCTTATTTATCGTTAATAAGATATGTAGCCCCGGGCTCTCCGCCTAGGGGCTTTTTTTATGATTAATTATAAAACGATTAAATGCGTTTGAGTTTATAATTGGATGTAGATTGAGTGGGTACGAGCTAGGTACAGCATTTTTTAATACACTCTTTAATGGGCAGTTCACATTTTTGTAGACATACGATATCGCAAGAACCTGGAAGGAAAGCATATCTTTTAGAATGTGGTATTGGAGGAGATATGTTTGGAAGTCTTCCATTTCCACCTTGATCGTATTTTACTACACCTGCTACGAAACTAAATTCAAATAATGCTATGTTTTTTTTCGTTCTGGGTCCACCTCGTTCACGAACTTCCACTTCATGTGTAAATTCAAAAGTTTCAGGAAAGGTGTTTTTTATTCTATGTGTTTTATCTTTTTTACCATAGTCATTTTTGGTGGGATCATCTTCTATAACAAATATAGAGATGGGGACTTTGATTAGGGATTGCTCTGAATCGTATTCCATCTCGGAAATCGGTAGGAGAGGGGAGTATTCTTTTTTTGACCAATGCTTTAGGTCCAGTTTGATTCGATATTCTTCATCATTTAATCGGAAAACGAATTCTAAGTCTTTACCTATATTCCTACCAACGTATTTGATGTATTTTAAATAAATTGTAAAGGTAGACATAGGTATAGTTTTGGTGGGTCATTTAATTGGTAGAGGAACTCCTAAACGTTTGAAATAAATGATTTTGCAGTGGTTTTAAACAAGAGTAGACAAATAATTCTATTAGGTACAATAAGGGTTTTTGGAGCAAGTTAATATACACATTTGTTTTGAATATCCTGGTATTGATATATTATTACATGTGGCTTTACACATAGAACACAAAACGCTCTTTTTAGCCTCAGCAAGTTGGTCAGCTGACAGATGTATATCATCGGATGGATGTATACCATTCGATGAATATATACTATTTATATTTCTTACTACGGGTGTTGATAAATTTGGTAATCTCATCCTATATTCTTTCTTAAATATGTTGAATTGTCAGAGCATTACATTTGGGCTCATGGAGTTATGATGAGCCCAAACAAACGCATTTTAGATGTATTTTATTCTTAACAAGCAGGTGACTTATCACATGCTATATTACACATGTCTCTTGGAAGTCCTTGAGCCATAGCATTGCAAGCTGTATGACATAATCTACATGCTATGCCAGATGGATTTATAGCATTTAAAACAAATCTTTGATTACTATTTCTGATTACTGGTGATGATAAATTAGGTAAAAGCATAATTGTATTTTATGAATAATGAATAGATATTTGTAATAATGGAAGAAACAATAAAGTACTTTATTGTTTCTTCCTAATAAGTTCTTAAAAAATGAATGATTAATAATCAATTCCCTTTTAAGGTCTTACATAATCTGATGTAACTTTTATGCAAGTTTGATTTTCCTAAATCCAGTATGGTTTAATGAAAAGAAATTAATGGATTGAATTTATAGGATTTGTATATACCCTGTATATTCTTGCTCTCAAGTTCTATCATTTTAAATATTGGAAATAGCTATTTCAAAATATCAAATCTTTTAAAAGTCTTTTGTTATAAGATTTAGCAAGAACATCCACCTATTGCTTTACAAGCAGCTTTTGCAGCTATACTTGCTGGCCATGGAAGTGCATTAGCTGCGATACAACATGCAGTACATGCTGCGTTAGATGGGTTTACACCTTCAGTTGAAAATCTTGTATTTGCATTTCTTACAACTGGAGCAGATAAATTAGGTAAATTCATAATAAAGTATTTTAAAGGTTAAAAAATTTAAAAATATTTTAGAGTGTTTTTAAGTTCAATTCGAGTTGTTCTTA
>JARGNR010000029.1:62814-66955 GCA_029212405.1 Saprospiraceae bacterium
ATACGTCTATAATAATCATGTCAAAGAGGCGTGATTTATACCCACTTCAATTCTGTACCATCATTATCGTAATATGTATATTTCTTAATGTCTTTAAAAGGCTCATCATATCTTGGGAGCCAATCAATAACTTTGTGAAGTCTTGGATCATCTTCCCCGTCAATCAAATTGTATTCAAAGGTCGTCTTGACAGTGATGATTCTAGAGGATCTAAAAATTACAGGAGAGTCTCCTTTTTGATATCCAAAATCTTCTGATTCAGCGTAACCAAATTCTCTTAAAAATTCAGAATTTTGAATGACTGGATTATTTAATATGGAAGGTGGTTTTTCACTGGATATCATACTCAATTGATTTCCATTTTTGTCGTATTCCCATTCTGTTAAAAAGTCACATGCTTCTTTTTTTGCAGCAAAACTTTTAAGACTGGCAATGTTATTTTTTGTTTTATGCTGGAAACCCATTAAGCTGTTGAGTTTTCCACTTTTATTTCTATTATAAACCAAGGTCAATAGTATCTTTCCATTATTATTGGGATTGGAGGAATAAACTTCCCTAAAAGAATAGATTTTAGATGATCCTACATAAAGATATTTGGTGTATAATTCTTCTAATCCTCCGTAACCAATACTAGTTTTGGTTTGTTTCCTTCCAGCGCTGTCAAATGTGTAATATTCAGACTTAATTTCTGCTTTTTCTGGATTGAAAAAATCGTATTCAGTTTCGTGATTTGGGTTTTCTTTCATATAATACCGTTCTATTTGTAGTTCAGAATCGGTAATAAAAGTGCTAGAAACAATTTGGTCATTATCAAATTTGTATACCTCTTTTCTTTCCAGGCCTCCATCTTTATCAAAAAATAGTTTTTTGATAACATTTCCATTTTCATCAAAGTATATTTTTCTATAGATAGCCCCTTCTTGAGGTACTCCCGACACTATTTTGCACAATTGAATTGCAGTGGAATAGGGTTGAGGTACTGTAAAAGATTCAAGACCCATATCGTCCACTATAGTAGTAGCTTTTGCTATGTTTTGCACTTTAAATATTCCACGTGCTGAGTCCTTGACATGACCGTTATAAATGTTTGAAAGAAACGCCATAGATGTATTTGTTTAATGGAGGTTTGTATTGGGGAAACCAAAAAAAGATGATAGAAATAGAGTGAAAGAACAAATAGAACGGCATCCATTCTCTGTATAGAATTTATTGTTCTACTTGTTCTTTGACATCTATTTATTGGTTTTAATTCATCAGAATATTAAGATTTACTCAATATATCTAAGTGGTGTGATTAGTATTCAGACCAAGATCTAATTGTACCGACAGTTACTGGAACTATATCACTTACATCTACTGTAAATCGATATGCCTTAATCGCTTTATTCAACCTTTCTTCAGGATTGAAGAATGAAAGAATAATATCATAACAATCTGATCCAGGACGGCAAATTGGGCTTTTAGTAGCTGAGATCTCTTTTAATTCTAAGTTCTCTTTCAATGCCGAAGCAAAAATTGAGCTTACTTGGAAAGCATTTGTTGCAGAATAATTTAATGCTCTTTCTTGAGATGTAACACCCAAATTTCGCATTTGATAATAAATTCTGTTTAAGAAGCTATGCACGTTTTCTGCAAGCGCTTTTTTACCACCTTTTGCACCAGAAGTAGAAGCATCTACTAATGCTTCAGTTGTCCATGAGTACATACCTCGTAGTCTAGGAATCAATAGAGCAACCTTTTGACCATTTAATAATGTTCTAGAGCCAGTTGAAATTCCAGGTACAGAAATTCTTTCAATATTCCCATTGATTTGTGCTTTCAAGAAATCTAATATTCTTCTATATCCTGCCTGAGCATGAGGGCCATGAGGCACTAATGAATATACAGGCGTCAAATCAATATCTAATGTCCAAATTATTTCCTCTGCATCCCAAGGATTATCTTCCAAATATGCTATTAGTGCTGCAGGGTCATGAGGGTTAGCTCCACCCATAGACTGAATCAAGGAGTCACGATGTGCTTCACTCCCAAAATCATACCCTATAGTACCCAGCGCATAAACTTTGGCAGGTTTTTGTGCATTGCCGCCGCAACTACAGTCTGAAGGGTCGATCTGTCCTGAAGGAGTGACAAGTGATGTCGGAGTATTTAATACGATTTCTGATAGATTGGGGTTTTGATTTTCCATACTTTTATTTGTTATTTCGTTGTTATTAAATATTGGGGTATTAGTTTGTACATTTTGAACTGTTGTATCTGAAGGTTGTACTTCAGGCTCCTCTTCTTCTTTCTTACTGCAACCACAGGCAGAAGGATTGACTTCTTCTATTGGATTATTTTGATCGGTAGAAGTTGCGTCTGAGGGTTCTACTTGCGTTGATGTAGGTGAATCTTCAGTAGATGAGGGTTGCACCTCAGGGATTGTTTCTACTTTTTGATCTGCCGGTGTCATGACAGAAGCCTCTTGGGTGGTTTCGTTTACCACTTCCGAGTTTTGAATTTCATTCTTTTCCATAGTTTTAATTTTACTGTTATGAGAAAATTCCAGACCGGAAGCGAGTACACCCGGATTCTTTTTGATTTCATTGATTGCTGCATCCAAGTTTAATTTACCACCAAGTAATCGACGGCACTCCTTTGAGTTTTTATCTCCTACACAAGGAATAGCAGTATGTTCTAAGATTGATTTTATTGCGTATGCATTTGGAGTAAGTCCTCTTTGAATTTGAAGACTCATTAGAAGACCAACAATTCCTGATGCAACAGGGGCAGCATAACTTGTCGCTCCATTTGTTATAAATGTGCCTCCTCCTTTTCTTGCAGCTTTAAGGTTTTTGCCTTGTACTAAAATTCCATTCTTTTGATATTTGGCACCATAGTTTGTATAACTCGTTGGCTGATCATTCTCATCCAGTGATCCTACTGCAAGTACTTGTTCATCCGCAGCTGGGACATGAAGACAATCACAACCATCATTTCCAACTGCCGCCACAATTAACACTCCGGCTTTATGGCATTTTTCTATTGCCTTTTTTAAGAAATGATCCGGTTCTCCAGAATCTGAAAGTTGACCTCCACTTATGTTGATGATATGAGCACCTTCTTCAACAGCTTGACTTATTGCTTTAGCTAAATCAACTTGAGTTGCTGATCGAAAATTGCCATTTTCATCCTCTGAGTATATAGGAAAGAATACGCTATTACATCCAGGAGCAACCCCATCTACATCGCTTTCTTGTTTTCCAAAAATTATACTTGCTACTGCCGTGCCATGGCTTTTTGCTAGGCCTTTGGATGAAGGGGTGACCCCATCAGAAACAGCATGAGGTTCTATTTTTCCGTTTTTAGTATGGAAACAACTATGTTTTGTATCAACTGGGCCATCAAGAACAGCTATTTTTATAGCTGAACTCCCAAAGGATGTTATCCTCTGCAATTCTTTTATGCCCTTAATATTGATCATCTGGTGTTCCTTTAATTATTTATAATGTACCTATACGCTCGAATATGCATTGCAATCCTGTTTGGAATAAGTACTCTCATTCACATATTATTCTAATCGTTCCTTTTGAATAAAGACATACAGCTGCTAATTGAAACTGTGTTCAATTCAAAAAAAAACAATAGAATTAAAAGGGTGTTAAGCATAGCTTAACCTTAACTTTTAATCTTAGACGGAATACATTTTCCACAAAATGAATACACCGGCTAAACTGATTTAACCAAAATCAAAAAAATCACACTATAACTAGTCTTCAATTTTCAACTATTGATTTCCAACATGTACGTAATGAAAATTTTCTGGGGTTATAATCTTGCTTTGGAGGCAAGAGCGAAAATTAAGTTTTACGTCAATTGATTTGCAAAGTATAAAATATTTTTAATAATTTAAAAATTAAATTCGGAAAATAAGTGTTAAAAAAGAATAGAATATGGGAGAGGCCTTGTTTTATAAGTGTTTGTATAGATTGTCAATGCAATGTAAAAGTGATAATTTGGTGTTTTTGGACGTAATTGATTAACTAAATAAAATTGTTTTGTGATTCAAAATTCTGTTTATGTTGGAAATAATTTCGTGAAGAAGAGTAATTAGGCATATTCAGGAGTAGACTAACATAAAAAACAAGAAGTTTGGGAATTA
>JARGNR010000030.1 GCA_029212405.1 Saprospiraceae bacterium
TGGTTCTTAAAGTTTCACATAACCTAGAATCTCACATATAAGGTTAAATCATAATTATTTCCATTTGTTTTATTTGACTTATAATCACTAAGTGTAATTATTAAGATTGATCTTAATCTACATTACCTTTTGATCTACAACTTTTTCTAATTTATAAAGAAAAGAAATACTTAAACAATACTGAAATATTCTTACTAAAATCGAGATAAAACCCATTAACTACCTAGGTCAAAACAAAATCTTGTGATCTCCGATCACATATTTTTGTTCATAAAAGATTTCAAGCAAGCTTGAATCTTTTTTAAACAAAAAAATCTTTCTGCTTGCGCAGAAAGATTTTATTCTCGAGTGGAGCTGCAGGGAGTCGAACCCTGGTCCGGAGAAAGCACCCAATAGCTTTCTACATGCTTAGTCTTTATTCGGATTTTCGAATGTGTGCAGGCATAAAAACGGCGACGCACATACCTTATCTTCTTTATCTCGGGCGACAGTCGAAGCATCCTGTCTCCCATACTCGAAGTTGTTTAAGTCGTTACGCTGTGTATCGAGTGTCAAGCGTATTGACTAAATGCTTTATAATCCTTGATTATGCAGCAAGTGCGAATCTATTTTCGCCAATTATGGTTTGATTGAAAATGGTTAAGGAGTATACAATCTTCCCCCTGCATGCTTACTATAAAGTTATCGATCCCGTCGATACCAGTCAGCCCCATATGTAATTTTTACCATCGGTATGATAAAAGGTTCTTTTTTCTAAATTGTAAACCATATCCATAATGATTTCTTCAGTCAGAAAGTTCAAAACCAAGAACAAATATTGAAAAAATAAACCACCTCGCCTATTATATGGGAATCGATTATACCAAAACCATTTTTATTTTTTCTCCCACTGATTTTATTCCTTCCATCTGTCCCCTATCCCACCTCTATCTTCCTTCTCTCTCTCATGGTTGAGTTTTTACTTCAAAAAGTGTCCAGATTTTACATTACGAAAAAAAATATGTCATCTAGAAAAACTAATGACGAATACAATTTTCATCTTATAGTTTTGTTATATATATTACAATTGCTTTTTAACATAAAGACAAATAGGTAAATGCTCTATTTACTATCAAAAAGCAACGTAAGTCTTTGCAATATCTTGTCCCCTTTTGAGTACCATTTTGTACGCTCACAGTTACATCCCAAATACCTTAGTGTATTAATAACTTTTATGCCAATCATACTTTTATGAATGCTATTATACTAACCGAACCTTTTATAGAAATGAAATCACACGAGTTTCCAGATTCCATTGAAGCAACCCAAATGTTGATTCAGCAATTGGCACAACAAATTGAAGAAGAAGGCGATCGCGATAAACGGAGAGAATTATTCTTATTTAAAATGGAATTAAGAGATCACATACACAGCCTGAAACAAAACAAGCTGAAATAACAAAGTTGTAATCCCAATCACTCTATTTCAACCCTTTCGTCCATACAGACTGCAAATGGGACATTCATCTGGTTTATGTCCTCGGGCAGGGCAAAACTGCCGTCCAAAAAATATGATTTGTAAATGTAGATTGTTCCATTTTTCTCTCGGAAACAATCGCTTTAAGTCTTTCTCCGTTTTATCCACATTTTTTCCGGTACTTAGACACCATCGGTAGGCCAATCTGTGTATGTGTGTATCTACTGGAAATGCGGGAACACCAAAAGCTTGAGACATCACTACAGAAGCAGTTTTGTGCCCTACTCCAGGTAAGGCTTCCAATGCTTCGAAGGATTCGGGCACCTCACCGTTGTGTTTATCAATCAAGATTTGACTCAGTTCACTGATTGCTTTAGATTTGCGAGGAGATAATCCACACGGTCGAATAATAGCCTTGATATCCTCAACTTCTTGCACCGCCATATCTACAGGATTATCCGCCAATTTCCACAACTTTGGAGTAACCATATTTACTCGCTCATCCGTACATTGTGCGGATAAAAGCACGGCCACTAATAAAGTATAGGGGTCTTTGTGATCTAACGGAATCGGGACTACTGGATATAGTTTTTCCAAGATCTCAATAATATGATTGACTTTCTCTTTCTTACTTGCCATTACAGAGATTTAAGGAATTCCAAGGTGTCTACCCCATCGGCATAGTCCGTAATGGATGGCTGTTGAGCTTTACCAAAATTGAAGGTTGGAATATCGTCCAATTGAACGTTCGAGACCACACATTGGATTTGATTCTCTACTTCTTTTAAATGATTGACCAGCGACGACCTATCAGAATAATGCTCGTAATGTAATGTGGCAATTCTGGATGTTATGTCTTTGGATTCGGTGACAATCAGACTTCCACTCATTAAAAATTGAACTTTTTGGAGTAAGAACAAAGCATTGTTATAGTCAAAATTATTAAGGTACTTATTGTGATGAACAAGCTCTTTAAACCCTTCATGCAAGGCTTCTAGCATGTCATTAAAGTCATAGTTCTCAGGAACATAAATCTTAGAAACATTTCTACAACCCAATCCGAAATAGGTGAAAATATCTTCCCCTAATCCCATGAAATCATCGTGCGATTCATTCCCATCCAAGACAGCTACCGCACTTCGATTTTTCCGAATAATATGAGGATACTTTCCAAAATATTGTTCAAAATATCGAGCGGAGTTATTACTACCGGTAGCAATGACTGCCTCAAATCCTGCTAACTTATCTACAAACTCAAAATAGGAAGAAGTATTGCTATCTATCTCGATCAAACGAGCAATTACTCTTTGCAGCAGTATGGAATCCTTGGAAGAGCACTTGATCAATGAGGTATGACCAGAAATAAATGTGCAGAGAACATCATGAAAACCAACCATAGGAATATTACCTGCCAATACGAGACCGATTTTCTTGGAGTACGCATGATCTTCAATCTCATAGGAATTCGACCATTCTTCTAAAATCTTTGCATTGAGAAATTGACGACCAATGGCATCCAGTGCTTTCCTGGAGTTCTCTGGTGTAAACCATTTATTCTCGATATAGGCAGCTTGAATTGGAGCTTCCAGCCAGTCCGCTTGTGCTGTCAATTCTTCACCCAACAACGCCAATGCCTGAATGCGATCCTTAAGATTCATTGTTTTTAATTTCTTTTCGTGTTGAAGTGTAGCCTCTCCACCGTTCTAATGCCGATGCAAAGTCTGCTGGCAATTCCGCTTCAAAAAACATCCTTTCTTTGGTAATCGGATGTTCAAATCCCAACGAAGCTGCATGAAGCGCTTGTCGAGGGAGTTCTTCAAACGTATTTTCTACAAATCGTCGATAATTGGTAAAAACGGTTCCTTTCAATACTTTGTCCCCGCCATACCGTGCATCGTTGAATAAGGTATGTCCGATATATTTCATGTGCACCCTGATCTGATGCGTTCTACCTGTTTCTAATTTACATTTCACCAAGGTCACGTAATACAAGTTTTCCATTACCTCATAATGTGTGATTGCTTCCTTTCCAATTCCCTCTTCTTCGTCATACACAAACATTTGAGTTCTCATGGTCGGGTGCCTTCCAATATTCCCTTCAATGGTTCCTTTCTCCTCCTCTACATCACCCCAAACCAAGGCGATGTATTCCCGATCTATGGTGTGATCAAAAAATTGTTTACTCAACCCACTGATGGCATCTTCCGTTTTTGCAATCACCAATAAACCAGAGGTATCTTTATCTATTCGATGTACCAAACCTGGTCGATCTTCTGCATTGCCCGCCATGACAGGAAGTTCCTTGGATTTAAAATAATGAACCAATCCATTTACTAATGTTCCCGACCAATTTCCTACACCTGGGTGCACCACCAATCCCGCTTGTTTGTTCACCACAAGTATATAGTCGTCTTCATATACGATATCCAGCGGAATGGGTTCTGGTTTGATGCCTTGCCCACTCGTCGGTTCATGCACCATGTAGACCTTGATCTCGTCTAATGGTCTGATTTTATAGTTGGGTTTGATCGCATTGCCATTGACTCTGACTCGACCAGCTTTACATGCATTTTGCAATCTACTTCTGGTCGCATTTTGAATCCTGGACATTAAAAATTTGTCAATACGTTCAGGAGATTGTTTCTTATCCACAACGATACTGTGCTGTTCAAACAGCTCATCCAAATTATCCTCTTGCACTTCGTTCTCCTTTTCCGACATAGGTCAAATTACTTTAGTTCAATTTGATCCACAATCTCCAATCCATATCCGATCAATCCGATTCTCTTTTTATCATGACTGGAGATGAGTTTGATTTTTCCAACGTGTAAATCCCTTAAAATTTGGGCTCCAATTCCGAAATCTCGTTGTTCGTTGCTCACTAGAGGATCATTGTTAGGATCATTATCCACTGCTTTTAATTTTTGAATAATCTGATCTCCTTTTTCGCCATGACGCATATACAAGAAAACACCGCTTTGTTCTTCTGACAAAATCTTCATCGCTTTGTCCAATTTGGAGGCATATCCATCAAATAATAGTCCGATTACATCTCCTGTTTCTGTATTCGAATGTACACGAACTGCCGTAGGAATATCTTCTTGAATTTCGCCTCTGTAGATCGCCAAGTGTACGTCTCCTGTTGTACTTTGTTTATAGGCTGCTACTTTGAATTTTCCGTATTTATCACTTTCAATTTCAGTTTCTACCTCCTTCGTAACTATCCGTTCCGTCTTCATTCTGTATTCTACCAAATCCTTGATAGAAATTAGTTTCAAACCCATTTTATCCGCCAATACTCTAAGCTCAGGAAGTCGAGCCATGGTACCATCTTCATTCAGGATTTCTACCAAAACGCCTGCAGGATAAAATCCAGCCATTCGAGCCAAATCTATGGCTGCTTCGGTATGTCCTGTTCTTCTCAACACGCCACCCGATTTTGCAATCAATGGAAAAATATGACCAGGTCGAGCAAAGTCTGCCGCCTTTATATTTGGATCTACCATTGCTTTGATTCCAGTAGATCGATCATACGCTGATATTCCAGTAGTACAACCGTGACCAATTAAATCAATCGATACCGTAAACGCAGTTTCATGCAAAGCGGTATTGTCCCGCACCATTAAATCCAAACCTAGCTCTTTTGCCCTTTCATTTTCAATTGGAGTACAAATCAAGCCTCTACCGTGGGTAGCCATAAAATTGATCATTTCAGACGTGATCATTTCTGCTGCACAGATAAAATCGCCTTCATTTTCTCTGTCTTCATCATCAACCACGATAATGATTTCACCATTTTTTATAGCTGTTATGGCACTCTGTATGGTATCTAATTTAATATCCGATGATACTTTTTCTTCTAACATCATTTATGTTCTTGTTATCTAGATTCAAATAATTCATTCAATATTTCTACACTCTCCTTCCAACTGTACTTATCTTGCACAAAAGTAAGTGCATTTTTGCTCAACTCCATGTAAAATGTAGGATCATTGAGCAATTTATCAACACATATTTTAAATTCCTCTTTTGTATCCGCTACTAAAATTTCTTTTTTATGGCTGGCTCCTATTGCATTGTTAACTGCAGAGCTGGTCACACATGGAATGCCCATCGCCATCGCCTCTAAAATTTTATTCTGCTGACCTGTTCCTGACCATAAGGGAGCTACAAAAACTTTACAACTCGCATAGGCAGTACGCACATCATCTATCCATCCAGTAACTGTAACATTTTTACCTGCAAGAAGTTTTACTCTTTTGTCTGGACGAGCTCCCGCAATTTGATATCTCAAGTTCTGACTTAATATCGGCTTAAGTGTATGAATCAAAAATTCAGCAGCATCAACATTAGGAGGATAGCCCATATTGCCAACAAATCCAATATCAAATACTTTTTGGATGCTCATGGGTTGAAAAAATTCAGTATCAATTCCATTGGGCACTACCCTGATCTTTTCTTGATCGGGCGTATTGATGTGCAGCCGATCTTGTTGACTAATCACGGTATGATGATCGAAGTGTTTAAATATGGTTGATTCATATCGTTTCATCCTATTGGCCTCCAACTTATAGATAAGAGATGTTGGAAAAGAAACCACGTCTGCCCTACGCTCCATTCCAACCCCAAAAGCATCCATATAGTCTAGTGTCTTGGGAAAGGGCAGTCGTTTTGCATATTCCGCCATTCTGGTCAATTGGCAATATACATGATCGGGCTGGAACTCAAGAGCAATTTGAGCTACCTGTTTTCGTATGGTTGAACTGTAATAAAAAGCGACCTGAAAGGGCATCCTGCTTAAAACACTCTTCCATAGAGATATGCCTCTCCTGTGTGTCTTGAACGTAAATACTTTAAGACTGGATACAATGTTCTCCACTTCTTTATAGTGGTTGGGAGAAATGTCTTCATCCGTTAATGCAATCAAATAAATTTCATGTTCTTTACTTAATTGTCTTAACTGATGATATATCCTAAGCTTGTCCCCTTTTTCGAGTGGATATGGAAATCTTGGACATAATACGAGTAATTTCACAAATACGCTGATGATTAAGCCGCAAAAGTAATGAAGTAGTCCTAGAAAAGAGTAAAATTTCCCCTATTAAAAAAAGAAGTGATTGAACTAAGCTGTTAGAGGTGTTTGCCTTTTTTTGACACGCTCATAGATGTAAAATGGAATTAACACGGCAGAAAACAACACCAACATCACAAATTCGATGTTCATAATGTACCAAGGCCAAGGTCCTAATAGGTTATAAATAGTGGTGCCCGGTGGTTTGGCATTCAAGTACAAATAATTGCTACCCAAGGCCAAATTTAGCGGATAAATGATAGCTGCTAAAATATTCAATGCCAGTGCAGATCGCACTGCATCTTTGAATTGGAAACGATATCCTAGCACGTAATATAAATAAATAGCAATCACTGGCAACCCCGTATGAATGGCCCAGTACCGAATAGATTCATAATGTGGGAAGGTATTAAATAAGGTGGGAGTTATATTTGCTTGTGCTGTCCCTGCCAATATCCAGAAAAACACGACCGACAAAACAATCCTTGATTTATAGTAGAGCGCCACCATTAAAATCAAGGGTAAAATATTACATAATTGCAAAGGAAGATCCTCCGTAATATCAAAATTGCCTAAATAAAGGCGGATAAATGTTTTGAAAAGCTGGATTCCGTACAAAACCGCAGCAAACAAGATTACATACTTCCATTTTTGCTTTTCATCCCAGGAATATTTTCCTTTTCTTAAAAACCAAAGCCCAAAAACAGCCACCACTAAAACACTAAAAAAATGTTCTAAACCGTAATTGGAAAAGGTCATCGTATCAGTATAAAAAGCAGAAAAATCCATTAACTATTTTCTTTCGGAATTATTTCGGTCTCTTCACCAAAATATTGAACAAATCGCTGCATATCATTAGCTAGTGCTTGGTTACGTGTAGCTTTAAAATAGGTGTCAGAAAGTGCTCTTAGTGTTTGAAACATAAATCTATCCATTTCAGCTACTTGCATCTCACTGGTCCACAGGTCAATTTTATAGGTATCCAAATGGTCTTTATCAAATAAAGAAAGTAACATGGCTTTACAGTCCCTGTCTTTTTCTTCCTGAGGATTTGCGGTACTGTTCCATGAAATATTCGTTGGATGCTTTTCTTCATTCAAATGAACATCGATGGTTATGGTATTCTTACTAGTATTTTCTGACATGTTTGTTTATTTCTATTGCAAAGTAAATAAGGATTCCGAATATTAACCCCAATTTGGTGTATAAATGTAACAGAGTACACACATAAGGGCTTTTTAATTCTATACCTTTACACCAATAATTAAATTGAAAAAATGTTTTGGAAAAAGAAGAAAATAGAACCCGCACCTGAACTTTCAGACAGCAATTTTAATGCAGCTATACAAACCGATAAAGGTGTTTTACTTGACTTTTATGCTTCCTGGTGTGGACCTTGCAAAGTCATGTCTCCCATCATTGATGAATTGGCTGAAGAATATAAAGATAGAGTTGTGATCGCCAAAGTAAATTCGGAAATCAATCCAAAACTATCGGCATTTTTTAAGATTAAGAGTATCCCTACCCTCGTGTTTATTAAGGATCAGAAACTGATTGAAGTCATTAATGGATTGGTACCCAAACCCAACCTGCAAGAAATGATAGAAGATCTCATGGTCTATGAGTTTGAACCAGAGGATGAAGAGGAATAACTTGACCTACCAAATGTTTACTTCAGGAACAAGACGAATTCCAAATTTATCTTCTACCCCATTTTGTATAATTTCTGCAAAGGACAACATTTCATTTCCAGTCGCATTGCCATGATTAACTAAGACCAATGCATGATTTTCATGAGTGGCCGCATCTCCATGACGCATTCCTTTATATCCAGCATGCTGAATGAGCCATGCAGCAGGAATCTTGACCATTTTTTCATCAACTGGATACGATACTACGGAAGGAAATCTCACTTTTATCGACTCTAAAACATCTATTCCTACGACAGGATTTTTGAAAAAACTACCTGTATTTGGGATTATTTTAGGATCAGGCAACTTGGATTGTCTTATTTCAATTACAGCATGTGCCACATCCTCAATCGTTGGATTATCGACTTGTTTTTCTTGTAATTTTTGATTTATCGCCCCATAACTGGTATTCAGTTTAGGGTGTTTTGAAAAGAGGTAGTTGACATGCGTTATGATGTATTTCCCTTTGACCTCATTTTTGAATATACTCTCCCGATATCCAAACTTACAGTCCTCTTTATAAAAAGTCTTTGTTGTTCCCTCTACTAAATCAATCGCCTGTAAACTGTGAAATACCGATTCTTGTTCTACTCCGTATGCACCAATATTCTGCATGGGAGCTGCCCCAACACATCCTGGAATCAATGCCAAATTTTCAATTCCGCCCAAACCATGACTGATCGTCCATAAAACCAACAAATGCCAATTCTCACCCGCTCCTACTTTTACTAACGCATTATCACCATCTTCATCAATAATCTCTATCCCTTTGATCTCATTTTTTAGAATGTATGCATCTTGATCTTTGGTAATTAAGATATTACTTCCGCCTCCAATAATTTTGAGAGGATGAAGTTCTTGTACTAAAACATCAAAAACATCTTGTTCAGAAAAAACAGGAATTACACTCCTACATTTGGCCTGCATCCTCATGGTATTAAAATCTCGAAGTTCAGACCGAAGTGGTGTCATAGTACTTTTTTACTGTAGATTGGGAAATGAAAAATGAACGTTACAATTCACTTTCAGGATCTGTTATGTTTCTTAATTTAGGAATATTGAAATCATACTGGATTCCCACATTAAACGATCTCGCTCCAGAATCCGGATGATATCCGAACCGAAGGAATCCATGTAGCGTAAATCCACTCATTCCAAATCCATAACCCAATTGACCAACATACGTTCGAAATAAATCTCGCTCCCCGCCTTTTTCTTCAAATGAATTTCCTAAATAATACAATTCCGTTTTCGAGTACTGTACTCCTGCACCCATTGACCAACCAAATTTACCTTCTTTATCCAATGCGGAAAGTCCACCAAAATTGAATTTTGCCATGATAGGAAATGATGTAGTTCCTAATCCTTTATAATCTGCTACTGACAAGCCGAAAAAGCCTATTGTTGCTTGAGCTTCTAATGATATGGAGAAATCATTTCCTCCCATCCAAATTTTAGGTCCCAATCCAAAATTAAGCAATGCACTTCCCGCTGAAGTAGATTCGGCGGTATTATCATCTGGATTTTGGTAATAATGATATAAGTCATTACTCGCTGTCAGCCCAATCCCAAATTGACTATAGCCAATGGAAAAAGTGATACAAAAAATAAAAGCAGTCAGAATTGATTTCATAGTCTTTTTATCTAGGTAATGTGACACACATTACATTATTTCATTATACAAAACTAAAACTATCCTAGTATTTAACAAAGGTTAATCTTGGATTTGTTCAATATGTAAAATTTCTGTTCCAAGTATACCTTTACAAAACTGTAGATTCATTGTTTTTGTTACTTGATTATTGGTAGAAATATCTTTGTCCAATACAAATCGTTCTTGAGATCCATCTTTTATTATTGTCAAAATCCACTGATTGGCTTTGATTTCATCTTTATTCATGGCACCCAACCCCGAGGTATATCTTCCTTTATACCCTACACATGAATAAGATGCAGTATTACAATGGAAGGTTGCATATTTCTGATTGAAAAATGTGATAATGGCCAGAAATAACACAAATGAGCATAAAGTGGATAGTGAAACCAATAAATAAAGGTTATCAAAATCATACTTGGTCCGATATACAAAATACAACAAGGCTCCTGTTGTCACCGCTAATCCCACAGATAGAAATAAAAGTCTAGGAAAATGCAGATACATACTATAAGAGGGTATGCTCAATGAGATATAAATAATACTCAAAAAGACTAAAATTGAAAATGGGATATAAAATAGTGGTCTATGCATATTTAAACATATTTGCCGCCTTCTCTCTTCGTTAGATTTGATAAATTAGGGTGGTTTTGAATAAACACTCGTATTTCTGAAGGATAAAACTTGGAAGCCTGTCTCAATGCCCAACCACTCGCTTTATTGATAAAGAATTCTTTAGAGCCAATATGAGATTCAACCAAAGCAAACAACATATCTAGATCAACATCTTCTTTATACCTCAATTGATGTAGTATTGCCGAACGATTGAGCCACATATTCTCATTATTGTTCCACTTTTCTACCCATTTCATTTTTTTATCTGGATAGCGTAAAAAGATAGAACCTGCAATATTTGGAGCCAATCCATCCACAGTATCCCACCAACTTTTACTCAGAATCAAATTTTCTATCTGAGGTAAATATTTGGGTGTCCATTTATTTCTTTTGGAATCCAAGGCATCCAAAGCCACATATTGCAATTCTCTCTGAGGTTGGGCCCACAACATTTCTGCATATAAAAACAATTCATCAAGGCTCAAGTTCTTAATATACGGCCGCAATTCTTTTTGAACTTGCTTACGTGCTGGAGATTTTACTCCAAAAAAGTCAAACTGATTTTTCATATATCGTTCCATATGAATACGATCATCTTCTACTCCCAAAGCTTTCATTTTCGAAACAGTTGCCGCGACCAATTCTTCTAATTTCATTTTATCTATAGTTCTAACTTCCATAAAGTAACATGATTTTTAGCAAGAATCGTATTTATATTAATACTTCACCTTACTTTTGGTCAAAATTTAAAAGGCTTGAGCATATTTATAATTGGATCAGGAAATGTAGCGTGGCACTTATGTGCTGCACTCAGAAAAAGCAATGTAAAAATTGCAGGTATTTATTCTAGAGATCAACAAAAGGGAGAGCAAATAGCACAGAAATTCAATACGGAATGGTATGTGCAATTGAACCTCATCCCAAAAAATGCCTCTATATACCTACTTTGTGTTTCGGATGATGCCATAAAACCCGTTTCTGAATCCCTCCCAAAATCAATTCTAAAATCTAAAATTGTTGCCCACACCTCCGGGAGTAAATCAATGGAAGACACGCTTATTGATTGCAAAAATGGAGGGGTATTTTATCCATTACAAACCTTTACTAAAGGAAAAAAAATGGAGTACAAAAACATTCCGTTTTGTATTAATGGTAAGAATAAAAAGACTATCAAAAAATTAATGGAAGTAGCTAATACAATCAGTACTTCCGTACAAGTCATCAGCGATGAACAGCGAAAAAACATTCATCTTTCAGCCGTATTAATCAACAATTTTGTAAATCACCTCATTTATGTTTCAGGTGAATTGTTACATCAAAATGAGATAGATCCTGAGATTTTACAGCCATTATTGCTAGAAACCATCCAAAAGCAACAACATTTGGGCGCATTCCAAGCACAAACAGGTCCTGCGAGAAGGATGGATGCAGATACTATGTCAGCCCACCTTGATCTTTTAAAACGAAACAAAGAGATGAAGACCATTTATATGGCCATTTCTAAAAGTATTCAAAAAACATATAACAAAAAGAAATGAGAATAATCGGAGAAATAAATCATGCAAAATATAAAATTACTGTGCTTAAAATGAATGAGAAAGTGACCCTTCAAATTGAAGATCGGTTGGTATCTCAATCCTTTGCTTTTAGAGATGGCTCTGGTGTAAAAGACTTAGCCACTGCTCAACAACTTCTCACTCCTGATTTTTTATCAAAGGTGGATGCTCGTTTTGCAGAAATGAATAAAGATTATATGGACGCGTTGGAAGAATTGAATCAAGATGAATTTGAAGACTTTGAAATCATCTAAGTCATAGTTTAATAGCCTTTACCATTCGATTTTTTCCTTGTAGGTCTTTAATTATTTCCGTGTTAAATTCCCTTTTGTAAAGGTTTTCTACCTGTTGCGCATTGTACTCATTGCACTCCATAAATACAGCAATTTTCTTTTCTGAAAGGAGGGCAAAATCCCGTAGATTACGATAAAAAATCAACGGATCGTTGTTTTCGACAAACAATGCCAAATGGGGTTCAAAATCTAAAACATTTGCACTCATCAGTTTTTGTTCATCGTAAGGAATATAAGGAGGGTTACTGATGAGCACATCCACATCTTTGATGAAATCCCAATTGTTTTGATCCAAGAAATCAACTTGATGAAATTGGACATTGGTCATCAATTGCGTGTTATTTTCTCTGGCGACATCCAGGGCTGAGGTACTCACATCAATACCTATCATCTCTAAATTAGGAAAAAGCGTATTCAAGGTGATGGGAATGCACCCAGAGCCCGTGCCGACATCTACCACTTTTTGAATGCCTAGCGGGTGTTTCCGAATATATTGTTCTACTGCAAAGACCAACTCTTCCGTTTCTGGCCTTGGAATAAGCACATTAGCGTTGACCTTAAAAAAATATCCATAAAATGGAGCAGTTCCCGTAATATATTGGATCGGTTCTCCTTTACGAAATCGTTCTATTATTTCATCTAATTCAGATGGAGTAAATTCACCCAAATCAGGCACATCCTCTTCCAGGATTTTTAACAATGAAGTTGCCTCTTCCCTAGAAAATAAGTCCTCAAGTCCAGATTGTAAATATTGGTGGTAGTTCATAACTTATTTTTGAATCCTTAATGGATAATAAAAACCGGTTGGATACCCTCTTCTCACACGTTGAATTCGATCTTTAAGTTCTTGTTTCTTTAGTTTTTTATAGGTTGTTCTTTTCCCTATGCTATAAAAATCATAATTCAAAATACCACATAGTTCCTGAATATTTTGGATGCTTACATCGTAATAGCTTTTCCCTACCTCATTCACTTGAACCATATTAACAGCTTCCAATATTTCATGCTGCATCTCATCACTCAACGTATTGAAACGCCCTACCGATCCTTTTCCTATGGCTTTTGTTTCATCGTACTTCCAACCGTACAGTTTAGGTTCACTAACCTTTTCGCCTTGAGGAATCAGCATTCTAGATTGATAAGGAACATCTAAAAACGAACAAATGCTGCGAACTGTAATTTCAGGATCAGAAATCAAATCTTCATATTTTACGGTAAGGCATCTGCTTGACGTCATGACAGATGCTCCACATACAGAATTGAGTAAATAAATACCCACTGCATAATACAAATCATATCCTCTTTTTTGCAAAGAAGCTATGGTATCAAATGGATTTCTCACCATATGAATGACTTTCCCATTTTCAAAAGAACGCAAGAATGAAGCAAAACAAGCTGAATTTGCAGGAGTTTTCTCCAACCAAATATGAGCTCCGCTTAAATTCAAAGATTTTGCATAAAATGTATTCGTAAAGTCTAATAAATCACGCGAGCGGAACAATGCCACCTGAAGATCATTTTGCTGCCATAAGTATTCTTTTTGTAAAAGATCTGTTCCATTGTAAATATGCCATCCATGATTTCGTAAGCCAAAAAGTTTGCGTTTTAATACTCTAGACTTCGCCTTATCCCAATTCTCATAAATCATCTTTTTGGCAAAAAAAGCAGTTTCTCCACCTGCAAAGATGTCATCGTTCCGATTCAAAATATTCTTAAGAAGCGAAGAACCAGTACTTCCCGACCCGCCCATGATTACTTGCATATTCGCAATAATTTTAGATAGCACAAAGATATAATTCCTTCAATGGCATATTGTAAAAGTAAGCATCAATCCAAGATAAATTCGTTTAAATACTGGATCAATTTTTGGGATTCACTTTCCCAATTGTATTGTTTTTTTGCTTCTATACAGGCTGATTTCATTTGATCTATTTCAATTTGATTTTCTCCTAGCAATTCAATGGCATTTTTAATTGCCTCTTTTGTTAGTAGGTCTATGCATAGTCCAACAGGGTACGTTGCACAGATTCTTGCGTATACAGGAAAATTCATATTGATAGAAGGAACCTCTGCATGCATGTAATCAAAAAACTTATTGGCTAAAGAATAGTGGTAATTTAAACTATCTCCCGACAAGAGATTCAAACCCATTGTCGCATTTAATGTTTCTTTTCGAAGATCTTCTGGATTGAGCCAACCGAGAAATTGAACCTTGTCCATTACGTTTAAAGAATCAGCCAATCCCCGTAATTGGTTTGAAATATCCCCTTCTCCTGCGATTCGTAATACATAATCCTCTCCAAGTAAAGGCATTGCTGAGATCACTTCTTCCAATCCCCTCCCTGCATTCAATACCCCTTGATACAAGATTACTTTTTTCGAATTAATACCACTTCTTTGGTTTGTTTCAATATATGTTTTAAGTGATGGTACATTTCGAATAACTTGAAATGGGCTCTTGTATTTTTTAGATAAGATATCGGAAAGTTCTTGATTTACAGAGATGCTAAGATCACATTTTGGAATAAAATAGTTTCCTAATCTATTCCAAACCGCCTTTTTAAGTGATTTTCCCGTTAGTTCTGGTACTTCAACAAAATATTCATGGGCATCATGGATTAATTTTGATTTTGTCATCCGCGCTGCCGAACCGCATGCCAATAATGTATCCAAATCCACAGAATAGATCACTTCAACTTTGTATTGCAGTGCAAACAATAGTACGCGTATGTTATATTCAAGGTAAAACAGTATTCCTTTAGAGAACCAGCATTTTAATCTTTTTTGATTAAATACATACTTCAAAAGCAGTTGGCTGTCTTTTTTTTCTCTTCCTAGTAAAAGTACTTGATGTCCTTCCCGAGCAATAGAGTTGCAAATTCTATGCATACGCTGATCTTGATTCAGATCATTGGTAACTACAACAAGAAAAGACTTTGACATGTATTTATTTTGTTGGCAATGATAAAATGTTCAAATCATCTAGTATCAAACGTTGTTCCTGAACCAGTTGTTGGATACAAGCATAGGCTTTATTACGTTTATTATAGGGCCATATTTTCATATATACTTCTAAATCAATTTTACCAGCGATCAATTTCCCTTGCAGATGTTTGAATAAGCCTTCTTTCTCCGCATCAGAAAATAAACTTTCTTTACTCCCTTTGCAAATATCACATAATCCGCAAGGAGTTGATTTTTCACCAAAATAATCCAGAATAATTTTTTGACGACAGGTATTACCTATCATGTATTCTTGAATTGCTCGCATTTTGAAACGAGCATTTTCCTCTCGCTCTTTGTACCGCTTGGCATCAATAGAAAATGATTTTGGCGCTGGACGATCCAATAGAAACAAAATCTTTGGCAACTCTGTCGATGGAATATAATCCAAAATAGTCTCTCGTTGCATCACCTTCAATTCCCTGACTACGGTATCCATCTTAAGACCTAAGTCATTGGCAACTGTCCCTTCATCCACTTTAGTGTAATCGACAAATACACCTTCATATTTTCTTAGTAGATACAAGAGTATTTGCGACTTTATCCCTCTATTCCTAGTAGATAGACTAATTTTATCCTTAGACGTAGTAAAGACTATCTTCGAAGGATTCTTAATTCCTTCATTCAATAAGAGCCATCCTTCCTTTTCTAGGATATGAAGACAACTATAAACCAGGGATAAGGAATATCGGTGCATATTCCCAAAGTCTTCCAAATTGATTTCTTTCGCCTCCCCTGCCCCACTGCCATATCCTATTTTCAAATACGAACACAATCGGTAATAAAATTGCTCCAAGATTTCCAATTGAGGAAAACTATTAAGGTGGAATTTCTGTAATTTGATAATATCACTATATCCTATGATCGAAATGGCAAATGCTAGTTTTCCATCTCTCCCACCTCTACCAGCTTCTTGATAATATTCTTCAATGGATGGAGGTATATCATAATGAATGACAAAACGAACATTCGATTTATCTACCCCCATTCCGAAGGCATTGGTACTAACAATAATCTGTGTTTTATTGTCGATCCATTCCTTTTGGACTCGAGATCTGGTAAGCATATTTAATCCACCGTGATAATAGCTGGATAGTATTCCGCGCTGGTTTAAAAATTTGCTCAACTGTTCTACTTTGCTTCGACTTCGCAAATAGATGATTCCACTGCCTTTGACCTTTGATAAAACTCTAAGAAGGGCTTCTTCTTTTTCTTCGGTCATCATTACCGTAAAAGAAATGTTATCCCTTTTAAAACTACTTTGAAAAACGACTTCATCTTTAAACTCTAACCGCTCTGTAATATCCAATGCTACTTTCTTCGTCGCTGTAGCCGTCACTGCTATAATCGGCACATCAGGTTTGAATGCTCTGAGGGTATTGATATTAAAATAAGAAGGTCTAAAATCATGGCCCCATTGCGAAATACAGTGGGCTTCATCAATCGCAATTAGACTAACATCTGCTCGCTTGAATCGTTCGATAAAAATATCTGTTTCCAGACGTTCTGGAGAAACATATAAAATTTTCAGAGGTCCGTTTACAAAATTGTCTAGAATTAAATCCACTTGTCTGTATCCCAATCCAGAATAGATTGCGCGGGCAAAAATCCCTTTGTTGTTCAACGCTTCTACCTGATCTTGCATTAATGCGATCAATGGAGATACGACTATGGTTTTTCCAGGCAAACACAATGCTGGCACTTGATAACAAACTGATTTACCTGCACCTGTATGCAATAGTGCAAGCGTATCCTTGCCATCTAAAACAGCATTAATGATATCTTTTTGACTAGATCGAAACTGATCATACCCCCAATAATGTTGAAGTACCGATAATGGTGTGGTCATAATTTGCAGACAAATACAAGCTCAATATAGAGATATCTAATGTGTAGAACGAAAGGATCTAAAATTTTGGGCAATCTGTTCGGTGTCTATGGCTTCCAAATAACCTGACATTTTTATTCAGTTTGAATGTTATGGTAACCATCCCAGTAAAAAAGTAATCTTTCACATTGGCCCCACCTCTTTGTTGTCCAGTGGCGACATTGACGGGTTGATCTTGTCCAAAAAATTCTCCAATTCGATTTCCTAGACTTGCGGCAATGGGTCCATTCCCTGCTGCCAATTCTTCGTAGGCAACATAATCGGTAGACACATCATCGATATAATCGGTAAACGTTCTTCTTGCAAGAATGTCAATAGAAAAATTTACTTGGTCATTCACCTTGAACTTAGCACCGGCTCCAAACGGAATAGCCAATGATAATCTATTGTATTTCGACGCAAATCCTGGCATCCCTTGACCTTCTGTCCCTAAAGGTTGTAATGCGTATGAAACCCCATTCAATTCGGTAGTCGGGTTAAAATAAAATGCGCTTAGACCTGCTGTAAAATATGGAGAGATTGGGTTTTCTTCTCCAAAATTATATCCAAATAAATGATATTCTCCCAGAACTGCAAATTCAATTAATGTAGTAGTAAAATTTAAATTTCTTTGCTTTTGCCATGCTAAAAAAGATTTGGAATCATCTCCTGAAAGCTTCCCGTATAATAAGTTGCCCTTAAGTGCAATGTATTTACTAAAATTTAACTTTGCCATTGCCTGCACCGAAACATGTGTGTTCGATAAGTTTGAGCTAAAATCGGGAGAGTTTAAATCCCCCCAGTATACTGAACCACCAATGCCAAGTCCATATTCTAAGTATTGTGCTTTGGCGGTGGACAGCCCACAGATACTTATAACAAATATTAATAATAGATTTTTCATTGTTCCTTACTACATTACATATTAATGCAAATTTTAATATTTTATTTTTTAAATCCTATAAAAATTCATAAATCTTTGAGAATAAGTGCAAAAAACTTCCAATTGGTCGTGAATTTTCAGTTTAAGACTCAAAAAATCATGTTTTCTAAATGGTAAATCCTGTTTTGATGTTCCTATAGCCACTTCTTACAATATACAGACTTGTGTCAATGGGATAAATTATTGGGAAATTGGCAGGAGGAAACTCAGGTTGAAATCAAAAATAAATGTGAAAAGTGGATTTAAATAAACGCTTCACTGAACAATTAACGTAATATTACCGTAATAATTATAAAATAAATCAAAATATGAAGTTAGTAGTTAGAGTTTTAGTCTTCTTTTTATTTGTTGGGAACGCATTTTCTCAAGATGATTTAAAAGATTGGTACCACAAAGATCCTTCTGAAGGGTACATGGGCGTTTCGATAGACAAAGCTTATGCAGAATTATTAAAAGGAAAACAGAGTCAACCTGTTATTGTAGCAATTATAGATTCTGGTGTTGATATTTACCATGAAGACCTTGCAGATAATATTTGGACCAACCCTGGAGAAATTCCTGATAATAATATTGATGACGATGGAAATGGCTACATAGACGATGTAAATGGGTGGAATTTTATTGGTGGACCTGATGGCAAAAATGTGGGTCCTGACTCATACGAAGTGACGAGATTATACGGAAAGTACAAATACAAGTACGAGAATGCCAATCCTATTCTGTTAAACGATGAAGACAAAAAAGAGTATTTACAATTTCAAGTTTACAAAAAAGAGGTAGACAAAAATCGGTCAAAAGCACAAAAAGCAATTGATGAAGTTGAAGGAATTAGAGCAACGGTAATGGCTTCTTTAGACGCATTAAAAACAAAGCTTGATTTGGATTCTTTGGAGTATACGTACGACAACTTAAGTAAGATTGAAACTGCAGATCAATTTGTCATTATTGGAGGTAGAATAATACAAGATTTTGCCAAACCAGGAGAAAAATTTGACATCACAGAAATCAAAGAATTTATTGAAGCGGATATCAACAAAGATATTAATAAACAAAGAGAAAAGTTAGATTTCGCTTACAACCCAGATTATGATCCTAGATCTACGATTGTCATGGATGACTATTCAAATAGTAAAGAAACGAACTATGGGAATAATGATGTGAAAGGTCCTGATTCATTCCATGGAACCCACGTAGCAGGTATTGTGGGTGCCGTTCAAAATAATGACATAGGTATGAATGGTGTAGCATCCAATGTGCGCATCATGTCTGTAAGAACTGTTCCAGATGGGGACGAAAGAGATAAAGATGTGGCCAATGCCATTCGATATGCGGTGGACAATGGAGCAAGTATTATCAATATGAGTTTTGGCAAGGGTTATGCTTGGGACAAAGACATCGTAGATGATGCTGTAAAGTATGCTACTAAAAAAGATGTATTATTGGTTCATGCTGCAGGAAATTCAGCTCAAGACAACGATGAAACAGGAAATTTCCCAAATGACAAATACAATAAAGCAAGTGGCTTTTTATTTTGGAAGAAAAAGAAATCTAAAAATTGGATTGAAGTGGGAGCTTTGTCTCCAGAACCAGGAGAAAATTCAGTGGCTAGCTTTTCTAATTATGGACAGACCAATGTAGATATCTTTGCTCCGGGAGTCCAAATTTACGCTACACTTCCAGAAAATAAATATTCGTTTTTACAAGGGACATCTATGGCCTCTCCAGTTGTTGCTGGAGTTGCTGCTGTATTGAGATCCTACTTCCCCACCTTGAGAGCTGATCAGATAAAAGAAATTATTATGGAAAGTGCTACACCTTTGGATCTAATGGTTAAAAAACCTGGAGATAAAAGTGGCGAATTGGTTGAATTTAAAACCTTGAGTGTTCAAGGTGGAACAGTCAATTTGTACAATGCCGTCAAATTGGCTCAAAACACAAAAGGAAAGAAAAAATTAAAGAAACAAAAGAAAGGGAATGCTTAATTAAGAGATTCCTCTCAAATTATAAAGCTCATGTTTTTCAGCATGGGCTTTTTTTTATATTCATTAGTAAAGGATTGAATTATACAATTTTCATTGCTTTTTCATAACAATAAAAAGGGATTGCTTTTTTTCTGAAGAAACAATATCCGTTGGCTCGTGTATATCCCAATTTTAAATACATCGCATTGGATATTTGATTCCCTGCGTAGGCATCAAGGCGAATAGAATTGTATCCATGCTCTTTTGCATACTCCTCTGCAAACAAACACATTTTCTTGCCGAGTCCATGCCCTTGAAATTCTGGATGTACACCTAATCTGTGAATGACCAGAACTTTCTTACTTCTTTGTGGCCAATGTACGAACTTGTATTGATCATCTTGCTTTTCATTCAACACCATACTTGCAGCAATTTTATTCTCAGAGCGAATCACAAAATTATGTCCAAGTACCACATCATTTGTTAAAGTTTCCAAATCTGGATAGTCGTAATTCCATTGATCAACACCATGAGCAAGTAAAACATCCGTAATGGAAAAGAACATTTCAAGTGTATTTTCAACATTATCAGGGGTCCCTTTTGTAATTTCTGAAAATTGCATTGTGTGTTTTGTTTGATTTTCTCCTTTATGAAGACTACATTTGCAATTATACATAAAATGATATGAAGTTAGAATCAAAAAAGACCTTGGCAATAAGTGGATTGTTTATCCTTTTCGGAGCCTTTAGCAGATTATTTACTTTTTTACCTAATTTTTCTGCACTTGAAGCATTGGCGTTATTTGGGGGAGCATACATTGCTATACGCTATATTGCTATTCTTATTCCATTGGTAGCATTGTTTGTCAGTGATTTGATCATCAATAATACAGTTGCCAGAGCTTTTTTTCCAGATCATGAAGGCCTGGTCATCTTTTCGGAATACATGATATGGAATACCATTGCTATTGTGGCCATAGTATTGTTTGGAAGATATTTCCTTAAGAAAATGTCCTTTTTAAGAGGTGCCGTTGGAATTTTAGGGGCAACAGGTATATTTTGGATTATTTCTAATATTGGAGCTTGGCTATCCAGTGGACTGTTCCCGCTTACATTTGCTGGAATGATTGAAAACTTCATTTTCGCTTTACCGTTTCTTAAAAATAGTTTACTAGGGAATGCGGTATTTGGAGCGATTTTGTTTGGTTCATTTGAGTTATTGACAAGATCTTACCCTGATTTGGTCACTGCAAAACATAAAGCATAATACACCACCTTAAGTACGATTTCAAAATTTCGATTTACACAATATAAGTACTTGAAAAATGTTAAGTACTTGACAAAGTTTAATTTACCGTAGGGATTAAAGTCCATAGTATGTGTCATAAAAGTATCTTTGCCATTCAAATTTGTGGAAATGAATAGATACACCCTTATCCTATTCGTATGCATGACCATGTTGTCGTTTACCAGCTTCAACTTCGAAATAGGTCAAGTTATCGATAGGTATTATGACGTCCCAGTTTACTTCAACGGTAATAATTTCAGAAATGTTAATGGTAGGAATGTAACCTATGATGGATACAACCTAGGTTTAAAATATCAATGTGTAGAATATGTCAAGCGATTCTACTTTGAAGTCTATGGACACAAGATGCCCAATTCTTACGGACACGCGAAAGACTTATTTGATCCGGAATTAGGAGACAAAGAATATAATGCCGAACGAGGTCTCATGCAATACCGCAATACCAGATATGAAAAACCCCAAGAAGGAGATATTTTAGTCTACGGCAGAAGTCCCAACAATCCATTTGGCCATACAGGAATTATCTGTGAAGTTGGTGAAAATCACGTAGTTTTAATTCAACAAAATTACGGTACCAAAACCAGGCAGAAACTTACCCTTGCTGAATTTCAAGGAATTTATACCGTTGCGGATTATGATGTATTGGGGTGGTTGAGGTATGTGGAATAATGCCTAAAATAAGTAGGACTTAATAACTATAACTCTTCACCGTATTTACAAAAGCTTTGACTCCATCTAGTGGAGTATCTGGATATACACCATGCCCTAAATTGACAATATGATTTCCTCCAAAAGCCTGAATCATAGCCTTGGTTCTGGATTCGATTTCATCATGCGGTGCATACAATACACAAGGATCCAAATTTCCTTGGACCACTCGATCCGACCCTACCGTATCTCGTACAAACTGAGTCCCCATATTCCAATCAATGCCAATCACATTAGAACCAATACTCGCTATATCTTTAAGGGAATACCATGCGCCCTTGCTAAAAACGATCGTAGGAATGTCTTCCGCTTGAAGCGCATCATTGATTTTTTTAATATACGGTATACAAAATGTTCTATACATCTCTTCATTCAATACACCTGCCCATGAATCAAAGATCTGAATGACGTCTGCTCCATGCTGTGCTTTCAATTTGGTATACTCGATTATGGTATCGGTCAGCTTACTCAATAACAAATGTGCAGCTTCTGGATTTTGATACAACATTTTCTTGGCTTTAGAGAACGTTTTGCTTCCACTTCCTTCCACCATGTAGCAAAAGAGCGTAAATGGCGCTCCACTGAACCCAATCAACGGCACTCGATCCTTCAATTCACGTTTGGTAATATCTAGCCCATTGAACACATACTCCAACTTTTCTGCAGCAGATTTCCCAGAATCCAGTTTTTCAATATCTGATAGTGATTGTATAGTCTCTGGAAAATTGGGTCCTTTCTTTTCGATCATTTCATATTCTAAACCCATACATTCTGGAATAACCAAAATATCTGAGAAAATAATCGCCGCATCTACATCGAGTTCATCCACCGGTTGAATCGTCACTTCAGCTACCAAATCAGGAGTGGTCACCAACTCGATAAAACCTGAAAGACTGGCTCTCACTGCTCTATACTGGGGTAATATTCTACCCGCTTGTCGCATCAACCAAACGGGTGGACGTTCGGTTTGTTCTCCTCGTACCTTTCTTAAAAAAATATCATTATCGTATGTTCTCATGGATTCTATGCTATTGTATTGAGGCGCAAATATAATTGATTTCTCTACCTTTTCTTCGTTCTTCCCCTTCGGTCATTATATTTGACATTTCTTTGAATAAACAACGCGTAGGAAATGAATATAGCAATCATCGGTTATGGAAAAATGGGGAAAACCATTGAACATTTGGCAGTGGAAAGAGGACATGCCATTGTTCTTAAAATTTCTAGTGAAAACTTGGATGAATTTACGGTTTCTAATTTACAGGCAAAACAGATAGATGTAGCTATAGAATTCACCAATCCTCATGTGGCATTTCAGAATATCACCACCTGTTTTGAAGCGGGAGTGAAAGTTGTTAGTGGATCGACGGCATGGTTGGACAAATGGGAAGAGGCCTTGTTTTCCATGAGACAGCACAATGCATCCTTTATTTACGCCTCCAATTTCAGCGTTGGGGTCAATTTGTTTTTTGCACTGAATAGCCACTTGGCCCAACTGATGCAACCCCATACAGACTATAATGTATCGATGACTGAAATACACCATACGGCAAAAGTAGATGCTCCAAGTGGAACAGCCGTGACACTAGCCGAAGGTATATTGAATTCCTTGGACAGAAAATCTAGTTGGGTTCAAGAAAAACAACCTGAATCCGATGAAATATTGATCGAATCGGTACGCCAAGACCCTGCACCTGGAACGCATTCCATCACTTATTCTTCAGACATTGATGATATTGAAATCAAACATACGGCCAAGAGTCGCAAAGGCTTTGCTTTGGGAGCTATTTTGGCAGCAGAATATCTAGTGGATAAGGAAGGGTTGTTTACTATGAAAGAGGTGTTGGGTTTGTGATTACACCTCCTTACTTTCCCCAACTTCCAATAATGTCAAATCCTTACCTCTGCTTATAAAATGAGCCACAGCCACACTTTTATCTATTGTAATCGGTGGAAAACTATCGTAATGACAACCGATCACACTATTGCACTTAATGAAATCACTTGCTATAGAGGCATCTTTATATCCCATGGTAAAATTATCCCCAATAGGTAAAACGGCCACTTTTACCTTTGGACAGGTCATAGGAATCAATTCCATATCTCTGGTCAATGCGGTATCTCCTGCAATGTAAATGCATTCATTTTCATGCCATAGTACAAAACCTCCAGGATTTCCTCCATAGCTCCCATCTGGCAATACGCTGGAATGTACTGCATTTACATATTTTGCAGTTCCAAAATCAAAATTATATTTACCTCCGTGATTCAAAGGATGTCCCTTGATCCCTTTTTCTTGAAACCAGGAAACGATCTCATAATTGGAAACCAGTAGTGCATCTGGATTATTCGATGCAATTCTTTCGACATCCAAAACATGGTCCTGATGCCCGTGAGTAATGAAGATATAATCACATTTAATGGCATCAATATCCACCTCTGAAGCCAATGGATTGCCTGAAATAAATGGATCTACTAGAATATTTTTTCCATTTAATTCTATAAGCAAAGTCGAATGTCCGTAATAAGTAATTTTCATTTTTCTCTATTTTTTTGCTGAATAAGCTTACCAAAGTAATCAATAAATTGCCAATTGACTAGGAAAGTATTCCAAAATTATCCAAAATTAGAATTGACAAATATCCAACTTCTATTGCTTATTTCATGACATTTTTACAACTTCTGCTTCCATATCATGTGATGATAGCCTTTCTCCCAATAATCTTTTAAAACAAGCTCTGGTAAACCAATTTTCTTCTGCCAATATTTTTGTGATGATTGATATCCGCTATCTAAAAAATATGCATCAAACTGCTTTTTCTGAAGTAGTTTTAAGACTTTATCAAACATAAAAGTGCCCACTCCCCTCTTTTGGACTGTTGGTAAGACGTATACATTCTTGACCTCAGGAGTTCGTTCATCTTGTATTCTAAAATGATCTTGAATGATTGTGTTTGGCTTACCGTAACCGATTATACCCACTATCTGATCATGATGTTTTGCTACAAAACATAACTCAATAGGACCTCTTCCACTGAAATAGCTTTCCAAGTCAAGTTGTTTAGAAGCCATTTCCTCTTTTAAGGTTGCTTCAGGATGCTGAATTTTATTTTTCTTTATTACATCTCGAATTGAAGTCTTTAATAACTGTGCCGCTGATCGTCCATCGATTTTCTGTATTGGTTCAAATGTCAAATTCATCTTGGTTAAATTATTTTAGAAGGTAAGATTACTCCTAATCTTTGCATTTTTAAGAAAAATTGGACCTCATCGACAAAAACACTCGACCAATCCTTCTATCTTTCGATATCATAGCATAAAATGAAGGAAATAAACATTACGCAACGTTTGAAAGGTAACACTCAATTTATGTTCATCGCATCACGCAAATGACGACTATTACAAAAATTTGAAACATCATCATTTATGATACAGCATTTGATTTCATTTTTGGATTCTTATTCACCACTAAGTAGAGAGGAAAAAGAATATCTCGAGGCACATATCCCAATCCAATCGTTTTCAAAAAATGAATTTCTATTAAAGCAAGATGAAATTTCGAATCGCTTCTTTTTTATCATCAATGGATGCGCTAGAATGTTTTATACGGTGGATGGTATGGAAAAAACGGCCTTCTTCTATATGGAAAAAGATTTTGTAAGCGCCTATGAACGTTTCACCAAACAAGTTCCTTCAAAACATAGTATCCAGACCATTGAAAAAAGTACTGTTGCCATTATTTCTGTAGAAACTGCTCAAAATTTGCTCCAGCGCTTTCCAAAATTTGAGTATCTTGCACGAGTAATGATGGAGAATGAACTCATAATTTATCAAAATATCATTTCTAGTTTCATTACCCAAAATGCTGAACAACGATATCTTCATTTGCTCAAGCACAGACCAGATATTATACAACGTATTCCACAATACCATTTGGCAACCTATGTAGGCGTTTCTCCAGAAACATTGAGTAGAATTAGAAAAAGGATTTTAATGGCATAAGCATTTATTGACGATCGTCAATGATATTTAAATGAGTTAGAAAGTACATTTGTTGAAAAATATATTTCAATGAAAAAAACATATCTATCCCTTACAATTATAGGAACGCTTCTACCCAATATTTTTGTCCTCTTAGAGAGTATGCGTAGTGGTAATATTCTTCTGTATAGATACCCTATCGATACGTTTCAATCCATGTTTTCCAATTACATTTCTTCCGCTTTTATTATGGACCTTTTGTTCATCGTTGCACTTTTTTTATTTTGGTCCTTTTCAGAAGCAAGAAAATATAAAATGAAAAATTTAGGATGGATTTGGCTCTATACGTTTGCTTTAGGAATTGCTGGAGGATTGCCTTTATTTCTTTATGTACGAGATGAATATTTATCAAAATCTAACGGAGAATAAAACAACCAATCATTTGTTTGACTTCATTTCTCTTTCTATCGATTGGATAACATCTCTGTAAAATTCCTTACCCTCTTTTTCAATAAAAACAGTCTCCACATGAATCGCATTCATCAATTCAGTTTTGCCTTCATCCTTGTATTTGGCGGGACTATAGTACACAATACGATTCTGTTGCATTTTTGGTCGCTTTAGATAGAATCTTGCTCTTTTGGTCAGTAGCCACCAGAGGTCTGTTTCCTCATATCCTAGCCCCAACCCAACAATATGAATGGTATGTGTGTACATTAAATCGACCCAAGAACTGTGATCTACATCATCCATTTCCAATCTCTTGTGCAATGGCATCGCATATTTTTCCCTACCGCGATAGATGGCCCCATTCACTACATAATTTCTCAATCGCTGCAATTGTCCTCCATAATGTTCAAATCCCAATGTGATGGACCGAGCAGTTTGTATGTCTCCATGAATATGCCACACATTCTTATCCTTCACTTTGGTATGCCGAAAAATATTGAACTTCTTTTCATTCACAACCCCTTTGTTTTGCAATTGTCGTGGAGATAATCGATCATCCAACGCCTGTTCCAAGACAAAATCATAATTGGTCGTCAAGTAATGGGTACAATCTAAAGACAAGATTTCTTCGTGAATTTCATTTGCTGTAATTTGATTCACGATCTCCCCGATCTTTTGTTTTAAGATCCGTTCGTTTTGATTAAATGCATGAGCGTTCATGAAAATCTCTTCATACATCAGTGGAAAGGGCTTTTTGCTGGTTGTATTAATATCCGTATCTGTAATAGCAATCATTTCATTGACAAGTTCTGCCCATGATTTTGTATTGCTCAAATTATTAATCCCATTACCAATCAAAATTGCATGATCCATAGCCTTTCTTTAATTAGTATCTTGATAAATCTTTTAAGAATGTTCGTTTTGTATTCTCCACCATTTCTACTTCTTCCGTATATTTTAGATGTTTTTCTTGTAAAGCAGGGTAAACAACGGCACACCATGCTTGCACGGGGAAATATTGATCAATATTCAAATCCAAAACACCCTCTCTTGCCAAATCAACTGCTTCTTCTATAGTCAAACAATATACATGATTCCCTACTCGATAAAAGGCGTAATTTAAGTCTAATCCGAATATTCGCTTCAAGTAATTATTTAACATGGAATGAAGTGTATCAACAAAAGAGGAACCAAATGAATTACTGGGTAGTGAAACCTTTATCTCTTCCTCCTTCTTATTTCTTATAAACTGAAGAGAAAACATTCTATTCACTCCTAACGGAATGAGTTTAAAATCAATCTTGAACACGTTTTTCATCCGTTCTATATAGTATTCCATTATAATCCAATCATTCACACATGATACCAACTGATTAAAGAAATTACGTTCATCATATGGTCCATTTTTCTCCAAGTCAATTTGACTTTCAGTTCCGTTTTCATTTTTTATGGAAAGGGCAATTTTATTCTCCAAATCTTTCTGCAGCACCTTAATCTCAATGGAGTTTTCTTTTGCAAGCTGTGTATTAAATAAGGAAACCATTACCTCTAAGGATATGGACCTATAACTCATCGCAATTAAATCTGGTCCTGGCACAAAACCTTGTATCACCCTACCTTTAATTCCTAAATCTTCATTTGGTCTAGGCTCATGCGTTGATTCAAACTGAAATTCTGATACCACCTGATTGATGTCAGCACTCACAAAAAGTGGAAATTCCAATAAATCATTCACCAAAAAAAATCCATTACAAATACCTGCTGTATCATAACCCAAACACAAATACAATGCTTTCTCTCTTAGGAATGCAACTGGGACCACTCTGTTGATATAATGCATCGGATATTTATATTTATGTAATCGGTTTTTATAGTCATTATGCACTAATATGATATCGGTGCCCGCCCCTTTTCTGAATCGACTCGCGATATCTGCTGGTAACCTTCCTTTTTCTTTTAATGAATTCATAGAATTAGAAAAATGAATTTTATTTGAGTCAGAGTTCCATTTATATGAAATAACAAGAATAGATTTTGGGGTAAGCAATTCAAATGCTCCAAAACTTCTAAAATTGAATTTTGGCCGAATATTTTCAGAATCATACTTATCCGACCAAAGTACATTAATTAACTCTGGCACCTTTAGGCCGCCCAGCTTCTGTTCTAATCGATTAAATGATGTTTCTGTCCTATGATACCAATCTTCATGTTTGTGTGTCTGACCACACACTGGACAATAGGTATCGGCCCATTGAATCTCGCAGCTTGGACACTTTCCTTTGGTCTGAAAGGTATCCCAATTATGTTGACATGTACATGACCATAAACTTTCTCCATTCGGTACCCATTCGCAAGAAGGGCATTTCAATTTACTATGTTTTGTGTGCATCTTGATATGTATTTAGCTTTGTGTTTTGTAATTAGTAATCGCATCAAAATCGGTATTTTAGGTTCCCCTATTCAATCAACCAATTAAATCTGCGTTGCTTTCTTTTTCTTGCATCGTTTGCTGATGGATAAGGATTATATGGTGGTAATAAATAATATTCCTTCTCCTTCATGTAGTCCAACATACTGTCTTCTGCCTTGGATAATTGAGCATAGTCTTCTTCACTGATAAAGCCTTCAAACTTTTGGAGAATAGTTTCAAAACCTTCAGGCAATTGACCTCTGAAGTTTTGATTGAATGCGACTTCGTTCGGATGACGGAGCAACCATTGTGTTAATAATTTAAAATAGTTCATTCTATTTTTTTCAAGACCATAACATCGATTCCTGTCCAAGGCAATAAACTTTTCCAAGAACCGCTCTATTGCTCTGGTATATTCAAGCCCAACTTCCTGAATTGCTGCCCTTTCTTTTGGATCTAAAGTCTTTATAAAAGTAGCCCTCACCTCCGATTTCATTTCTCTGAATGTGTTACCTAAGGTATCGATTACTTCCCTCAATTTATGATAGTCATCTTTGTAATTTTGATTCGTCTTATAATTAGAATACGTGGCTACCCCAAGGATATCAGACATCATAGATTTGTACAAAATGTAGAGATCTTGCTTACTGATTTTATCTCTCATGAAGGGAAGTAAATTGACATAATACTTCCATTCTCCATTTCTCATTTGTGCATGGATAGCAAAATATTGATATATAAATTCTAAGGTTTCAATATCGTCAATTTTGCCACCAAAATGCTTGTAATGCAAGAGCAGATCTTCTTTATCAAATGCATAATTTCTAGGAAGTCTCCTTTTTACTTCAAATGTATCCAGCAACATATCACAGGTCACATCAATGTAAGGCATCATATCAATAGAATCTCTATCGATGACCTTGCTCAACTCATTGACCAACTGCTCTCTACATTCCTCCACATTGGACCATTCTTGAAAAAAATGGTTTTGAAATGCTACTTCCATCTCAACTACTTTTTCTGTGCTGAGTGGAAATACCTTTTTTAAGGGACAAAACAGACAAGATGAATTCTTATATGTTTCCTTTGACACAATAGAATCTCTTTCCAAGGTGTAATAATAAACCGTTCCACTGTCATTTTTAGAAGATATTTCTCCTGCTCTATTTCTGCTGTATGATTTAGAATAAAAAGTGCTTAAATCGCCCCGATAATCAGAAATAATATAAGATAAGGTGTCTCCATCCCTATCCAATTGATACGAGAAATAGTAATCTTCTTCTTTCCGTTTTCTTACTTCTGAAAATAGACTTCCATTCCGAAAATATCTTTTTCTCCCGTCCCAGTCTCTATTTTTAGTCCTGAAGTATTGTATGGATGACAACTGTGTTTCATTTCTTATCGTCTTTTTTTCATCCAACGTTCCACATTCATCATACATCTTCACCTCCCTGTACGATTCATCTAGGTTCATTACTTTTTTTAAAACACCTTCCTGCGAAAATTCCATCCTAATATTCTCATTCCCATAACTTTCAAATTCAATGGTTCGATTATGTAAGCGCTCAATTTGCTTTCCATTACTTCCTACAAAGACATTAGAAATATTATTAAAAACAAACACATTGATTTTACATTGTATCGCATATTTCAATGCCTTACATTCTGATGGTGGAATATTGCCCAAGATCACTTCTCTAAAACATTCATATTCTTCTTCGGTAAAGCCTATGGTCCCTATTCCTATTCTTTTGGAATCCAACCGTAATTCTTCATTACGTATTCCCTTATACACGGGATAATCATTAAAATATCGGTTCGCATAAATAAAAAAACGTTCCGTATCGTCGGTAGTTGCCAACAGTTCACCCTTCCCTTTTGATTTATAGACCGCCTCACAAAACACATCCGCAGGGGTCAAGTATTCATATAAATTATTCATCCAGGAATCCTCCAATACTATATCTTGACTAAACATTTGATTGCCAAGACACCCAAAAAGAAGAAGAATTAAATATCTGTACATAAGATTTTTCCAGTCCTAGTTTAAAAAGAAGTGATTTAAGAACATATTATTTGTCCCTTTGCAAGTCAATGATTTTTAACCTAATCTTGCTCAGGTAAGTTTGAATCCGCTATTACCCGCATACTAACTTTTCATCATGATAGGCAGAAACATACGTTCTAGCCACAAGTATAACCATAAAATCAATGGATAGATAATAGGAAAGAATTACATTTAAGTTAAAGTTTGAACTCAGAAGTAAGGATAATAGGCATCAAAAAAGAACAATAGTAACTATGGAAAAAGCAAATCGTTTTCGAGGATGCATTATTGCAGGAAGTGTTGGTGATGCGCTGGGTAGTCAATACGAAAACGCAAAGCAAGAAACAGATGTTTTTGATCCTCTAAACGACTATCATCCAAAGACCAGAGCACCCAGGATTACTGATGATACACAACTTACCATAGCAGCTATTGAGTCGTTGATCCTCGATCCACATGCTTCCCCTGACAATGTCGCAAAAGTAATGGTGCAACTCTATAATCAAAAGAAATTAGTAGGCTTGGGAGCGTCAACGTTCCAAGCACTAAGAGAATTAAAAATGGGTCAACATTGGAGCCAATCTGGGAGAAGAGGGGAATATGGTGCAGGAAATGGTGCTGCGATGCGTATCGCTCCATTTGCTTTTTGCCCATCAATTAACCCAAAAAGAATAAGAGAAATTTCCTCTATCACCCACCACAACGATGAAGCCTATATCGGAGCCCGATGTGTGATTACTGCTATTCAAGGCATTATAAGCAAGGAATGGAATCCAGCATCGAATCTAATAACTTATATCATTCCGAAAATTCCAGATACTAGAGTCAGAGATCGATTAGAAGAAATTGAACATATTACGGATCTAAAAGAAATTGCCAAAATGGGTGTAGATGGCTATGTAGTAAACTCGATTCCCTTATCCATTGCTGCTGCAAATCATGCGATAAAGACTGACTTGGCATCTACATTCGATTTATTGATCGAGTTTGGTGGAGATACGGATACCAATTGTTCGATTACTGGACAAATTGTTGGCACTTATTTAGGTGCATCAGGCATTCAAGAAAATTTACTCCAGGTTTATCGTTCCCTTAGTGCATATACCTCTATAGAAGCAACTATCGAAAAATTTGTGTCGATTCAGGATACTTGGTAATCACTCTGCTGTTTGTGAACAATAAGGAAACACATCTTTGATGAGGTGTCTAGTTCAACAACTGCAATTAAAGGATCATCCTAGAAACAATAAAGACTCATTTCAATTCAAAGGCTCTCGATCCTTTCAAAACTTAAAATTGATATCTATTCTAAATCGGTTACTCGTTTCCAATGCTTCTTGAGCCACAAATTCATTTTTGATTGCACTTGCAAAAAAAGCCCTGGAGACTAAGTTTACTCCCCTACTTATGGAATACGCCAATCGAAATTCATGTCCTTTAAAATTGCTGGATCGGGTGCCTATTGCATTGCCCAAATCCCATCTCAACCAATCATCCTGAGCCAAAAAATCAACGACTGCGTATTTAGGAATATTAGCATAGTAATAGGAAAATAATACATTGCCTTGCTTATTCAACCCACCGAATTTCACACTAGCTACATACCCTATTTTCTCTTTATCCAATTGAAGTCCTGTAATAATAGGGTCATCGCTGTAATCTTCCAAACTAATAAAATTATCCACGCCAAAAGCTATGGGAATCTGCGTCTTTAATTTTACTTCCAACGATGAATTAATAATCTTATAGTCCACTGTGTGACTATTTGTAACATCATTTTTATCTGGAACGTTAGAGAAATTAAAATAACCACTCGCTAGGTTTACATCGGCATTTAAGTGATGGTATTCCAGTTTCAATTGCCCTCCCAAAAAGTATGCATTCTCACTCAACTGTCTCCCTAGATCATTCAACAAAAAATATCCAAATGTAGGTTTTATCCTTAATTTTTTTGAATGATCAAAAAAGCCACCCATCGCTACACCTTCAGGAGTAATATCATCGTCCCACCACATTTCATTTTCTTTCCAGAATGGCAAATTATTTTTACCCATCCAAAACCACATATTGGCGTAATTGACTCTAGCAAATGCACGATCAATGGCTACACTATGTGCCGTTAAATCTGATCCTAGTGTTACATGAGGAGATTGTGTATTTCTCAGATCACCCGAACGCAATCGACCACCAAAAATGACATGTTCATTTAATTGATAATTAAACCCAAACCGTAATCTATATCTTAATCTCCCTCTATCATGTCGATATGTACTATCCTGTCTTAATGAATTCCAATCTTGTTCGAATCGGAATCTAAAATCTCCGAATAAATTCAGTTGTTGCCGTGTATTTGATTCCGACGAAGTAGATCTTTCTTCATCTTTTTGAGTAGCGTCAATAAAAACCCTTGTAGTTATATCTGTCTCGATATTTACTAAAATTTTTGAATCTCCATTTTTCTTATCTGTTTCTGTCCAAATCAGATATTGATTGGGAGGCAGTGAGACGATACTCGGGTTTTCATCCAAAGGATCTAAATGATTCACTACTGTCTGTAGATAATCGCCTTCTTTTGTATAGATTTCATAGGGTTCATGTGGATAAAAGTATGTTCCTCCTTCTTCAATGGATTGAGTTTTTGTAAATACGATAAGGCTTCCACTTTGTACAATAGAAGACTGGGTTGTTCCAATGAAACGTTTTTTGATTATAGCTTGAGCTTCTGGAGTCTGTGTCCAAATCGCAAAATTAGCGGTCAATTGTCTTCCTGGCCAAGTCAATAAATACAATGGACGAGTTATAGGATAACTTTGATTATCTACAGATGCTTGCTGTCCATTGATCGCTAAAACGTTTATGTCTGGTTGGTTCCTTAAAAAAGAGAAACTTAATTGACCAATTCCACCTGGATCTTGTTCAACTGTTGCAGCAATTTTTTTATCAGGTGCTACAATTGTACACCCTTGATAATCTTCTTCTCCCAGCACTCTTGATCGAAAAACATTTCTCGTTGCTGACTCTTTATTTACTACATAGGGGTTGATCTTTAAATCCGGTCCTCCCAACTCTTTCCAATTCGTAATTTTACTTGTAAAAATAGCCTTGAGTTGATCTTGGGAGAGATTCTTGACTGGATTATCAGAATGCGTTATTACAGCAATTGCATCCCATCCGATCAATGTACTGATTACCCCTTTTGATAGGGTTCTTGATCCTGGAATTTTTGCCACCCCACCAATATCCGATGTACCCTCTAAAATGGACAATTCTCCTCCTGCACTTTCGGTATCTGTTTTAATAACAAAACTTACCTTCCCATACACTGGTTCTGCATCTCGAATAAAGTTCGCAATAGTAGAGGACCCTTCATAATAAATAATCGAATTATCTTGAGCTTGAAGTTGAAGAAACAAAAAGCAGAAAACTACAAAACCTACCGTGTTGCGAAAAAAAGGCATGTTTAAACATTAATTGTGCAAAAGACGTACTTAACTACCTTATTCTATTTGAAAAGGAAGGCAAATCATCTTCCAAAACACTGATTCAAATATGTAAATAACATCGAATTTCAAGAGATCAAAGATGACCAATATCATCTAGTTGAATGATCTAGATTGTTGTTTTGATCTAATTATTGCCACTTTTCCATCAATCCCAATAAATCTTGTTTTTTACTTCTTGAAACAGGAATAGATGTTCCATCTTTCAAAACAAAAAATCCTCCTTCTCCTCTTTGGTATTTTTTCACAAAATCAAAATTCATAATATAGGAAGCATGAACTCTTTTAAATCTTTTATCGGTCAATTTAGATTCTGCATCCTTTAATGTTTTTGATATAAAATATTTGGAACCATCAGCACAATAATAATGCGAATATGCTCCTTCTCCCTTCACGTACATGATCTCATCATATTCCAAAAAGTGCATCCCTTCTTGAGTTGCCAATACAATTTTCTTTCTATCTTCATCTACCTTTAAGTGATTAAGCAATTCATCAATTTTAGATTTTTGATTGTTGTGTTTTTCTTTTTGCAGTCGTTCAATTGTATGAATAAATTCTGTTCGTTTTATAGGTTTTAGCAAGTAGTCAAACGCATGATTTTTAATGGCTTTGATCGCATACTCATTGTACGCCGTGGTGAATATCAGGTAAAAATCTGTGTAGGGACATTTTTCAAGAAAATCAAACCCATTCATGTTGGGCATTTCTATGTCAAGAAACAAGATATCGGGCTTCAGTTGATCAATTTCTTTCAATGCATCAGCTCCATTATCAAACCTGCCCACTATTTCAATTTCAGGTGTGTATTTTTCGGCTAGCGCTGAAAGCAATTCTCTACTATTGGATTCATCATCGATTATTATTGCTCTCATTTTACATTTTTTTCATTTTCATAGACAAGGTCACTTTCGTTCCAGATTCTGATTCAGAAATGTCTGATTTATCGATCAATTGCACACTTGCATTTAGATGGTATATTTTATTTATCATTTCTAATCTTTCAGAAATAATTTTCATTCCAAATGACTTTTTTGAAACATTGAAACTACTTTTTTTAAGTTTGGATAATTTGGTTCCGATGCCATCATCATCAATAATAATTTTCAACATATCATCTTCTTGATCAATGATTAACTTCAAATTACATTGTTCTGATTTTTTTGGTAGCAACCCATGCCAAATTGCATTTTCAATATAAGGTTGAATCAACATTGGAGGCACCATAGTTGACATTACATTCACTTTGTCTGAGATTAATTCATGGTAGAAAAATTGGTTTTCAAATCTTAATTTTTCCATACCTACATAAAGCCGTAATGCATTCAATTCACTATCCAAGGACACCCAATCCTGTCGAGAATTTTCCAAAATGATCCGCATCAACTGAGCAAAACTTGTCAAATAATCAGACGCATTTTCCTGATCATTTTTAACTATGAAGTTATTGATAGAATTCAAACTATTAAACATAAAATGAGGGTTCATTTGAGACCTCAACGACTTCATTTCTAATTCCGACACCTTTTTCAAATTATTCGAGAGAGAAATCTCAGCTTCCTTTCTTTCTTCTTCCGCATTGTACGCAACAATTTTGGTAGCAACAATGGTAGAAATTGCTGAAATAAAGGATAATCTTCGCTCATTGAAATACGATTTTGATTCATGTTCACAATCTATCAATCCCAACACTTCATCCCCGGAAAGTATTGGTACACAAATTTTGGATAATCTATTATTTGTGGCTCGATTTCCATCTATAGATAGGTCATCAAAAGCTTTGGAAGTTTTGCTATTCACAACCGACTCAAAAGCTCCACCCTGCAATGGAACAACTTCCTTATTTCCAAGGTAATCATCGTATTTTGGAGAGCTAGTTTTGACTGCCTGCCTCCACAATGTATTTTTCTCATTATTCAACAAATAAATTGCACATGCATCAATATCTAATTGACGGATACATTCGAGAATCACTTCCCAAAACTCTTCATCCATATCCCCATATTTATGCATGGAAAATGAAAAGAATTTCAAGCTTTCATCGTATTTCAATTCCTCGGACTTATCCAACTTCAGTTTTCGATTCAGTCGGAAAGCGAAATAAAACGCCAACGATGCGATCAGTAATGAAAGGGCGTAAAAATAATATGACCTCCACCATGGATAATCAACCCCAAGCAAAATTCTATTGGGAGCAGTAGTCCAATCTTCACCATTTAATGATGCTCTTAATTTCACTTCAAAAGCTCCTGGTTTTATATTTTGAATCAACACGGGGTTAGTAATGGCAGGAATCCATTCTTCTTTCTCACTCGAAACTGAATACTGGTATTGTAAAGCCGGATTATTCCACAAGTCAATATTTTGATAATAAAATCCAATATTATTTTCGTCAGATTTCAGTTTGATTTGGGCATCTCCTGAAATGAGTACCTTTTGATTGTTCTCAATTACTCCAGTTATGTGAGGATTGGGTTGTAAATCATCTTTGCTCAATAATAATGGATCAAAAGAACACATGCCCGTATTCAACCCATAATGCAGTAGACCACTTTGGTCCATGTAGGAAGCATGCATTCGGAAACCTCCTCCCGTAAATCCATGAATGTGTGTATACTCTTCCATAGTTTCATCTGCTGCATTCAATTTATAAAGAATGTTTTCTGTAGCTACCCATAGATTATCAGCTTTATCTTTATCTATGGACAATATCCGCTCGGGCAGCAACTTAGTTTGATAAGTATAGGTCCCACCTTTATCTACATATCTGAATAAACCATTTTCACTTCCTACCAATAAGCGACCGTCTTTATCTTTTCCAAAAGCAGATATATTTATTGCATTGAGTGATTGGGGAATGTCTATCACTTGAAAATCTCCATTTGAAAAAACGTAGCACCCCTTCCTCCATGTACCTACAAATGTCTCCTTACCTATGGTTTTTATTTCTCGAATTGCCGTTTTGATTACTGAATTGGTATCCACTTGAATATTCGACTTAATACGCATACTAGGAATATCAAAAATATTGATCCCCCTAGAGGTTCCCACCCACAAATCTCCTTCCACTCCTTTACTGAAGGTATAAACAAAATTACTCTTTAGAGATTTCTTATCCTCTTTATCGACTTGGAAAGATCGAATCGATTTTCCGAATGAATCGACAATATCTAGTCCACCGCCAGAAACTCCTACCCATTTTCTATCTTTTTCATCAATATACATGGAGATGATGCTTAATATTTTATCCTTATTTTCTCTTCTGATATTAAATGTGGTATTCTTTTTAATGGGGTCATATTTGATTAACCCCTGAGAAGATGCCAACCAATATGATCCTTGTTTGTCCTTGACAATATGTGATATATGACCTTCAAATATTTTCTTAGAATTATGATCTACAAAGGACTTAATATGTTTTGCACTCCTTCTGCGTGTATTTAATATATTCAAACCTGAAGTCCTACTGGTTACAAAAACATTCCCAAAATCATTGGCATACAGAAAAAAAGAGTTGTCTGAAGAGATCGAACTAGGATCTGAAAAGTCATGAGAATAATTTTGAACGGATAGGTCATCCTCATCTAAAATAAATAGACCTTGATGACCAGAGGTGATGCCGATGTGGCCCTCATAGATGTGTTTAATTCGTCGATAATAGGTATTGGTTTCAGGATACTGGTTTTGGATATCAATAGCCAGGTTTTTTATCACCTTTTTAGATTCCATATCAATCAGGAATAACTCATGATGAAGGCCCGTGCTGATCAACATGCGCCGATTTCCAATCAAAGCTGCTCCTGTTACTCTTTTCTGCTTGTACTCATATTCTACTTTACCTTTATTAGCATCATATAGAATCGCTTTACCTTGCACAGTAAACAAGTATCTATTTTGTTCTTCATTGCTAATTTGTAGCGCTGACTGGGTAAAAATGGGTTGACTAAATAAATGGATCTCCTCTAATCTCCTTTCCACTACATTGTAATAAAAATGCCCTTTTTTTGCAATAATATGGACCTCACCATCTTCTGTCAATATATAATTCAAAATTCCATCAGGTAAAACCTCAGGCAATTCAACATGAATCAAATTCCTTTTCTCATCCAGATAAAGTAAATCTCCTTCTATCGATCGCAACCATACTATGTTTTGACGATCTATCAACACTTCGGCCAACTTATACTTTTCAATCCCTAGAATAATCGCGTTGGTATAGTTTACAACTTCTCCTGCATTATAGCTGTCCAATTTTCGATTTGCAATTATCCATAGCAAGCCATCAGGTCCTTGGCATGCATTATATATCAAATTCGAAGACAGCCCATGATTTGTATTGATGTTTTTGAAAGGTACATGTTGCCCTATTACAAAACAATGTATGACAATCAAAACTGCTGTAATGTAATAGCGCAAATGCAAAGTTTTCGTTTTTAATTTCTTGAGATTAAGTTATAAATATCTCATGCAAATAATGATAAAATTATTTTTTAATGATAGAATATCCTTCATTGATTTCTTACATATTCTGAATATTCATCCCATTTTCATTCATTCACTCTGGAATATCTCCTTCTCCGCATCCGCCAATATAAGCTTTAAACATAGTATTTTTACTTGCTCGAAAACCTGGTGTTAACAATACTCGGTTTCCAGCTTTAAAATAGGTAGTTGTTCCCACTCCTCCATAGATCAATCCCGCAGTAGTTATTTGATTTCCAGCTTGATATAATTTGTATCCTTCATAATTCCCATTCAATGTTAAATTATTATCACAATTGCCGACCAAATCAACTTTCCATACCCCTCTTCCGAACGTTGAAGCATATAACTTATCATTACTTTCATCTATATACAAACCAGTTACTGGAGTGATGGGCATACTATTCGTATAGGGCATCCAATCATCCATAGAGGTATGCCTATAAAATACTCCCAAATCTGTCCCTATATATACTTGATTGCCTGCAGCATTAACGACGATCGCATTAATGGGCATATTTGGTAATGATCCAGAAAAGTTTTCCCATGTCCCTCCTGCATTGGTTGACCGATATACTTTCTGGCCTTCAAAAAACCCACCAAAAGTAACATATACAGAATTGGAATTTCCAGGATTCACTGCGATATCTGTGATTTTGGTAAAGGAATCCAAAGGCGCAAAACCCGTATTAAGATGCAATGAGTCCCATGTGGCGCCTTGATCATCTGATCTTGTCAATGTACCGTTACTATTTGCATTATAACTTGAAGCACCAGCTGCATATAATCGGTTGCTATTACTTGGACACGTCTCTAATGCCCAAGTGGCTGAATTCAACACAAATGACCAAGAATTACCCTTATCTGTTGAAATTTGGAAGGTATCCGAACCATAAAAGACCGTATTTTCATCCGATATATGTGCTCTGATTGTTCCAAACCAATTGGCATTCGGTGGCGTGATCGAAGTACTTGCTCCCCCACTATTTGTAAAATGTCTAGCTCCTTGATTGATGGTTGCATAAAACTCTGTCTCGTCTATTGGATTGAAGGAGACATCAAATCCATCTGCACTCCTTACATGCGTAAACGTAGAACTATTATCTGATTTTAATTTCACCCCATTATCTTGAAGACCGATTAAAATATAATCCTCATTTAGGGGCGTACCCGCCATATGGTAGATTTGGGATGTATTGAACCCATCTAAAAATGGAGTCCAAGTAGCGCCATCATCTTCACTTAAATAAATTCCACCATCTGTACACGCATAAAGTTTATCGTCCAAAGGGTTGTAAGCCAATTGATGAATATCCGAATGGTAACCGTTTGTTATTGCAGAGTAACTAGCTGCACCATTTGAAGATGTCCAAATATTAACACCACCCGCTATCACCATATCTCTATCCGCTGAGGAAACCGCCAAAGAATGAATGTATTCTGCAAATTCATTATTGCCCGTTCCATCATTAGCACTTCCCAAAATATTTGGTGTTGAACTCATCAATTGGTAATCGATACCTCCATTTGTTGACCTGTATGTTCCACCATATGTTCCTGCAGCATTTACTTCACCGATTAATGCATACACATAGTTGTTATGATCTGGTGTTACAGCCAATTCTATACGGATTGGACTCCCTAAATTGACATCAAAATTAGCTTCGGTCCAATTATCACCAGAAAACAAAGAGTAATAAACTTTATCATCAGAACTTGCATAGACTACAGCATTCCCAGGTCGAAATTCGAGATCAAATACATTATCATTCAGTGTTTTTACCCATGTTGCACCTCCGTTTGTGGTTTTAAAAACTCCCACATCTGTGGCAGCGAGTAAGGTGTTCGAATTCAATGGGCTCTGGACCAATTTAAAACTTTGATAATCTCCAGGGTCTAATTCTCCAGTTTGATACCACGTTGCTCCACTGTTCGTAGATTTCCATACTCCCATTGACTTTCTTGTGTATCCAAATTGATCTACAAACCCTCCTAAATATGCAGAATCTCCATCCCCTGTTAACATATAAATAGTGGAAGGATTTTCCCAATCCACAACTATACCCGATATTCCAATAGCTGGCATATGATCGGTTAATGCTGTCCACGTTGATCCCCCATTTGTGGTCCTCCATAAACCTGAAGCAGGCGTACCTACATAAAATATATCAGGATCACTAGGATGAAAAGCAATTCGATCCGCTCTTCCTATTCCAGATGTAGTCGACGAAGGCCCTACGGATTGCCAATGACTATTCACTGTTCTCAAGACATCATCAGAATACTGGCCTTGAACTATTTTTTTTGCTTTGAACAAACTATCGTTGATGCTGACAAATTCATTGTTGTGCCCCAATCTACTCGACATATACCACTCCCATCTTTTCCAATGTTTAAGTTTTGGAGCTCTTCCGTTTTCTCCCCTCCAATCTTCTTCATGTCCTTCATAATATCGATCAATAATATTTACAATTTCTCGAAAATCGTTTTGTCCTTCCAACTGTACATCTAAATCCACCTGTGCAAAAACAGAGAAATGTACAATAATGATCAAAAATGGCAGTATAGATAAAGTACGCATAATGCTATTTGTTTACTATTTATATTATTAATGAATTGCTAACTATTGACGATCTTCTATTTCATTCAATTTCCGCTCAAGCAATCTTATTTTCTTATCTGCCTCTATCATATACAGGGTCAACTCTTCGATTTTTTCCATCATCCTCTTATTCATATCCCCTAAATCAAGCCCTTCTTCTTCTACCTTTTCAGCAGAAGGGATTCCAGGCAAATGACCCAATTCGTTAATTTTCAGCTCCAATTCATTCAATGCAGTAAGTTCATAGTCCGATTCAAAAACATAATCTGGCCAATCACCACTCAGTTCCACTCTTATTTCTTCACTTATGATCTTTCCATCTACAGCCAATAAGAATCCATCGGGTAAATATGCACTTGATGTTACACCTATACCTACTGTTCCAGCTTCATTCGGGATCATCAAAACATCTCCACCGTTTCCTTGAAGGTACATGGAGGACATCGCCCCATTATTTCTCGCCATAATCTCATTGTTGTCAAAGGCTAGATTATAGCCTGTTGTCTCTCCTAAAATTAAGTGTCCCCCGTCGGATAAATCAACATCTGGTCCATCGGTTATTTGTACTTTTGCCTGAGGAAATAAGGTACCTATTCCCAGTTTACCGTCATTATCATCTACCAATGAAAGGTTCCCACTATAAGACTGAAGTCGGAGAAGTGCAGGTCCATTTTCGTCTCTGGCTAGGATATCATTTTCATCAAATCGAACATGGTAATTGTCTACATCTCCAATGATCATAGTTCCTTTCCCAGATTCTGATACTGGCAATCCCCCATCAATATTTAGCATGGTTGTAAAATCATTGGTTCCTATGGCCATTTTTCCACCAATATCCGTGTTCCCCCCATTGGGCTGTAGAAAAAATGTTGTTGGTATATGCTCAATGCCAAAAAACGATTGAACCCGATTAAAATCCAATTCCAAGTAATTCTCATTTCTTTTACCTAGCAATACTAATCCGCCAGATGTAAGAACTTGACCTGAGCTACCAACATGAAAAGGAGCATCTGGGGTTGTAGTAGCAACTCCTACATGTTGAGCGTTTATAAAATTAAAGGTGAAAAATGTTAAAAGTGCTATTTTAATTGTTGTGACTATGATTTTCATTATCTGAATATTTGATGTTTTTATGCTGTATGTCACAACAAAAGTATAGGCCAACATCATGGAAAACCGAGTAGTTTAGTAAATGGTGAGTTTGAGTTTAAGTTTGGTAAAGATGTTCGATATCAGCTTATCAGAATTGTACTTTTAGAGACGTAATAAGGAGACTTCGAGTTCAATTCATACTATAGGATAATGTCTATAGCAATAGGAAATATCAATGCCCGTTGCAAGTGATAAAGATCAACGTTTGAGGTAATTTATGAGTTTGAGTTTGAGCGTCTTACTTCACAGGGACAAATTCATCATAAAACCCAACTGCATATCCACCCCACACCCCTAGAGCTCCATTCACATTCGATGTCACCCGATTGTAAGAGCTAAATGGCCCAGCGTTATTTCTACTGAATTCCAAGGTATTCCAAAATTCAAAATGAGCTGCATCAAGGGTCATCCATTTGATTCGAATGCTATCCCCTCTAAAATAGAATCCAAAGTTTTCTGCATCAAAATCCCCATCTCTAGGTTCTGCCTTTGTCAATGGAAATTCAAATTCTTTTCCATCAAAAAAGGCATCATCGACTACGGATGAAAAAGGAGACACAAACCCATTGTCATTTTCTTCTGTAAAGTAACGGTAGAAATTGGCCTCATTTGCTGGATCATCAATTGTTACCCAAAGACGTGCTACTGTATCGCTGGGTTCACCTGGAGGATCATCCCACCTCAAATTGAATAAGGGTACAAATTCTGGAATCGTAGTGGTTGCAGTGATTTCTTCTCCTTCTACTTCGATTTTCAAATCATAAACTCCGCCTTCTTTACGATCAATAACATCCAACAAATCTACATAAGCACAGATATTAAGTGTGGTACTGTCTGGGTCAAAACCCAATGCGATTGCAGCAGCGTCGCGTACCTCAGGTGGCAAATCATCTAGACAAAATTCTTGTAACTCGACGGTCTCGGCACCATCAAAAACTGTCACCTTAGCATTATTAACAAAGATGTCATTGAAGGTAGTAAGATCGATTGTTGATAAGAAAGGTATGCTTTTGGTGAGCAATACAAATGTAGGCATTTCACTATCCCCTGCCTCAATAAATCCCTCTACTACATATTGTTGATCCGATTCCTGCGTGTCTGGAATAAACTCATCCGTACAGCTTGTCCATAGTGTAGCTAACACCCCAAAAACTAAGATTCCATACCACAATTCAATTTTATGCAATTTCATTCTTTTAATCATTTTTGGTTCCATTTAAAGTTGTAGGTAATAGAAGGTATTAATGGGAAAATTGTAATCTGCTCTCCTTTAATTGTGGTTGTACCACTTTCAAAATCGGTTTCCGTGTCGTAATTGATGAAAAATGGATTTTTTCGATTGTAAGTATTATAAAGAGAAAAGGTCCAACTGCCTTTAAATGCTTTTTTACTATCGGGTTTTGGAGTATACGTAAAAGATATATCGAATCGATGATAGTCCGATAATTGGGCACTATTTCTAGGGCCATAAAAAGTATTGAGTTCTTGTTCGATAAAATAAAAACCTTGAATCGGAGTAAAATATCTTCCAGACCCATAGATAAACGTCCCTCCGACATTCCATTTTTTACTTAATTCATAATTGGCCACTATAGACAAATCATGCCTTCGATCATAGACCGTAGGATACCATCGCCCATCTTCAATATCCGGAAATGAACGTTCTGAACGAGACAAGGTGTATCCTATCCAGCCGTTAAGCCTACCAGAAGATTTCTTTACAAAAAACTCTGCACCATATGCTCTCCCTTCTCCAAAAACAAAATCGTCTTCTACCTCTCTTGCAATATCATTGACATAATTATCGGCATAGTCAATTTGATTTTGTAAATCTTTATAATATACTTCTATAGACGTTTCATACATATCGTCTTTCCAATTTTTAAATGCCCCAACAGCATATTGAATCCCTCGTTGAGGCTCAACAATTTCCGTACTGGGCACCCAAATGTCTGTAGGTAATGTACTTGAACTATTACTCACCAAATGCAAATATTGATTACTCCATGTGATTCCTCCCTTAAAAGATAAATCTTTACTCGATGCATATTTAAAACTAAATCTAGGTTCCCATCCCGTATAGGTAATGGCTGATTCGAATGTTCCATATTCTTCACCAGTCAACTTACTTGTATAAGGCCCAATCTGCGAAAATATAGAATACCTCAATCCTGCATTAATGCTCCATTTTTGATTCAATCGGATATCATCTAAGATATACAAGCCAATCTCATTGGCATACTTTGGTAAAAACTCAGTACTAAAATCAACTTCTCCATTGGTGGCACTGGCCGTATTGGGTGTCAGTTTATGATAGGTGTAATTGGCTCCATATTTCAATTTATGAACGGTATTCGGATAATATTCAAAATCGAGTTTCAAATTGTAATCTCTCACACCTGAAAACACTCTAAAGAGGAAGTCTTCCTGCCCTCCATCAAACTGAAAATTATAGTCGTTATAAATTGCGGACAGGTTGAAAAATAGTTTATCATTGAATAAATGATTCCATCTCAATGTTCCTGTTTTATTTCCATAGGGCAAGTCAAAAAACAAATCCCGTTTAGGTTGACGAAACTTGAACACATCCCGTCCAAAATACCCACTAAAATACAATCGATCTTTGTTTGAAAATCGATAATTCCACTTGGTATTCAGATCGTAGAAATAATAATTTGTTCCCTCAAAATCTGAACCATTCAAAAGAGGTTGAGCCAAATCCAAAATATACGTCCTTCTTCCTGAGACAATAAATGAACTCTTTTCATTAACCAATGGGCCTTGGATGGTCAAGCGAGAGGAGATAAGCCCAATTCCTCCTTCCACTGCATATTTCTTATTGTTGCCCTCTTTCATTTGGATATCAAGAACAGAGGATAATCTTCCTCCATAATTGGCAGGCATTCCTCCTTTTATCAGCGTAGTATTTTTAATCGCATCGGCATTAAAAACAGAGAAAAATCCCAATAAGTGACCTGAATTATAGACCACGGCTTCATCCAACAATACTAGGTTCTGGTCAGGGCCACCTCCACGCACATAAAATCCAGCATTCCCTTCCCCCGATGACAATACCCCAGGCAACAACTGAATCGTTTTTAAAATATCTACTTCCCCGAAAATTGCTGGTAACTTTTTGATGTTTTCCACAGGCAATTCAATTACACCCATTTGTGTGCTTTCCACATTCTTTCTTTTGGCTTCCTTTTCAGCGGAGATGACTACTTCGTCCATAGTTACGCCTTCATCCATATCTACATTCAACTCCAAATTCTTAGTTAAATCCAATTCAAAAATCTGATCTTGAAATCCTAGATAACTGAATGCAATTTTGTATTTCCCTTCTGGAAGGGTGATGGAATAAAATCCATAAGTATTGGTGGTTGTACCTTCTATAGGATTCTCTGCATTGATTACATTGGCAGAAATCAATGTTTCTCCTGTATTTGCATCTCTTACATATCCACTTAACGTATAATTGGATTGTGCAAGAGCAAACAATGAAGTCAAAATAAAACAGATCGTGAAGATTTTTTTCATTCTCGGTGTATTGATAGACGTCCTTTAATAACATGCAAATTTGAAGATAAAATTTAGTTCTTCTGAACTATTTTGACAAAACAACTAATTATCATGCTCAATCAACAAAAGTAAAGGATGACTGGTTGTCTCCATTGGAAAACTAAAGGATTTTAGGCTAGATAATAGGTTGACTTCATATAATCCACACAACAATTCAATCGATTTTCTAGATCACTTTCAAATATTCTAAACTATTCAAATATATTTGCACCGCACTAAATCATGATTGCTTGGTATTCAACATTAAACCATACGAAAGAAAAATATTTGAACTTATAAAAGAGTGCGGCGAAGAACTGAACTTTCCCACCTATGTCGTCGGTGGTTATGTCCGAGATAGATTACTTGCTAGAGAGTCTAAAGATATGGATATCGTTTGTGTAGGTAGTGGCATTGAATTGGCTCAACAAGTATGTTCCAAGCTTCGTCCTATTCCAAGAATAACTGTTTTCAAACGTTTCGGTACGGCCATGATCAAGCACAAAGACCTCGAAATAGAATTTGTGGGTGCGCGCAAAGAATCATATCGACAAAATTCTCGAAAACCTGCCGTTGAAAATGGAACATTAGAAGACGATCAAAATCGACGCGATTTTACAATTAATGCCCTAGCTGTCAGTTTAAACGAAGAGAATTTTGGAGAAATTATAGATCCTTTCCATGGATTAAAACACTTGGAATTGAAGAAATTAAAGACTCCCTTAGACCCAGGAAAAACATTCAGTGACGATCCGTTGAGAATGATGAGAGGAATTCGTTTTTCCAGTCAATTGGGATTTCAGCTGGAGGAAGAAACCTTGGCTGCCATGGCGAAGTTTAAGAATCGAATTAAAATCATTTCTAGAGAACGAATCATCTCAGAAATGGAAAAGATTCTGGCTTCTGACAAGCCATCTATTGGATTTAAATTACTTTTTGACACTGGATTATTAGCCATTATATTCCCTGAAATGGCCAATCTTCAAGGGGTTGACTTTGTCGATGGAAAAGGACACAAAGACAACTTTTATCATACCTTGGAAGTGGTGGACAATATTTGTAAGCAAACTGATAATATTTGGTTAAGGTGGGCTGCTGTCTTTCATGATATTGCTAAACCACCGACAAAACGATTCAATAAAACCGTTGGATGGACGTTTCATGGACATGAAGCTTTAGGGGCCATAATGGTTCCCAAAATCTTTAAACGATTGAAACTTCCTTTAGACCAAAAAATGAAATATGTTCAGAAATTGGTTCGTTTACACCTTAGGCCTATTTCACTGACTAAAGACAACATTACAGATAGTGCCATTCGTAGATTGCTATTTGAGGCAGGAGAAGATATTGATGATTTAATGACACTTTGTAGAGCGGATATTACCTCCAAGAATAAAAACAAAGTCAAAAGATATCTCGAAAATTACGAATTGGTTCAGGAGAAATTAACGGAGATTGAAGAGAAGGATAAACTTAGAAATTGGCAACCTCCTATTTCAGGAGAACACATTATGACAACTTTTAACATTGGTCCCTGCAGAGATGTGGGAACCATTAAGACTGCCATCCGTGAAGCTATTTTAGAAGGGGATATTAAAAATGATTTTGATGAAGCGCATGAATTCATGATTAAAAAGGCAGAAGAAATAAACCTTTTTCCCGTATCACAATAATATGACTCAAATGAAACGAACTTCTACTCTTTGTATGATTGCATTAGTACTAGTAATTACTTCTTGTAAAAATCCGGGAGAATACCAGAAGAATACCGATGGCAGTCTCACTTGGTTGAGTATAGATGAAGCTTCTCAATTGAAAAACACAGATAATAAACTGTATTTCGTGGATGTCTACACTTCTTGGTGTAAATGGTGCAAAGTAATGGACCAACAAACATTTACAGATCCCACTGTGATTCAATTGTTAGATGATAATTTCCACGTCGTAAAATTTAATGCTGAACAAACAGATATTGTAAACTGGAATGGACAAGAATATATCTATAAGGCTGGTGGAAGAAAAGGAATTCATGGATTAGCTCCAAAATTACTGAATGGAAGATTGAGTTATCCTTCCTTTGCGGTGTTGGATAAAGACAGAAACCCAATTAAAATTATAATTGGATATAAAAAACCTGAGCAGTTAATGAAAGAATTACAAGGACTACTCTAATAAAATATTATTCTAAAATGTAGTCGTGGAGTCTTCATTTTTGGAATCATTTTTGTTTTTTTACGAAGTAATGACATTAAGTCATATATTAGATTTTTATTAATTATTAAAGATGATCAAATGCATTTATTAAATTTAAGAAAATACGGATTCCTTTTAGTGGTTTTATTTGCTTCTGCATGTATTATGATTTCATGTGGTGATGAAGATGAACCGGGTGATACTTGTGAAACTACTGGACTGACCTATGATAACTATGCAAAAGATTTCCTAGCTTCAAACTGTGTGAGTTCAGGATGTCATGATGCTGATGGAATAAACACCATTGGGAGTTACGAGACGTATGAAGACACCAAAACAGCTTTTGAGTTTGGCAGAGTAAAAGGAGCGATCAATCATGAAGATGGATTTTCAAACATGCCAAAAGGAGGAACTAAATTGGATGATTGTTCCATTGACAAATTAAGCGCATGGATCGATGCAGGTTTACCTGAATAATTAGAGCATTGTATCGCAAAAAATAAAAAAGGCTTCGTTTTTAATTAAACGAGGCCGTTTTATTGAAGTGGTTTATTCTAAAACTAATAGACCATCATTTAGAATAGGATTTATTTTCTTTAAGGTAAATTCCTTTTTTCTTTTTGGTTTCAAATTTCGTTTTTAGAGTGATCCGCTCTCCTTTTTTATTGTATCTGTAGACTACAAAATGCAAATGTGGTCCAGATGACCATCCTGTATTTCCGCTGTAGCCGATTAATTCACCTGCTTTCACTTTATCTCCTGCTTTTACAGACACCCCATTATACGTTAAGTGTGAATACTCTGAAAAAGTACCATCTTCATGGTAAATCGTTATAAAGTTGTTGTATTGCTGGCAAGAGGAGTTTCGGCAAGACTTCTTATTTTTTTTGACCGTTTTATAGACAATACCACCCCTTGCTGCATATACCTTCTCTCCGACTTCTAGGGCAAAATCTATCGCATTCTCCCCTTGATGACTAAATTTTCCATTGTACCCTTGAGAAACTATATAAGTTGCTCCTTTCTCAAATGGTAATTGGTATAGATAATCATTATCGTGCTCACTTTTGACATCTCCCGTATAAATAAAGGATTCTAAAGACAAGCCAGTTCTTCCTTGCTGAACGTTTGGTGTTGCTTTCGTAATTTCAAATCGTTCTGCTTGTGGAGGTATGACAAACATTCCTTTATTCCCACCAAAATCGGTATCCATATTGGTCAAGTTCAATTTTAGATCTATTGTCATTGGAATTAACGCAGGATTATCGGCAAATATGAATACATCCCCTCCTTGACGTTCTGAATATATTTTCACCTCTTCTTGGCTGGCTAAAGAAAATCCAATAGATAGATATATAATTACTAAAAAGTATCTCATTGTTTGATTTTTCAACTAATAATATGTCATTACACATAACTCAAAACGAAGTTATTTGTTTGATAAATACAAACAAGAAGTTAAATTTCTGTTGTTGCTACTAATTTATAGAAACATATTCTATTTGAATATATTCCTATAAGAACACAACTTTGCTAATAGATTTATATTCAGTATTTTATGACTTTTCTCATAATAAAAAGGTATCTTGATCACCTAGATAACTAACTTGCTATGAGAATCGGGATATACATCTACACCTTGTCTGTTCTAATATTTACATCTAATTCTCTACTTGCGAACACGACAACTCCTCCACCTCCACCCAATGACGACTGTTCTGGTGCTATAGATTTTGGATTATTAGAATGTGGATATGTGGAACAATATTTTCCCGATGCAGAAGCCACACCTGATGCGGAAGCAACTGGAAACTGCATTAGCAATACAGATCCAGGGCAATGGTATACATTTACAACTCCCGATCCAATCAATTATGGTACGATCTATTTTGGTGCTTCATGGATCAATGTTGAAATCTTCTCTACCACCACCGATTGCAGTGGTTTGGTCTATGAAACTTGTGGAAATGGCATGTTTGCTTTCGCACCTGAGGCGGGTACCAAGTATTACCTTTTGACAACTGAGGGGCAATATATGTTTACACCAAATAGTGAAGGATTCGACTGTGCAGAAGCCTTAGAAGGTCTAAATTTATTTCCGAATAACCCAATCGTATTTAATAGTACTACTGATTGTGGCCCTCCAAATGATGTTGTTGTTTGCGAAAATGATCACACAATTTGGTATAACTATACAGTGGGTTGCTCCGTTGCAGATTTAATCATAGAAGCAAATGAATATACAGGAATCGTTTTTAATACTGCAGACGAAATAAGTATTACAGCAGTTCTACCCGACTGTGCAACGCTGCTATCAGATTATGATGTGAATGGTTTAGGATACGTTTGTTCAGGATTGACAGGAGAATCTCTTGTGCTCGAAGACTTGCCTGCGGGGATAGACATAGTCATTGGCTTTGGCTCAGCAAATGAAAACGTTGGGTATTTTGAACTTTCGGTTACGGAAGTATCGGAAGAAGATGATATAGTGAATGATATCTGTCCAGATGGAATACCCGTTGTAGAAGGAGTAAATTTTGATTTGACCAACGAGTGTGCTACCTATACTGGCTTTCCTGATGACCCTCCTATTACAGGTTGTGTAGAACAAACTGCAGCTACAGTTTGGTATGAATTTGACCCAGGAAATGACTATGTAGACATTATAATAAAATTGATTGAGACAGGCATTTCATCTTCTGCACTTGGAGTATATACAGATTGTTCTGAACCTGTATTGGAGACAAATTGTGGAACAATTTTAGAATTATACTGTATAAATTCTCCTATTCTGATTGAGGTGGGCTCTGCACTTAGTAATACGGGCTCATTTGATTTAGAAATTACAACTAGTCCTAGCAATGCCTCGGGTCTGAATTACGATACCTGCGATGATGCAGAAATACTGAGCAATGGAATAAATCTAGCTTTATCTAATACCTGCACAACCAATTCAGGCCCTCCATTTGATAGTGACATTGAAGGATGCGAAGTTCGAAGTGATGCTACGGTTTGGTTTGAATTTGATCCAGGTCCTGACCTTCAAGATATCACCATCAACCTCATTAGTACAGGTATTACGTTTCCTGCATTGGCGGCATATGATGGATGTGTGGGAGAAACATTGACAACAAATTGTGGCAGCACGCTAGAACTCTATTGTATCGATTCCCCCATTCTGATTGAAGTAGGTAGTGGCAGTACAAATACCGGGACATTTGATTTGGATATCAATACAAGTTTGAGTACATCAACCGTTGAACCTCAGGCTAGTGGAAATGATATCTGTACGAATAGTCAAACTGATATAGAGATTGATATTCCCAATGGAGAATTGGTTAATATAATCGTCCAAATCGCACCAGGTAGTTCATCCTCCATAACTGGAATGATGAGTCAGACGTTCAACAATGTGAACTCAGCAACGATTAATGACTTATTAATAAATACCAATACAACGACACAGCAAGCAATTTATTTAATTACTATTGAACCGCTAGGTAACACTTGTCCACCTGAACCTCAAGAAGTAACGATATCCGTATTTCCTGAATTAGTCTATAATGAATTGACTATTGATGAATGTCTTCCCTATACGATTGAGCTGAATGCCACTGAACTCATTAGTGGTGGATCACCTCCAATAGTAAATGTATCATGGTATTGGAATGCTATTTTGATTGGTTCCGATCCATTGCTGTTCTATTCACCAATGGAATCTGGAGAATTAACACTTGAAGTAACGGATAATGCAGGCTGTGACATCATTGCGACTATAGATGTGGAAATCTCAATTCCAGAAGTACCTACCTTCAGTTTTCCACTTTCCTATTGTAGACCTGAACAAGATTTTATCATCTTTCCAGACCAATCTTTAGAATTTATACAAGGGACATGGGACTTACCACTAATTGACTTATCCCAAACCCCTGATGGATTTTATGATATAGAATTCACACCTGATGACACTTACTGCGCCATACCTGTCAATTTTACAATTGAAATTTATAGCGGTGATGAACTTGAATTTGATTTGCCCACTATTATTTGCAGCACTGCAGATGAATATATCTTCCCTATCACTGATTTGAATGGAATTTCTGGATTTTGGGAAACACCCTCCATTAACCCTACGATGGAGTCTGGCGTTTTTACCAATATTTTCACCCCAAATAATCCGAATTGTTTTGCACTGTTTGAATACGTCTATATTGTTGGGGAGAGTATTGCGCTGAATTTTGATATTCCAGAAATCTTGTGTAAAAATGATGCTACGCTCTCTCTCAATACCATTAGCGAAGAAGGATACGAAGGACTTTGGGACATACCCTCTATCGACCCAACCACTATTGAAGAAAATAGCATTTCAGTTACTTGGACCCCTCTTCCAGGGCAATCACCTTGTGTAGAAGAACAGTCTATCACGATTGACATTGCGGAAATTGTAGTACCAGAATTTGATATACCCAATCAACTGTGTGCACTCGATACAACTTATACTTTTCCTACTACGGATAATCAATCCATTGCAGGGACATGGAGTATTGAATCCATTGATCCCACCACTTCAACAGGAACTATAGAGTCTATTTTTACCTCTGATGATTTATGTACAGAATCGTTTACTTGGGAAATTGAAATAATTACCCCAGACGTGCCAGAATTTGACCTTGAAACGACATTATGTGCTTTGGACGAGAATCTCCTTTTACCAACAGAATCATCCAACGGTTTTCAAGGAACATGGACCATTCCAACGATAGATCCTAGTACTTTAGAAGACGGTCAAATCACTACAGTATTCTACGGAAATGCAACTGAATCATGTCTTGCTCCATTGGAGTTAATTTTTACAATCGAAGAAGCTTTAACTCCAGAATTTACAATCTCAGATTTTTATTGTTGGACCGATGAAGACTTCGAATTACCCACAACATCTCAAAACTTAATAGATGGGGAATGGAACCCTTCTCTACTAGAAATTCAGGCTTCACTAGGTGAAACCATTACCAGTACTTTTACTCCTACTGATGGCAGCTGTTCCAATGAATTGACGCTCGAATTCAACATTTTATCACCTTATCAAGTGGAATTGATGGTTGTTCATCCTAGTGATTGTATCGTTGATGATGGTACCATAACGATTCAACCCATGCCAGGTGAGAATTTAGAATACAGTATTGATAGCGGTACATCATGGCAATCCTCTCTTAGTTTTAACAATTTAGGACCTGGAGGATACACCATTTTAATACGATCGACTGATTTTGATTCATGCATTCATTCTATTGAAGCTATTCTGACCTCAGCTGATGGTCCTGATATTACCAATGTAACCATAGAAGATATAAACAACTGTATGGTGGATGATGGACGTATTGTCGTGGAAGCAATGGGTAATGATTTGGAGTACAGTTTGGATGATGGAATAAATTGGCAAGATTCCAACGAGTTTAATAATCTTTCATCTGGGTCTTATATCATAAGTGTAAGAGAAAAAATGAGCGATTGTATTGTAGAAGTTAATGCCGAAATTGAAGATATTATTCAAACTGTGATTCTTGATATTAATGCGCAAAATATCACAGATTGTTATGCAAATGATGGTAGTATAGAAATTATTGCAGATGGAATTTCTTTAGAATTTTCTATTGACAATGGTACAACTTGGACAACGGACAATATTTTCAATGAGTTAACATCTGGTATATATTCTATCTTGGTTCAATCAAATATTGCTGAGGATTGTATTTCATCTTCTTCAATTGCATTGACTGCTCCTGAAGCACCTATAATTGTTGATTTAATTTCAACTAATGGGAATACATGTCTTCCTGATATTGGTCAGATCGAGATCATAGCGGAAGGCAACAACCTGGAATTTAGCAGAGATAACGGACTTACTTGGCAAATGAATAATACATTCAATGACCTTACGGAAGGTACCTATGAAGTCCTCGTAAGAGATAGTGAAAATGTCAATTGCATTGATGCACGGACAATAACGTTAATGGAAGAGAGTGAAAATTTAGTTGTATCCGTAATCAATGTTACTCCCCCATCAGATTGCGATTTAAATGATGCTTCCATAGAAATTATAAATCTGGAAACAGATCTAGAATATAGCATAGATGGTGGCCTATCATGGCAAAACACGAATGTATTCACTGACTTGGCTCCTGGGTCATATACTGCAATTGCTAGGAAAATAGCGCATCCAGATTGCACAGACAACCAAGCTTTTGAAATACCCAAAGCAGATTGTCCTTGCAATGAATTGATATTGACTTTTGAAACTATAGAACCTTCTTGTTTGGATTTGGAATCTGGAGCGGTTTCGTTAACATCTACAGCAGGTTCTGAGAATCCAGAGGTAACTATTTTATGGCAAAATGGTACCGTAGGACCTGAAAATCCAAACATTTCTGAAGGATGGCAATTCGTCACTATAGAATATGATGGGAGTTGCCAATGGAAAGACTCCATTTATATTTCTTCTTCTCAGCCGATAGTTTTTGATTGGAATGTAGATCACGTGGATTGTCCCGATATTTTAGGTGGGAGTATTGAGATTATAGATGTAGAAGGAGGTAGTGGCTATTATAGTTATTCTATAGATGGAGAGCAATATCAAACTGAGAGTGACTTCTTCAATTTGGCAGCAGGGGAATATAATCTTCATGTACAAGATGATAGAGATTGTATTACTAAATTGATGGTGGAAGTTGAAGAACAAATTACAATAGGCATAGAATTGCCCGATCTTACTGTCATAACCAAAGGAGAAAGTTACCTCCTAGACCCTAATATTGACGAACTACTCATTGACAGCTTTGCATGGAGTATAAATGAAGAGATTTTTGATTCGAATGATTTGATTATCGAAGTTTCACCAGATGCGACCACTACCTATACTTTAGAAGTATTTTACGATGATTGTAGAATACAACGTGAAGTAATTATTGAGGTAATTGGAGTTAATGACATCTATATTGGAAATATATTCTCCCCAAATCGCGATGGATTTAACGACTTCTTATTCATTCAAGGTCAAGAAAACAATGCCATTCAGGTTAATGATTTCAGCATTTATGATCGATGGGGCAATCTAATCTTTACCATTTCTCAACCCCTCTTCAATAATGAAAATGATGGGTGGAATGGAACGAGCAATGGCTCTCTTGTCACCCCAGGAGTATATATGTATGTGATTAATTATATCCAAGATGGAATTGCTCAGAATACCATTGGGACAGTGACTGTTGTCTACTAAGATTGGCTCTCTATACGAAGCGTTACGTATACTTCTTTATAGTGTTTCTCCCTAGCTGATACATATGTACTTCATCGGGTCCATCTGCAATTCGAAGTGCTCTGGCATAGACCCAAAACTCAGACAAAGGAGTATCCGAACTTACGCCCAAGCCACCATGTGCTTGTATCGCTCTATCGATGACATCACATGCGATTTGAGGAACAGCAATTTTTATCATCGCCACCAAATCTTTTGCTTCCTTTATTCCAAATCGATCAATTTTATCTGCCGCCGCCAATGTTAAAAGACGGGCTTGTTCTATTTCGCATCTCGATCGTGCAATATCTTGTCGAATACTACTGTATTGAGCTACTTTCTTGCCAAATGTTTCTCTCACTTGAACTCGTGCACACATCAATTCTAATGCCCGTTGAGCACAACCGATCAAACGCATACAGTGATGAATCCTTCCCGGTCCCAATCTTCCTTGCGCAATAGCAAATCCGCTCCCTTCACCTACCAATAAATTATCCACGGGAACCCTTACATTTTTCAACTCAATTTCTGCATGTCCTTCAGGTGATTCTAAAGCTCCAAAAACTCTAAGTGGGCGAACAATCTTCACGCCAGAAGCATTTGCTGGAACAATAATCATACTTTGTTGGGTGTGTCGATGAGCATTCGCATCCGTTTTACCCATGACAATGTACATCTTCGTATTGGGGTTCATGGCACCCGTAGACCACCACTTTCTTCCATTGATGACATATTCATCTCCATCTCTTTGTATGGAAGTTTCAATATTCGTAGCATCAGAGGAAGCCACATCTGGTTCTGTCATCAAAAAGGCCGATCTCATTTCTCCATTTAGCAATGGCTTCAACCACTCTTCTTTCTGTGCCTCAGTCCCGTATTTAGACAACACTTCCATATTTCCCGTATCCGGAGCAGAACAATTGAATATTTGAGAGGACCATAGTACTCGTCCCATTAAAGCTGCTAAAGGGGCATATTCCAAATTGGTCAACCCTGGACTATCTTTTCCATATTCTTTGGGCAAAAACAAATTCCAGAGACCTGCTTCCTTTGCTAATCTTTTTAAATAATCTTGTTCAGGAAAGACCTTCCATGGATTATTCATCACAAAAGAGGTATACTCTTCCTCAAGAGGGAATATATATTGTTGCATAAAAGCATCTACCCTCTCCTGCAACTCCAAGGATCTTTTTGAATATTCAAAATCCATATATTTTATTATTTATTAATTTTCTAAATTTTATCCAGCTATCATGTACCCCCCATCAGCAGTGTACACTCCTCCAGTAGAATAACTTCCTGCATCTGAAGCCAAATACAAGGCTAGACCAACCATCTCATCGGGTTGTGCCATACGACCAGAAGGCAATTGCTTTTCAAAATGATTCAACGTAGTTTCATCTTTCCAAATCGCAGCACTAAATTTTGTTTGTATCAATCCAGGGCAAATGGCATTACTTCGAATCCCTGATCTACCCCATTCTTTTGCCTGACTCTTGGTCAACATAATTAAAGCGGCTTTACTTATTGAATACATACCCAAACCAAATGATGGTCGTAATCCCTCTACAGAAGCGATATTTACAATTGCGCCGCCACCTCTTGATTTCATTATCGGATAACATGCATTCGCTAACATAAAACATGCTTTCACATTAATGTCCATAATTTTATCAAATGCACCTTCATCCGCTTCTGCCAACTTTCCAAATACAGGATTCGTCGCTGCATTGTTAATTAGAATATCTACTCCTCCATAGTGATCCACTGTTTTTTGAATAAGATGTGCTCTTTGGGCGCGATCTCCTACATTACACGCGATTGCCAACGCATCCCGTCCATCTTCTTTCATCGCATTCACCACATTATCTACTGCTTCTTGACTCCGACTGCTGACTACAACTTTGGCCCCATATTCTGCCAATCCTCTTGCTATACTTTCACCAATACCTTTCGAGGCACCCGTAACTATTGCTACCTTTCCTGTAAGGTCAAATTTGTTTTTTATGCTATTCATTTAGTACATTTTGAATAAATAAAGGTAGTAAAGAAATTGACTTTACTTGTGTTATATTTGACTCAAGATAAAATAGATACTTTGCAATCGCTTTTTATATCTTTAGGTTTTGACACATCCGATTAATTAAATAAGAATCATAGGAATAACATGTCCCAAAACGTTCGTAAAGGCGAAGAATTGAAAGAGTTGGAACTTTTAGAATTTCTCCATGCCAATGAATTAATTACATCCGCCAAGAGTGCAATTGATATCAAACAATTCGCTAATGGATATTCCAATCTGACCTATCAACTTGATGTTGAAGACAAATCTTATGTCCTTCGTAGGCCTCCTTTTGGTGCTGTAAAAAGAGGGCATGATATGGGAAGGGAATATAAAGTACTCTCCAAGCTAAAGACAGGATTTGACCAATGTCCCAAGGTCTATGCTTTTTCAGATTCTAGTGCAGTAATGGATGCTCCATTTTATCTTATGGAAAAGGTAGACGGTATCATTCTTACCGTAAAAGAGTCAAAAAAGAGACAAATTGCTTCGGATCAATTTACAATCGTCGCGGATACGTGGTTGGACACATTTGTGCGACTGCATCATGTAGATTATGCATCAGTAGGTCTCGAAGATCTGGGCCGTCCTGCTGGTTATGTACAGCGTCAGGTGGAAAATTGGAGCAAACAATATCTCAAAGCTGCAACACTAGAAGTGCCTGAAGCAAAGCAAGTTATGGCTTGGATGCAAGACAATCAACCTAAAACGTATGAGCATACTTTGATTCATAATGATTTTAAATACGACAATGTAGTTTTTAAAGATGATAGTTGGAAGCATATTAATGCGGTCTTGGACTGGGAAATGTGCACCTTAGGCGACCCTTTGATGGATTTGGGTACGTCATTGGCCTATTGGACTATGCATACTGATGGAGATATGGTGGTGAACGGATTACCTTCTCCTACTATGTTTGAAGGAAATCCAGGAAGATTAGAAGTCGTTGAAGCCTATGCATCGAAATCAAATCGATCTATTCAAAACCTTGTTTTCTATTATGTGTTTGGAATGTTTAAGATAGCAGTGATCGCACAACAAATTTATTATAGATATCACAAAGGAATGACCTCAGATGAAAAGTTTGCTCATTTGGACAAGTCCTCACAATTCCTCTGTATGTATGCGTTACAAGCCATTCAGAAAAATAAAATCGAAAATCTTTTTTAAAAAATAATGCATGAATTTAGATGGAAAAGTTGTTGTAATAACTGGTGGAGGCTCAGGAATAGGTGCAGCGAGTTGTTTACTTTTTGCCCAACATGGAGCAAATGTCATCGTAGCTGATATCGACGTGAAAAGCGCTCAAAAAACTGTAGCCCAAATTATTGCTCAAAAAGGAATTGCACAGGCTGTGAAAATGGATGTGACCGATTATGCCAATGTAGAAAATGCCCTAGATTCAATTGTTACGGCCTATGGAAAGATAGACATCATGGTGAATAATGCAGGTATCATGAATAGTCAGCGAGCACCGACTGCTCAACATACATTTGAAGATTGGGATAGAGTAATTGCGATCAATCAAACTGGTGTTTTTTATTGTTTACGCGCTGTTTTAAAACATATGATGGACCAAGGAAGTGGAAGCATCGTTAATATCGCTTCACTTGCAGGACTAAAAGCATCGGGCCATAATTTGGCTTACAGCGCCAGTAAATTTGCGGTGGTGGGAATGACCAAATCCGCAGCCATGGAATATGCTCCTTATGATATTCGAGTGAATGCAGTTTGCCCTTCCTATACGCAAACACCCATGTTGGATTCCGTTGTGGAAAAACAGCCTGGCATTGATAAAAAACTACTTAGATATGTGCCCATGAGCAGATTTGCTGAGGCCGAAGAAATTGCAGAAGCAGTCATATGGATTGCCTCTGACCAAACCAAATTTATAACCGGTCAAACCATTACCATTGATGGAGGCCTCTCTTTATGATATAAAATCTAGAACTAAATATTATGATTAATAAACAACTCCTTCTACAAAAAAGACCCGTAGGCATGCCTACAGAAGATACTTGGAAATTAAATAAATCAGAAGTTCCTGAATTAAAAGAGGGCGAAGTCTTGATTCAAAATCATTTTATTTCTTTGGATCCAGCCATGCGAGGATGGATGAATGAAACGAGATCTTATATTCCACCGATTCCATTGGGAGATGTGATGAGAGCTGGATCAATCGGGACCGTAATTCAATCAAAAAACCCAAAATATAAAGAAGGTACAGTACTCACTGGATGGGGAGGTGTACAACAGTATATTGTTACGAATGGGGAAGGTTACTATCCAGTTGATACCTCATTGGCTCCAATGCCTATGTACATCGGCACGTTAGGAATGCCTGGGATGACCGCCTATTTTGGAATTTTGGAAGTAGGAAAAATCAAAGAGGGAGATACGGTCTTAGTCTCTGGTGCTGCTGGTGCCGTGGGAAGTGTCGTGGGACAGATTGCAAAAATAAAAGGATGTAGAGTAATCGGAATAGCTGGAGGTCCTGAAAAGTGCAAATACTTGACTGAAGAGTTGGGTTTTGATGGAGCAATAGACTATAAAAACGAAAATATCCATGCTGGAATAAAACAACATTGTCCAAAAGGCATTGATGTCTATTTTGATAATGTCGGAGGTGAGATTTTAGATGCTGCCTTGGCAAGATTGAGAATGCATGCTCGAATTGTAATTTGTGGTGCAATTTCTCAATACAACAATACCACAGAGATCAAAGGACCTTCAAATTATTTATCTCTTTTGGTCAATCGTGCTACTATGCAAGGAATGGTGGTCATGGATTATGCCAAAAACTATCGCGAAGCAGCCATGCAAATGGGCCTATGGATGATGTCAGGAAAATTAAAGAGTAAAGAGGATATTTACGATGGAATTGAAAATTTCTATCCAACCTTCCAACGATTATTTACCGGTGAGAAAAAGGGTAAACTGATCCTGAAAGTTATCGAGTAAGCATATCCAAATCAACAAGTAAAAAAAAGAAATATGAAAGGCATAGTCTGTGAAAAGTATGGTCCACCTTCGGATTTGGTATTGAAAGAAATCGCTTTACCTGTTGTAGGTGAAAAACAAGTAAAAATTCAAATTAAGGCATGCAGCTTGAATTTCCCTGACACGCTAATTATAAGGGGACTGTACCAATTTAAACCAGATTTGCCTTTTACTCCAGGAAGTGATATCTCGGGAATCGTGTTGGAGGTAGGAGACAAAGTAAAACATTTGAAGGAAGGAGATGAAGTTTTTGGCTTCACCCTCACTGGTGGGTTTGCACAAGAAGCCATTGTGGATGCAAAAACTGTTTTTCCTAAACCTCCTAATATGGAGTTTCCGATTGCCGCTTCATTTTTACTAGCATATGGTACATCTTATCATGCTATTGTAGATAGAGCAAAGCTTAAGGTGGGAGAAACCATTGTAGTTTTAGGTGCTTCTGGAGGAGTGGGTTTGGCAGCTATTGAGATATCTAAACAACTGGGTGCAAAAGTGATAGCTGCTGCCTCAACACAAGAAAAGCTCGAACTCTGCAAAGAACATGGTGCAGACGAAGTCATTAATTATACAGAAGAGGACTTAAAAAGTCGAATCAAAGAATTAACTGATGGAAAAGGGGCGGATGTTATCTATGATCCTGTAGGAGGTGCTTTTTCTGAATCTGCTTTGAGAGCGATTGCTTGGGAAGGACGATTTTTAGTTGTGGGCTTTGCTGCTGGAGACATCCCTAAGATCCCTTTGAATTTACCCCTATTAAAAGGTTGTCAAATCATGGGTGTATTCTGGGGTAGTTTTGCCATGAAAGACCCATCAAAAAACATGCAAAATAGCCTACAGCTGATGCAATGGTATGCTGCAAAAAAACTGAATCCCCATATTCACAAACTCTATACATTAGAGGAAACACCAACAGCAATACAAGAAATGATGGATCGAAAAGTAAAAGGGAAATCGGTAGTTGTTATGGACTAGATTTCCTATGTCATTAGATATTGAAGTGGTTTAAAAACTCACTCACTACCTGCGCTAAAAGCATTGCAGCCATTGACCTACGCCTATTTTTATTACCATAGCTTTGGCTATGAAAAGAAAAATGAGACTTGCCAATAGCTACAAGCCTTTCAGCTCGGTAAACCTCGGAGTTCTTAAACCACTTCATTAATTGCAATCTATCGGATCGTCCGAATTCATAAGATTAGAATAGATAGAGTAAAGTTCGTTATAACAAGAAAGAAAACATGATAAAACAATTGAAATATTTTGCAATATCGATTCTAATAACTTTCAATTTTTCATGTAAAGGTCAAGTTGGAACCAAAGCTCAAGATGAAGACTTGGGACTTGACGAGAGAAACAATTCAGGAATTTCATCTTATGAATACGGAGCTGGAGATGTAGTTTTTAGAGGATACCTTGATAGATTAGGAAATATGTGGTTTGCAACTTCGAAAGAGGGAATTTTTATATATGATGGAACATCTTTTACTAATATCTCTGAAAAAGATGGTCTTTGTTCAAATATGGTAAATGCAATTGTCGAAGATAAAGATGGTGTAATGTGGTTTGGCACCAATAGAGGTTTATGTAGTTATGACGGGAATAATTTTGATATTATATCTCTACCTAAAGAAGATTCAATAAAAGTTTCACCTAAAACAGGTCTACCCAGTAGAAAAACTCAAACAATATTGTCTTTGATTCAGTCAAAAAATGGTGATTTTTGGATTGGCACAGACGCAGCAGGTGCATATCGCTTTAACGGAAAAAGTTTTACTTCTTATTTAAAATTTGAAGGAAGGATTCAGCCAGAAGATAATGTTTATAATAATTGTATAACAACCATAATAGAAGATAAAAATGGGCACATATGGATCGGATCTTTTACACACGGAGGATTAAATGAATTTGACGGAACCAATATGATTCATCATCCTCTAAAAGATGGTTATGGGGACGGCATGATTTCTACGAGTTACAAAGACAAAAAAGGAAACTTATGGTTTGGAACTAGAAACGGAGGGATCTACAAATATGACTATAAAACATTTGAAAATATCTCTGACTCCAAAACAGGTGAGCAAATAGCAATGGCATCTGTTGTCGAAGATTCCAATGAAAAAATATGGGTTGGTAGCTTTGCAAGAAAGGGGTTTTATCGATATACTGATGGATCATTCGTTCCATTGAATAGTATGGGAGGTGAAAAATTAAACGATATTAAATTTATTTCAGAAGATAAAAAAGGCAATATTTGGATTGGAGGAAGGTATGGGCTTTTGTGGAGATTTGATGGAGAAAAACTCACAGATTTTACTCAAAAAAAGCGAATGAAGTAAAAAGACTATAGCTATCACTGGATACCAGCGTATGTGACCCATCGTATGAGATACTGGATATCTTATTCCATCGTCTGTATAATTTATGTCTCAATTCAGTTGAATTTCAAGGGCAATGTTTACTTTTACGCCTTCAAAATCGATACAACAAAATGGAAGCTTTATTCACCTTAGACAGTTTATTCACATTATTGATGCTCGTACTGCTGCAAGTGGTGTTGGGATTTGACAACTTGTTGTACATATCATTGGAGTCAAAAAAAGCCCCTTTAGAAAAACAAGGCTATGTTCGAAGATTGGGAGTAGGAATGGCTATTGTACTAAGGATCGTATTATTATTTGTATTGATGTCGCTAATCCAGTATTTTCAAGATCCATTCATGGGACTTCATGACAATTCAATATTGGAGTGTTCGGTAAATATCCATAGCGTTATTGTGCTACTAGGAGGAGTTTTTATCATTTACACAGCCATTAAAGAGATCTGGCACATGATGAATCTTAAAGAACATGAGGAAACAGATGCAGATAGAACCTCTGTTTCTAACATCATTTTTTGGATCGTCGTCATGAATTTGGTCTTTTCATTTGATTCTATTTTAAGTGCTATGGCGTTGACGAGTGGAATGGAGTTTATTCCTCAATTAATCTTGATGTCCATTGCCATCATTGCGGGTGGAGTACTCATGATTGTATTGGCTGATCGTGTTGCTGAATTTTTGAAGAAGAACAGAATGTACGAAGTGTTGGGATTGTTCATTTTATTGATTGTAGGTATTATGTTATTGTCTGAGGGAGGGCACTTGGCTCATTTGTACCTATTTGGTAATCCTGTCACTCCAATGAGTAAAACAACTTTCTATTTTGTAATCATTGTTTTAGTTTTAATTGACATAGTTCAAGGAAAATACCAAAAGAATCTCCTCAAAGAAAGAGAAGCAAACGAGAAAGAACAGGCACAAGCATAATTCTTTTGAGTAATTAAGATGGTGCAAAATTGATAACATCTTTCCATTCGTTTTTACGGCCCAATTTGAATTCCTATTTTGAGGATTCAAATCTACTCGTCAATGGCTAAAAGCCCCACTATAAGTAAGACTGTTTTCTTTTTAGGTATGGTAAGTTTGTTCACCGATATGGCCAGTGAAATGATCTACCCTATTCTTCCACTCTATATGGAAAGTATTGGAATGACTGTTATAGGAATTGGTTTATTAGAGGGGATTGCTCAAGCTACCGCAGGATTGAGTAAAGGATATTTTGGAAGATGGTCCGATTTATCTGGTAGAAGGATGCCGTTCGTTCAGCTAGGGTATGGATTGAGTGCAATCGCTAAACCACTACTGGCATTTGCTACCAATGGATACAGTGTATTGGCTGCTCGATTTGGAGACCGGTTAGGAAAAGGGATTCGAACTGGGGCACGAGATGCCTTACTTTCTCACGAGTCCAGATTAGGAAACAAAGGACGTGTTTTTGGATTTCATCGTGCTATGGATTCTCTGGGTGCTGCGATAGGGCCACTTTTTGCATTGATTTATTTATGGTTTTATCCAGGACATTATAAAACCTTATTTATTATTGCTTTCATCCCTGGTTTGCTCGCTATCCTAAGTACGTTCCTCATAAAAGACACAACAAAGACTACTTCCATAAAAAATACTCGTCCAAAATTTTCAGACCTGCTTCAATACTTAAAAACAAGTAGTCGAGCTTATCGAAGATTAATCATTGGACTCTTGGCATTTTCTCTAATCAATAGCACAGATCTATTCTTACTGCTCTACTTGAAAACCATTCACTTTTCAGATTTTCAGATCATTGGCTTATACATCTTTTACAATCTAGTATTTGCATTGGCTGCCTATCCTGCAGGATCTTTAGGGGATCGTTATTCCTTACGTTTGATTTTTAATGTTGGTGTCGTCCTATTCAGTATTACCTACATCGGATTCTCTTTTTGCGAAACCGATACATTTTGGTTTGTACTTTTCTGTTTCGTCGTATATGGCTTGTATGCGGCCTTCACAGATGGTATTGCCAAAGCATGGATCAGCAAGGTGGTAAATGGACAAGAAGTAGGATCTGCTATTGGAAATTATGCGGCCATACACAGTATCACGACCATGTTGGCAAGTGCACTAGGTGGACTGGTCTGGTTTACTTTTGGGGCTCACTATTTCTTTTTGGGAACAGGTATTATCGCTCTTTTCATCATACTTTATTTCAGTTTTAATGCTCGAGTCATTGATTAATTTTAGTTTTGATACGAATACTGTAATCTTATGAAAAACGAACTCACCTCCCTTTCTTCAAGAGGACAATCACTGGCATCAAATCCAGCAAGGATAGATTTTGAAATATTTGCGGAAGCATCAGAGAACTTATATTGTGCAACAACCAATCCTGAAGGCACTTTCCCATTAAATATTGCAGAAAACGCACTTTGCGTATCCATTATAAAAGAGAAATTGACTGACATCCTCCATAAAAATGAGCTACCTGAGTGGGTCATGAAGTACACGGATATTAAAGGTGATCCAACCGTCAGAGAATCCGTGGCAAACTTTATGGAAAACCACCTTTGCAAATGTCCTATTGACAAAGATACGATTGCATTCTCAGCGGGAGCTTCAGCCATCATTGAGGTCACTTCATTTGCATTGGCCAATCCTAGAGATGTGGTAGTCATTCCATCTCCCTCTTATCCGATGTATACCAATGATATGGGAGTTAAGAGTGGTATGGAACGATATGACCTTAACACCCATCATGACATTTCTGAAATTGGTTCATCTGCTCCTGTTACTCCGAAGATGCTACAGGAAACTAAAGACAAATTAGACGTAGCCGGCAAATGCTTCAAGATATTTTTAATTACTTCACCTGACAACCCAACGGGATGTATGTATTCGGAAAGTCAATTGAACACTCTTGCAGAATGGTGCATTTCAAATGAGGTCCACATGATTGTCAATGAAATCTACGGTTTATCCTTGATTGATACGGATAATGCGCTTATTCAATCAGATTATAATGAAAAGACAGAATTTGTGTCTTTTGCTACTATTATGAAAAGGCAAAACAGTCCGTTCCTACATTTATGGTATGCATTTTCTAAAGACTTTGCAATGTCTGGGCTACGATTTGGAATTGTCCATTCGCTAAATACAAATTTCATTGCTGCATTAGAGAATGTGAATATTCCTCATTTGGTATCTAATATTACCCAATGGATGGTAGGTGAGATGCTGAAAGACCGCCATTTTATTACCTCCTACATTAAAGAAAATCAAAGGCTTTTGAACAGGAGTTATGTGATGATTACACAATTCTTGAAAAAACATGAACTCCCATATATACCTAGCCGTGGCAGTCTGTTTGTTTGGGTGGACTTTTCAAAATACCTGAAGGAGGACAGTGACAAAGGCCAGGAAGATTTGTGGTTGGACATCTATCGATCCACAGGAATTGTACTGACTCCTGGAATGGGATTTCGACATACAAAAAAGGGACTATTCAGAATTGTATTCACGGCAGTACAATATGAAGAATTGGAAGTAGCTTTAGAAAGGCTAGAGGGCTATTTG
>JARGNR010000031.1 GCA_029212405.1 Saprospiraceae bacterium
AAACAAAAAAAGCCGATGCAACTGCACCGACTTTTGATTCATAATTATGGTTATAACTATGAAAAAACGCTCACTACTTCTTAAGCACTACAGGTAGTGTATAGGTCTTGTTGACAAGCATGTCAGTAGATTCCAACTTTTTATAATTCAAAGTTGACTTAATGGTGCTGTCTAAGTTTTCTTGATCAGTTGATGTAACAATGATTTCATTTTTTTCATTGACCATAAATGTTACATGAACAGTAATATCTTTTTGCAGGTTCTCTGCTAAGTTTGCTTTTTGAATCCAGGTTTTAATTTCTTTTCTGGCCGTTGTATTCTCAGGATTAGTGTTTGCAGAAGCCGTTCCTAAAATCAAAGCAAAAAGGGCAGTAAACATTAAATTCTTAGTAATTCTCATAATCTGTTAATCTTTAAAATGGGTTAATTGTAATGTTGCTTTTCAGCGGTTGTAAATTGTAATTCGAGATAAAGACGCCCAAAGTAATATTTAGTTGCAAGCACTTCGACCAAGGATAAAGTGAAAGTCTACCAACGCATCAAAATAATCTGCAAAAGGATTTTCGGTCATTTTTTCACTGTGGCAATGGTAGACGGAGGATGGTAATTTGGGTGAATGCGTGAAGCTGTGGAAATACATCGCCAAGCTTGAATGATGCCTGATTTGATTGAGACTGATCGAATACTAAATACGGGGAAGAAGGCCGTTTCTAGCTGTGGTAAAACAAAAAAAGCCGATGCAACTGCACCGACTTTTGATTCATAATTATAAATAAGTATGAAAAATCGCTCAATACTTCTTTAAAACAACAGGTAGCGTATAGGTCTTATTTAACTGCATGTCCGTTGATTCTAATTTTTTATAGTTAAGTGTGTACTTAATAATTCTATCAAGGTTTGCTTTATCCGTTGATGTAACAATGATTTCATTTTTATCATTGACCATAAATGTTACATGCACAGTCACATCTTTTTGTATGTCAGCCGCCAAATTTGATTTTTGGATTAAAGTCTTTATCTCTTTTCTTGCAGTTTTATTTTCTGGATTTGTAGTTGCTGATGCTGTTCCTAATATCAATGCAAAAAGTGCCGTAAACATTAAACTTTTAGTAATTCTCATAATCTGTAATTCTTTAAAAAGGGTTAATAAATAATTTGCTTTTCAGCGTTTGTAAATTGTAATTCGAGATATAGACGCCCCATTCAGGTCAATGTTGCATGCACTTCGACCAAGGATAATCTAGGTCTCTACCAATGCATAACATTATTCTGCGAATGGATTGTATCTGAATATTATTGTTTAATAGAATGCAACTCCTTTGAACTTGTTTGGTAAGAATTCTATTTATACGGATGATCAAATAGAGTGTTTGAAGTATTATGACTACGCTTTTCTAAATCATAAATAAAAAAACTCTATTTTTGTCTTCATTTTTTAATAAACGCAATTCATTTTATGCAAAATCATCTCAGTGAACAGGAAATAGTACGTAGAGACAATCTACAAGCCATGCGTGATTTGGGTATCGACCCTTATCCAGCAGCCACTTTTGAAGTCAATGCTAAATCCAAAGAGATAAAGGCTAATTTTAAAGAAGGTGACTCTACTTATCAGGAAGTGTGTCTAGCAGGTAGATTGATGAGTAGAAGAATTATGGGAAAAGCTTCTTTTGCTGAGATTCAAGATTCAGATGGAAGAATACAACTGTATGTGTCAAGAGATGATATTTGTCCTGGTGAAAATAAAGACCTATATAATAAGGTGTTTAAGAAGTTATTGGATTTTGGAGACTTTATTGGGGTAAAGGGATATGCGTTTTATACGAGAGTTGGAGAATGTTCTATTCATGTTACTGAATTAACCATTTTGTCCAAATCACTTAAACCTTTACCGATTGTAAAAGTAGATGCTGAAGGGAATACATACGACGAATTTACAGATCCAGAGGCTAGATATCGAATGAGGTACGTGGACATGGTAGTAAATCCTGAAGTAAGAGAAGTGTTTAGAAAGAGAACGAAGATGTATACTTCAATGAGAGAGTATTTAGATGAAAAAGGGTACCTCGAAGTAGAAACTCCAATTTTGCAACCTTTGTATGGAGGAGCTGCTGCTAGACCATTTAAGACGCATCACAATACATTGGACATGACTCTTTATATGCGAATAGCAAATGAGTTATATCTTAAACGATTAATCGTAGGAGGGTATGATGGGGTATATGAATTCAGTAAAGATTTTAGAAACGAAGGAATGAGTCGTTTCCATAATCCAGAATTCACACAAATTGAATTGTATGTTGCTTATAAGGACTACGAATGGATGATGAATCTTGTAGAAGAGATGGTGGAGAAAGTAGCATTGGATTTGCATGGGACTACTGAAGTTCAAGTAGGAGATAATGTCATCAATTTTAAAAGACCGTGGAAGAGATTTACCATGTATGAGGCAATTGAGCATTTTACTGGAGTAGATATTTCGGAGATGAATGAAGAGGAGTTGGTGAAAACGGCAAAAGAACTTCATGTACCCGTTGATGCTACGATGGGTAAAGGGAAATTAATTGATGAAATTTTTGGTGAAAAGTGTGAGCACTTATTGATTCAACCTACATTTATTACGGACTATCCAGTAGAGATGTCGCCATTAGCAAAAAAGCATAGAAGTAAGCCAGGTTTAGTTGAGCGTTTCGAAGCGGTTTGCAATGCCAAAGAAATTTGCAATTCATTTTCAGAGCTCAATGATCCGATTGATCAAAGAGAGCGATTTGAATCTCAATTGGAATTAGGTAAACGAGGGGACGATGAAGCGATGGTTTTGGATGAAGACTTTTTACGTTCCTTAGAATTTGGTATGCCCCCCACTGCGGGCCTTGGAATAGGAATGGATAGATTGGCGATGATCATGACCAATCAAGATAGTATTCAAGATGTTTTATTTTTTCCGCAAATGAAACCTGAAAATAAAGACGCTTAAAAGATAAGGTGAGAGTTGAATGAAGATATTCTGGTACATAATTGCAGCATTAAGAGGGCTAGGTATCTTACTTACCATGATACTCTTTTTGTTATTTTATGCTTTTTCACGTATCTTTTTAAAACATACAAAAGCTTCTGGACTTCGATTGCGAAGAGTTTGGATTACATACGTTGCGTATCCAATTCTTAATCTAAAAGTAAAAGTAGAAGGTACACCTCCCAAAGAGGCGGCACTTTATGTAAGCAACCATAGATCATTTACTGATCCCATTGTAGTATCTAAATTTATTGATGCTTTTGTAATTGCCAAAGCGGAAGTAGCGTCGTATCCTGTAATTAATAAAGGAGCGGAAGTAACAGGAATACTATATGTGAAACGATCAGACAAGAACAGTCGAACAGAAACTAGGAAGGCATTCGTCGATGTAATCAGAGCTGGATATAATATTTTGGTATATCCTGAAGGGACCATTAGTACCAATAAGTCTCCTTTACCTTTTAAAAAGGGCACTTTTTATGAAGCTGCTAAAGAAGGGATCAAAATTGTACCTGTAGCTATTGAATTTAAAAATGAGAAGGATTTATGGACCATTCATAATTTCATTGGTCAATATTTCAATCAGTTTAGCAAGTGGAAAACTGAGGTGAAACTTACTTTTGGACCATTGATGCAATCACATAACGGAGATGATATCTATGAGGAAGCATATGATTGGATTGAAAAAGAGTTACACTCCATGCAAGAAGGATGGGCAGAAATAGAATGGAAGGCTTGATTGTCTAGAACCCGATGGTTTGAGTGCTATTTTTTACTGCATTTTGTAATTTGATTGATCAAAAAAAGTGTTTCTTTGATAACGAATAATGATTATCATGAAAGCTAACGTACTTATTTTTTTCTTGTGTTTGATATCGAGTATTCCAAGTTTTGCTCAAGTCAATTCGCATTACTGGTCACATCAATATGGTTCTAAAGGTTTGTTGTTGAATGGATCTGTCATTGCATCCGTCAATGATGAAACAGCGATTTTTTATAATCCTGGAGCAATGGGATTTACAGAAGATTTTGGATTGTCGGTATCATTAATAACACCCACCTACTCTTTGCTAAGAACTACCGATTTTTTAGGAGATGGAACATCTTTCTCAGATCAAGGTTTGGGTTTAGCTCCGGGTTTGGTTGCTGCTATGCTAAAGCCTTTTGGTACAGACCGAGTGACAATGGGAATAACTACCTTCACTAGATTTAAATCGGAAGTTAGTGTCGAAGATAGGGTAGTGAACGAAGTTCTTAATAGTTCTAATCAACTGTTCTTGGGAGACGTAGACTTTAATCGAAGATTATCTGAAACTTGGCTTGGGTTAGGACTTTCAGTTCGAATATTGGATAATTTGGCTTTTGGTTTCACACAGTTTTTAACCTGGAGAGGAGAAAAAGTAGCCCTTAACTTTCGTAAAGAAATACTAAATAAGTTTGATCCATCTTTCTTAATTGCAGGATGGAGATCTAATTTTGAATATGGATATTCTGCCAATGGTGGATCGTTGACTAAATTTGGTTTATGTTGGCAACCCTGGGGGATAAAACTTGGTGCAACTCTTACTACCAGTACCTATGGTCTTATATTAAGAGGTGCAGATTATGCATTTGAGGATCAAAAAGTATTTATTGATAATTCTTCGACTGCAACATCGAATGATAGATCGGTGGACTTAAATGATTATAAAACACCATGGTCGGCAGGTTTTGGAATTGAAATTCCAGTAGGGGGGAGTAAGCTATCTATTTCTACGGAATATTTTTCAAAGGTGGAAAAGTACTTTTTGATTGATGATACCGATGACCCATTGGATGGATTGTCTTCTCAATCAGTACCAACAACAATTCGTATAGGACAGGCCAATGAAAGAGTATTGAATGTAGGAATAGGAATAGAAAGAAGTTGGAAAGAAAGGTACACATGGTTTTATGGTTTTAGGACAGACTTTAGCCCCCGAAGTTTATTTGAATTAAGAGAAGGAGTTACTTTTTTAGCGAGTACACCTAGTATTTATCATATTTCTACTGGAGGGGCGTATGCCTATAGGAAATCTCAATTTAGTGTAGGAATTGATTATGGGTTTGGTTATAAAAAAGGAGGAGAACAACTGACCGATATATCAGAAGTTACCACGGATAATATTTTTCAATTTAGCGGTGAAGATGATGTGAAAACATTCGTTCATCAAATATCCCTATATATCACCTATGATTTGTAACTTAGACCTTAGTTAAGATTTTAGGTATTAGTCATTTAGTTTTAGATAGTATCCTCTATCTGATTCTTTCCTGATAATATATTGACATTTAATTTACAAAGATCTACAATCTTTATGGCTGTGAATGCTATTAGTTGTACGCGTGTATTCGTAGAACCAATTCTGAAATAAAATAAATAGTAATGGGAAACAAAAGAGAATTAATAGATCGAGAGATTTTTTTTGGTAATCCTGAAATAGCTGCAGGAAATATTTCACCAGATGGTCAGAGAATTGCCTTCATGAAAACGTATGAAGGGATCATGAACCTTTATGTGAAAAATGTAGATCAGCCCTTTGATGAAGCAAAGGTGCTTACTAAGAGTAAATCTCCAATAATGGGTTACTTGTGGACAAAAGACTCTAAATATATATTGTTTGTCAATGACAAAAATGGAGATGAAAACTTTAATATTTTCAGTGTAGATCCATCTGAGGAATGGTCAGAAAAATCCAATCCGAATTTAACTCCTTTGGATGATGTCAATGTCCAGATATATAAAGTTAGCAGAGTTAATCCTGATAAAATATGGATTGGAATTAACGATAGAGACAAAGCATGGCATGATTTATATGAATTACAAATAAGCACTCGAAAACTTACCATGTTGTTTCAAAATGATCAAAGAATTACCGGATGGGAATTTGATTGGGATGAAAAGATACGGTTAGCGTATAGAACAGATGAGAATGGTCATTCAGAAATATTAACCGTAGACAATCTGAGTGACTTCAAACTTTTGTATACAACAAATTTACAAGAGAGTGCGCAGATTACAGGATGGGATGAAACAAACACCAATGCATTTATTGTGTCGAATAAAGGAGAAACAGATTTGTCTACATTGTACTCATTAGATATAAGTACTGGAGTTGTAAAAGAACTGGAGAGTGACCCAGAGAATGAAGTAGATTTTGGTAATTTAATTATCCATCAAAAGACAAGAGAGATTATTGGAACCATTTACGTTGGGGACAAAGTGAGAAGATATTGGAAGAATCAACAATGGAAAGATATGTTTTCGAAACTAGAAGGTAAATTTTCAAATAAAGAAGTCAGTATTATTAGTCATACGGAGGACTATAAAAAGTTGCTGATTTCTGTAGGTGGGGATAGATATGCTTCTGAAGTATGGATGTATGATTGGGAAAAGGATACACTATTGCATCAATATACGGTAAGACCGGAATTGAAAGCTGTGGAGGATAGACTATCGCCCATGAACCCCATATCTTACGATAGTAGTGATGGGCTAAGAATTACAGGATATCTTACTTTACCTGTTTCAGCTCAAAAGAAAGAAAATTTGCCATGTGTTATTTTGGTTCATGGAGGACCCAAAGGCCCTAGGGATTATTGGGGATATAATGGAGAAGTTCAATTTTTAGCGGATAGAGGATACGCAGTTTTACAACCTAATTTTAGAGCCAGTGGAGGATATGGCAAAAGATTTTTGAATGCAGGAGATAAGCAATGGGGTAGATTGATGCAAGATGACATCACATGGGGAGTAAAATATTTAATTGATCAAGGAATTGCGGATCCTGAGAAAATCGCGATTATGGGAGGAAGCTATGGTGGGTATGCCACCTTGGCTGGTTTGGCGTTTACACCTGATGTATATGCATGTGGTGTAGACATAGTAGGTCCGAGTAATCTATTTACACTCTTAGACAGTATTCCACCATATTGGGAAGCCGGTAGGAAGTGGTTATATGAAATGACAGGTGATCCTTCTACAGAGGAAGGACAGGAGTTACTGAAAAATGCCAGTCCTTTGTTTTCTGCTTCAAAAATTATAAAGCCACTCATGATTGTTCAAGGGGCCAATGATCCGAGGGTTAAACAAGCTGAATCTGAACAAATAGTGGCCGCATTAAAAGAGAATGGTCAGTCTTATTCTTATTTACTTGCTGAAGATGAAGGGCATGGCTTTAGAAAACCATTAAATAGAAGAGCATTGCATGCAGAAATTGAAAAGTTTTTTGCGACTCATTTAGGCGGAGAATATCAGGAAGAAGTAAATGAAGAAGTGAGTGAAACGCTTAAATTATTGACCCAATTAGATATAGATCAATCTGAAATGATTGTGAATTAAAAAGGCATATTATAAAGAGATATTGCTTATTATATTATCCCTAAAAAAAAAGAGGGTTGAATGAAAATCCAACCCTCTTACTTGTTTTTATAAGTAAAGCTTATTTATAAGCCTTTTCTTGACCTAATTCTTTTACCAAAAGATAATAGAATACTGCTCTGTACTTATTTTTATTTGAGCTACCCATGATGTCGATAACTTTTGCAATTGCGTCATCTAACTTAGCACCATCTTTTAGTCCTAGTTTTTTGATGAGGAAATTGTTTTTTACTCGGTCCATTTCGTCTTTATCTGAGCTTGATACTAAACTAGCATCAGCTTTGTAAATGTTTGGTCCAACTCCTTTTGTTACAGCAGTAAGAAGGTCTTTGTCTACATTACTAAGTCCTAGTTTACCGGTCATGTTCTCGTAGTAACTATCTACTTTTTCTTGAAATTTTGACATATTTTATTTTTAAGTTAACAACAATAAGCAGGAACATATAATTCTATAAAATCCCCTATCTTAAAGCACTAAGTTAACAAATTATTTTTTTTCATAATGTGTAATCTAAGTAAACTTTTATTGGAGCTTTCGGATTATTTGCCCTTTTTTAATTATGACAAAAAAATATTTAAAAAGTAACGTTTTAAGAGCTTATTTTAACATAAAATCTAAAATAATATTGATTGACAAATTAATTTACCACATCAGCATACTTTGAGGTATCTTTTTTGAGACCCTTTTTGTATGGTGTCAAAAATAATCTTACTTACCTTTTGACTCTCAGTAAGAAATCCGTCATGTCCCAAGTCAGAAGATATTTCATAGTATTTCGAGTTGGGAATATGCAAGGCAATGTCTTTTTGTTCCTGTACTGGGAATAAAACATCAGAATCTATTCCTATAACTGTTGTATTGGATGTTATTGAGGAAAGCGCTTCTTGAATTCCACCTCTATTCCTGCCAATATTATGACTGTCCATGGCCTTAGTTAAAACCCAATAAGAAAATGCATTAAATCTATTCACTAATTTATCTCCTTGATATCTTTGGTAAGATGAAACTCTATAGTGATCCAATTTCTCTTCATTGTCCGACTGTGTCCGATTGTACCCTTTACTAGTTCGATAGCTCAGTAAAGCTATCGATCTTGCAGCTTTCAATCCTTTTAGTCCTGCTTCGTCTTTTCTTTCAATCCAAGTTTGATCTGCTTCAATAGCCAGTCGTTGACTTTCGTTGAATGCTATACCGTAAGCAGAATGTTTTGAGTTTGTTGCGATCAATACCAAATTCACAATAGAATCAGATTCTGAATATGCCCATTCCATCGCTTGTTGTCCACCCAAGCTTGCTCCAATTAGCGTATGGATGGATTCAAGTCCCAGATACTCTTTTAATGCTATAAATGTGTTTACGATATCCCTATTTGTAAGTTGAGGAAAATCATGGTAGTATTTTGTACCATTTTCTGGATTGATCGATAGTGGATTAGTACTACCATAATGGGAGCCTAATGCATTGGCACAAACTATAAAATGTTCTTCAGGATTGATCACCTTATCTTTACCCACAACGTCTGACCACCAATCTGTAGGGTCAGAGTTAGCCGTTAAAGCATGAATGACCCAAACCACATTAGATTTATCTGCGTTGAGAGATCCAAAAGTTTGGTAGGCCAACTTGAATCCGGAGAGAGATTCTCCAGATTCAAGAGGAAATTGTCTATCAAAATTAAATTCTTTATAATTCGGCATGCCTTTGTGATTTAAACAGCAGCAGCTGCAGGTTGAGATTCAGTTGTCTGATTTGCTTTTGCAATATGTTCGAAAGCATATTGAAGGTCCGTTTTGATATCGTCAACATGTTCAATACCTACTGAAAGTCGCAACTGAGTAGGGTAGACTCCTGCTTTAATTTGTTCTTTTTCTGACAGCTGTTGGTGGGTGGTAGCGGATGGTTGTATGATTAATGTTTTGGCATCTCCAACATTGGCTAAATGACTGATCAGTTGGAGGTTATTGATAAATTCTTCAGCCTCAGTTTTGGTTCCTTTTATATTGAAACTCAATACTCCTCCAAATCCATTTTTTAGATACTTCTTAGCGAGTTTATTGTAGGGGCTTGAAGCAAGTCCAGGGTAGTTAACAGATTCAACTTGTGGATGAATAGATAACCAATGAGCAATTTCAAATGCATTGTCAACCGTTCTTTGAACTCTTAACGATAAGGTTTCTAGTCCTTGAATCAATTGGAAAGCGTTAAAAGGGCTCAATGCTGCACCAAAGTCTCTTAAACCTTCCACTCGAGCTCTTATTGCAAAAGCTATATTTGGGAGTCCCAGCGGATTATCTACTCCAAAAACATCTGAAAATATCAATCCATGATATCCTGCAGCTGGTTCAGAGAAATCTGGAAATTTACCATTTCCAAAGTTGTATTTTCCTCCATCTACGATTATTCCACCGATGCTTGTTCCATGACCTCCAATCCATTTAGTGGCGCTTGCTGTGACTATATGTGCACCATGATTAAGTGGCTTGAATAAGAATCCTGCTGCACCAAACGTATTATCTACTACAAGAGGAATGTCAAATTCTTCTGCAAGTTGGGCAATAGCTTCAAAATCAGGTACATTAAATTGTGGGTTCCCAATAGTTTCTAGATACAAAGCTTTGGTATTCTCATCGATAAGCGAACGAAAGCTTTCAGGGTTGTCTCCATCAGCAAACCTCGCCTCTATTCCGAGTCGTTTGAATGCTACTTTAAATTGATTGAATGAGCCACCATACAAAAATGAGGTACTCACGAAGTTATCTCCAGCGCGTAAGATATTGTTTAAAGCGATGAATTGTGCAGATTGCCCTGAAGCGGTTGCTAATCCTGCAACACCCCCTTCCAATGCTGCGATTCTCTTTTCGAACACATCGGTTGTGGGGTTCATGATTCTAGTGTAAATATTTCCAAACTCCTTGAGCGCGAATAGATTAGCACCATGCTCGGCACTATTGAACACAAATGAGGTCGTTTGATAAATAGGAACTGCTCTTGAGCCAGTGGTTGGATCCGCTTCTTGTCCAGCATGGAGTTGTAGCGTTTCATACTTGTAATTTCTAATCTGATCTGACATGTTTAATATTGTTTTAAGGTGAATTATTGAATAGGAATAATATATGAGGAAATCAGTTTTGACAAATAAATAGCAACTAGCGCTATAGTCTTCATCTATGATTTACGATTCTCCGACTTATTGAAATGGTAAAATATAGAATGAAGTGTCGATTAGTTGCAACAACAGCAACAACAACACATCATAGATTGCATAAGAAATACTTGAGAAATTGAGCCCTCCTGAGGCCTGTTTTTTGTTCCGATGTTTGAAGAATTGTTAAACATTTTTTTATTCATTAATATTTATAGTTCCCAAAATTGGGTAGGAATTGGCACCTTGCTTTTAGCAGGTTGCCTGAGGGTCTTCGAGCCTAATCTCTCGCCTCATCAGTATAAAGTATTACGAATCCAAAAATATTTTTTCGGATAGTGTCGTATACTTTCGACGATGTAAATGTATGGTATAATTTTTCAATTTTCCAAACTTCAATATTGATCTTAACAGTATTTAACATTGCGTATTGGGAAGGGGATTTTCAATAAATTGATTTAATTAGTAGAAAATCAATGGGTTAGGTATCTGGAAATAGTTTATAATAATTTTTGAAAAAAAATGAAAGAAAACTTTGTCGGACAGATATTGAATGAATATTTGAATAGATCCTACTCACTTTTGGTTGATGGAAGAAGTTTTAATCTTCTAGGATGTTTCATTTCTTTTTTGAACGAGCTAAAATCTTTGGACCATAAAACACGTTTAAGATCTTCTCTTACCGAAGGGCTGGTGTAAAAATATCGATGATTTCCGATCTTACTTGAAAGGTCGTCGTGATCTTTTATTAATGATACATCAATGGTCCTATAATTTTCAGGAAGAGCAGTAATATCAGGTACCCCATTGAGACCTAATCGATCAGAAGAATTCAATAAGCGTGACATGCCCAAAGTACGATCATTATTGTGGATGTAAATCGTAATATCTTTTACAATTTGGTTCAGTCCGTGTAACGGTTGCCCTTTCTCAAAGGTATTACTTTCAATATCCGCTCCGATAGAGACAAATTGATCGATCAAAATGGTGTTTTGATCAATTAAGTCGCTTTCGTTGATAATATGTTGAAACACTCTGTTGCCCATAGAGTGACAAAGGAAATTGATTTTGTAATTTGAGGTATTGCTGGTCAATAGGGAGGTAACAAAAGGGCTCAAAAAGTCACCTTTGAGCCGAGCGATCCGGACACCTTTTTTATAATCAATCGAACTATCCCAGATAATGGACAACATAATTTTTTGTTTGCCATCATTGTTTTCGTACGTGTCCTTGCTAATACTTTTAATCATTTCTTCCCAGGCAAACTTTGAGTCAGCCCAAATTCCATGGATGAAAATATTTAGTTTTTCAGAGGTATTAGGTTCTGATAATGAAGAATATAGTTGATGTGTGAGTTGTTCCATTGATCCAATATCTTTTTTAGGAACCCTCTTCGGGAAATATTTATCATTATATTCAATCTGACCAAATTCTACCTTGAAATTTGATGGCTTATTTCCATCTACCTTTATATAATAGTGAGATAAATCTTTTTGCGAATAGGTTTGTACAGACAGTGTTGAAAGCATTAAAAATAAAATTAATCGGTGCACCATAACACAAATATAAAAATTAATCTAGTGGTTCTGATGTTTCTAGAAGTTGAAAAAACTGATCTAGTCTAGGTTGTATAATAATCTCTGTTCTGCGATTCTTACTTCTGCCCTCTACCGTATCATTATCGTTTTTGGGAATATAATACGACCTTCCTGCAGCAGTAAGTCTTTCTGGAGAAACATAATGATCATCAGCTAACGAACGAACCACAGCAGTAGCTCTCATTACACTGAGATCCCAATTGTCTGCAATACAACTCGTATTCATTGGTACATTATCCGTATGACCTTCTACCAATATTTGTAATTCGTAATGATCATTAATTACTTGAGCAATTTTTCCAAGCACCAATTTTGCGTCAGCGTTAATTGTAGAACTCCCTGACTTAAAAAGAAGTTTGTCAGAAATTGATACATGCACGAGTCCTCCTCTAACCTCGACTTGAATGTCTGAGTCATTTATATCTGAAAGTGATCTTTTGAGATTCATTACCAGTGAAAGATTGACGGAGTCTTTTGATTGCACTTTTTTATTTAAATCCTCAATGTAGGCGGTTTGACGACTGATGTTTTCCAACGACTTTTGGATACTTTCAGCCCCCGTTTTACTGACTACAGAGAGATCTGACATACGGTCCAATAATCCAGCATTCGTAGACTTCATGATATCTATCTGATCCTTTAATTGTGCAATTTGCTGATTTTTAAGATCGATTTCTTTATTCTCACATGATAAAAAGATGAGGGTCAGGATTAAAATTTGTGCTAAATACTTCATAATCGTAAATTTAAACAACATTAAAAAAGCTCAATTGAGATAGGAGGGGGGAAACTTTGCTTCTTGATTAAAACTCAATCTAAAACGATAATAGTTCATTTTCAAGTATTAAAAAACAAAAAAAGGGAGAAAACTATTGCCTTCTCCCTCCCTATTATTTTAGAGTCTTGAATTTTAATCTTTATAGATTGCAGAAACGTAAGGTCCATTCATAAACGATTCGGGATCTATTTGTGATTGTAATATCGTCCCTTTCCAGTTCTTTTCTATCATCATTCTGGCCATCTCACATAAAGGAGCGGCAGTTGTTGATTGAATAGCCCTCAAATATTTGTTTCCGACTTTTGAAGGAGCAACTTCATAGGCTTTTTCGATTTTTCGTAGACGGCCATTGCTGTCCTTGCCTGTAACAGAAGCATATACCACTACAATATCATCTTCCACAGAAGGAACTTGGTCTAACATTGTTTTCTCCAAGGTATCGATTCTATCATTTCCCTCTGGAATTTCTTTTAGAATACTGTCTACCCACTCATAATGGCCAGGAAGGCGAAGGGTTTTGTAATCCAAATCTTTAATTTTTCCTTCGAATGCTGATGGAAGATCTGCTGCTCCACCAGAAGTGAAATTATCTTCGTATTCTTTTCCATTAATGTACAATGTCTCTCTTCCTGATAATGCTGGAATATTTAATGTCTTGTAATCTTTGACAACAACGGCATCTTTAAGATATTCTGTCGCTACTCCAATGGGACTCCATGTAAAGGCATAATAATGAGGCGCCAACGCATGAGGAGTAACTGCTCCCACTTTCATGGTCATTTGATCAAGTGTATCATTATCGTATTCAGCTTTAAACTTATTGTACAATTGACAAGCCAGCACATTAATAAACCCTGGGGCTAAGCCAGTTTGCAAAACAAATGCTGTGTCTGCTCCTTTAGACAACTCCATAATGTCATTTGTTTCTTGGACATATTCGGTCAAATTTGCATAATGACACCGATTGTCTAGGGCAAGTTTAGCCATTCTTGGCGCTTGACTTCCTGGTAAACAATCTAGGATAACATCACATTTAGTGAGCACATCATCGAGTTCAGCAGATGATCCTGATTTAGGCATCAATACAGTATGCACCTCAGCTTCATGGCTACATCCATGGATAACAAATGTTCTAGAATTATGCAGTGCATTTTCATTGATGTCTCCCAAGTAAATCGTGACATCCATGATTGAATTATATTCGCAAAGGATAAGTGCAGCAGCTTGACCTATACCGCCTGCTCCTGCTATAAAAATAGTTTTAGTTGTCATATATAAAAATAGTATTGTGGAGGGACCAAGTACGAATAAGTTTTCGAATTTGATTCATCCTGTCATTTGAATTAGGGTAACAAAATTTGCGCTAATGTATTATTATTTTTTTACTATGATATTCAATTTAGAGAGCGAATTTGGGTGGCTTTTATATTAAATAAAATTTATAAGTATAAAAGTCAATATAATAGATTGTTATAGAAATAATGGTGAAATATTTATTGGTTTTGAACGTTGTTTTAAAAATAGTTTACTAAAAGATGATCATAATTTTTTAACTATAGATTATTGCAAAGGAAGAGGATCCAATAAGTAAGAAGTAAATAATTAACAGGATTGATAGTCTAATCACTTTTATGTTAAATGAATCTCCAATAATTTATTTATAAGTTGTAGGACCAAATCTACAAATCTAAAGACACCATACTGGATAATGTTTATTTTCTAGAAGTTGAGCTAAATGTGTACATTTAATAAAAGATGGAGGCAATCGTTAACGTGCTTTTAGAATGAATGTAAGTCTCTAGAATCTCTCGTGTTCGAGGAATAAAGTAGAAGAACAATCCAAGGAATAGGGTGCTTTGGAAACGTCGATTATTACATATTATTATAAATAGCAATATGTAATTAATTAATATTTAGTTAAAAATAATTTGCATTTTATTGTAATATGTAAAAAGTGCTCTTATATTTGCACAAGCATTGTTTCCCAAAGACAATGTTTAAACACTAATTTTCTAAGGATTCTCAAAACCCGATTTACCATGGCAAAGTCCAAGGCAAAAAAGTCGACTGCTAAAAAACCGCTTAAATCTTCACTTCAGGATGAACGTGTTCCGAAGATAGTTGGAGTGATATGTATTTTATTGGCTATCTATCTTACTGTTTCTTTTATTTCATACCTATATACATGGAAGACAGATCAAGATAAAGTACTCGCATTTAGTTGGGAGGTACTATTTCAAAAAGATTTAACAGTAGATAACTGGTTGGGTAGATTAGGAGCCTTGGTCTCCAATGCATTTTTCTATTGGGGATTTGGATTGCCATCCAGTGCGGTTATTGTATTGTTATCAAAATTAGGTTTGGATTTAATTCGAAAACGATCTTTGGTTGAGTTCTGGAACATGGCTAAACATGTTTTACTATTTATGGCTTTTGCATCCTTATCACTAGAATTTTTATTCAGAGATAGTGATTTTACATGGGGAGGAGCATTTGGTCAAAGCACGTATATATGGTTAAGTAATTTTGTAGGTCAGATAGGGTTGTTTTTCCTATTAATGTTTACGATGTTGATATTTGTGGTATGGAAATTTAATCCGAACCTTGATCATATAGAATTTTCTACTCCATTGGGTAATCTAAAGATGCCATCCATGGATTTTCTAACCAATTTCAATTTAGACAGTGATCTCGATGGTATTTCATCTGAGAATAAGAATAAAAATAAAGCTGCGACTGCAAAAGTCCCTGAGAATGACGATACGTCGTACGTAGCCTTACGACCATCCGGGCAGGCTCAAGAGGCCATTCCAAAAACCTCGGATTTTAGTGAAAGTACGGGAAGTTCATCTTCTGATTTAGAATTTGAACTTCCCGAATCACTTAGGAAAAAAAGAAAGAAAGTAGCAACATCCGCCAAAACAGATCTTGAAATGGAGGTAAATATACCGGGTGGGGCAAGCGAAATTAAAGAAGAAGTGGATCCTAGGGAATTGCATCCATTTGATGAATTGGTACCCAAGTTTCAGGAGACAACTGTACCAGAACAAATGGTTGTGGACAAGGAAAATGATATAAAAACAACTGAACCTTACGACCCGACATTGGATTTATCTAATTATGAATACCCAAAGATTGAGTATTTAGAAACCTATGAGGATCAAAAAGTTTCAATTGATAGGACTGAGTTAGAAGCAAATAAGGATCAGATTATAGAGACTTTACTCAATTATAAGATTGAAATAACAAAAATTAGAGCTACTATAGGACCTACGGTAACCTTGTATGAGATCGTTCCTGCTCCAGGTGTGAAGATCAGTAAAATCAAAAATCTTGAAGACGATATTGCGTTGAGTTTAGCCGCATTAGGCATAAGAATCATTGCACCTATCCCAGGAAAAGGAACCATCGGAATTGAAGTTCCGAACAAGAAAAAGCAGATCGTTTCCTTGCGAGAAATGTTGGAGTCTGAAAAATTTCAGAATACAAAAATGGCATTACCTATTGCATTGGGTAAAACCATATCTAATGAAGTATTCATAGCTGATTTGGCGAAAATGCCTCACTTGCTGATTGCTGGTGCAACGGGACAAGGTAAGTCAGTAGGGATAAATACTATTTTGTGTTCATTACTGTATAAAAAACATCCATCTCAGCTCAAATTGATATTAGTCGATCCTAAAAAGGTGGAGCTTTTCCCATACAATAGTATTGATAAGCACTTTTTAGGTATGTTGCCAGATCAGAAAGAGCCTATCATTACAGATACTTCAAAGGTGGTAGAGACCATTAATTCATTGTGTATCGAAATGGATGAACGATATGATTTATTGAAAAAAGCGAGAGCTAGAAATATAAAAGAGTACAACGAGAAATTTACATCGAGAAAGCTGAATCCAAATGATGGACACAAATTTTTGCCATACATCGTATTGGTGATTGATGAGTTTGCCGATTTGATTATGACAGCTGGCAAGGAGATTGAAATGCCGATTGCACGATTGGCTCAACTGGCCAGGGCTATTGGTATTCATTTGGTAATTGCAACTCAAAGGCCTTCGGTAAATATTATTACAGGTATTATCAAAGCAAATTTTCCTGCTAGATTAGCATTCAAAGTGACATCAAAAATTGATTCAAGGACCATATTAGATGCAGGAGGAGCAGATCAATTGATCGGTCGAGGAGATATGTTATTAAATGTAGGAAGTAATATCGTACGATTACAATGTGCATTCGTTGATACACCTGAAGTAGAGCAAGTTATTGATCATATTGCCGAACAACAAAGTTATCCTACACCTTTCTATTTACCTGAATTTAAAGGAGAGGAAGAATTAGGTGGAGAAGGATCCAACTTAAAATTCAGTGATTTGGATTCAATGTTTGAAGATGCAGCACGTATGGTTGTTGGAAATCAGAATGGATCTACCTCTAGTATACAAAGAACGATGCAATTGGGGTATAACCGTGCGGGACGAATCATGGACCAGATGGAAAAACTGGGCATAGTTGGACCTGCGAGGGGAAGTAAACCTCGGGAAGTCAATTTCTATAGTCTGGAAGAATTTGAAAACTTCTGGGATAATCTGAAAAAGAATAAACTTTAAATAACAAAGGGACTATCATTATGGTCCCTTTTTTTATGTTAAAAATTAAGATTCTGCGATCTCTATAATGAAACAATCTTTTAATTTGTCTTGTTAAAAACTTCCTTATCTTCACTTTATGCATTCCAAGAAAGAAAAGATCAATGACAATCTATTTTTGCTCCGAACTTGGCAAGTAGATCAACCAAAAGCCAATGTGCTTATTGTTCATGGTTACGCTGAACATTCGGCCCGATATGAAGAAACTGCTTCGAAACTGAATGAAGAAGGATATAGTGTGTATGCTTTTGATAGAAGAGGAGAAGGAGAATCAGAAGGCAAACGTGCCATCGTTAATAATTTTGCTGTTCAGGTACACGATATGAAGCAAATCATAGGAATGATTGAGAAAAAGGATGTAAAACTGTTTCTATATGGACATAGTCTTGGAGGATTGATTGTTACTAAATATATAGTAGATTATGATGCCGAGGGAATTGATGGGTTTATTTTGTCAGGTCCATTGTTGATGCCAGATGAAGACATGTCTCCGTTCCTTCAGAAAATTGCTGGACTAGTTGGCCGACTGCTTCCTTTTTTGCCTGTTGTCAATCTTGATTCATCGTTACTTTCTCAAGATGTTGAAGAAGTGAAAGCATATGATGCGGATCCTTTGGTCTATCATGGAAGTACAAAGGCCAGAACGGCGTTTGAATTCTTACGCACTATGAAATTTGTTCAAAAACGATTCCACTCTATTCGAATTCCTTTTTTAGTAATGCATGGAAGTGCCGATAAGATTACCAACCCGAAAGGCAGCCAAATGTTATACAATTTGGCCAGTTCAGAAGACAAAACAATTCGGATATTTGATGGATGGTACCATGAAATTATGAGAGAACCTAAAAAGGAAATGTTTTTCAATTCTATGCTCTCTTGGCTAAAAGAAAGAGTGTAAATCTATTTACAACACAACCAGCCTCTCATATTCAATAGCATCATCTACATTCAGCTCTACATTAAAGATTCCCGAATCAAATTTCTTGGTTCTGATTCGTTTGGTATATACCCCACTGTTTTTAAATTCATGTTCCAGTAATGTAAAGACCGTCGCACCACTTTTGTCAGAAATAGACAACTTGACTTTTCCACCTTTGGGTAGATAAAACTGAATGATTTGTTCATCTGAGTTTTCTACTGGTATTAGTTTCAATCCTTCAATCTTGGCGAGTTCCTGTGCTTCTTTTATTTTATCAATGATATCTTGTCTGGATTCCAAAAGTGCAACACGTTCTGCGGATTCTTCACACGTGTCGATGGCAGCTAGGAAGAGGGTGTTTTCTCCCGTTTCGAATCCCACATCTAATACAATGGATTGTCCACCAATAAAACTAACCACGTTGTCCCCTGCAATTTGACTTATTGAATTAATGTATTGTTCAGCACTGTATTTTTCTGTGAATAGAGTTGAATCTCCAAGAGTGATGCTTTCCTCTAAACAATCATTTTCATCAAAAGGAATACCAACGCATTCACAATTTGAGTCATATTTGTCATCTAACGTATAAATATCTCCATCATCACATGCTGTACCTACCAATGGGCAGTAGACAGCGGTAAAGGCGATTTTACCTAATCCCTTGCATTCTGGATCGATGTCTAAACAGGTAATCATTACGTATCTTGCATATGTTCCTTGAAAATCAGGACCACTAAATCCTGAATATCCGGAATTCCCTGGAGCCATTGGCCAAGTGTAACTACCATATTCGCTCCACGATACTCCATCATCGGAATAATCTATCGCTACATTTTCGAAACCTTTCTCTGTTTCATTTAAGACGTTATAGTTCCACACCTGAGTTTGGTGCAGTTCATGCCTTGCTCCTAAATCATACATGATCCAATGGCCTTCACTTCGCATCGGGTTTGGATTGGCTGTTGTAGTACAAGAAAGCCAGTTGTTCTCTGGATTGTTGTCCAATTGATCCGTTACACTGCACTTGTCATAAGGAACATAATTGGCAAGCGGACTATCACAATCAGGTCCAGAGCAAGGGGTACCTACACATTCACATGCATCATTGTACATGTCATTGTTGGTAAAAATATTCCCATCATCACATACCGTATTTTCTGGAATACAAGCCACTTCACAATCATAATCATAGAAATAGAGGTCTGGGATTCGTTTCCATACACCAGCTTCGGTAAATGGAGTTTGCCAGAAAGCTGAAAAATGTTCTGATCCTGACCCATCTTTATGGTTTAATTCTACGTAATAGTAGGTATTTGCTTCTAAATAGATAAATGAGGTGCTTTGCCAAATAAATTTGTCATGTTCTGTCATTCCAGTGCTACTTGTTAGCAGTGCTTGATGTGCTTGTTTGTTTTCTGGGTCATCGTTTGAACTAATAAACAAAATAGCATTATAATTTCCAGTGACATTAAATTTGTAGTTGCCAGAAACGGGTACAGTCAAATAAGCTTGAATTAATGTGCCAAAATTATCTACAACATTGACCGAAGGAGTTCCAAGTTGATCAAGGGATTCACTATAATCGGGTGTGCCCGGAAAAGTAGGAGCTTCATATAAGTCATTTAAATAGCTTCCAGGAATATTGTCATATCGATAATTCAATATTTTTCCTCTTTCGCCAATACAATTATTGGTGGAAATTTTTGATCCCATACAATTACAGAAGCCATCTTCGATATCATTTTCAGTAGTACTGTCTCCATCGTTACATGCAGTGCCTTCTTCAGGACACATGTCTACCAGACAATCGACACCTTTTAAGTAGGATGCCGTAATAATATTCCAAGTCGATGTGTCTACTAAGTCTGTTTTCCAATAGACAGTAGCATGATCCCCTCCACTTCCTTCTACATGTAAAAGTTCAAAATAATAGTTGATATTCGGTTGCAATGTGATCACATCTGAAGTTTGCTCTGGATATTCATCATGATTTGCAATACTGGTGTATCCAGGTAAATTGGATGCTAATGTCATATTTTCTGGATATTCATCCGTGCTTAAGAAAAACTGAGCCTTGTCATCTCCAGTCAAGTTGAATGTCACATCAGTAGTGGATGGAACGTAGATAAAACCTCTGATTCTGCTGCCTAATTTGTTGTCATAGTTGATAGGTGTTTGCAGCCTAAATACCGGTTTAGTTAGGGAAGGTCGGGTAGGGTAATCGGGCATGGCAGTCAATTGGTCGATTTCATCATCGATTAGGCCTTGCCACAGTTCCCATTGTAATACTCCTTCTTCGCCAGGACAAATCTGGGCTGTAGTGTGGAAAGCATAAAATAGAATACAAACGATATATATGATTTTTATTTTCATTTTGATGGTCATTTCTGGTTTTATGAAAACATTCCGATTGGACTATAATCTCCCGCAGGTGGTACGGTACAATTGCTACTAGAATAAAAATTACATAGATTTGGTAGGATGTAATCTAAATCATTTGGCGATACTCCAAACCAAAGAGCTAATTCAGCATAAAATTCATCAACAGAAGTGGTAGGTAAGATTCTACCTCTTCCGGAAAGGTTGAGGTCATTACCATCTAATGCTAAAGAGGGATAATTTCCAAAAATCTGACCACCGTTTACAGGACCTCCCATAATCATTTGGTTGCCTCCCCAAGCGTGATCGGAGCCATTTCCATTTGTAGTAAGGGTCCGCGCAAAATCAGAAATAGTAAAAGTAACCACATCATTTTGCATTCCAATTTCTGTCAACGCATCATTAAATTCAGATAATGCATTGCTGACCACAGGCAACATCGCGTTTTGGTTGAGAATCACATTGTCGTGATGATCCCATCCTCCTATGGTTACAAAAAATATCTGTCGATTTGCACCCAAATAGGACTTGACACTAATTGTTTCAGCAATTTTTTTCAAGTCCTTGGATAGATTTGTATCTGAGAATTCGGTAGCTAAGGGTACTATATTTCCAAATGCTTTTTGGAATACTTCTATGCTCCCAGCGGTCTGTTCAGTGAGAGACGACATTGTTCTTTCAAATATGTTATTATATTCTTGTTCAACAGCATTATTAATAACACCATTTTTAATGTCATTCAAAAAGCCAGAATTGCTCCACCATGAGGGTAATCCATCATAGCCAATATTTGCACTTGTGGTATTGTTTGAAATGGAATATTCGTTATATTCTTTTCCAGTTTGGAACCGATTTTTTCCTGCCAGAGAGATATTCATAGATACCTGTGGAATAGTATTCATATCTTGAAGAATATCGGCCATTCTTCCTCCAACACCTACGGCAGATCTACTCTGAGGTACTGAAGTTTGCCACTGCATGATCTGATCACTATGCGAATATAAGCCCAATGGAATCTTCTTGGTGCCAGATTGATAATCAGCTTTATTAGCTATCGGCTCAATCAATGTTCCGATGTTGGAGATAAAGGAAAGATTGTTATTATCAAACATGTCTCTCACTTTGGTCATTCCAGCATGTACAGCAAAAGTTCGACCATTATCATCATAGTCAAGATCGATCAATTGTGCAGGGTTGGTCGCATTTTTATCCAAAGCTAAAGAGCCTCGAGTAGCCACATAGTCATCATATTCGGATGACTCAGTTGGAACGAGGACATTGTATGTATCTGCTCCACCAGCTAACAAAATACAAACCATCGCTTTGTAATCATTCGTATTTGAAATGATATGTGGTCTTGCAGCGAGCGTGTTGATCATTCCAAGATTAAGAAAAGAAGAGAGAAATGCTGTTGAACCTATGGCCGCACAGCTCGCTTCTCCTAAAAATGTTCTTCTAGATATTTTTCTTTTACACATATGCTTATCTGTTTATAAGGTATTCAGGAGTTGTCATAACTAAGTAAATAGCCAGTTTGGCTCGTAATTCAAAATCATCTTCATCAGATTGGTCAAACTTTTTCAATGCTTCTATAATTGTATTGACCGTCATATCACTCAGCCTTCCCTGAGCAAGAATTAAATTCAATCGATCGACCAGAATATGTAATTTGTCATCTGTTGTATACATGATTTCAGTAGATAAATCCAATTGAGAAATTTCGTCCTCATAAAGGGCATTATCTTCACCATTGAACAGGTCATATTCATCTGCTATATTTTCGTTGATGACAAATCTATAGAGTGAATTGATCCACCCTGTAATGGTTTGTGCATTGGTGATCTGAAACTCTGGAGCAAACAAATCGGCTTCTTCGACCGGTCCAATAGGTTGATAATCGTATTGGTAGAAATTAAAAACACTTGGTGAAGTCAACGGCTTTTGTTCGACATATTTATAGATGTAATCCATATCATTTCTATAATTACCGCTTGTAGTCGAGGCATTGAATGCTTTATTGATTTGGAAATATCGGACAAACGGTTCTCTAAGTTTTCCAAACGTATAGTCTTCACCAGAATCGCATGATTTTGCTATCGGATCGAGCAAAATTGCTTTTACCACAGCTTTCATATCACCTCGAACTCCTTCTCCATTATCGTTGAATTTTTGTACTACGCGCTCAACGTAGGATGGAGGTGGATTGGATGTGACCATTCTTTGAATTAATAATTTGCATATGAATGGTCCTACATTTTGATGATTGAATAAGTTGTCTAAGGCATCTGTTATATCTGCATTTCCATCTACTGGATTTCTATCAGGGACCACAAAGTCATTGAGTAAGTATTTTTCTCCTGGTTCGTGATGCTCATTCCACATGGCCATTTGAGGAATGTAACTGGTATCTTTTAGTGCACCTTTTCCATATTTGTCTCTGTCTGCCCAAGTTAACCCTGTGAATATTTTTGAGAATTCAATAATGTCTGAATTGTCATAGGTAGGAACTGGCAAGCCAAGGCTATCAACGATTACTGTTCCATCATCATTGAGCAGATTGAGCCCAATAGTAAATAACTGCATAATTTCACGTGCATAGTTTTCATCAGGGAATTGATTGGTTTCAATATTTGATTTATAGTTATTCATATGAGTCAAATAGACGCCCATGGATGCGTGATACGTAACTTCTTCCAATATATCCCGATAGTTGCCAAATGCATTTTGTAGTAAAATGTCATAGAAGTCAGATAAGGCATATGGATTGTTTCCGAAATTGGATTTATCAGATATGACAACTATTTCACTTAGTGCCATGGCCACTCTTTGGCGCACATAATCATCTGTTGTCATATGGTATTGCCACCAAGAATAATCCCACATTCTTGCATTACTTCCATATTCTGGATTCCCAGTTTGATCTTTTACATATTGATGATATTCTTTTGATTTAGTCAAAAGGGTATAGGGCATTGGAGTATTCAACTGGTTTTCTAACCAATCTTCTATACCCATATTTGTTACTGTTTCAATTTCTGCTTGATTATATCCAATGGTCGCTTGGGATAAAAATCGAGCAGCAGCATTTAAGTTGGGCAGAAAACCATCTTGATTAAGTGTGTTTTCTGGATCGAACTGGCTATCATCGCTGGATGTGATAGACACACCATCATAGCCACCAAATCCGATGACTATAGTATCTACTTGTCCGTAGGATTGAAGCACTAGCAGGAGGCAAGAAGATATCAGAAATACAATATTCATTATCTTATTCATGATAATAATTTTAATAAGAAAGCAGGTCAAAAATTTGAATGGAGGATATTACAAGTCTAATTTCTTTTTGATGAGTTCCAGCTCTTGCTTTAGTTTTTTGTTTTCGTTGTCGAGTTGGATTGTATGTTGCCATAGCCACTCTATTTGGGCTAATAATTTGGCGTCCATATCTTTTAATTCATATCCCTCTTTCACCAATTCTTTTGCAGATGGGATTTGAGGTAGATGTTTGTTGTTTTTAATGGATAGATCGACTTCCGTCAGGCTAGGTGTACTTTCAAATGCATCATCCGACCATTCTGAAGCATCTCGAAGTGCAACTTTGACTTTTTCGGTGAGGATTCCATTTTGAACGTAGAGATTGTAGGGCCCTGGGGTAGATATTAAACTCGTATCACCTATGACTACTTTTCCGCTAGTTTTTAATAATAATATATCCTGCGACTGAGTTGAGGATAATACAAATAGGAAAAAAATAGGTAGAAGAAACAAATGCTTTTTCATCGTTGATTTTTTAAATATTATAATTTGAGAAGTCTTAAAAGGGAATTTCTGATATATTATCAATAAAATTCATATTACCGACTCACTTTGTAAGCTGTTTTGCTTTTTAGATTATTGAAAAGCCAACTAAATACAATTAGTCCTAAATTTCTCAGTGGGATATATAAGGGTATTGTGTGGAGGGTGGGTTGAAGATGTCATATATGGTATGAAACATCGACAAGGCAAATTTAAGACATTGACCTTTAATTCTTTCAGGGGTTTTCCTTAAAATATAAGGAATTAGATTCAGGGTTTACCCCCTAAAGTAAGCAAAAATAGCATCAATAAATATTGAATTCTAAAACTTAAAAAGTAGACCGCCTAAAATATTTCTTCCAAATTCTGGATAGTTACTAAATCTAAGATATTCTCTGTCGAGAAGATTGTTGGCTCTCAGCCAAATGCCTACATTATCCGTCATATTTATATCGACACCAAGGCTTAAATCAATTTGACTATTTCCTAACAATTCATTCCCGAAATTATCGATATATGAGATCTTATCCATGAGGTTTAGGTCAGCTGAAAAAACAATTCTGTTATCCAATAATCTGACTTTTGAATATCCAGAATACTTATATTCCGGTGTATTTGGAAGACGATCTATTTCTTCTGGGGAGAAGAAATTCTGACTCACATTGGCTCCCAATGAAACATTTTTAGTCAAATTAAATTCGATATTCGCATTAATAAAAACATTTGTCATGTCTGTGTGCCTGACCCATAGTCTGAAATCTGCTACATCATCGTAATAGAATTGATCTTTTATATCAGCATATCCACCCATGAAATTAAATGTGATAAAATCTTTCATTTTTCCTGAAATACCACCAAAAAACTGTTTCGAGAGCGTGGTTTTTCTAATAGGAATGAAACTGGAAACAAAAGGATTATTTAGGTAATGATTCCAAAGTGTATTTGCGATAGCTACTTGGTTTGCCCCAGCATAAATCTGTAAGTTGTTGTCCATTAAACTATAGGATGCTTTTATATCTACGAATGGACTTGTTTGGAAGTCGTCGACAAAGATATCAGCCGCTGCATCCAACATGAAATTTCCTAATGAGAGTTGTAATCCAGGATTTGCAGAAAAAGCATTTCGGTCGTTGGATCCACCTGTTGAAAGTGATATAGTATGCAAAGATCCATCTCCTTTGACGTAAAGGGATAAAAATGAAGAAAGTTTATTGTCAACAAAAATATTCAAACCGATACCTGCTTCATCGGAGTCCAATAGTCCATCAAGTTTGATTCGTTGTCCAGTTAATTTGAATCCATAATTGAAATTTGCATCGGTTCGTTCAATATTTTGAATTCCAATTGCTGCTTGTGTTTTTATAATGTTTCTTTCAATATCTAAGCCCTCAATAGGATCAGGACCATTTATTATTGTGGTATCGTATAGATTTCTTCGGTCATATCCTCCTTGTAGATCCGCAGTTAATTTGTGGTTTTCTCCTAATCTATACCCAAAATTTATATTTAATTCTGACTCGTAAAATTTACGAAAGTCTACCACTTCGGAATCATCGGCCCCATAATAATGTCCTGAAACGGTGTAATCATATTCATCTCCTTTTTGGTTGTGAAAAGAGATGTCTGCATATGGGGAGTTGAGATCTCCATAACCTAAACGACTATAAAACTTTTTTACAGGTTTGGGAGGGTCAGGATTCATCGCCAGCGGTCTGATTACAGGGTCGGGGTATTCTATATTTAATGGTACAATTGTTATGTCATAGTTATAGGTCTTCTCTACAGGGATTGTCGGTTTTATTGATGGACGTAAAAAGACCTTTTTTGCATCCATTAGATTCGCTTCAAAAGCCTTTATAACCTCTACTTGGTCTACTTCAATAACACCCGTGTTAGTGATAATTGTATCACTTTCTGTGATTAAAGTGTCTTGCGACCAAGATGTAAATGGAATGACAAGTGCTATATATAGGATAAGATTTTTCATCTTAGTGATTTTTGATAAACGCTGATTGTAGTTCAAATTTCTCAATCTAATATATTTTAATTTCCAGTGGTGTCAAGTTCTAAAGTGCCATCTGGAATTTCTATTTTAATTCGATTGCTTTCTTGCTCTTTTTGTGTGATTCTGACCAGTGTTGCATTCGCGATTTTAAGAAGTTCTTCGTCATCTTTAAAGTTTTCAGCAACCGCTTCAGCAGCAGCTCTTGCATTGAGCAGATCGCCATTTTCAATATAAATGTCCGCAAGTAGAAGTATGCTCTTAGCTATCCAAGTAGGGTAGTTGGCATTCTTTTCGTTCGCATCATTGGCAGCCTGCTCAGCTTCTTGAAAAGCGGATTGTTCAAATAAGATTTTTGCAATCATGTATCGAGATTCCGCAGCCTGATTATTGTTTGACAGTTCAGCTACTTGAGCAAAGGCAGCAGCAGCTTGTTGCAATTGTACTTTTTTGTAAGAGACTTTACCCAAGTAATACATTGCTGTTGATTTTTCATCTTTGTTTACTAAGGAATTGGTAGTTACCTTATTGGCGTAGGTGATTACATCTTCATCCTTACCTAAACGAAATGCACTTCTCATGGCACCCAATTGAGCTTGATATGCATCCTCTTGAGACGAGGTGTGACTTTCTAGAAGGGTATAATATTGTAAGGCTTTATTGAAGTTTTGGCTATGGTTATAACTTATAAGTGCCGCTTTCTTCAAGGCTCTTTCATAATTGTCACTAATTCCTTCTTGTATGATCACTTCATAGTCTGTTAATGCCTTGGAGTAGTTTTTTAAGAGGGCATGACTCTCACCTCGATAGTATCGTGCCTCTAATCTGTAATAGCCAGCTTTGTATTTGCTCAAATACTCATTAAAGGCGTCCACGGCTTTAGCATAATTGGCATTTTGGTATTGTATTTCTCCGATTCTATAGTCCAATGAATCCTTACTAAATGCAGTTAATTCGTATCCTGGTATGGTTTGGAGGAAATTGAAATACTCTTCAGTTTTACCTAAGTCATCAATGTAAATCTCTTCTATGGAAACCAATGCTTCTTGTGATTCTTTAGGATTTGGGTTGTTCTGGAAAACACTTTTATAATAGGCCAATGCTCCTTCCATATCTCCTTGATTATAGTTAATCAATCCTAATTTTAAGTTTGCCGCGTTGATTAAATTCGATCTTCCTTTAAAATCAGTTCGTAAGGTTCGGAATGCATTTGCAGCATTAATTGGATTTCCAACCGCAAGATAGGTGTCTCCTAACTGCCAGTACGCATCATCAGCATAGTCCGAATCAGGATTTGTTTCAATCAATTCTTCTAACGTCAAGATTTTTTCAAATGGTTGACCAACCAAGCCTTCTATCAAGCCTCTTTGATACAAAGCATAGTCATATCCATTGGCTTTTAATTGAATACTTTGATCATAATACGTCACGGCATCATCATACATGTTTTCCTTGAATAAACAATCACCAGCTCTTAAATAGGCATCAGGGAGGATTCTATTCTTAATCGCTCCATTTTTTATCTGGGTCTGTTCTTGATTGATTAGGATTATTGTTGACTTGAACTCATCCACAGCAGACAGATACTCACCTAGCTTTAGATGATTGTAGGCATTGTAGTAGCGAGCCATATAAGGACTACTTTCTTCTGGGAGATTGGGTGCTTGTCGTTGAAATAAATGATATCTTTTATAAGAGGATATGCTCTCTTTATAATTGCCTTCTGATGCATGAAAAGCAGCTTCCCAAAATACAATTTGAGTGAGTATCGATGCATCATGTGTATACTTCATTGATTTAGCAAACATGGCTTTGGTATCTTCTTTCTTGTTTTCTGCCAGCAATTGCAATCCTAAATTAAACGTCACTTTTTGATAAGTTTCTTCTAGCTTTTTATTGAGAGAAGGAAGAGATTCTAATATTGAAATGGCATTTTCAAAATCACCTGTATTTACTAATATGTCGTTGATAATATCTTGTGTTTCAGCGTAGTAAGGAGAACGTTCTTCAATAGTTATTAGGATGTTTATTGCTTCTCTTTCGAATCCAAGCTCAGCAGATAATTTGCCATAATTAAAAGTGGATTCTTCTTGCATTCCTTGATCATAATTCATTTGACTTACTTTCTTGAATGCAGCTCTAGCGGAGGACTTATCTCCTTTTTTCTCGTAGCAATCGGCTAAATAATAATTGACAACTTGCCCCAGTTTACTATCTTCCAAATTGATCTCTAGAAAATTATCTATAGCTCTATCACAGAAACCAGATTGATATTGAGCGAAGGCCAATTGATAAAATTCTTCTATGGTCAACGCATCGGTATTTGCTTCATGAAATTCAAGGTGGGGGAGTGCTTTTTCATAGTTGTTTCTTTGAAAATACGCTTGACCTAATAAGAGTCTAATTTCCTTTATTTTCTTTGTTCCAGGCTGACGAATTACGTTTTCACCATAGTTTAATAGTTGGTCAAAATTTTCTTCCGCAAAATAGATTTGTGAGATGTAATAGGGGATTTGTTCTCTGTATACAGAATTACTTTCGACGCGTTGAAAACTTTTTATGGCACCTTTATAATCACCGGCAAAGTATTCACACATCCCGTAGTAATAATTTGTAGGGTAGAAGAATCTATTTTGAAGATCTTTGGTATAGCTAAAATTATATTGAGCTTCATTAAATTCTTTTCGCACAAAGTGGCAATACCCTTTTTTGAAAACTACCTCAGACATTTTTAATTCTGCTACTTCATCGATATCAATCTTGTCAAAATACTCAATGCACTTTACATACTGTTTTTCATTATAATAATAATCTCCCATTTCAAATATAGCATTCACTAAAAGAGGATTTGGATGATGGTTTTCTATGAATTTAGCCATGGCAGATTCCGCTTCAGGAAGATCAAGCCTTAAAGCTGAAATGTGGTAAAGAGATTGTGCATCTATATTATAAATGGCATTGGTTTCCGAATCCGGGAGAAATCTGTTTTCATAGAGAAATAGTTCAAGACTTTCAATAGCTTGACCATACAATTCCTGATCAAAATATGACTTACCTTGAATATAAGTTTCAAATGTGTTATTATGAAATGCAGTTTCCTGTCCTTTGATAGATAGAAATGACAAAGAAAGTAGAAAACACAAAAATATATTACGTGCTGTATTGTTATTCTTCATAGTATTGCTTTTTCCCATTGGAAATATGCTATTTACATAGTTGGGATGTACTACTTATATTATAATTAAACTTCAACTATAACTGTAAAAGTATGAAAGAGATACGTATCAATATAATTATTGATATTTTAATTATGTTAAAATGAGCGTAACTCTTAATTTGAGGTAGTTTAAACCTCTTTTATCCTAATAAAATTGTCTAGAATTGATAATTTGTAGCTACGCGCAATCCAATAAAGTAGGGGAAATAGGGAGGGTTAACGGAAAATGTGGCTGCATAATCTTTTACTGACAGTTTGAATAGGACTCCAATAGTGGTAAAGAAATTTTTAGAATGAAGTGGGTATTGGTATCCAAGGAATCCAGAAAATGAATAAGAGTCAACTTGTCTAAGGTTTAGCCTAGTTGCGTTGAAATTCCTATCCATATGGAATCTAATACCAGATTCTGCAATAATAAATCCATTTTTAAATGAGGGAAACCTGCCCAGATAAGATGCGCCCAGTTCTTTAGTTGTTGCACTATATGTATCGACAATAAAAGACTGATCAAAAGTGCTTGTCCCTTCTACAGTCAATCCATTTTCAGCTATTACAAAACTGAGTTTTATGCCTGAGGTTTCATTAAAATACCTGAATATACTGATTCCATAGTTTTTAACCCATATTGGTTTTATTTGCTCAGGAATTATAAAAATCGATTGTGAAAAGGTAGAAAATGCATTTACTTCATTGGATATATTAGAGAATCCTGAAGATGCATGGAACTCTATTCCATTCGTATAATAGGTTTGTCCAATAATGACAGGAGAAAACCAGCATAAAAGCAGAAGTGCCAGGCACTTCTGCATCGTTTGTTTTATAATTATTCTAATTGGCATTGATCGTGATTGTATTTCTAAAATCTATAACAGACTTTTAAATCGAGGCCTTTTAGGAGTAATATCACCCAGTCGTTCTTTTTTACTCGCTTCATAGGCGCTAAAGTTTCCTTCAAAGAAAACGATTTCTCCTTCGTCTTCGTATGCAAGTATATGTGTAGCCAATCGGTCAATGAACCATCTGTCGTGACTGATTACCAAAACACAACCAGCAAAATTCTCAATGGCTTCTTCTAGAGATCGTAAAGTATTTACGTCAATGTCATTGGTAGGCTCATCTAGCAACAAAACATTTCCTCCTTCTTTTAAAGTCATGGCTAAGTGCAATCGATTTCGTTCACCACCAGATAAAACACCTACTTTTTTCTGTTGATCAGCACCTCCAAAATTAAATTTGCTGATGTATGCTCGGACATTGACTTCTTTGTTGCCGACATGAATAAAATCATCACCACCTCCTACAACTTCAAATATTGTTTTTTCTGGGATGAGATCTTTATGGCTTTGATCTACATAAGATAGTTTTACAGTATCTCCAACATCAATAGAACCTTTATCTGGTTTTTCTTCCCCCATAATCATTCGGAATAGGGTAGATTTTCCGACTCCATTGGGGCCAATGATTCCTACAATTGCATTTTTCGGGATTTGTAAGGATAAATTATCAATCAAGAGACGATTGTCGTACCCTTTTGAAATTCCTTCTAAATTAATCACTTTATCCCCTAGTCGTGGACCTGAAGGGATGACTAGTTCCAATTTAGCTTCTTTTTCTCTTGCTTCCTGATTGCTCAACGCATCGTAGGCATTTAGACGCGCTTTTCCCTTTGATTGTTTGGCTTTTTGTGCACTTCTAACCCATTCTAGTTCTCTTTTCAATGCCTTTTGCCTCTTAGACTCTTGTTTCTCTTCATTGGCTAATCGATTCGATTTTTGATCCAACCATGAAGAGTAATTTCCTTCCCACGGTATTCCTTCTCCTCTATCCAATTCAAGAATCCAACCCGCAACATTATCTAGAAAATAACGATCGTGGGTCACCGCAATGACAGTTCCCGGAAATGACTTTAAGTATTGCTCCAACCAATGCACACTTTCTGCATCCAGGTGGTTGGTCGGTTCATCTAACAACAGTATGTCAGGTTTACTCAACAACAATCGGCATAGGGCAACTCTTCTTCGCTCTCCTCCAGAGAGTACAGCTACTTTAGCATCATCTGGAGGGAGTCTAAGGGAATCCATTGCTACTTCCAGCGTGTGATCCAAATCCCATGCATTGAGATGGTCCATTTTCTCAAGCAACTCTCCTTGTTCTTCTATGACTTTCATCATCTCATCATCCCCCATCGGTTCAGCGAGTTTCAAAGAGATGGCTTCATAAGCGTCTACAACATCTGCAATATGCTTAGCTCCTTGACGAACGACCTCTTTTACAGTGAGATTGTCATCCAATTCTGGTTCTTGTGCGAGATAACCTATTTTATATTCTTTGTCAAAGGTTACTTTCCCTTCGAAGTTGGTATCTAAACCAGCAATTATTTTTAAAAGGCTTGATTTACCAGAGCCATTCAAACCCAGTACTCCGATCTTGGCTCCGTAATAAAATGAAAGCCAAATGTTTTTTAAAACTTGTTTGCTGGGGGGGTATGTTTTTGTAACCCCTTCCATTGAAAATATTATCTTTTTATCACTCATTTGTGTTGTTTTATATTGAATATAAATAGGGTTGAAAGACCTTGTGCCTTCCATTTTCATTGAATTTAAAGCCGAAAATATAACTTCTTTCATTGATTTGTTGGTTTGTGTCGATCAAATATTTATTTCGAAATAATCTATGGTGTTTTTTATAAATTGAAGGCGAGACAAAATTAAAGAATGTATTAAGTGGAATGGTGGAATTATATTCTGCTTTTTACGATTGGTCCTAGTATTAAGGGAGGTTGTGCTTGGAATTGAAGAATTTTATTTATACTTTTACAATACGTTTGACTACATCTGTTACAAATGATTAAAAGACCAAATCTATTCTTATTTTCTTTGCTCATAGCGTCATTGCTATGCACTTCCTGTGAAGAAGAGATAATTTTGGAAAGAGATGATTTCAAAAGTGAATTGGTAGTAAACTCCCTATTTACTAATGATTCTCCATGGTCCGTTCATGTTTCGAATTCAAAATACATTTTTGATCCAGACACTAAAGTTGAGAATATTACCAATGCTCGGGTTGAAATTTATGATCAAAATGGAAATTACATTTATGACTTTTATCATGTCTCAGAATGGGTATATGCGCAAGACGATATAGCGCCTTATCCAAAAAGAAGCTATAGTATAAAAGTTTCTGTACCTGGGTATCACACTGTTACGGCAAAAAGTTTCGTGCCTGAAAAATCTACGCTGCTTATCAATAATTTTTCAATAACGGCAAATGAAACACAAAACGATGTGGAAGTAGATTTTGAGATAGAAGATAAATCAAAATTAGAGTCCTATTATATTTGGGAAATTGTGAGTATTGGTGAAGATGGAGGAGATGGAGATGAGAATGGTCAATTGTCAAAAACATGGATTGATGATTTGACAAACTATTCTGATGATTTAGTGAAAGGAAGTAGAGAAGTACTTGAAGGAACATCTTTTGGTGATGGTACTTACAAAGGAACATACAACTCTACAGAAGGAAATCGAAGTTTAGGGATAGGGATTGGAAATGGAGGTGAATTGTTAGATGATTTCTCGGAACAAATTTTAAATATTGCAAAACTAGACCCGAATATAAATCTACCAGGTGATATTAATCTTAATGATCCGTTGAATGAAAATTCTGAAGATGAAGATGATCCCGATAAAGTAGAGGTCAATTATGAATTAAGAGTAATGTCAATAAGTAAGGAACTGTATTATTATTACTCAAGCGTTGAAGAATATTTGCAAAATAATCAAGGCAACCATAGTAATCAAACGCCTTATAGCATCTACACAAATGTTACTCACGGCCATGGTATTTTTGCTGGCTTTAGTGAGTCTGTTATTCAATTTTAAATCCATTTTTCTTGTACATTACCCAAGTTGAATTTAATACTCCCAGTTATGGAGAGCTCATTTATTTGAGAGACTTGTTACTGAGAAAACCTATTGGCTTAGAATTTACTCCTGAAGATTTGTCTACAGAATACAATTCCACCCATATAGCGGCCTTTTCAAACATGGATGAACTCCTAGGAACGTTAGTAATGAAACCGCTCGATAAGCATCAAGTTAAGATGAGACAAGTTGCCGTTTTTCCGTTCGCTCAAAGGAAAGGCATAGGTCAACAAATGGTGGCTGCATCAGAACGGTTTGCCATAGCGAATGGGTTTTCAGAAATAGTTTTAAGTGCCCGTGTCCCCGCAGTTCCATTTTATGAAAAATTGAATTATGAAGTTGTTAGTGATATCTACAAAGAAGTAGGGATCGATCACTACAAAATGAAGAAAAAACTATCATAACATAGCTCACTTTATTGCACTTTTAGCCATGAATTCAATTCAGGGCATTACTCCTGAATATCTCCTATTAAACACAAGTGATCTTTTCTATTCATTTTTGATAAAGCGATCTGTGAGATTCCAAGAGCTAGATTGTAAATTGAGATAATACAGTCCAGGTGGGAGATCATCAATATCAAATTGAATCATTTTGTCTCCACTACCCAATCGGTAGGAATCAGACTTCACGACTTTACCATTGGCAGTATAGATGGATGATTTTACTTCTTGTGATTCCGATAAAGTCAATTTCAGTGATAAGAGAGATTGAGCTGGATTCGGGAAAATCAAGTAATCTTGAACAATCTCTTTGGGGTCCTCAATTCCTGAAATAATGGTGGGGTCACCAATTTTTTCATCCAAATAGACCCTGTATTCACCAGCATTCAAAACGATGTTCATCAATTGATTTTCAACATTGAGACTATCTCCAGTTATGTAGTCGTACCACCAACCTTTGTGCTGAAATCCAGGGGATAAGCTACGTGCACCAATTTCAAAATTTCCTACAACGATGGCATTCAAATCATCTGAGGATAGTCGAATGTACTTTTTACCATCAGCAAGGCTATGGGCGTATGTCGTGGTTTTCGTAAGATCGTATTCTGTTTTTAATTTAATTAAAGCTGCGGTCACGTCATACAACTGTTTTCTTTGCAAATCTTCCTTATAGTCCCACCGAATTGGTTTTGGAGATAGGCGGCAATCCGGATTTATACTTCCATTCGTACAGCGATTGATTGAAAAATCATATCCGAGTTCCCCAAATTGCCAAAGCATTTTAGGACCAGGAATCATATATAAAAAAGCACTGGCCAATTCTATCCGCTCCAACGCAGTAGTCAAATCTTTTACATTGTAGGAGGAACTTGAATTTCCAAAATTTAGATTTTTATACATTAACCGTTCTTCATCGTGGCTTTCCATATATCCTACAGCATGAGGGTCGTTCCAGCCCTTTCTTTTATAATCAATCCATTCAAAGTTGGAAGCTTCATTTGTATTGAAACCAAGTGTGCCTTCGTTAAAACTATGATTGTGATTACTCCACAACATCATACCATAATTAGAAAGTACTTTCTCCTCACTATTCGAGGCAAAGTGTTCTAGGATTACATACACATCCGAATTTACATCCCAAATATTGTCGGCATAATCTTGCAATATGTTTATTCTAGTAGCATCATAGGCTGCAAATACACCATCGTTATTACTTTCTTTTTGCGTAAACCCTTTTGATAAATCAAATCTAAAACCATCAATGTGGTATTCTTCTATCCAATATCTAGTCACTCTATTCACAAATGCCTTAGTGAATTCACTTTCATGATTAAAGTCATATCCTACATTAAATGGATGTTTTGCGATGGGATTAAGAAATGGACTGTCTGAAGAAGGTCTAAAATTGGCAGCGTCCCAATACAATTGCGCAAATGGACTCTGACTAAAGGCATGATTATAAACCACATCTAAAATAACGGCAATTCCTCTTCTATGACATTCATCTACCACAGTTTTGAAGGCTGTTGGCGTTCCGTAATATTTATCCAGTGCCATGTGAAATGAAGGATTGTACCCCCAACTTTCGTTTCCTTCAAATTCGTTAATTGGCATAAACTGCAGTGCATTAATGCCTAAACGGTCTAAGTAATCTAACGTATCTAATAGTGTTTGGTAATTCTTTTCATTTGTGAAATCACGCATGAGCAATTCGTAGATGACTAGGTTTTCTTTTGCTGGTGAAACAAAGTCATGTTGCCATTGGTAGTCTTCTGCCCCCGTTTTCATTAAAGAAACATAACCATCGGCTGCAGCAGGGTAGGGATGCATATTTGGAAAAGTAGCTTCACTTATAAATGGATCATTATTTTTGTCCAAGACGATTTCACTGAATGGGTCTGCTATGAAAATTGTGCCATCCACCAGATACTGAAAAGCATAATTAGTGTTTTCATCCAACCCTTCAATATCAATCCAGAAATAGGAACCATCTGGAGTTTGTTTCATGAAATAATCAGTACTGATGGTCCAATCATTAAAATCTCCTAAAACGTATGCATTATTCTTTTGAGGAGCCATAAGAACTAATCTAGTTCGATCTGGTCCTATTTTGTTAATACCAGGCAATGCGCCTTGAGGTAAGGCTTCAACAACTATCTCAGGATTAACAGTTATACTAAAGCTTGATTCTAAAGTTTCGTTATTTAAACTGGCTACTATTCTGATCGTGTGATCTCCAATTTCTGATACAGTATACATGTATTCTATGTAATCTGTGGTCTCTTGAAAAATACTTATTTCATTATCAGTCAGCTCTATTTCCGAAACTTCAGAGGTGGCATATTTAATTGATATCTCATCACCGAGATTAGCGATGATGTTTGTTTGAGTTGGACTTATTAATTGAGCGGCAAACCCATCTGTATTTACAAAGTCTAAAAAGATATCTTGATTCTGAGCAGTTTTACCTTCTTTTGATCCATTTACATTTCGAAATACAAATGCTAGTTTTTCTATTTCAACATCATTGGGCACATTGTAAAATTCATCGATAACAAAACTCAACGTGTGTTTATCATTTCCGATGTTTGTCATTTTAACTCTGGGGTCGTCAGTCCCCCAATTTCCAACCACAAATTTCCAGTCTGACCCTGAATTTGAAGTGTTGGTTATTAAGCCAGTATGCATATATACTTGATTCTCTCCTGCCAAGCCACCATTGCCTTGCGTAGCATCATATGTTATGGTCACGGTCTCCGTTCGTTTAGGAAAAACAGGATCAATAGATACAATTTGAGCACTAATTGCACTTGAAAATAATATTGCAAATAAGAAGAAGGTCAAATATTTCATTCACTTAGGTTTATGATTCGAATCGAAATATACAGATAAAGTGTCACATTAACACTAAGTATTTTTAAAATTCTTATAAACTTGATTTGTCAAGACAGAATAGTCTATTTTTCAATTGATCTAGTGGAAAGATTTCTTAAACAAACTCTTCTTCATTGTCTTCCCATTTATCTTTCAAGGCTTCAATGTCTTTTAATTCTAAATGGGAATCATCGTCGTTAAGAGGATCATTGGACTTTTGAAGCCTATAAATTTTAACCATTTCTAATTCGATTTCTTCTTGACTAAGTTCGTCTGAGTCACTAAGAAATGGAATTCCAAATACGGAGAAATAAATAATGGCATAGACCAAAGCCAAAACCAGAATTGGAAATTTTATCCAATATGCTACGAATGGATGAAAATTTAAACTGATCACATACAGAATGATTGCTACTGAGGAAAAGATTGCCCCTACCGTATAGACGGCTCGTTTTTTCTTTTTTTTCTGCTTTAAGTTCTCAATGGCAGTCGCTTTGATATCATCGTACATGATTCGTAACTTTTATACGCTTAAAATTAATTAGGATCTTGGTACCCAATTGATGTAGCATTCAAACCAGCAGGGAATTGATTGCTGATTATAGTGAAATCATTATTTGTTGGGTCTTGAAACTCTATGTCGCCCACAAGGTTATTTGTGCCCTCTGGCAATGATTCGTCACTCAAACAATCACCTAATATTGCAATAGATCTAGGATTTACAGAAGCGGGTAGATCACTATTTACAACAACAGAACGAAACATTTCTGCTTTACTAACTCGTGTACTATCTGCATCTGTATAGATATCCAGACTTATTTCATTATTGAAGAAAGTGGCATTTTCTATTCTTGCAAAGGAGGATTCCTTAACATTGACGGCTACCCTACAACCGACAAATAAGTTATTGATTACAAATAGAGAATCACTGCTGCCAAATTTCTCACTGCCTAGTTCTAGCGCTTTATCTTTTACATTAAAGAAGGTATTATCCTTAATAAGAGTATTAAAACAGTGGTTTTGATCAACAGCATCGTCATTCATCCCTTCAAAATGATTGCCAAGAATTTGGCCATTATTGCAATGGATATATTCAATCGCATCCGGCACTTTCTTAAAAGTACAGTTTTGTACAAGAGGGCTTTGGACATTATGTAATAAGAATCCTTCCCCTTGATTGTTCCAATCTACAAAACAATCCTCGATTAATATTTTACCATACCAAAAACGAGCTGCTGCATCATCCCATTTCAATTGTTTTGTATTTCTGAATGTAACATATTGAAAGTGATTATCTGTAGAGTAGGAAGTGACTAATCCATCAATTATTTCTGTATGTCTTAGTTTAAATATTTTACATCCACTTTTAGCAGAAATGATTCTGTGATCCTCAATAGGATCTTCAGCAATTAATACAATTGGATTGTCTTCAGTGCCTTCAATTGTAAGGTTTCCATGGGCAATAAAAATAGCACCGGGAGAAAATGTAATTTCTGAGCCAGGCATAATGACCAATTCTTTTCCCTCACGAATTTCAAATGTGTCTTGAATTCTAACAATTCCCTCAAGTATGATTATATCATTCTCCGATGGTTCATCAGAATCTGAACAAGCGTAAAATCCTAAACAGAAAAGAGCAATCAGAATGGTAAATAGCTTAGAAATGTGCATATAGATTTTATTTGGAATATGAATATAACGAAATTTGTGAATTGAGTGTGCGCTACTTTTATATACTTTATTACTAGTTGTCTGCTTGAATTCAAAACAGCAACAAAAATGTAATCATTCATTTTAGTCTGACCTTATTTTTCTAAGATCAATGTCCAGACATAGGTTGAGTTGAAGGAGCATACACATCATCTTTATCTTCTACCCATTTCACAGATATCGCTCCGATGATCATGAAAATACCTGCAGTCACTAACGCAAATATAGCTTGGTCACCATAGATGTTTTTCACCATTGGCCCTCCAATAATTCCATTTGTAATTTGAGGTACCGTAATGAATAGATTAAAAAGACCCATGTAAATTCCCATCTTTTTAGCTGGAATAGAGCCAGCTAGAATAGCATAGGGCATGGCTAAAATACTAGCCCATGCAATACCAACACCGATCATTGATAAAATGAGCATATTAGGAGATGACATGAAGTAAATGGAAATTAAACCGATTCCACCAGCAATCAAAGAAAGAGAATACGTAGATTTTCTACCTATTTTCTTAGCAATGGTTGGTAAGAAAAAAGCGTAAATAGCAGATACTCCATTATATATACCAAATAAGACTCCAACCCAGTCTCCTGCCTTATTGTATAATTCAGAGGATGAGTCAGTTGAAGGAAGATCATAAATGTGCTGGGCAATGGCAGGAGTGAAAAATACCCACATTCCAAATAATGCAAACCATGAGCAGAATTGTACTACGCCCAATTGTTTCATTGTAGTTGGCATTTTCTTGAAATCCTCTACCAAAGCTTCAATAAATGGTCTTTTTTTCATTGTTTCAACAACCTCATCTCCTGCATCTTCATTTTCATCTTGAAATTGAGCCATTTCTTCTGGAGAATATTCTGGCGTTTTGAATACAGTAACTAAAATGGCCAAAATGAGTACAGTTGCACCTATAATAAAAGAATAAATTACAGTATCTGGAACATGACCTTCGTCGGCTTTAACAGATACTCCAAAAAAGTTGGTCAACACATAGGGGAGGATAGAACCCATTACTGCACCAATGCCAATTAATACAGTTTGTATACTAAAACCTAAGGTTCTTTGATCTACGGGAAGTTTATCAGCGACTAGTGCTCTAAATGGTTCCATGGCCACATTAAAACTTGCATCCATGATCATAAGCATTCCTGCTCCTACAAATAGTGCAGGCATTAGTGCTGTAAACATCGCTGCATTCGGCATAAGGCACATTCCGATTGAAGCGACTAAGGCTCCTGCCAGGAAATATGGTTTTCTTCTTCCCAATCGAGTCCAAGTGTTATCACTGTAATGACCGATAATTGGTTGCACAATCATACCTGTTAATGGAGCGACCAGCCAAAACCAAGATAATTGATGTACATCTGCACCAAGGTTTTGTAGTATTCTACTGGCATTTGCATTTTGTAGAGCAAATCCAAACTGGATACCTAAAAAACCGAAACTCATGTTCCAGATGTCCCAAAATGATAACTTTGGCTTTTTCATATTTATCTTTGTTTTAATTCCAATGTTTACCTATTACTTGCTACCCAATATTCCCAAGGGTCAAAACTTTTTATTGTGCCGGGACCCATTTCAACTTGTCTGCCATTAAATATGTTGGTTAGACCCGTGACAGCTTTTGACAAGCGGATTTGTTGTTTTTCATTACTTAAGTTAACCATTACAGCTATCTTGTCACCATCTTTTTCTTTCATAAATGCATAGATGTGATCAGAATCACCAACTTTTATTATTGGTGAACTGAATGAACCATTGCCCAATGCCTTATTTCTACTCTTTAAAGAAAGTAAAGTCTTAAAGAATTTTTGCTTTTCATATTTTTTAAATCCGATATCATCCTTCTCAAAGAACTCAAGTCTCTTTTTCAGTGGCTCTTCTTGCCCTCCATAGATTAGCGGTATTCCATCAAAGGTTGCAGCAAGGACGGCAAATGCATCAGCTCCATCTCCCATTCTTTCCTCGATGGTTCCTGCCCATGAATTTTCATCATGATTGGAAATGAAATTCATATACATACCTTGACCGATTGCTCCTTTTTTCTCAAGAAGAAGTGAATCTATTGCACTAGCAGTTCGATTTCCTTTGGCAATGTCATTTAATAAGTGATGCATTCCCCAGCCGTAGATTGCATGGAAATACCCTTCATTTAAGTGATCGGTTGTTTCGGACTCTGCGAGCATGAAAATTGAGTCATTGGCAGCATATAATTGATCCGTGGCTTGTTTCCAAAAATCATTAGGAACATTGTGCGCAACATCCATTCTGAATCCATCAATCGCATAATTATTGATCCAAAATAACATGTCATTAATCATTTCCTTTCTCATTTCCTGATTGTCAAAATTGAGATCGGCCACATCGGTCCAGCCCCATGATTCCCCTGTTGAAGGATCAATGGGGTCAACTACATTACCATTTTCATCTTGTGTGTAAAATTCAGGATTGCTCTTCAACCATATGTGATCCCAACCGGTATGATTAGGAACCCAGTCTAGAATGACTTTTATACCCAATTGGTGTGCTTGATCTATAACATTTTGAAATTCTTCAATTGTACCAAATTCGGGGTTGGTTTTTTTGAAATCTGTAACGGCATAGTAACTTCCTAAACTTCCTTTTTTCTTAGTTTCGCTAATGGGGAAAATAGGCATAAACCAAAGAATTTTTACACCCATCGCCCTTAGCCTAGGAAGATGTTTTGAGAATGCTACAAAAGTACCTTCAGGAGTATATTGTCTGATGTTGACTTCGTAGATGTTTGCCTGACTTGCCCAATGTGGAAGAGCTCTAGCTTTGGCCGTATCGATTTGTACTGATACAGTGGGTTCTGAAGTGTCGGAATTGGTATTCTTATCCGTTTTACACCCTGTTCCCAAGATGATGAATATGGCGAATAAGGTATAAACGATTTTCATGTATTATGTTTTGATTTTAATTTAATGTGGATATGGTAGCAAGACTTTTCGTTGTTATCAATTGACCATTAAGATACAATTCAGAAGCAGGACCTTCTAAGTTTAGGATTTCGGTTTTATCTTGTCCAATAATTACTTCAAATAGATTTGCTCTAAATTTAATTTTAAATCTTAACTCTTCCCATTTTTTAGGGATGGAAGTAGTAAATGATAATTTGTTCTCCTGGACTCGCTGCCCACCAAACCCTTTTACTATAGACAGCCAGGTACCAGCCATACTGGTGATATGGCAGCCGTCTTCTGTATCGTTGTTATAGTCATCTAAATCCAATCTAGACGTACGCAAATACATTTCATATGCCTTGTCATGGAGTTCAAGTTTACTGGCTAAAATTCCGTGGACACATGGACTTAGAGAAGATTCATGAACTGTTCTTGGCTCATAAAATCTGAAATTATTCATATGTTCTTCAAGACTGAAATCCTCTTCGAAGAAATACATTCCTTGTAAGACATCGGCTTGTTTGATAAAACACGATCTGAGAATACGATCCCACGACCATTTTTGATTGATCGGTCGATGTTTTTTGTCCAATTGATCGACAGTGATTTGTTCCTTGTCCAAGTAATTGTCCTGTTGTAGGAAAATACCTAAATCTTCATCCTCTGGATAATACATGTTTGCAACAATATCTTTCCACTTAGACAACTCACCTTCTACAAAATCTATTTTTTTAATGATTTCAATGTACCTAGAAGGGTTGGTTTCTTTTACGTATACCAAACTCTCGTCTGCGTATTTAAGGCACCAACATGCGATATAATTTGTATACCAATTGTTATTGACATTATTTTCATATTCGTTAGGTCCTGTCACCCCTAACATAACATATTTCTCTCTTTTGCTCGACCAATTTACGCGTTGAGCCCAAAATCTTGCAATGGCTACCAATACTTCAATGCCATATTCTTCTAGATAACTATGGTCTCCTGTGTATCGGATATAATCAAAAATGGCATATGCAATGGCACCATTTCTGTGGATTTCTTCAAATGTAATCTCCCATTCGTTGTGGCACTCCTCTCCGGTCATGGTCACCATAGGGTATAAAGCTGCACCACATGTAAAACCCAATTTTTCTGCATTTTCAATGGCCTTATCCAGCTGTTTATACCTATAAATTAATAAATTTTTACCGACTTCCGTATTGGTAGTGCTGAGATAGAATGGAAGGCAGTAGGCTTCCGTATCCCAATATGTACTTCCTCCGTATTTCTCTCCTGTGAATCCTTTTGGTCCAATATTCAATCTGTCGTCTTGACCTGTGTAGGTTTGATACAATTGAAAAATATTGAATCGAATTCCTTGCTGAGCAGCAACATCACCTTTTATTTTAATGTCGCATGTCTCCCAGATATGACTCCACGCTTCTGTATGGCGATCAAGATGATGAGAAAAGGAATATTGCGCTGCGGTATTAGCAATTTGAATGGCATTGCGCTTTATATCCGAATTGGAATAATGCATGGATGAAGTAAGGCCAGCATATTTTTCAATGGTAAGTGTATCTCCAGACGCAATGTTGAAAACGGTAGTTGCAATCGCTTTTTTGTCTTTTGTTTTATATTCAATTGTGCTATTTATTTTTTCATCGTTTAGAAAAAAATTGTTTGTCATAGCCGCTCCTACAACAAATTCTGTTTTCTTTGTTGTGCAAGAAACATAGCATTCATTCGAGTTGGCAATGGCTTCTTCAGACAGCCAAAATTTTTCGTCATAATTACTATCCTCATTAGCTACATCAAAATCTAAATACGGAGAAAGGGTAAGTGGGCCATCATAATTGACGGACTTAACGCTGTAAGAAATAGCGCCCAATTCGTCATTGGCCATGGAGTTGATTCGAGTACTTTCTATGATGAGCCGAGCATTATTATTAAGCGTTACTTCCATTTTTCGATAGAGATATCCCTTTTGCATGTCCAGTTCTCTATAAAAACTATGAATTGTCTTTGCTTTTGCGAGGTCTAATTGCTCGTTCCCTACTTTGACATCAATTCCGATCCAATTAACGGAGTTCAATACTTTAGCAAAATACTCTGGATATCCATTTTTCCACCAACCTACTCTTGTTTTGTCTGGGTAATAGACACCAGCGATATAACTGCCTTGTAATGAAGGACCAGAAAAAGACTCTTCGTAATTCGCCCTTTGTCCCATTTTACCGTTGCCTAAAGACATCAAACTTTCTGTTATTTGATTGTAATCAGAATTGTAAGACTCTTCAATTATTTTCCACTTATGTTCTACAATATAATCTTTCAAAATGTACAATTTAAAGTCAAAATTAGATTTGACAGTTTTGGGTTATTCAATTTAATGTTGTGCAATTAGACTGTTCAGTTTTTCGATGGTTATCCCTTCCAAGGAAGGAATCACAATGTCTGCTTCATGGAGGATTTTCTGGTCGCCCACGCCTATTGATACAAATCCTCCATTATTAGCGGCTTTGATACCATTAATACTATCTTCAAATACAATGCACTCTTCTGGTTTGAGCTTTAAGGCTTCTGCCCCCATTAAAAATACTTGGGGATGAGGTTTGGATTCAGTAGTTTTGGTACCATCGATTACAGCGTCAAAATAGTCTATTAATTTTGTTGCTTTGAGTATTCTCATCGAATTTTTAGAGGCGCTTCCCAAACTAACTTTTAGTCCTTTGTTTTTGATTTCTTTGATCAATTCTTCAGAACCAGGGAGAAGTTCAGATTTATCCATATTACTGATGGATTCGACATACCAAGTATTCTTTTGCTCTGCCATTTCCGCCATTTTTTGAGCAGAGAATTGCAAATTTCCAATACCTAGAATATACTCCAATGATTCAACCCTTGACACTCCTTTCAGGTTCTCGTTTTGTTCTTCCGTAATATCAAAATCTAAAGTGTTGGCAAGTCTTCTCCAGGCGTTGTAGTGGTATTTTGCTGTATCTACAATGACTCCGTCAAGATCAAAAATATAGCCTTTTATCATCGAATCGTTTACTTTTAGTAGTTAATATGCACTTGTGCCTGCAATAATAATAAATACTTAGTGTAATTTAGACACCTTACTGTGTCAATTATGAAAAAGATGACAGAAACAGGCGGTGAGGGTATTCCGATGAGATATAATTTTTTAAGGAAGTCACCATTTTATGAGCTCTGATCTGTGTGAGATGATAGAATATTTCTTCAATGAATCTTGTGGCGATACTACCAGCATGATTGTCCAAGTATTTCTTCGTGGCTCTATGATAAATTCGTTCCAGATCGATGTAGTTGGTTTTGTAGAGGTTAAAATCGTATTTCATGATATGCCTTAAATCACACTCTTCTTCTAAAAGTGAAATTAGATCTGCTGTCATGGATTCTTTTTCATAAAATCGAGCTTTAAAAACAGAAGAAGGCTTGGTACGCTCAATTTCTGCTAAAATCATGGATTTTATTGGTTCCCATGATTTTTCATTTGTCTGTTCTTTTAGCATCCGATAATACCGAACATCATCATTGGAAACATATAATTCAGTGCATAAATGGTGAAACTTGGATGTGAGTCCCAGCTTTTTATATGTTATGGCCAATGTAAACTCCAACTTTTTGTTTTTGGGTTTTGTTTCACGATAGTTTTCCATGAATTCAATCGCTGTATCGCTTCGATCCATATCTACCAAAAATTGTAATGCTGAGATAATCACATCATTGGTAGATTGAATGTATTCATAATACCCATTTTGTATTTGTAAGGCTGTAATTACAGTTTTATTAATCTGTTTGATTTTTGCATTTGGGGTTGTTTGCAATACTTCATTAAGTGTCCGAATCACTTCATTGCGTTCGTGTGCCTCGGCAATGTGGTAGATATTGACCACTTGAGGTAAATGATTGTAATATGATTTCTGGAATAAGTTGATAATGAACAGGTCTAATTTGCTCAATAATTCAGGGGCCAATTGATTTTGATATAAGAGATCAATTTGTGCATGAAACTTTTTTATCAATAGAATAATGTCATCAGTCCTTCTATTATAGTTGGAATAGAGATAGTGAATTTTTGGCAGACAAGATTCAAGAATAAAAAAGCCTTCTTCTAATTGATTGAGAGATAGAGCATCTTCTAACTGAGATAGAAATTCATGAATGACTTTAAGTCCAATTCGGAGATCGGCAGAATTGGATACTTTTTGTTCCGTAGTAATAGGTTTGATTAATGTACTTAATATGGATTCATACTTCTTGCTATTATCAGTCAGGTCAATTTTTCTTGCGAAAGAGGCCTTTAAAAGAATACCAAACATTCTATCAGATTGGGCATATGTTCTGACAAATTTTATCAAGTCTTCTGTTTCTACGTGATCAAGGATGGTTTTGAGGTTAAACGATTTTTTTTGAATGGACTTCTCCTTTCTTTTTTTTACCCTCAGTGCTTCCTCTTTTCTTAAGTGTAAGAGAGCAGTAGCTATATGTTCACATGATTTTTCAATGGTAAAGGTTGGACACTCGCAGGTGCTCTTTTGTTTTTTTGTGTTGGGGTTCTGAATTTCAACTTCCAGGATCCCATTATCCTTGATCATAACGCTCCATAGACTTTTTTCTACTTCTACCACTTCAAGTACAGCATTCGCATCAAAGAGAGCCTCTCCTTTAATGTAATGTTTTTCTAATATGGTACGTTCGAGAAATGACATTAATCTATATATTATAATCAAGCAAACTTAAAAGTAGGGTATTCAAACTAAATAATGTGGTTGACTATCAAAATATATGGGTTTAGACCCATAAAAAGGTGATTTGTATTTTTTTAAAGTTGTGGTATAAAATTTCAAATCATTGTATTCACGTATATTTGCTTAAAATTTATCCATGTTATCTATTTTGATTCCTGTCTATAATCAAAATGTTGTTCAATTAGTTAATGACATAAAGGACCAATGTGAATCCCTCGACATTCAATATCAGATCATGGTTTTTGATGATTTGAGTAATGAAAATATCCGTCAACAAAATAAGTCCTTGGGTCATGAATTTGGAGTGAATTATTTGGAGTTGTCAGAAAACTTGGGTCGTGCCAAAATTCGTAACAGACTTGCACGAATGGCTAGGTTCAAGCACCTATTATTTTTGGATGGAGATTCTGGTATTGTTAGAAAGAATTTTGTGCAATCCTACATTGATCAAATCGAACATGCTGAAATTGTATATGGGGGTAGGGTATATCAATCTCAAAAGCCTATTGATTCTGAACTGGTTTTGCATTGGAAATATGGTCGAACACGTGAAGCATTACCCCTGAAAAAACGTTTATTGGACCCCTATTTAAACTTTCAATCCAACAATTTTATGATCACCGCTTGGTTGTTTAGTAAGTTGAAATTTGATGAAAGTGTAGAAGGGTATGGGTATGAAGATTTGCTTTTTGCACAAAAGATCAAACATATGGGAGGAGGTATTTTACATATTGATAACCCTGTTGAACATCAGGGATTAGAAGAGGCCACTCAATTTATAAAAAAAACCAAAAATGCAGTAAAAAACCTTGTTAAGTTAAATCAAGCAGGTAAATTAGAAGATGTGCGATTGACAAAGTTTTATAAAAAGGTAAGTCGTCAAGGAATGAAAAATATTCTTGTATCCTATTTTAAATCAAATGAAGCTAAAATTTTAAAAGGGCTTTCTTCGAAAAAGCCGAGTATTTGGAAATTTAATTTAATGAAATTAGCTGAATACGATACAGAGATGAACCGTAAGAAATAGAAGCTTTTCTAAGAGGGAAAACTAAAAAGCCCCTGCAGTTTTGCAGAGGCTTTTTTAGTTTTTAGCGACAATCCTTATAGATTTGGAATCCTAAGCATTTGGCCAGGATAAATTTTATCAGGATGGGTCAACATTGGTTGATTCGCTTCGAATATGATGTTGTATTTCATAGCATCACCATACACTTCTTTTGAAATTTTAGAAAGTGTGTCTCCAGATTTTACTTCATGGAATCTAGATTGCACAGGAGCAACAACAGAAACTCTATCATCTACTGTAGCGATGCCTTCAACGTTTCCTGCTACTAAGACAATTTTTTCTTTGTCTTCAATACACTCTGTTTGACCGTATACAGTAACTTTATCACCTTCGACTTCTACATCCAAATTTTCAATTGCTACACCAGAATTCTCAATAACTGATTTTAAAAGCGTGCTTCTATGTGCATTGTCAGCTGCTACATCTACTTCGTTACTCGCTGCTTCTCTTCCTAACAATTTTGCTCCAGCATTCTTTAAAAATGAAAATAAACCCATAATTATTCGTTTGTTTAGTTAAAAATTAATTGTTTCTTTCTCTTTTAATATGTAATATCAAATCGGAAAGACAATATATACAATTTGAAACCGTATTACATTAGTTCCCGAGGATAATTTTTATTTTAAAATACTTTTATTTCATCGATCGAAACATCTTATTCGAATACCTTTATATAGTTTTTTGTCCAATTATAAGTTCACTACATTGAGCAATGATTCCTTATTTATAAAAGCATGAATGTTTTTTGCTATTCCTTCCAAGAGTTTTTTTCGCGCTTCCACAGATGTCCATGCTATATGGGGAGTGATTATACAATTTTTGGCTTGGAGCAATGGATTATTGTCCAAAGGAGGCTCATGAGACAACACATCAAGGCAAGCACATGCAATTTCATCATTGTTTAATGCCTTAGCAAGATCTGACTCATGGATTAGACCCCCGCGAGCTGTATTGATAAGAATTGAAGATTTTTTCATTTTCTGAAAGACACGCTCATTAAAGATTTCTTTGGTAGTTAAATTTAAGGAGCTATGCAGGGTTAAAACATCAGAATTTTCTATCAATGTGTCAAAGTCTACATAGGTTATTGGGGCCTTTTCCTGTTGAATTTGAGTTCGGCGAGTAACGATAACATTCATTCCAAAAGCATTCGCCACGTTAGCCACTCGTTCACCTATCGTACCATATCCATAAATACCCATGGTCATCCCTTTGATTTCACGGATGGAATGGTCGAAAAAGGTAAAATGATCACTCTCTTGCCACCGCCCACTCATCACTTCTTCATCATAATATGCCACATTAATCATCGCATGAAAGAGTAATGAAAATACATGCTGGACTACGCTTTCTGTACTATATCCACTTACATTTGAGACCGGAATGCCTTTCTTTTTTGCTTCATCAGTATCAACATTATTATACCCGGTTGCACTTACACAAATATATTTTAGGTTTGGAAGTTGAGAAATAGTCTCCTCGTCCAGAACTACTTTATTAACAATGACGATATCTGCATCTTTAGCACGTTCGATTACTTCCGTCTTTTTAGTACTCGGATAGGCTACAAAATTCTCAAATTGATCTAATGGCGATAAACTGATGCCATCCATTACGGTTGTGGTGGTATCTAGATGAACTATTTTCATTTTTACATTTTTTTATTGGAATTAATTCACATCTTTCATGCTAAGATTTATCCGTCCACGTTTGATGTCTACTTCTAAGACTTTGACGGTGACTTGTTCTTGCAAATTCAGCACATCTGCTGGGTTACTGACGTATTTATTAGCAATTTGGGATATGTGTACCAATCCTCCTTGTTTGATCCCAATATCAATGAAGGCACCAAAATTAGTAATATTCGTTACAATGCCTGGTAGAATCATTCCTTCTCTTACATCTTCAATGGTTCGGACTCTGTTGTCAAAGGAAAAAGTGCTAACGGCTCCTCTTGGATCCAGTCCGGGTTTTTCTAATTCTTTAATGATGTCCTTCAACGTCGGCAAACCAAATTGGGAAGAACAGTATTGTCGTAAATCTATTTGATTTAATAGGGTTGAATTATTGACAAGATCTGTCACTTGTTTTTTAAGATCTTTTGCCATGGTATCAACAATTGGATAGGCTTCAGGATGAACACCTGTATCTTCCAAAGGATTTTTTCCATTTTTTATTCGAAGGAATCCAGCAGATTGTTCAAAAGCTTTTGCTCCTAATCGAGGAACTTTGTGCAGTTGACTTTTACTGGTAAAATTGCCATTTGCATTTCGATAGTCAACAATGTTTTTTGCGAGTGTATCGCCCAACCCTGATACATAGGTTAATAGATGTTTACTTGCTGTGTTTATATTGATCCCAACACTATTTACACAATTGATTACCGTATTGTCCAAGGATTCTTTTAATAAGCTCTGATTAATATCGTGCTGATATTGACCAACTCCAATCGATTTGGCATCGATTTTTACCAATTCAGCCAATGGATCCATTAACCGCCGTCCAATAGATACGGCACCTCTTACAGTGATATCTTCTGTTGGAAACTCTTCTCTGGCAATCGTAGATGCCGAATATATAGAAGCACCATCTTCATTGACCATAAATATATCCACATCAAGATTTAGAGATTTTACAAAGGATTCAGTTTCTCTTCCAGCTGTCCCATTTCCTACAGCTACTGCTTTTAATCCATATTTAGTGACCATAGATTTAATCACTTCTGAGGATTTTGTATAATCTGATTGTGGAGGATTGGGAAATATTGTGGCGTATTTGAGAAGATTCCCGTTTTGATCAAGCGCTACAGTTTTACATCCGGTGCGGAAACCGGGATCTATAGCCAATGTAGGGACCTGACCCAAGGGGGCAGACAATAAAAGTTGTTTGAGGTTTTTAACAAATACATCAATTGCAATGAGATCAGCTTTTTCTTTGAATTCGTTGGTGATTTGGTTTTCTACACTCGGGAGAATCAATCTTTTGTATCCGTCTTCAATGGCCTCCTTTAATTCCATTGCACAGGGCGCATGAGCAGATACATACTTTCTATGGATGGATTCTACCATTCTTTCATTATCGATGGTCAAATTGACTCGCAATAACTTTTCATTAGATCCTCTTAGCATTGCTAGTAATCTGTGAGAAGGACATTTTGCTATTTTCTCCTCAAAATCAAAATAATCTCTATATTTCTGAGCTTCTTCTTTTTTAGATTTTACTACTTTACTCGTGAGAATTCCATTTTTTCTCATGGTCGAGCGAGTTCGATCACGAATCTTTTCATCCTCACTTATCCATTCAGCAATGATGAACTTTGCTCCTTCAATTGCATCTTGAATAGATTTTACATTGGTGCCAAGATATTTCTTTGCTTCACTTTTTAAATTTTGAATTCGTTGGGTTTTAATGCCTATGGCCAACGGTTCCAATCCATTCTCTCTGGCGACTCCGGCTTTCGTTTTTCTCTTTCTTTTGTAAGGGAGATAAAGATCTTCCAACGCTACAGAATCATACGTATTTTTGATTTTCTGTTCTAGTGCAGGTGTGAGTTTGCCTTGTTCTATAATCGCTGCTAAAATGGTTTCTTTTCTAGATTCCAAGTCCTTAAAACTCTTCAAGGCTTTTTGAATATTTAGGATTTGGACTTCATCTAGAGATCCTGTTTTTTCTTTTCTATACCTTGAAATAAAAGGAACTGTAGCCCCTTCTTCAAGTAAATGTATGGTATTTCTAACTGAAGATTCTTGCAGTTGCAAAAGTCCTGAAATGTGTTGTATCGCTTTGTGTGTAACCAAGGAAATAGATTTTTTTACTAAAACGAAGGTAAACAAATGCTCGGGGTTTATCGAGGATAAATTAAGATTAGCATACAAAAAAAGGATCTGTTTTTGTGCCTGATAGATCTTCTGCACCAAATGAAATCGGTAAAATCAATGTGCATGTTGCAGTAGTTGTTTACCCTGATTTTTAATTGGTTTCTTCCAAAAAATAGGTTGTGGATAGGTTTTTGGAGTTAGGGATGTGTTACCTTAGCTGTAGATGATCATGCGACAAAAAATAATTATTCTTCTTTTTATTGGACTATTTACTGGATGTATGCCATTAGAGGAAAATGGAGTAACCTTATCTTTTTGGACCGATAGACCACAAGAAAATGAATCGTATAATATGATTTTTGCCAATGAGGTACACGTTGGAAATTTTATTGATTCGTTGAGTAATCCTATTTGTGGACAGAAGCAGCTTGTTGATTTTGACATCTACGATTCAACAGACCTTCATTTAACCATTAGAAATGAGGAAGGCAATGCTAAAGAAATAGGAACCATTAATTTATATTCGATTTCTACAGGTATTAAGATTAAGCCAAGCGAACAAGGAGAAATCAATGTGGAACAATCACTGGATGACATTTGCACACTGGTTTTCATAGATTGGAAAAACTAATCAAATTGAGTAATCATAATTTGATTAGAATGTTCTTTTTGAATAAAATATATGCTCCAATAAACACTACAAAAACGATACTGAGCGCGAAACTAAACGAACCCAGATAATTACCCAGAAGAGGTTGGTAAAGCGATGTGTATAGTTTACTGTAACCATTTCCATCTTCAAATTTGAAAAGATAGATTAAGACTTTTACCAAGACAATAGAAAGTACATAAGAGAATAGTGCATTTCTACCAAATACATTAAAAGGAAGGGACCATTTTTGAATTTTCTTTACATCCAAAATGTACACTAAAAGTCCTAATAATATGCACGATAGTCCAGAAGTGAAAAGTACGTACGAAGGTGTCCAAAGAGGTTTGTTGATGGGAATAAATGGATCCAACCCAAAGTAAGCTACACCAGCTAGGACAATTCCAAAAGGGAATATATATTTGAGGAAAATGGAGGGATTTGCTTTATTATCAATCAAGTATTTACCCACTAAGAATCCAATAATTACGTGCATGGCAGAAGGGATACTTCCCAGCAAGCCTTCGGGATCGAAAGGGGTACCAAAACCTCCGTATATATTTTGATCAGGTAGGAGCATGGAATCTAACTTTTTGCCAAAATTATTTTCTAAGGTAAAATCACCACCCATTTTCATAATAATGGTATAGCCCAGTAAACCTAATACAATGGTAGAGAGCAAGTATTTTTGTTTTTGGACAAATAAAATCAAGAGCGCTGCCAAACCATAACTCAAGCCTATTCGTTGGAGCACACCAAATACCCTTACATCCAGTAAATTTTTATGGAAAAATGGAAACCAGTTTAAAAGAAAACCAACTAAAAATATGAGTAATGTACGTTTCAATATTTTTGTAGTCCACTGACTGGTGGTCTTTTTTTGCAAATTTCGCATTGAAAATGCCATTGACAATCCAACAGCAAAAATAAAGAACGGGAATACCAAATCTGTGGGAGTGCATCCATGCCAACTTGCATGCCTGAGTGGTGCATAGACATATTCCCAAGAACCTGGAGAATTAACAATTATCATAAAAGCGATCGTCATACCTCGAAATATGTCAATTGAAAGCAGTCTCTGTTGCATGGGTAAAAGTTTTGCTAAATATAAAAATTATTATCGAGGTTAAATCAGTGATAAGGAATACCTATGATTGAAAGAATAAAATTATTAGATGAATTTTGTGCTAAAAAGACATGTGAACATCGGTCTGCTTATATACTTATTATGATCTCCTTGATAACTTGGGGATTCCTTATAGATCAAAACCATTTCCTTTTCAAGACATTCCTATCTAACAATTTTAAATGTTTTTTGTGCATTGGTCTCCGAGTCTAGAAGAGAAACAAAATACAAGCCAAACGGTAAGTGATTTATAGAAATCTCATCGTTGGATTTTACATCTTTTATGGATTGAACCAATTGACCTTGTGTGTTTGTAATGCATAGCATATTTTCGGAAGCTTCAGCCCTTATAATTCGAATGGATTTATTGATGTTATCATACTGAATATCGAAAGGCTGGAGGTTTGTGGATTCTTTAGTGGATGTAAATAATTCACAATTATACGAGCTGCTAGGACTTTCTACTGTAGAACCTGGCGTGAGGTCTTTTCCTTCAAATGCTGGATAGTCCCTTGGGTATTGCTCAGATCTAAAAATATAACTAGAATTGTCTAGACTATATTCCCATACAAGCGTACCGTCCGTTTTGACTTCAAGGAAATCAGAAGGCAAGCCAACAGTAATATAAATGTTTCCATTAGGTAGGACTTGAGCTCCTGAAGTATAGCCAGAATAGAAACTATTTCCAGTAGTGACTTCGTCTATGGTTATATCTGCCGTTTCCGGTTCAAATGCAAATCCCAAGGTGCGTTCATAATTACCGTCTGCATCTATTGGAGGATCGATAATATGGACAGAAGATATGTTACCAACTCCAGGGATGAATCTGTCTAAACCATTATTATAGACAATTATTTTTCCTTTGTGTTCTCCATATTTCACCCAATTAGGATTGTGCTGATAATATAGCACTCTATCTGATTCATTTCCATAACTGTAGTTTTGAGGATTTCCCCATCGATAGAGGATATCCCCACCTTTACCATACTTTCCTCCTATACTTCCCGCTGCCTCTTCGGTAGTAGTGGAATGATCGATGACCATTATTTCGCTGACTTTTCTTACTGAAATTAATATTTGATCCAGTTCTTTGTTGTAATCCATACTATTGATCATGAAAGACTCTTCATTTGTCCAATCAAAGGTAGAGATGGCATTGATATCAACTCGCCCTGGAAAAATAGCCAAATTACCAAAGTTGGAAACATTAGAGTTTTTGTCTTGAATGGTATGGTCCCCAATATTCCATTCCCAAACGATATCTCCATTTTGGTTTACTTCAATAATTCCATCTGTTTGGCCCGGTTTGGGTAAATTTGGATCCCATCCTAAATTCGAAAAATAAGTTAGATTCCTTAATCTTCGAGCGACAGCTAAAAAGTTACCGTTGTCGAGTTTCATAACCTCATAGTCTAATCGTATGTTTGAGGAATTTACCTGTATCACATTAAGAAAAGAACCATCCCAACCTCTTTCTATTATTGAGTTACCACTGATATAGATAAGCGTACCTTCTTCGGTAAGTCTACAGTAATATTGTGGGTTGGTATTTACCCATTGGTGAACAATTTTTCCACAATTATCCAGTAAGTAAGTACGGTTTGCGAAATTAGAAGAACATAATTTATACCCTTTATAAGCCTCCTCTGTATTTAAACGTATACCTTTTTGGCCCTCAATTGGATATAAAAATGAAAATAGAAATAATAGGAAGAAGATTGTTCGAAGATTGAATGCTGTAATCGGATTGATGTTTTTCATTTTGCGTGTTGTATTATAGTGTGGTTATCAATAATAGTAATTTTATACGTGATCATTTAAAATTTACAGTGGTTTTGTCTCTTTCATTAACTTCCTGTGCTTTCGATTCCATGTGGTAAAGAAAAAATCGTCGGAAATTTTAATCTTTTACTTTAACTTCTCCATTGTTTAGAATGGTGCTAGAAGCCTCCAAACTCACTTCATCTGTCATGCCATCATTGTGAATGGTTAAGGTCTCATTGTTGATTATATTTCCATACACATGTAAGGCTGGGTACAATGCCAATGAAGTCTTTTGATGGATGAGAAAATCACTATTGTTGATCAAGGTAGTATTACTTCCCAATTCCAATGAATTTATTTCGGTTTGATCTGAAATGAAAATATCGGTAGGAGCAACCACTTCGGCTATAAATACATCTTCACACGCAGTAGGGGGGTGGTTCAGTATCCAATTAGAACTGTCTGACCATTCATTTGAAGTGAAAAGAAATTGGTTGACATCATATCCTTGAATATCAATGTTCAAGTTGTAGGTAGCTCCTTTAGCATCCATCTGATTGAAAGGAGTAACGGCAATCGAATGATTTTCTGCAGTAGGACTCCAGTCGATCAAGACCTTATTGGAAAAAACAGAAGGGGAGAGTACGATGCCTCCTTCGACTTGCCAATCAAAATAAATTCCATCACCTCCGTCAAGAGAATAACTTTTAATCAGCTCATTGTCACAAACAATAGGATTTCCAGTTATACCATCATATATGGGTTTTAATTCTTCATCAAAAAACCAATCACTTATACCTGGCATGATATCCGTATACAAGGAGGATGAACTGCTTTCATGTACATCATGTCCTCGATTGGTATACGAACTAAAATCATAGGAAAGACCCAATTGATCTGCTTGTGTTGATATAGGTAAACTGCCATAAACATCAGGCAAATCTGATCCAATGACTAGCCAAAGTATGCTGCTAAAAGGTTGTCCAGAATCATAGGGGACTGTTCCATCATCTGTACTATGAAACATCACTACTTTGGGGTCTGAAGCAGATTCCATGAAAGAAGTGAATCCCAATGCACCTGCCAAACTGAAAATGGCATTTGCATGGCCACTGTAACCCACATTATCACCCACACAATCAATACAGTCTTGATCAGGAACAACCTCTCCATCTTGAATCCATTCATAGGTTGAAAGTGGTCGTTCAGTTTCTTTATCCAGGTAGGCATTATGAAGCGCCATGAAGGCCCCAGAACTGTGTCCACCAATGAAAATATGATCAGGGTCTATCTTATACGTGTTGGAATTAGCAGCATCGGCTCTGAAAAACCGAACGGCTGATCTTGCATCCTGTAAGCCTCGATACACGGCTCTATTGGCCAAGTCAGAATCAAATATGTTCATACCTAAACGATAATCTATTGCGGCTGCCACATAGCCTCGTTTAGCAAGGTTTTGGCAGATTAATCGAATGCTCCAATGATCTTTAGAACCGGATAAGAAACCTCCACCAAAACAAACGATGACTAAGGGCCTTTTCTGTAACGTGTCTCCTGAAGGCTGAAAGATATCCATTTTTAAATCCACAGGAGAAGTATTGTACTCTTCCACATTGAGTGGATAGCCCGTTATCCATTCATAGAATCCTCCTCCTTCATTTGGTTGAGGGACTCCTGTACTGAATTGAATGTCGTTGATTTCAGAGACAGTAAATAGTTCTGCATTGTACCTATTTGAAGGCGGTTGTGAAATAGCCAATATAGGAAGCAAAATGAATATGATCAACCCCTTCACTTTAATGCATTTAGATAGTCCGCGAAATAGGGTTTTAAACTTCTTTGAAAAGGTAAGTCTGTATTGTACTGATGCAATATGCTCATGTATTTATCGAAAGAAAGTCCATGCTCTAAACATAAGGATTGAATGATTTCTGCTTGTTGATCTTTCACCTTTTTATTTTGATTTTCAATTTCCTTAATGAATGCTATTTCATTAGGTTTTAATTGAGTTTTCTCTTTTAAAAGGAGTTGCTTCGAGATAACTCTATAGCGTGCAGTTGAAATAGTATATTTTTGGAGTAGGGTAGAGTCCAACAAAGTGGGCCTCTTCTTCTTAATTTTAAACTCCATATAGATGGAAACAAATTCTTCAAGTTCAGAATCTTCAAAAGAGTTCTGAGCATTGCTCACTAAAAAGAGGAATGAAAAAAAGAATATACCTATGAATCTGATTGTCATATTCTGAATTAGATTACTTTCCAAATGTACAAATTGAGAGGGAAAAATAGGAACAAAAAATGGAATCCATTTTAGGATTCCATGATTCATTTTACCGTTAGTAAAAATGAGTTAGGATAATGGGGCGTATTCTAAGGTAGAACAAATTAGTCCACCCACTAGAGCTAGGGTGATTAACCAATATCCAGTGTGGATTAAGATATACTTCCACCCCCTTCTTTCAAATAGTGCATTGATGGCGATAATTGGCGTTACAAAGAATAAGGTGGTAATAATACCATGAATTAGTCCATGTGTAAAACTACGTGAGTTTTCCCCATACATTTGCATCAGCTCATTGAAGTGTTTTTGAGTGTCACTTCCAGATACCATTACCTCAGGATACATCATTCCGAAAGCACCACCTTGGTGAATTGTGAAGTTTGCCATCATGAAGGCGATAAGTACACTACATATGTAAGAAAGTCCTAAAATCAATCCCATATTTCCACCTTTGAGGGATTCTTCAGTAAAATTGTTTGATTTCATCCAAGCATTTCCTGCGAGTTTTGGGCTGTAGTATAGAAAACCAATGATAAGAGGGATTAAACCAGCGACAAAAAACATGTAAAAGTTAGTAGGCATAACAGTTGTTTTAGATAATTAAGAATGAAGGTCTACGGATAGTTATGCTTGACTAAGATAAGGAATATAGTTGAAAATGTGACCTTTGAGAAAATTATGGGTCTAAAGGTCAAAATAACGTTAGTAGTTAAGTTAGTAATTTTTAGTAGGTAGTGAATAAAGTTTCAGTAGTTTATCCCAATGAAAGAAGAGAGGTTTGGCAGAGCCTCTCTTTTTATGTTGCGTATTGTTTTAAATGGGACTTACCACCTCTTTAATTCTTCAAGAATGTAACCCAAGTTATTCGTTTTTATTTCCAAAACGTTCATCATCAGTTCTCCGATTTTGCCCTTAGGAAATGCTCCTTTCTGTTTGCACCATACTAAATAATGGACAGGGACGTCACTTATAAGTCGTCCTTTATATTTTCCAAAAGGCATTCTAGTCGTAACAATATCTATCAATACCTTCTTATCTGGTTTAATTTCCATATAGATTAGTTGATTCGTTCAAGTAATTTTTCAGGGTGTTGGATGGAGTTGAATCCAAACTTATGATAAAGCTGGTGGGCATCTTTTGTAGCCAATATCCATTTTTCAATATGTAATAAATCTGGTTCTTTGAGCATATATTCCAATAGTTGTTTACTATATCCTTTTCCTCGTTGAGATGATACAATAAATACATCCATTACATAGGCAAAAATAGTTTTATCTGTAACGATTCGTGCAAAACCAATTTGTTTTTCATTCAAATAGACTCCAAAACAAATGCTATGTTCTATGGAATGGATTACTTGCTTTTTTGTTCTTCCTTTGGACCAGTAGGCATTTTTCAAGAAATTATAAATCAGTAAGATGTCTAATTTGCTTTGATCCCTACTTATCACTAACTCATTCATACTTTTTAAGATTTGCAATTAGGTTTGATTTAACTGTAGAAAACCATTCATCTTTTAGGATACTAAGAATAATACTATCCCTTCTCCCATTCTTATGTGCGGCACAATTACTCCTTAAGACTCCTTCTTCTACACAGCCAATACTTTTCATTGCCTGAATGGACTTCTTATTGGTATAGTCAGCTCGAAACTCTACTCTTTCCACTTTGAGATGTTCGAATGCAAATTCTAGTAATAAATATTTACAATTCCTGTTTACATGTGTTCCTTGAAAATCTGCTCCATACCAAGTATATCCCAACTGGACCGTATTGTGTTTTTCCTGGTAGTCATAGAATCTTGTGCTACCTGCATATCGATTCTTCTTTTTGTCAAATACAATAAAGGGATAAGAATCTTTTTCCTGTCTTTTAGAAATAGCAAAGTCTACGTAGCGTTGCATATTCTCTTTGCCACTGGCCTGCACCAATGAATATTTCCACAACTCTGGTTCATGGATAGCAAAAGGGATAAAGTGCTCTAGATCTGCGGCTTCCAAGGCCCTCATGCATACGTAATCATTTTCTAAGGTAATGTCATCTTCAAAATGAAAAATACTCATGTGCTCATTTGTTTTTACAACCCAGTACGGTCGATTTCTTCAATTAAAAATTGATTGACTATTTGTGCTATTTCTGAATGATGTAAACACTTTTTAAAACTTCATCTATTCGTTCCATTGGAAGTGTAGATTGCGTAACGGTTAATGACAGCGTATTTTTGTTTTTATACCGATTGTTTTTTGGAGAGATGTACAAGCCAGGAAGTTGATTGTCTTCTTGATAGTATTTATAAATAAAACCATCATTTTCTTCAAATGAAGTGGTATAGCCATTCATATTTAGTTGGCTTTCACTTAATGTGGTAGGAAATAAGTATGTTTCTCCCATAAAAGTCAATTCAGCAGTTGTATTACAGGGCGTACATGGAAACATCAATTTGTCTTCTTGTGTTTTTAGACGAACAGTATTGATTTCAACAGAGTCCAAAAATATCTTATAGACTTTTGGGTCAATCATTCTATCTTCAAAAAATTTGATATGGTGATAGGTGTCAAAGGATCGAGTAAACTCTTCAATGGGGGTAAGCGGACCAGCGTTACTGAATTTTCCATAATCATATACCATAGTGATGTCTGTACAATTGATGGTTCCTACCTTGCTGTCTATGGCATTAGGGTTGATTTCTTCACTACATGAAAGTGCAGAAATACCCATGAAATCATTTTTAAACCCGCTGTCCTGCATCGATTTATTTGATTTACATGAATATATTGCTAATCCAATGATGATAAAGAGCAGTCCTTGATTTACTTTAGTTTTCAATATTCGCATAGATTTATGTTTCAATACTGTCACAGATGTTTTTTATTAAGGTATTAAAGTCAAAGTTTTCACTCAAGCCCATCCTTACAATAATCAGATCTTTAGATGGAATGATAAATACTCTCTGTCCTTCATATCCATTTGCAGAAAACATGTCTTCTGGAGCATCTTTATGGAATTTTGGAGATGCATTGGTCCAGAAATGAGCTCCATAATTCCCATTACTATTTTTAGCGGGTGTTTTAGTATAGTCAACCCAACCTTCAGGGAGCAGTCTTTCATTGTTCCAAACTCCATCTCTTAAATATAAAGTGCCGAATCTTGCCCAATCTCGAGTGGTCGCATAACAATAACTCGACCCTATATAACCGCCAGCTTCATCTACTTCTAATACAGCACTTTTCATATTTAATTTCTGAAAAATTCTTTCGTGCGGAAACAAAAGATAGTCATCGTGGGAGGAATATTGATTGCGTAAGTATTTTGAAATGATATTAGAAGTGCCTGATGAATACTCCCAATAAGTACCGGGAGGGAATTCTAAAGGCAGTTGTAAGGCTACCTTCCCATTGTCCTCTGAGTTGTAAAGCATCTTGGTTGCAGGTGAAATTTCACTGTATACTTCTTCCCATTTTAAACCCGATTGCATTTGCAGTAAGTCATTGATAGAAATGCTTTTTCTTTCGTCATTTTTCCAATCTTCAAATAGGTCTTTTTGTTTTATGTCCACTTTGCCATCTTTCACCAACATTCCGATCCAAGTATTCATCAAACTTTTGGTCATGGACCACCCTAATATTTCCGTGCTGGAATCATACCCTTTTGCATATCGTTCTAAAAGAATAGAGTCTTTGTGTAAAACCAATAATGACCTTGTTTTGAGTTGAGTCATTTCATTGTTTGGATCAAAAGCAGCATCGGCAGCAAGATTCAGTTTTTTATAATCCACACCCTGAACCCTTGATTGTACAATTTTGTCTCCGTACGGAAAGGGTTTAGCGGCGGAAGTATCAATCGGTAGCACAATTTTTGGAAAATGAACTTTATAATCGTCTTCACCATGTACTAAAACACAACCCAATTTACCACGGTATTCTGCAGTTTTTGATTTCATCCCAAAAATGCTTGCAGTGGCAGATTTTTGTTCTCTATTTATGACCGTTTCAGATAGTGAAAGTGGAGACAAAGCCAAATCTTCATTTTGAATAGATTCTTGACTTCTTTCGGCGATGAATGTACAGGAACACATCTTTTTGGCCGCATAAGCAGAAACAATTCCCAATTTAGGGTAGTTTGTTGAGACTCCATAGGTAAGTCCCCCAACAACCAATACTAAAATTACAACTAAGATTTTTTTTCGCATATTACTTTAACTTAAATGTAGACGATGTGGTATGTCCATCTGCTTCTATTTTTATTTCATACGTACCCGGCTGGATGTACATTTTTCCATTATCTGATGCTTCAATCGTTAGGTCTTTTTTGCTTTCATTTGCCTTAGCCAATGCTCCTTCGAATTTCTTTTTTTGTTTTTGATCAAACGATAAATCATAGGTGATCTCAGCGATACCTTTGGCCAACTGAATATCCATTTTTTGAATTTCTTCTCCTTCAAAAGAAACGATCAATTTTGCCTTTCTACTTTTATCTGAAAAAACCGTCATTTTCAATTCAGGAGTAAAGGGTTCACTGTAGGGTCTTCTTTTGTCACCCCAACTGTCCCTATATCTCATTGAATTGATTTCATACAAGTACATCGGTTCTTGAGCGGCTTTGTCGATCTCTTGCAATGGACTAATATCCAATCGATAGATGGACCTACCGTGCGTTCCAACTAACAAATGGTGCTCTCTTTCTTGTACGACCAGGTCATGAACGGGTACACGAGGCATAGATTGATCAACAAGCATGAATGTGGTGCCTCCATCTTTGGATGCATACACACCGTGATCCGTTCCTACATACAAAAGATTTGGATTGCTTGGATCTTCCTTTATTACATTGACTGGTTCAGAAGGCAACGTGCTGCCTATATTCTTCCAAGTGTCTCCATAATCATCACTACGATATACATACGCAGAAAAATCATCGTCTCTATATCCATTTAGAGATACATACACTCTAGATTCCTCATGAGAGGAAGCCACCACACGGCTTATCCATTTGTTTTGTGGTAAGCTGAAACCTATGTTTGTCCAAGAACTACCGCCGTCTTTTGTTCGGTAAACTTTGCCATCGTCACTTCCTGTATAAATCAATCCAAATTTGAATTTTGATTCATCAATTGTCGCTAGCGTACCATAGGCAACATCTCCTTTCTTACCTCCAGCTGTCAGGTCATTGGAAATGGCCGTAAAACTATTTCCTTGATCCATGGATCTCAAAAGCTTATTACTGCCCATGTAAAATATATCCTGATTGTGTGGACTGAGCAAAATTGGTGATTGCCAATTCCATCGATACGGAGAATCTCCCAACTCATGCTTTGGTGTAATATATGCACGACTGCCTGTTTTTTTGTTGATTCTAAAGTAATTTCCAAATTGGTAACCCGTATACACAGTCGTATTGTCACGATTGTCAATTTGTACCTGCATTCCATCTCCTCCCATTAATCTATCATAAGGATAATCGCCGCTCATTTGCCACCTTGTCCCTTCTCGATACGTGTTTGGGCCTCCCCAGACACCATTGTCTTGCGTGCCTCCATATACATTATAGGGTTGTGCATTATCTACATTAATGTAATAAAATTGTCCTACTGTAGGCATGTTGCATTTAATCCAAGTTTCTCCTGCATCATAACTGATATTAATACCTCCATCATTTCCATTGACGATGTGATTTGTGTTTTTAGGATTTATCCACAGGGAATGATGATCTGAATGGACATTTTCACCATTGACATTTTTCCAATTGACACCGCCATCATCAGATCGAAGAATCGGAACGCCCATAATGTACACCTGATTCGGATCGGTCGGGTTTACTTTTATTTGTCCAAAGTAATACCCATAGCTGTTGTAAACCCCATCCAGATTGTATGTATGTGTCTTTTTCCATGACAATCCACCATCTTCACTGAGATAAACTTCCGCACCTATAACTGGTGTATCAAATAACAGGCTATTTGCATTTTCTACATATTCTTTAAGTGCAATGGGCATGACTTTTCCATCTGCTACCATTGCCTTTACTTTTTCTGCACTATATTTTTCTGGGAAATTATTTTGGTCAAGGTATTCTTGTAATTTTTCATTTGTTAACGACGCAAATTCATCTTTTGTCATAGTCGTAAAACTATTTTTTGTCAAACCTTCCTCTTTTTTGTCAGATTCTGCTGGCCTTCTGTTGTAATTGTCCAGTATAGCATAGAGGTATGACTTACCTCCTTTTCTCATAATGTCCAGCCCGATTCGACCTGTTCCTTCATTAAAAGGAAAACCCGAATCTTTTGTGTTCATTTTATTCCAAGTGTCGCCTCCATCTGTGGATTTATAGATTCCAGAACCAGTGCCTGATTCTTGGAAATTCCAAGCTTTTCGAATTCTTTCCCAGATAGCGGCATATAAGACGTTTGGATTAGCTGGATCAATAACCAAATCTACGGCCCCTGAATTATCATCAACATAGAGTGTCTTACTCCATGATTTTCCTCCATCTATTGTTTTGAATATGCCTCGTTCTTCATTGGTGGTATATAAGTGACCTAAGGCAGCCACCCATACAATGTTTTTATTCGTGGGATGAAGGATGACACGACCAATGTGGTGTGTATCCGTCAGTCCAAGATGGGTCCATGATTTTCCTCCGTCAGTACTCTTGTACATACCTACGCCTGCATAGGAGGATCGGCTGCTATTCACTTCACCCGTACCCAACCAGATAATTTCATTTGTCCAATCTACGGTTACGTCTCCAATGGTCATTACTGCTTCTTGATCAAAGACTGGTGTGAAAGTGGTTCCGTTATTATTCGTATACCATAAACCGCCTGACGCATATGCTGCATAAAATTCTGCTGGATTTTCAGGGTTTACATCAATGTCAGAAATTCTTCCACTGAAAATAGTTGGGCCAATATTTTTAGATTCCATATGGGCCACTAAGCTAGTTTCACTTTGGGATTGTCTAGTTTGATGTGCAGCAATTCTAGGATCTACAGACTGTGCAGATGAAAGAGAGAAAATAAAAATGGAGAGAAAAATTTGTAGTAAGGACTTCATAGATAAAAATTGAATTCAAAGTTGATTTGTATAGGTAAATATCAAAAATTAATAGTCTAATTTGAAAAGTAAACCAAAAGTAAAAGTAACAAATTAGAAATTGAGGTTTAAAGATTCAATTCCTTTTTATGTGTACAGGTTATAATGGGATTATTTGGCCTTTTTCTTTTTTCCAGTCCACATCTTTTCACCGGCCTTTATTTCTACGTCCAAATGGTTTTCTACAGGAGGAATAGGACAGTTGTATCCATCACTATATGCGCACCAGGGGTTATAACATTTATTAAAATCAATGGTTACTTTTCCATCTTGAATATCTCCAGTTTTTAGGTCAATATACCTTCCTCCTCCATAGGTGTCCTCGCCATTGGTCCAATCTTTAAAGGGTAAGAAAAGGTAGTCTTTATATCCAGGCATTGCAATGGTTCTTAGACTAGTGTACAATCGAATTTTGGTTGCTTTATTTTGAATAGGGCAAGTAGCGATTCCATATTGTCTGAATGGTTTTGTAATGCCGCTATAGGTGCTCAATTCAAAAGGCTTTGCATCAGGGGTAAGCTCAAAAGTGCAATCGCACTTATAGGCTATGTTGGCTGGAAAAAAATGAACATCTTTTAAATCACCTTCGCGGAGAGGAGCTCTTTCGTCTTTAATAAATTCCTCCATATATTCCTTTTGGTGTTGCATGATGTGCTGGGTATAAGCAGAGGAGATTGCGTCGGATTTAATTGAAGTTTTACTGGAACATGAAACAAGGAGTAAAATAAAAAAGGAAAGAAGAAAGTTGGAGATGGGAATGTGAAATTTCATAGATGTAATTATAATTTGACTGAATTAAACATCTAAATTAAGCAAATTCTTAATGCTATTGAATTGATTATAGGTTCATATGGGTAAATGTTATTTATTAAACCACATTGTCAATCCTTTCTTCAATATTATATTAGAATGCGAAAAAGAATATAAAGTAATTTTTGTTGCAAAACGGGCGACAATTAAAATGTCATAAAGTTGTCTGGGTATTGTCTAGCATCATTGAATTGAAATTAATATATTACTGAAAATAAACGCATCACAGGATGAATAGAATTGCAAGAGTTATCAAAGAAAGGAGAGAAGAACAAGGATTGACACAGGAAGCTTTGGCAGAATTGTCACAAATTAATATAAGAACAATTCAAAGAATTGAGAGAAGTGAAAACAATCCAAGAGGGAAGACTCTCTCACTTATTTGTGACGCACTAAATATTGATGTGATAGATTTAAATCAGGTTTCAAGAACAAAAAGCAGCTTGGTTTTTGAGAAGATAGTTAATGTCTTTTTTTTAGTTGTATTTAATTTGAGTTTAATGGGGATTACAGGTTTTTTAACGCTGGACATAAATGCAAATTTTAACAGTAGAGTTGGTGCGGTTGTATTGAGCATATTTTTGCCTCTTACAATGGTGTGGTTTACCTTAAACATGACTGGGTTGGAGCGCTTAATAAAATTTGGTATGGGCTACATGGTTTATTTCCTCTTAGTATTAAGTTTGCATGGTTTCGGGATAGGTTTTATTTCAATGCTGTTTCCATGCTTATTCATAAGTATTTCAATTTTATATTTTGGTGATAAGATTTCAATCTTTCTTAATACACTTTCAGATAGAACTTGATTGTTAAATAACGAATATAGCGTATCTCTTTAAAATTAGGGATATTCACCAAAAGCAAATATCCTTTTTTTTCAATAGTCTTAAACCTATTACTTCTGAACGATTACCCCATTTAATTCTACTTTCACCTAAATATGGGGTATTGATTTTCA
>JARGNR010000032.1 GCA_029212405.1 Saprospiraceae bacterium
GTGTTTTTTGATTTGTTATTTTTGGCAATACAAAAAATGTACGCCTGTCGTGGCCAACGACCATACTTGATTGAAAATCTATACCCCGTATTTAGGCAAAAATAGAATTAAATGGGGTAATCATTCAGAAGTAATAAGTTTAAGACTATTGCAATATATGGATTTTTGTTTCTGGTGAATATCCCTAATTCGATAGTCAATTAATTCTGAAAAGGTGATTTAAGCTATATGTTTTAATACATATTTTGAATTCTCTGATAAGTTATCATTTACACACAAATTGTAATTTTGCACAATTATGAGGCGAATTTATTTGCGACAAATCCATTTTTATAATCTATTTATCCCATAGTTTTGCTTTATTTTGCCGTACAAACAAATATAAGCTGTGATCAGTTTTATTTGCTAGTGATGCCTTAGGTATTTGCTATGCAGCGTTTTATTCTATGCATCACTATATTATTGGCATAGTTTTGCAGTCTTTTTGTGCAATTATTGCCATCTTTGTACTCAATTTTATATTATTGGAAAGTAAAATTCGTACGTTCATAGATATATATACCATGTTTATAGCATAAGTTATGAAAGGAAACTATATCTTTATTAATTGCGCGTCAAAATAAATTAAAATTTAAGAAATAGTACCATATGAGCATTCTTCGACAAAAAATGAAAGCATATGATATTCCTCAAAAAGTAGCCAAGCTTGGGTTATATCCTTTCTTCAGAACGATCGAATCTGAACAAGATACTGTTGTAACTATAGGAGGTAAACAAGTGTTGATGTTTGGAAGTAATAGTTATCTAGGATTAACCAATCATCCCAAATTAAAGGAAGCATCAAAATTAGCAATTGATAAATATGGTTCTGGTTGTGCTGGATCTCGTTTTTTAAATGGAACATTGGATCTTCATTTAGAATTAGAGGAAAAGTTAGCAGACTATGTTGGAAAGGATGGAGCTTTAGTTTTTAGTACTGGATTCCAAGTGAATTTAGGGGTTCTATCTTCTATTCCTGGTAGACATGACTACATCATAATGGATGAATTAGATCATGCTTGCATTATTGATGGTTCCAGATTGTCATTTGCCAAAGTTTTAAAGTATAGGCATAATGACATGGACTCATTGGAAAAAATTCTTGCTAAAACAGAACCCGATAGTTTGAAAATTATAGCTGTTGATGGGGTTTTTAGCATGGAAGGTGACCTAGCAAAACTTCCAGAAATAGTAGAACTTAAAAAGAAATATAATGCCAGTATATTCGTGGACGACGCCCATGGATTAGGAGTTATGGGTAAAAATGGAAGAGGAACAGCTTCGCATTTTGGATTGACAGATGATGTTGATATGATTATGGGAACTTTCAGTAAATCATTGGCTTCAATTGGTGGTTTTATTGCCTCAGATAGTGATACTATTAATTTTTTAAAGCATAATGCAAGATCATTAATCTTTTCAGCGAGTATTGCTCCAGCAAATGCAGCAAGTGTTATCGCTGCCTTGGATTTAATAAAAGATGAACCTGAAAGAATAGATAAATTATGGTCTAACACCCATTATGCCATGGACGGACTACGAGATGCTGGATTTGATATTGGCCATACGGTTACACCAATTATTCCGATTTATGTAAGAGACGATTTCAAGACATTCAAATTAACAAAAAGATTATTGGAAGAGGGAATTTTTGTTAATCCAGTAGTTTCTCCTGCTGTAGCCAGTACCTCTTCACTTATTAGGTATTCATTAATGTCTACGCATACCGAAGACCAGATACAAGAATCTATTGATAAAATAACAAAAATTGCAAAAGAGTTAGATATCATTGAATCTGCAAAAAGCATTGCATGAGTTGTACGATTCTAGAGGTTAAGAAAAAATCAGACGTTAAACGTTTTATAAATTTTCCTCATGACCTGTATCAAGGAGATGAGAATTATGTCCCAGAACTTTATTTAAATATCTCTGAAGTTCTTAATAAAAAGAAGAATCCATTTTTTAAGCATTCTGATGCTCAATTATATTTAGCTATCGATGATACTGGAAAAGTTGTTGGCAGAATAGCAGGAATATTAGATAATAATTACAATAAACATCACGATAGTAATGTAGGCTTCTTTGGTTTCTTTGATGTAATAAAAGATTACACTGTTGCTTCTACCCTATTGGATACAGCTCTAGAATGGGTGAAATCAAAGGGTGTAGACAGAGTTTTAGGACCTACAAATTTTACAACGAATGATACCGCAGGAATGTTGGTAGAGGGTTTTGATAGACCTCCAATGGTCATGATGACATATAATAAGCCTTACTATAATGAATTTGTAACAAAATATGGCTTTAGCAAAGAGATGGATCTATTTGCTTATTATATTTCTGCTGATGGAGTTAATGAAAAATCATTAAGACTGGCTGCTTTATTAGAAGAAAGACTTTTAAAAAGGGGCATTACAATACGTACGTCGAACAAAAAAACAAAGAAAAAAGACATTGTAGAAATTAAAGAAGTCTACCTCAAAGCGTGGGAGAAAAACTGGGGATTTGTGCCTCCTACGGATGAAGAATACGATCACTTGGCTGAAGGTCTAAACTTGCTTTTGGACCTGAGGTATGTCTATCTAGCAGAACACGAAGGCAAATTAATAGGATTTGGTGTTGCATTACCTGACATCAATGAAATAACAAAGAATTTCAAAAAAGGAAAATTACTCCCATTTAACGTGTTTAAATTGTTGTTTGGAAAATCCAAGGCAAGTACAATTCGAATTATTTTACTTGGAATACTTGAAGAGTATCGAAAATTGGGAATTGGAGCGGTATTTTTTGCCAATTATATTAAAGCCGCTAAAGAAAACAATTTAAAAGCAGGAGAAGCATCATGGATTCTTGAAAGTAATCAAATGATGGTTCAAGCTGCAGAAAATCTAAATGGTCAAAGATATAAGACCTACAGAATTTACGGTAAAACACTATAACGTTGAGTGAAAAAGTATTGATAACTGGGGCAAGCGGATTTGTGGGAGGCTTTTTAGTTGAGGAAGCCCTTAACAGGGATCTTGATGTTTATGCAGCTGTACGACCAACGGGCAACAAAGAATATTTGACTGACCCCAGAATTAAATTTCTTAATTTAGACTTCGAAAATGTTCAAAACCTAGCAGAAGTATTTAATTCCCACCAATTTGACTATCTCATTCACAATGCGGGTTTAAAAAAAAGTCCTAGAAAGGAAGACTATTTTAAAGTCAATGCAGAATACTTAAATAATATAATTCATGCACTACAATCAACCGACACCTCGCTAAAAAAAATAACCTTTGTAAGTAGTTTGGCAGCATATGGACCAGCCGAATATACAGAAACGGGTATTGTGATGGAGGACAGCACTCCGCATCCAGTGACCAATTATGGCAGGAGCAAACTAAAAGGAGAACATTATCTACAAAGTCAAGACAGTTTACCCTATGTTATAATTCGACCAACAGCTGTTTATGGCCCGCGTGAAAAAGATCTATTCACGATGTATCAATTTTTAAATAAAAGGTTGGATATTTCCGTTGGACTTGAAGATCAAAAACTAACATTTATTTACGTAAAAGATCTTGTTCGTGTAATACTTGACTCAACATTAGCTCATAAAAAAAATGTTGCGTACTTTGCGACGGATTTGGAAGTACACACTTCTTCATCTTACAATAAAGCTATTTTGAAAGCTTTAGGAAATAAATTGGCATTAAAACTAAAATTGCCAATTACAGTAATGAAAGTATTAGGATTTGCTAGTGAAAAACTAGGAAGTCTATTTGGCCAATATCCAGCATTAAATGTAGAAAAGGTTAATGAACTTGAAGCGAACAGTTGGATATGTGATACTACAGCACTAGTAAAGGATTTAAATTATAAACCACAATATGATTTGGAAAGGGGACTTGCAGAATCTATAGCGTGGTATAAAGAAAAAAATTGGTTAAAATAACAGATTAATATAATTATGTCGAAAAAAGGAATCGCAAGCAAAGCAACAGGAAAATTAGGTATTCTTCTTCCAGGAATGGGAGCGGTAGCTACAACCATTATTGCAGGTGTTTACGCAGTGAACAAAGGTATTTCTAGCCCGATCGGCTCCCTAACACAAATGGGACGTATAAGAGTAGGGAAAAGAACTACGGATAATCAGCCATTGATTAAAGACTTAGTACCTATTCACAATTTGAAGAAAGTTACTTTCGGAGGTTGGGATGTATATGAAGATAATGTGTACGAAGCAGCAATGAATGCGCAGGTATTGGAACCTGAATTGTTGAAAAAACTGAAACCACAACTTTCTAAGATTAAGCCAATGAAGGCAGTTTTTGATAAAAACTATGTCAAAAGACTGGATGGCAAACATATCAAAAAAGGCAAAACGAAAATGGCTTTGGCGAATGCTTTGATGAAAGATATCAGAGATTTCAAGAAGACAAATAAGTGTGATCGATTGGTCATGGTTTGGTGTGGAAGTACAGAAATTTATATTGAAGAATCAGCAGTACACAAAAACATCAAAAGTTTTGAAAAAGGACTGGAGAACAACCATAAAGACATACCGCCAAGTATGATCTATGCGTATGCAGCTATAAAAATGGGAATACCATATGCAAATGGAGCCCCTAATTTATCTTGTGATGTTCCAGCTTTGATTCAATTAGCTAAAGAAACGGGTACTCCAATCGCAGGGAAAGACTTTAAAACAGGTCAAACTTTAATGAAAACTATTCTTGCACCAGGTTTAAAAGCAAGAGCACTTGGAATTGAAGGATGGTTTTCTACAAACATTTTGGGTAACAGAGATGGAGCAGTACTTGATGATCCAGACAATTTTAAAACAAAAGAGGTTTCTAAATTAGGTGTACTTGAACAGATTTTAGAACCAGAAAATAATCCTGAACTATATAAAGACTTGTATCATAAAGTAAGAATTAATTACTACCCTCCAAGAGGTGATGCAAAAGAAGGATGGGATAATATTGATATCAAAGGATGGTTGAATTATCCAATGCAGATTAAAATTGATTTCTTGTGTAGAGATTCAATATTAGCAGCTCCGATCGTGTTAGATTTGGCTCTATTTTTAGATCTGGCAAAGAGAGCAGGTATGAGTGGTATCCAGGAATGGTTAGGCTTTTATCTAAAGTCCCCTCAAGCTCCTAAAGGAGTGAAACCTATTCATGATATATTCAAACAACAAATTAAACTTGAAAATACGTTAAGACATATTGCAGGTGAAACACTTTTGAATCATTTGGGATTGGATTACGATCAAAAATAGGCTTTATCAAGTTTTAGAACTATAAATTAGTAAAGGGATAAGCTCAGCTTGTCCCTTTTTAATTATACTATGGAAGGTAATACGACAGTAGGTAAAAAAGACAAAGAACCTTTCTTTGCTTCATTTGTAAAATCACAAACTAGCTCTGTGATATCTACTGCTTTGGACTTTGTAACTTCTGGAGTATTATATTACGGGCTAAGTTTTAATCCTCTTATTGCTTCTCCTATTGGGAATATTTGTGGTGCTATCTTAAGTTTTTATCTAGGTAGAAACTGGGCATTTAAGAAACAGGATGGCAAAATTTCACATCAGGCAGTTCGATATGCGATTGCTTCTTTTTTGAGTGCAGCAATTAATACAGCAGGAATTGCTTTCCTTGTAAAAAATTATGGAATGGATGCTGCTGCGAGTAAAACTGTTGTAGCAATAGTGGTTGGAGCGACATTTAATTTTATGATGTTTAGGTATTTTGTATATAAATAATCATGAAAAAAAAGATACGATTTATCGTAAATCCATTTTCGGGTACCAGCGGAAAAAAATCTGTACCTGATTTATTGAAAGAGCACTTGGATCATACGGCTTTTGAATACGAAATAGTATACACAGAATTTGCAGGCCATGCAATTCAACTAGCTAAAGATGCAGTTTCCTTGAATTTTGATTTTATTGCCAGTGTGGGTGGAGACGGCAGTGTAAATGAAGTTGCTCAGTCAATTCTCAATTCAAAGACAACCTTAATAGTTTTACCAGGAGGATCAGGAAATGGATTTGCAATGCACCTTGGATTGGGAAGGGATATAAAAAAAGCAATACAGTATATTAACACAGGTGTAATCATGGAGGTAGACACTTGTAACGTCAACAATAGATTTTTTGCTAATGTTTCTGGACTAGGTTTTGATGCAAGAATAGCATATAAAACAAAAAAGAACAGTAAACGGGGATTCCTTCCCTATTTTATGACATCAATCAAAGAAGCTTGGAAATTTAAACATCAAAAGCTCCAAATTACAATAGATGATACAACAATAGAAGGAGAATATGCAGCGGCTGTTATAGCAAACGCTTCGATGTATGGATACTATTTTACGATATCACCCAAAGCATCATTACAAGACGGTGTAATGGACATTATGCTTATTAAAAAAGCTCCTTTATATAGGTACTTTTTTATGGTTTTTAGATTTTTAAATCGATCTCTACATAAAAGTAAAATTACTCAGACTTATCAAGGTAAAACTATTTTTATCCAGATGGATAAACCGAATTATATTCATGTAGATGGAGAAGGATATAAAGCTGAAAAAGAACTCCAATTTAATATAGCGCCATCCTCACTTAAAGTTTTGGTACCTAGAGACAATAGTATTGACTGGACATTATAGGAAAGCAAATATCATTTTCCTATTATTTGAAAAAAGAAAAAATTGTTGTTCCATAGTTTCTTTCTTCAATATAACGGCCATGTTTTTTGAAGTCGTGATTAGGATTATGTTCTAATACAAATAAACCTTCTTCCTTTAATAATTCATATTTAAATATTTCATCAGGAATACTGTCCAGAATTGGTAAAGGGTAAGGAGGCCCAGCAAATATATAATCGTACTTATGTTGTACCGTTCTGATAAATTTAAAAACATCAGATTTGACAATTGTTAATCTATCTTCTATATCTAGTGTTGAAGCTGTTTTTTTTACAAAAGCAACACAACCACCAAACTTATCCACATAGGTAGCATCTTCACACCCCCTAGATATAAATTCATAGCAATGATTACCAGTACCGCCAAATAGGTCCAACATCTTTGTTTCAGAAAAGTCTATTCTGTTCTGGAGTATGTTAAAAAGACCCTCTTTCGAAAAGTCAGTTGTAGGTCTTGTTGGCCAATTTTTTGCTGGTGGATTAAATCTCCGCCCTTTAAACTCTCCTCCAATTATTCGCATAGGGCAGTAGCAAATAGATCTATATAATAATGTTGTTTAGCTCGGTATCTCAAGTCTGAAATGTGTAATTGTTCAGATTTTAGAAGTTCAATATTTCGAACATAGCCATAGAGAAGATTGTAAAGTGGTGAATCTATATCTACTCTCCCTGATAACATCAATGGATCAGAATCAAGATCCAGTCCAAGTTCTTGATAGATGAGTTGGATAAAGTATAAATAATCATTTTCATGCGCACAGTGAAATTGATTATAAAAAACAAAGTTTGTATCCTTTCCAAACAATATATGAAGCTTAGATTCATCGATAAAAGCTATAAGTTTGGATTTACTATATGGATAATAATAGTTGGATAAAACAGTTGAAATATGGAAGTGTGCACTTTTACCCTCTAAAACTGTTGATAAAAATTGAGCTTGATCTTTAGTAATTCCATAGTCAACAACAACATCTTGATCAGTAAACTTATTTTCGTACGTCTTCTTATTCAAAAATGAAGGAAAAAATTGAAATAACTTCCCTGAGTTAGCAGCATCCGAATGCAAATAAGGCTTTGATGTGCTGGTGATTTTAATTTTCAAATTTTCAACACTAAATATATCAAACTTGATTTTCTCAATTGTCTTAGTGTCAGAAAAGTCTTGAATTGGATAATACTGACATTCCAATAATTTATAGTCTTCGGAGAAAAGGCCATAAAAAAAACTGTCCGCCCCTATTACGGCAGACAGTATTTCAGGTTTTAGCCCTGTTTTATTTTTAAAAGATATATCTATCACTATCTCTCCCAGTTTCCTGATATATTAGGTTTAAGCATATCTCCAAACTTAATCGTTTTATTTGGATCATACCTAGAATCGTATTTTCCATATCTTGGATCAGCATATTTACCCATGAAATTTTTCCACTTTGTCCCTACTTCTACTACACTTACGGTTGTTTTCTGATATTCAATTGTATCTGCTTCAATATCAAATGTCATACCACCACTGAATGGAATGATTGGCAAAGAATCTAAATTGATACCTAACGCTCGTATGGTATCTATTGCAGGAGTATATGTGACAAAACGCTGAAATTTATCTGCATTTGTAGGATCATCTGGATCACCAATAATTTTTTCAAAAGGGATGCTATCCATGGTTAGGGTATCTTTCAACTGTTGGAAAGACGATGCAAATTCTCCTTTAATTGATCTGTAGATCTCTTGAGCCTTCCGAATCGTTTCTAGTTTATTAACTACTTTATCTTTTCTATACTGTTTTGCTTCTCCAAAAGCAATAGGTTCTTTAATAGAACTATAAAGCATGTAGGACAAAAGAACAATTAAAACCAGAAGGATAATGTTTATTACATATCTCATTTTCTACTATTTGTATTTTACTTTAAATAAGTCAGTTTCACGAAAATATTACTTTCAATAATTTCATATCAACTTCAAAGAAAATAAAAAGATAATTGAAATAAAAATAATACATCAATTATTGTTCATTCATCTTAAAACTTGCCTTTGAAGTACGAAATATTGCACCGAATTCCTACGAAATTATACAATTCATCTCTATCAAGATGCTGTTATATTATTTTTTGGTGTGTAACTTTGTGATAAAAATAAATAAATGTCAATAATATTAGCAATAGAATCTTCATGTGACGATACGTCGGCAGCAGTAATAATTGATGGCATAGTTAAAAGTAACGTTACAGCTACTCAAAAAATACATGAAAAATATGGTGGAGTCGTACCTGAAGTAGCTTCAAGAAAACACCAAAGTAATATAATTCCGGTGGTAGATGAAGCGCTAAAAAATGCAAATATTGATGTAAACAATCTTTCTGCCATTGCGGTAACAAAAGGACCAGGTTTACTTGGAAGTCTTATTGTTGGAGTTTCTTTTGCAAAAGGATTAGCACTTTCCTTAGGTATCCCTATTATTGAAGTCAATCATATGATGGCTCATGTATTAGCGCATTACGCAGATGATCCCAAACCCAATTTTCCATTTTTGTGTCTTACAGTAAGTGGAGGCCATACCCAGATTGTAAGGGTTAATTCTCCTTTTGAAATGATAGTGATTGGATCGACGATAGATGATGCGGCTGGAGAGGCCTTCGACAAAACTGGTAAAATAATGGGGTTAAAATATCCTGCGGGTCCTATAATAGATAAATTAGCACAGACAGGAAATCCAGTCTACTCTTTTACAGAACCCAATATCGAAGGATTAAACTTTAGTTTTAGTGGACTGAAAACATCCATTTTGTACTTTTTGAAAGCTCAATTAAAGGAAAATCCAAACTTTATTGATGAAAACCTTGCAGATATTTGTGCTTCTGTACAAGATAGGATCGTTAGCATTTTACTAAATAAGATAAAAAATGCTGCAGAACAAACCGGCATTCATGAAATTGCAATTGCAGGCGGCGTTTCAGCGAATAGTGGCTTGAGAAAAGCTATAAAACAAGCGGGCGCTGAACTTAATTGGAATACTTATATTCCAGAATTTCAATATTGCACAGATAATGCTGGAATGATCGGAATTGCTGCCTATTTTAAATATATGAAGAATGATTTTGCAGACTTAACACTGGTTCCATCAGCAAGAATGATAATGCATTAAAAAAGCCACTTTAAGTCGTAACTCAAAGTGGCCATATAATTCTGTAAATAGGAGATTCTCTTTTATATACTTATGCCTAGCGTCAGATTTACAATATGCGGTTTATTATCAAAACCTGAATTTCTGGTTCCATAATTAATATGTTCACCAAGTGTTCTAAAGTTGTTTTCATATCGTACATCAAGGAAAAAGCGTCCTGCATCTAATCCAACGGCCGTAGTCAAGCCATAGGTTAAGCTCCTATGGTTTTCGTTGTATCCACTAATAAAATCTAGTCCAGTTTCGTTTCCAACCAAAATATGAGCAACAGGACCAACCCCAAATCTGAAGTTGTTATGTGTTAATCCAGCCATCAATTGGAAATCTATGAATTGAAATTCCTCAAAAACGGTTCGTGGACCTTGTCCAAATTGTACAAATGACCGTACTCTATATTCTTGCTTGAAATTCGTGTATGACAATTCTGCTCTTCCATATAAGTAGCCAAATTTTTCTTGTCCAAATACACCGATTGATTTGACAATATTGGTTCCTTGATATCTGATTTCATGATTTATATAGTCAAATGCTTCTCCTGCAAATGTAGTCTCATTTTGAGCTAAGCTAACCCCAATCGAGGTTTTAACTCCAAATACCTGGGCATTTATTCCTGCCCCAAGGCATATCGTAAATACAAATACTAAAATTGAGTTTTTCATTAAATATGTTCTTTAAAACTTTTAGGTTAAATATTGAGTAATGTAAAGTTCCCTAATATTTTAATATTTTTCTTATTAACTAATATAGAATGACAATTAAACTACAAATAATTCATAACTAAACTTTCAAAATGACAAATTTAGTATAGGTTTTTAAATAATTGTTTGATTTATACAATATTTTATTTTGAGGTAGCTAATTTTTTCTACATTTTAACAACCATCAAATAAAAACAATTATATAACTTCTTATACTAAATGAAATTATGAATTGATTTAGTATATATATAAGACAATTTAAATATATATTCTGTTGCTAAATCAATAAGAAAGTTAGTCTTTTTTTTTATTTTAATCCCAAATCATGATTAACTTATCGAAAAAGCAAGTGATTTGAAACATTTTCGTACTAATTTTAAGTTATTAAAGAAAAACATAAGTAATGACGGAGAAAAAGACCACCAATAAGAGTGCAATATCAGATAGTATTATACAGAACCATATGATATGGTCAATGGGAGCTGGATTTATTCCTGTACCTATTGCAGACCTACTTGCTGTATCAGCCATTCAACTTGACATGATCAGACAAATGTGTAAAGTATATGATATTGATTTTAAAGAGACGGAGGGAAAAGCAATTATCACTGCATTGACTGGATCCAGCCTTGCAAGACTAGGCGCAAGAGCTGTAAAATTTATACCAGGAGTCGGTTCTATATTAGGAGGAGTCACACTAGCAGTGTTGTCTGGAGGTTCTACATATGCGTTAGGAGAAGTTTTTAAGAAGCATTTTGAAACGGGAGGGACTTTTCTGGATTTTGATCCTGGTAGATTGAAAAAGTATTATGACGAGAAATTTGAGAAAGGTAAAGACTTTGCTGCTAAAATTCAGAAGGATAAAAAGAAAGCAGAAGAACAAAAAGAAATGAATGATAGCGTAACTCAACTTGCTAATCTTGCAAAAATGAAAGAAGATGGAGTATTAACAGACGAAGAATTTGAAGTAATGAAACGAAAGATTATCAATAATTCTTGATGTATATAATTGCAGCACTAAATGTTGTTGCCCATCTTATAAAAAAAAGAGGCTGTCTCACTACGAGATAGCCTCTTTTTTATTTGCAATATATTTATGTTACGTCTTAAAGAATTTTGCTCTTGCTCCACATTGCGCAATTCCATAATATCCTAATCCCCAATTAAGCTCGAAAACAAGCCCTGCAAATATTGGTGAAGATTTTTGATATCCTTTAGATCCAGTATAAATTGATGCATCAAATGGAAACGGCTCTAAGGTGCCTTCATCCTCTCCATTTAGATCAGTAAAACCATATTCAAACCTTAATCCGATTTGTCCACTAAATGATCCATCCGTTCCAACAACATTTACACCAAATCCAAGCACACCTGATATTTGACGAGAATTGAAGTTTTCAAAAGAAGAAACTGTACCATCTGCTCCAGTCCGATCTATACTTCTTAAAAATCCAATTTTGGGTCCGATCTCAAAGAAACCTAGATTTTTGGCATTTCTAAATAATAAATAAAGATCTAAGGAAGACCAATCAATTTTAGGTATTGTAGTACTGTTTAAATATTCGAACGTTTGACCACTTTTTGTGTACATCAGTTCTATAGCCAATCCATTATACCCTTTATTGATTCCAAATTTCCCACCGAATCCAACGGCAGTTCCAAAATTTAGTTCATAGTTTAAATTAGGATTATCAATAGCGGCATTATTAATGATATTCGAACTACCATACATCACTTTAATAGCTGCATCAAACCATGCTATTTCCTTCTGCGAATAACTAATGGTGCTAAAAGTGATAAAACAAAGAATTAATAATTTTCTCATTTTGTTCATTTAAATTTTGATGTTAATCGATAATGCAAGATAATATATTTGATTTTATTACCATATGAATTAGACAATGATTTATTTTATTTCGCTGCCTCTTCGTTCGGATATTTTAAGCCGGCGATAGCAATGCTGATCCAACCGAGAATAAAAAATACTCCACCAATCGGGGTGATAGGGCCTAACCATTTATAGGTTGAAAGCCCAATTAGCTCTCTGGTAGCAAGCAAATATAATGAACCAGAAAAGAATAATATACCCACAATGAAAGCAATACTTGCCATTGAAAACCATTTTGAATGATTTTTTTTGAAAAATATTGTCATGAAAAGTGCTAATACATGATTGAAATGATACGTAATCCCCGTATTGTACGTTACTAACTTATCTGGAGGAAGTACTTCTTTTAAACTATGTGCACCAAAAGCCCCTAAAATTACAGCAAGCGCTCCTAAAATACCAGTAACTATTAACAGTTGCTTTTCTTTCATTATTCAATCTTTTTTGATTCTGAACTGCAAAACAAAGAAAGAAATCACAATTGATCTAAAAAACATGACAAAGAATAAAAACAGGTGTACCTTTGATCTAATTTAAAAATTATGTGTTACTAGAACGTGCTACATTATAAAACATACACACATGACACTTCAGAGGAATGGGTTACATTCATCCACGGAGCTGGTGGTAGTTCTTCCATTTGGTTTAAGCAACTGAAAGAATTCAAGAAGACTTTCAATGTTTTGCTCATAGATCTTAGAGGACATGGCAATAGCAAATCTTTGGGACTCAGTACAATTTCAAAATATACATTCAGAACCATAACAAAGGATGTAGTTGAGGTAATTGACCATTTGAAAATTAAGAGTTCTCATTTCGTAGGCATAAGTTTGGGAACAATTATAATTCGTGAATTAGCTGAAATTGTCCCTACCAAAGTTTCGTCTATGATTATGGGAGGTGCTATTTTAAAAATGAATTTTCGTTCTCAGATTTTAATGCGAATGGGCTTTTTTCTAAGATCAATAGTTCCTTATATTTTATTATACAAGCTTTTTGCATTTATAATAATGCCTCGAAAAAAGCATAAAGAATCAAGAAACCTTTTTGTTAGAGAAGCAAAAAAATTGTATCAAAAAGAGTTTATTCGATGGTTTGGGCTTACAACTACAGTAAATCCAATATTGCGTCTTTTCAGATCGAAAGACCCAGGAATACCAACTCTCTATGTAATGGGAGATGAAGATTATATGTTTTTGCCTCCTGTGAAAATGACAGTATCAAAGCATACCTCAGCAGAGTTAGAAGTTATTCCCGAATGTGGTCATGTTGTAAATGTTGAAAAACCCACAGTTTTCAATTCTGTTGTAATCAATTGGATAAGGGATAAGTCCAATTACAAATAAGTCGCTAATTGCTCTTGTAATTTTAATGCAGAAGCTCTAACATCTTCTGCAAAATTCTCTCCATTTCCAGCGTATATGATTCCTCTAGAAGAATTTATAAGCAGGCCGCATTCTGTATTCGCACCATTAGACACTACCCCATCCAAATCTCCTCCTTGAGCACCTATTCCAGGAACAAGAAAAAAGTATTCTTTAGCTAGTTCTCGAATCTCTTTGAACGATTCTGGATGTGTTGCACCAATCACATACATTAGATTTCCAGGATTTCCCCAAGATTGAGATTTCCGAATAACTGATTCATACAAAGGAACTCCATCTGATTTCAGTTGTTGAAAGTCTTGACTGCCCTTGTTTGAGGTCAGCCCTAATAGGATGACCCATTTATCTTCAAATTCTAGAAAAGGTTCTACGGAATCTATACCCATGTATGGAGCGACCGTGACGGAATCAAAATTAAAATATTCAAAAAATGTTTTTGCGTACATTCTTGAAGTATTCCCAATATCTCCTCGTTTCGCATCTGCAATTGTAAAGATATTCTCAGGAATATAAGCCATTGTTTTTTCCAAGGACTCCCACCCTTTCGGTCCTAATGATTCATAGAAAGCAATGTTGGGTTTATAGGCAACACACAAATCTTTTGTAGCATCTATAACTCTTTTATTAAACTCATAGATGGGATCTTCATAATTATGTAGAAAGGAAGGAATCTTATCTAAATCAGTATCTAGTCCAACACATAAAAATGATTTTTTACGGTTGATTTCTGAAACTAACAAGGAACGTTGCATAGATATAAACTATAAGTGTTTTTAGAAAGGATTTTAATCAATTCGAGTAGAGCCATAATTAACTAATACCATTGACAGCTTCAATAGATTGGATTTCAGGTATTTTTGCTTTTAAAGTTTGTTCAACTCCTGCTTTCATAGTCATGGCAGACATGGAGCAAAATTCACAATTACCCAACCATTTTATCTTGACAGTCATATCTTCTGTAACTTCAACAACTTCAATATTACCACCATCAACTTTTAGATGAGGTCTTATTTCTTCTAAAGCGGCATCAATCTTTTCAATCCAATTTTTATGATCTGCTTTTAACATATAGGCAAAATTAATATATTTCTAAGGTATATACATATAATACACCTAATTATTCTAACCATTTTTTAAATGGGAAGATTCCAAACATCAACGTTTCATTTCTACAATGGTAGTCGGGCCTAACACTTCGTTTCTTAATTGCACCTGACGGATCATGTTGAGTGCCAATTTTTCAAACTCCTCTTTCAATAAATTATCAGATTGAGTAGAGACAGGAGCACCATTGTCTCCACCTTCTCTTATTCCTTGAACCAATGGAATTTGACCTAATAAAACAGATTTAGATAACTTTGCCAACTTCTTTCCCCCTCCTTCTCCAAATATTTTATACTTATGATCGGGAAGTTCTTCAGGTGTAAACCAAGACATATTTTCAACAACTCCAATAATTGGAACATTTACATTGTCTATCATGAACATGTTCATAGCTTTAACTGCATCTACAACAGCTACTTCTTGGGGAGTAGTTACGATAACCGCACCTGTAACCGGCACAGTTTGCACTAAGGTAAGTTGAATATCTCCAGTCCCTGGAGGAAGATCAATAATTAGATAATCTAATTCGGGCCATATGCATTCATTGATAAATTGTTTTATAATGCCTCCCAATCTTGGTCCCCTAAGCACGATTGCTTGTTCTGGTTCTACTATAAAGCCGACAGACATAACCTTTACTCCATAGGCCTCTAAAGGTACAATTTTATGTTTGCCATACAACATTTCAACTTTAGGTCTTTGCCCTTGCAAACCCATCATAGTTGGGATACTTGGCCCATATAAATCTGCATCTATCAACCCTACCTTTGCTCCTTTATTAGCAAGAGATATCGCCATATTTACAGAAACAGTGGATTTTCCTACTCCTCCTTTTCCAGATGCCACTGCAATTACATTTTTAACTTGCGGCAGTACCTTATTCTTTGAAGACTCTGATCCAGAATCACTTTTTAAATGGATGTGTACTTGTGCATCGGGATATAATTCTTGAACAGCCTGCATGCAAGCAAAATTTAAGGATTGTTTTACCTTAGAATCCTGGCCAGAAAGATTGATCGAAAAAGATACATTGTTTCCATCGACTTTGAAATCTTCCACCATCCGTACTGAAATGATGTCTTGCCCTGAATTGGGGTCTTTAACTTTTCTTAAAGCGGCTACAATTGCGTTGTTATCTAAATTCATATGGATTGCGTTACACAAATATTAATGTATAGTATATAACAAACCATAAGAATACAGTAAGGTTTTGTGATCTCAAAGAATATAGCACAAAAAAAGAATATACTGTCAAAGTAACTTAACAGCATTTGATGATAAATTTTTAGAAAAATGAATATTAGAGTTTAACAATGGCCTTGTCAAATGGATTTAAGGTAGTTCCTTGTACATCTGCTTCAACAACTAAGGTGAATTCGGATTTTACTTGTTTTATAAACTTAGCCAAACTTATTATGGGTTTACTGAAAAGTCCCTCTTTTTGCATTTTGTCCATTTCAGAGAGTGCTATTTCGTAGTTGAGGGAAAAAGGAATTTCAATTATTTCTTCAGGTTTGATTTCGAATGAATCATTCATTTCTAATATGGCAACTGTATATTCATCGATTAATTTTGATTTACCTCTCCCCCTTGAATATTTCTCAATTAACTTAACGTATATTTTCTGGACCTTCCCTGTTGTTTTAGTTGTAAATTTTAATTCTCCAGAAATCTTTTGGTTCTTTTTATCAATTGGAGTATTGACTATAAGTTCTACCTTTACTCCTTCTATCCCTAGTACTTTTTTTATTTTTCCGAGCATATACTGCTTGTTTTATTGTTTCATGTTAATCAATCCAACTGTTCGCTGACTAAGTTTAAAAGTGCAAAAACATCATTGAAAGTTCCAAAAAAATCTTCCAACAACCTCAAATCAACGATACACCTATAAAAATCTAGTGTGCCAGCTATTTTTTAAGGGCTTTATCCATGAATCTAAAAACTCTCCTTTGGTTTTCACTAAATTATCAAAAAAGAGGGTGTGATCATTAATGTGCTTTTGAGCATAAGCAATTGGTAATTCTTGGTGGGAAATTGTAAATATCTCTTCGTCTTTCATATAGGCATGTGTCATTCTATCAAAGAAATCCACATTCATTTTTTTACCTAAAAATTCTACAAACTTCACAGATTTATCTATGCCACAACCACTTACTCCAGCATTAGACTCATCAACAAATAATGCTAAAAATCTCTTATGGAAAATATTTCCGTAACTAGTCAATTCATTGTTGTGTGCTGTCCAATCATTTAAAAAATGAAAAATATATTCTCTTGCAATGTCAAGTTCCTCGTATGTAAATTCTCTGTTGGCTTGATATATCCAAACCTTAGAAGAGTTATCTAATGCAATTAAGTCCAAAATCATAATTATAGATTCTTAGCTTGAACAATTAACTCAGAAAGATCGTGTACCATTATATCCTCCTGTTTGTCTTTCGCCTTCATGCCATCAGACAACATAGTAATACAAAATGGACAATTGGCCGCAACAACTTTAGCACCAGTAGAAATGATCTCTTCAGCGCGTTCAATATTTATCCTTTTATCTCCAGGTTCGTCTTCTTTAAACATTTGTGCACCTCCCGCTCCACAACAGAGACCATTGGTTTTACACCTCTTCATTTCTACTAACTCGGCATCTAATGCTGCAATCAATTCTCTTGGGGCTTCATAGATCCCATTGACCCTGCCTAAATAACAAGAATCATGGTAGGTCACTTTTTTGCCTTTGAACGCTCCTCCTTCAATCGTTAATCTTCCATCTTTCAATAAGCTGTTCAGATAAGATGTGTGATGAATTACATTATAATTACCACCAAGTGCAGGATATTCATTCTTCAAAGTATTAAAACAATGAGGGCAGGCAGTCACGATGTCTTTTACCTCATACATATTCAACACTTCAATGTTTTGTAACGCAGTCATCTGAAATACAAATTCGTTTCCTGCTCTTCTTGCTGGATCTCCAGTACACGATTCTTCATTTCCTAATATCGCAAAGTCAATTCCTGCAGCGTTTAATATTTTCACAAACGCTTTGGTTACTTTTTGTGCTCTTGCATCAAAACTACCAGCACATCCTACCCAGAATAAGACTTCTGGTTTTTTTCCTTCTGACTGATATTCAGCCATTGTATTTATCTTCATTCTTCTTCTTCTTTTATTGATTCTCTTCTAGCAGGTCTTTGGCCCACTTATCTCTATCTTCTGGGACTTGCCAAACTGAACCACTGTTCTCAATGCTGGTAAACATAGGTAACCAATCTGAGGGTCCCGCGGATTCAGTTAGTACTTCATACCTTCTCATTTTTAAAATAGGTTCTAATGGATTTATAGTAACAGGACAGGCTTCTACACATGCATTGCAAGTAGTACAAGCGTGCAATTCTTCTCTTGTTATATAATCAAATAGATTCTTTCCATCATCGTAGTTTTTAGCGGTAAGTTGTTCGTTCTTGGCTCTTCCTTCTTCTGAAACAAACTTTAATCCACCTGTATCCAAATTTCTTCCTACTTCTGTGGCCCTGTCTCTAATGTCCATCAAAATTTTTCTTGGAGACAACTTTTTACCAGTCAAATTAGCTGGACATACCGCACTACATCGTCCACATTCTGTACAGGAATAAGCATCCATTATATTTTTCCACGATAAATCAAAAATATCTTTGGCTCCAAATTCTGGTAATTCAGCTTCCATATCTACTTCCTGTTCAGGAATTAAGCCCATCATACTTTTTACTTCATTCATTATCTCTGGCATATTTTCAATTTCTCCACGCGATGTGAGTTTTGAGTACCAAACATTAGGGAAGGCCAAAAATATATGGAGGTGCTTTGATATGGGTAAGTAATTAAGAAAACCTAAAACCACAATCAAATGAAGCCACCAGCCTATCCTTTCTATCGCTTTCACAATATTAATATCAAGACCATCAAAAAGCATAGGTCCTAGCACACTACTTATAGGCAAAAATCCAGTTGCTGGATAATGTTGAGGGTCCATTTTTTGCAATACAACATCCGCTCCATTCATCATGAATATACCTGTTACCAAAGCTATTTCGCCCAATAATATCAGGTTACCATCCAGTTTGGGCCAACCTCCCATTTCAGGCATAATAAATCTGGGTATCTTCAAGAGATTCCTTCTAGCGAGGAAAATGAAAGTAGCTACTAAAGCAGCAAAAGACAAAATTTCAATGCTGCTAATGATCAACGTATAAAGACCTCCTAAATAAGGCGCAAAAAATCGATGTACACCAAAAAATCCATCAATCATTATTTCGATCAACTCGATTTGTGTAAATAGAAATGCCACATAAATGGATAAATGCAATACTGCAGGGATCCACCGTTTAATCATCTTTTTTTGACCAAAGGCAATAAGCAACACATTTTTCCAACGTTTGCCTTCATTCCCCGATATTTCTTCATCTTTTCCAAGCAAAATATTTCTTCTGATTTTACTGAAATTTCTAATAGCTATAGAAAATGCAACAACAATTACTAGGATAAAAATTATTTGACCTATACTCATTATAAAATGTTATGATATGAAGGTGAAATTAATATAAAATATAAGTTTATATCAAATTTCGAATCTGTAATTCTAAGATTCAATCAACTTATTTACTTTTCATTGACCATTCTCTTCTTGATTATAGGTAGATGTTGTTAAAAATAAATCAGTTACGCTTAGCAGACAAGCCATGTTCCGTGGTTGTGAAATAACTTCCACTTAACAAAATGAAACATTTCCTTAACAAGGTAATGTCTATTTTTATCGTGTTCAGGCAAAGAGAGAAGTTTTAATTGACTGTCAGAAATGACAAATTAAAATATTGGCCTATGAAAAGGATTTTATACTTAAGCTTGTTACTTATTATTCCATTCTTATTACAAGCCGGAAACGGTAGAAATCGGCTCAATGGTAAATGGATCAGTCCATACTTTGATACTCAAATCAAAATCAAAGTTAAACGTCATGAAATTAGAGTGAAGGGACTCACACGGAGAGGTTGGACTTCTTTTATTCCGATACGAAGAAATGTTTTTGAAGATTGCAGTGGAAATAGAATTAAGTTCAAAAGTGTCCATAATCTGATATACATCAATCGATATAGAGGCGAACGAATTAGATTTATCAAAAAAGGGCATCGCCATCACAATCATGTATGTAATTCAAGTTGCCACATAGGAAATGACTTTTTCGATCATGGTGGACAGGGATATTCAAATTATTATGAGAATGAATATTATGAGGATTATTATAATGATACGGGGCAAGGAGATGATCCATGGAGAAATAGAGATAGAAGAGGTAATGGAAATAATGATTTTGGATTGGATAATAGATTTGACGGTAGATATCATGTGAGAGAAATTGATGAGTATGTAACGATCAATAGAACTCGACGAGGATTGAAAGCAAAAAGAGGTAATGGATCTTGGGTAAATTATACTCAAAATAGACTTAGAAAAAATGAATATATTGATAAAAAAGGAAATAGATATTTAGTCAGAAATGACGGAAGTCTTACCTGGAAAAATAAAAAGGGGGATGTTTCTCTAAATCTTAATAAATAAATCTACATAATTTTGAAACTAAGTAAAGGCGTATCCCAAGGGTATGCCTTTTTTGATCTCATTTCAGGCCTATATCGTATGGCTAATTTTTGAAAAGCACAGAAAGTGTGGGTATGGTATGTTATTTGAAGTACATATACTCAATATTAAGGTACGATAAACATCAGTATGCATGAAAAAAGTAAAAACAGAATCTTCTTATTACCTATTTGACAACCTTAATGAGTTGCAAAAAGAAGAACAATTAGTAATGCAAAAGGCAATTGATATGTTGCAAAATGTCTATGCTCCTTACTCCAACTTTTTTGTGGGTGCTGCTGCCATGACGAATTCCGGAAAAATATATGGCGGATGCAATCAAGAAAATGCCTCTTACCCATTATGTGTTTGCGGAGAAAGAGTAGCACTATTTAATGCAGGAGCTAATGAACCTACTACACCTATTAAACTATTAGCTATAGTTTGTCACAACCCCAATAAGCGAGTCGAAAAGCCTGTTTCTCCGTGTGGAGCGTGTAGACAAGTTATTTCAGAGTTTGAAATGCGTCATGATCAATCTTTCCCCATTTTGCTTAAAGGGGACACAGAAACCATTGTAAAATTAGAATCTGGAAGTGAATTGCTCCCTTTTAGTTTTGATGGAACTTATTTGTAAAAATCACGCGCTTTTTCTAAGTCTTCCAACGTATCGATTCCAAAAGAATCTGATGCGACTTCGGCACCGAATATTTCATATCCATTTTCCAACCATCGCAATTGCTCTAACTTCTCTGTGAGCTCCAATGTTGAAGGAGATAAGGCAACGACTTTTAGAAGGTACTTCTTTTTGAAGCCATAGAGACCAAGATGTTGATAATAGTCCGTCTTTGAAAACCAATTTTTATAAGGCTCATCTCTTAATGCAGGAATTGCCTGTCTCGAAAAATATAGAATTTTGTTGTTTTTATTTTTAACCAATTTAACAACATTATAATCAAATAATTCTTTTTGGTTCTTGATGCTCTTGTACAATGTTCCAATTTGCACTTCAGATTCTTTCATTAGAGTTACCAATGATTGAATGCAGTGAACTTCTATAAAAGGTTCATCCGCCTGAATGTTAATTACTATTTCTGCATCCTTTCCTTTCGCTACTTCTGCAATTCTATCCGTTCCTGAAATATGGTTTGTAGACGTAAGTACTACTGGCATATCATGCGTAGTACAATGATCTACTATTTTCTGATGATCAGTAGCAATTATGATCCCATCAAAAACTTGCGCCTCCTTTGCCTTCTGAAAAACCCGCTGTAACATGGATTGCCCATGAATATCTTTTAAAACTTTCCCCGGTAACCTGTTGCTCTGAAAGCGAGCTGGAATGATACAAATTGTTTTCAAAAAGTAGTTTTAGATATGAATAACTAGAATTCGTCCTTAATTACAAATATGATATCTATTAATTACATTATTATCACTTGTTAGAACTATTTTTGGCAATGACCAAATGAATTGAGTCATTTTAGATTTTATTCTAAAATATTTAACATTTTGTTGTAACATTTTAAAATACCTAATCGTCAAGTAACTGAATATGCAAATAAACGAGCTTATCGAAATTTTAAAACCATATAAAAATAAAATGTTCCGCTATGCCTACAGCATTATCGGTAACAGGTTTGAAGCGGAAGATATTGTCCAGGAAGCCATAATAAAGATTTGGAAAAGAATGGATAAATTCTCTGAAATAGACAATAAAGAAGCTTGGGTAATCACCATTGTTAGAAACTTAGCTATTGATAAAGTGAGGGCTAAAAAGAAAAAACAAACGAGTGATATCAATGACTTCTTTCACATTTCAGACAGTGCCCCATCTCCAGATATTAAATTGGAACAAAAAGATGCAGTGAGAAAGGTAGCAGAGATCATGGGGACATTGCAAGAAACCCAAAGAGAAATTATTACACTTAGAGACATTGAAGGATATACCTATCAAGAAATTGCAGATATCATGGAACTCAAAGTGGATCAAGTAAAAGTGTATTTATTTAGAGCTAGAAAAATCCTTAGAGAGAAGCTAGCTCCGATGCGCAAAATGCTTTAGAATTAAACAAGAATTAGACTAAATTAATATAATGAAAAAGAACATCAATCAATTATTAGAGAAATACTGGAAAGCAGAAGCAAGCCTTCAAGATGAGGCGGAACTTCGTGTGTATTTCTCAAGTGATGATGTGGATCCGGCACACCAGCAATATATAGAGTTGTTCGACTATTTTTCAAATGCTAGATTGGAATCAACCGACTTAGATGTAGAAAATATATTGTCCAACTTATCTAATATTGATTCTTTATTAGAAAAGTATTGGGATGCAGAAACAAACTTAGAAGAAGAAGCACAATTGAAAGCTTATTTTTCAAGTGATCAAGTTACCGCAGAACATGAGCAGTACAAGAATTTGTTTACATATTTCGAAGACTTTGGTTCATTAACTACAGATTTAAACATTGAAACCATTTTGTCTAGTACCGATCAAATTGATGATATACTAGAAAAGTATTGGGCTGCAGAAACTAGTTTGGATGAAGAAATGACATTGAAGACATACTTCTCGAAAGATGATATTGATGAAAAGCATCTACCCTACCAATCAATGTTTAATTTGTATGAAATAAAAAGTACATCGTCTACAGACTTGGATATAGAAGCAATACTTTCTGAAAATTCAGTTAAAGATGAACAACTGGTTATCGGTTCACGTTTGATTCCAGGTGAAAGAAAGACTAAAGTTTTCTCTCTTCAAAAATGGGCAACGGCTATCGCAGCGGTTTTTGTATTAGGCTTTGCTACAATCAGTCTTATGAATCAGACAAACACTACAAAATACAAAGGACAAGCGACAGTAATTGATTCAGATGCCGAAGCTCAGGAAGCATATGAAATTACAAAGGAAGCATTGGCTTTCTTGTCAAAGAACATGAATAAAGGATCAAAGACGGTAGTAGAATCCGTTTCCAAAGCAGAAAAAGTAAGCATATTTAAATAATACACAGATAAGTTTTGAAAGGACCTCAATACATACATTCTTTTCAACATTAAATTAAAAAACAAACACAATGAATAAGTTATTATCCCTAGCACTCCTACTATTTTTAAGTTTTTCAGCAACTGCTCAGGTAGATGCAATAGATAGATTTTTTGAGCAATATCAAGAAAACGAAGAATTTACCATGGTATTTGTAAGTCCAAAGATGTTTGGAATGGCAGCTAAAGTAGCTGGAGACGAAATGGGGCCAGAATTAAAAAACCTAATCGAAGATTTAAAAGGCTTAAAAATTCTGAAGACAGAAGTGAATGCTCTACAAGTTTATAAAGATGCTGTTAAAAAGATTCCTACAAATGAATATGAAATTTTAATGACGGCAAGAGATGATGGTCAGAACGTTAAAATACTTACAAAAACTAAAGGTGATGATGTCATTGAAGAATTGTTATTATTAGTAGGTGGAAAAGACGAATTTGTCTTAGTAAGTTTTGTAGGAAATATTAATCTAAATGATTTAGCAAAAATTGCTGGCCAATTGGACATCGATGGCATGAAACATTTGGAAAAAATTGGTCAGGACTAATATAAATCAATTAAAGATGGGAGCAATTATATTCCATGTTCCCCTCTAATTTCGTTCACAAGTTTGAAACGCTGTTTATGAAAAAGCTATTCACTTTTTTTGCGCTAGTATTGTTTTGTAGTCAACTTTCTGGACAAAAGTCCGTCAATAAATTGATAGACAAAATGAAAGAACACAAACATGCATACGCTCTAACTTTGCCAGGATGGTTGATTCGAACGGGTATCAATTTAGCAGCAGAGGAAGAATGGAAATTTGAAGCAGGTTATAGTGATATTGTAAACGGAATTAAAAGATTACGGGTTCTTCACATTGATGAACACGTGACCATTGAAAATAACAAACTGCAGTCTATCGTTTCTCAAATTAAAGAAAAAGATGGCTACGTAGATTATGCTGTTGTTAAAGAAAAGGACAATCTGGTTAATGTGATTGTCAAAGAAAAAGGAACACGTATAAAAAGTCTTGTGGTTATCGCCAATACCCCAGATGGATTTTCCATTCTTAATTTAAAAACTGACATAGAAATGGAAGAACTAAAAAACGCGAACCTATCATTTAATAAATCAAAAAAATCAAAACTCTAGTAGGTTATATAATCTAGAGCAAACCAAATAAACACATAAAATAATGAAAAAAATACTAGCTATATTACTATTTGCATTTGTAACAATCGGATTAAATGCTCAATATGGAGTGGATAATATTTTAAGAAAATACAAAAATGATCCAGGTGTTATTGCATGGCAATTTCAAGGAGATCTTTCTTCATTCTTAAATAGAAAAGATGGTGAGTCGATAAAAAGTAGTGTTGAATCAGTGGAATTTATTATGTTCAATAAAGGAAAAAATATTTCTGATAAGGATCAAGATAAACTAAAGGAGAGAATTCAAGGAGACAACTATGAAATGTTGGTTCAGGCTCGAGATAAGGGTAAAAAAATAGAAATCCATGGTATTGAGGATGGTGAAATCATAAAGAAGGTTTTTGCCCAAGTAAAAAGTGATGAATACAATATATACTTCTTCTTGACTGGAGAGATCTATTTTGAAGACATGAGTGAGTTGAATATTGATGGGTTGATGAATGGGATGAATATTGACTAAATTCCATTTATTCCAATTCTGTCAAGAAAAGGATTTATCTTTGGGCCTATGGAGAATGACAGGTATAAAAAAATGCTTATTGCAATTGAAAAAGAACGACTAGCAGAAGAAATTTACTATTCTGAAATCTCCAAACAGAAGACTGAAAAGGAAAAAATTGAAGCCGGCATTATGCTGGCTTCCTTAGTTTTAGAGAAGAAATATTATACCATAGGCGAGTATGTTGAAATTAAATTAGAACAGACTAAAAATTTTGATCGTCCGAATAAATTTAAAGTAGGAGCAAGTGTCCATTTAATCTTACAAGGTGAAGAGACATATCGGTTCAGAGGTACACTTTCCTATAAAAGGAAAAAGAATTTTGGTGTCATCATTCAATTCGATGTGATATCTCGAGATACGCTACCTGACAATGGCAATTACAAGCTTGAATTGGTTTATGATGAACGTCCCTATAAAGTAATGAAAAAGGCTGTGGTAGATGTAATCGGTACAAAATCGCCTCAAATTACCGATCTTCGAGAAGGTATACGCGTATTATCAAAATTGGACGACCGACATCGCGGATTTAATATGGACTGGAAGATTCCTGGTCACTTAAATGAACATCAAACACTTGCGATTAGAGGGATATTAGAAGCAAGTCAAATGGGAATCATACACGGTCCTCCTGGAACGGGCAAGACTACTACCCTTTCGGCATTAGTAAAGTCTATTCTTATACATGAAAAAAGGATTTTAGTTTGTGCGCCTAGTAATAATGCTGTGGACCTACTTGCAAAAAAAATTAGTGAGTTGGGGGTGAAAGTTGTGCGGATAGGAAATGTAACTCGAATAAATGAAGATGTTGCGGCCCTCACTTTGGATGAACTGGCTAGAAATCACCCAGATTGGTCACACATAAAACAAATTCGAATAGAAGCAGAAGCAGCAAGGAAAATGGCTGCTACGAGAAAAAGGAAGTTTGGAACAGATGAAAGGCGACATCGAACAGACATGTATAAAGAAGCAAGGGAATTAAAAAAATGGGCGAAAGATTTACAAAAACGATTGCTTTCCAGTATTCTAAGTGAATGCCAGGTAGTTGCTACAACACTCATTGGAGTGAGCCATTCGTACTTAGAAGATATGCTCTTTGATACAGTTATCATTGATGAAGCAAGCCAATGTATGGAACCTGAATGTTGGAATGCAATGCTGAGAGCCAAGAGAGTAATATTTGCTGGTGATCATCATCAACTACCGCCTACGGTGAAAAGTAAAGAAGCAGAAGAATTAGGGTTGGCTGAAACCTTACTGAGTAGAATGACGGATCATATTGCTCATCAGTATTTATTGACTTTACAGTATCGGATGAATGACGACATTTTAAAGTTTTCTAATCAGAAATTCTACAAAGGTCTTCTAAATTCGGCGGATGCCAATAAAAACCATCGACTCAAAAATAATGACCACCCATTAGTATTTATTGATACCAGCGGATGTGGATATGAAGAAACTTTCGAGCCAAAATCAAGAAGTATCTTTAATGAAGGAGAGTTTTTCATAGTTCGAGAACATCTTTTATTGAATTTACTTCTTTATGAAGGTGTAGAAATTGGTTTGATCTGTCCTTACGCTCAACAAGTAAGATATATTCGAGAAAAAGTTGCAACAGATGATGAATTGCAACCATTAAAGCTAGAGATCAATTCAATAGATGGTTTTCAAGGTCAGGAAAAAGATGTAATTATAATTTCATTGACCCGATCAAATGAAATGGGTATAATAGGCTTTCTATCCGATTACAGGAGGTTAAACGTAGCGATGACAAGAGCCAAGAAAAAATTAGTAATTATAGGTGATGGAGCAACTCTTAGTTCAAATCCTTTATACCTGGACCTCATTAATCATATTGAAAAAGAAGGGCATTTGCAATCTGCGTGGGAATATATGATGTGAACCCAACTTAAACGATTTGGATGAACCCTATTATTTTTTGTGAATTCAAATTGCAATTAGTGATAGTTATACTTATGTTTATGGCTAACTTCTTTTTAATACAATATATAACCTATGTCCATGTTTGGTAAATTGAAATCGCTATTCATTCTTGAAGATAAAAATGAAACTATAAAAGCTGCTCAGAAAGCTGAAGAGAATCAAAAAGCCATTGAGAAAGAACAACCTACAGTAAGTGCAAAAGATATCACTGTCAATATAGAGCCGCAACATATACCTAAGTCAGGGAAACCAGATTCAAAGTTTATCGACATTCTCCTTAAGGCTGTTGAAAAAGACAATCTAGAGGGCTTTGATTATCTAGAATACAAATCATCACTGCAATCTTTATCAGGAATGGATATGGACGAGGAAACTCGGTACAAAAGTTCACTTGCTATGGCTCAAACCATGGGGGCATCTGCGGATAAACTTATAAAGACTGCCAAGCATTATCTATCTTCTTTAAACAAGGAGAAAAGTAAATTTCAAGATGCACTTAAAGCACAAAAGACGAAGCAAGTAACTTCAAAAGAATCAGGCATTAAAGAAATTCAAAAAGGAATCCTAGGTAAAAAGAATAAGATTGCTGAGCTACAAAAAGAAATTGAAAGAGACACGAAGAAAATGGAATCTATGAAAGCAGGGATTAATAAGGCTGCTGCAAAAGTCCAAAAAACTAGTGACAATTTCCATTATGCATTCAATGTTGTAACAGGCCAAATTCTTGCCGACATTGAAAAAATTCAAAAATACTTGAAGTAATTCTTTATTGTACCAGTAGATGTTCTTCTACAAAACTTTCCATACGATTAAAAAATCGATCAAGATCTTCTTTTTGATTGCCCGAATTTACGGTAACTAGTCGTATAAATTCTTGTTCTCTAAATTTTCCGTAGCCTACCATAATTTCTCCATGCTCATACAGTGAATTACAAATCACTTTAGGGTCAATTCCTTTATAATTGAAGCATATAGCAATAGAATCTCCCGAATTGTAAAGTGTATAATTGGGATTATCCGCCACATAATCTCTTCCATACTGAGCAAGTTCAAATTCGTGATCTACGATTTGCCCTATACCTTTGGTTCCTATAGATTTCCATAAAGTCCAAAATTTTAAAGTATCGTTCCTTCTCCCACACTGCATAGAAATCTTTCCAGGGTTGTAATCATCTTCAGCTGTCTGGTATAAATAACTTGCTTTGTTTGAGAAAGACTCATACAAACAATCTTTATGGGGAGTAACAATAATGCTACAAGCCAATGGCGTAGCCAACATTTTATGTGCATTCAATGTAAATGAGTCTGCCATTTCACAACCGTCTATATGGTGCTTGTATTTTTCTGAAAACAAGACAGATCCGCAATATGCACCATCTACATGAAACCATATATCATATTTTTTACATAAGTATCCGATCTCTTTAAGAGGATCAAAAGCCGCTAATACTGTTGTGCCTGCAGTTGCATTTACCATACAAGGAGTGAACCCATCTTTTATGTCTTGCACAATTGCAGCTTCCAATGCTTCTACTGACATTCTTCCATAATCATCTGCCTCAATTGTTCTTATATAATTACGCCCCAATCCTGCAAACGCCATATTTTTTGGTAATGAATAATGGGATTCTTCAGAAGTGTAGACTGTCATTTTTTTACTTACTCCCTCCCATTTTGCATCTGGATCTTTTTGATCCCTTGCCATTATTAAGCCCATCAAATTAGTCATGGATCCACCTGGTGCAAGGGTGCCTTCAGAAGTTTCTGGATTCAATCCTATAAAACTGGATATTTTCGAGATAATCTCTTTCTCGACTCCGATTTGAGGACCACCCACTTTATAGGTATACATACTATTGTTGAGCACTACAGATAAAAGCTCACCGAGCATGGATCTGCCATTTCTTCCACCAAACAATTGGTTGAAAAACATTTTGGTGGCTGTTCTGGGAGTATTGAATATGAGTTTACGAAGAATTGGAATAAATTCTTCATCAGATATTCCGTCTTCGTTCAATTTTATATCAATTTCTTCAAATAGATTTTCAATAGGAATAGGTCTAACAACAGGATTCTTTTCTTCATCAAGAATTAATTCTTTGGAAAGTTGTACAAACAAATCCAAATTCTTTTCAACGTTCATATGCTTAAATTTGGAACAATGATAGTGACAATTAAAAACAAAATAGGTTGATTTTATTAATTTTTATTTTAATATAATATATATGAACCTATATTTAAAATAGTAGGTTATATATAGTGGACATGTAGTACTTATATCAAGAAAACATCCAGTCTTACATAAAATATCGTAGGTTTGCCCTCGAAAATAGTAGTATGCATCAAAAGATAACTAGCCTTTCACAACTTATTAATTTGCTCGAAAATTCAACGAAGGACGAATATAAATCCATCGGCGCTAGAATAGAAATACCCCTAGAAGAGTTTGTTCCTTACTTACATTGGTATGAGGAACATTACACTAGAAATTGCATCATTAGAAAAGAGAATTTTGAGTTAATTCTACTTTGTTGGGAGCCACATCAAATTACTCCTGTGCATTGTCATGGAGGTGAAGAGTGTTGGGTGTATATTGTAAATGGTAAAATAAATGAATCTCACTATCATATGGAATCTGGAAAACTTAAAGAGTTAAAGACAGAAACATTATTAGAAGGATCAAAATCCTTTATGTCAGACGATATGGGATACCACAGTTTAAATAATGTATATCCAACTAGAGCAATCAGCCTTCACTTGTACATGGATCCTATCGATCATTGCTCTGTATACGACAAATCAACTTTTGAATTCATTCCAAGATCCTTAACATATCACTCCTACGAAGGCATACTTGAGGAAACTTTTGTTTAATTTATATTGTATAAAACGTAATATATGTATAAAGAATTGAGTGATTTCTGCAATACAAGAAGTATTACTCTTGTTGCGGTTACTAAAACTCGTCCCATTGCATCTATCCAAAATTTATACGATCTAGGTCATCGAGAATTTGGAGAAAACAGGGTGCAAGAACTTTCTGAAAAACAAGAAGCCCTTCCTAATGATATCCGCTGGCATATGATTGGTCATTTGCAATCGAACAAAGTAAAATATATTGCTTCTTTTGTTTCTATGATTCACTCAGGAGCAAGTTACTCTTTGCTAAAAGAAATTAATAAGCGGGCAAGGCAGCATGAAAGAGTAATTGATGTGTTGTTGCAAGTGAAAATCGGGAAAGAAGAGGCAAAATCTGGTTGGGACAAAAATGAATTACTTAAAGCCTTGGCCTCAGATAAGTTGGCTTCTTTGGAAAATATCAATATTAGAGGCGTAATGGGAATGGCCACTTTCACAGAGGACAAAAGTATCGTTCGATCAGAGTTTGCCTCTTTAAAGTCGATTTTTGAACAATTGAAATCTACTCATTTCTCGGCGCGACAAGATTTTGACATCATTAGCATGGGAATGTCAGGTGACTATAAAATCGCAGCCGAGGAAGGCAGTACAATGGTTCGAATTGGCTCCTTGTTATTTCAATAATCCTTTCTTATTGCTTTATAAACTTCTCTCTATAAATCCTTTTATCCGTTTTAATAGATAAAATATAGATTCCAGAAGGAAGATTCTGAATGTCAAGACCGGAAACAAGTTCCTCTATTGCTCCTTTTCGCAAAAGAACTCCATTGATTCCTATAATTTCAAATTCTTTCGCTTGAATTTGGCTTACATCTGCCTTTATAAACTGACTGGAAGGATTTGGATTCACTTTAAGTAACGTTTTCTCGTTATTGACCGTATTGGAAGGCGGACCTTTTACAAATTCAGTATTAAACGCCATTAAGCCCCCATTATCATTTCCAACAATCATCTCGTGGTATCCATCATTATCTATGTCATCTAGAGCAATAGAAGTTCTGCGGCCAGAATTCAGAATAGGAAGTTCATTCGTAACTTCATTAAATGCACCATAAATATTATCTTCAATAGAATTATAAATATAAATATTACCTCCTCTACTTCCAACGGCAAGATATAATTCTCCTTCACTTGTAAAAAAGTAAGGTGAACTACTGCCACTTGCATCCGAAATTGTTTTAGTAAACACCTGACCTAATATATCTGTATTTGGGAATGTTTTTTCTTCAGCTATAAAATCTGGATTACCGATTGAACCAATGTTTTTATAAAAATTCAATCCTCCTTTTTCATCGGTGCTAGGATTGCCATTGTCATTTTTTTCACCAATAACAATATCAGTTAATCCATCTCCATCTAGATCAATAATAGCTGGTTTCCCATTTGTACCTACCCTTAAGTCTTTATACTCATAGATGTAATTATCAAATTCGTAGGGGTTTCCTTCTCCTCCTTTATTCTCAAAATAGAATAGATAGGATCTGTTATCAGCAACAATGATGTCATCATCTCCATCCCCATCGAGGTCCCCCAAAGCAGGGGCAAGAAAACTATTGAATTCACTTAAATCATCAGCTAATCCTAGATAATTGTCATCCACCAATTCATAACTGGGCTGACTTTTTGTACCTACATTTTCATAGAGGTATAGTGAAATAGACTCTGCTTGTGCATCCCTTAATATATAATTCATACCTACTAATATATCCATGAGCCCATCTGCATTATAATCCACAAAACAAGGATGTGAACTATGGCCCATTTGAAGAGTTGTTTCATGTAAAAAGTCCTTTTGAACCAATTCAAAAACAGGAGCGTCATCTTCTCCTATATTTCGATAGAACCAAATATGATTAATATTATCAGATCCCAATTCATTATTAGGACAAACAATTAAGTCGCGCTTCCCATCATTATCAATATCCAATATAAATGACCCTAGAAAAATACTGATGTTCGCTTCTTCTGTATTGCTCGGGAAGTCTAACTCCTGAGATATAATGAATGGGTCTCCATTTTGCTCATCATTCGTTAAATACACAAAACCAGTATTCGATATATCACCGAGTAACATATCTAAGTCTCCATCTCCATCGCCATCAAATGCAGTTACCGTAGACCCTGCATGCCTTTCGCTTCCTGAGTCGGTATTACCAACTAATCCAGTAAAACATTTTGACCGATCATTACTTAATAAAATTGCCTCGTCTACTCCACTTTCGAAAAAATTGCCCCAACACAAATCAGACGTTTTATAGACCAAGGTATCATTTGGCAACCCCATCTCTTTTACCATGTTCTGGTAGTGATACATATAACTTCCACCTGGCTCAAAGGTGAGAATATCCAAATCGCCATCTCCATCCGTATCAATGATTTCAGGAATATCTATTGAGCTCACAAATAGATTAGTGTACCCATTTCCTGCAGGAATTTGCAAGAAATCTCCGACACCAAAATTGAACTTCATAAACTCAAATGAAATGGTATTGCCCTCTGTGGTATTTATCCATACTTCAATACCCGAAGCTTTCGGAGAAAGAGCAAACAAATCTTTTTTCCCATCACCATTAAAATCTATAATTTTCAAAAACTTGATTACTCTGGGGAAACTGGGCGTGTATTCTGGAGCATAGAGATAATTTGGATTTCCAGGAGTGGAAAGATTTATAAAAGGTAGGATTACATTGCCGTTTCGTTCAAACACAATTAAATCCTCAGGTCCTTCGCCATCTAAATCAAAGCTTACAAATTGGGGCGCCGTCAATCCTCCAATTAATGGATTTTGTAGTGTTTTACCATTGACTTTAAATGGAATTGAGATAGGGTCAAAATTTTGAGCCTCTAAAATTCCAAAACAAAATGTAATAAAAAAAACTGCCTTAAAAAATCTTGAGTATACCTTCATAGTAAGTATTTGTGTATATTTCTACTTTTATTTTTAATAACGTTTCCAGATAAAACTTACAATAGCTTGATCTATTATTTACAAAACTATAAAAACCAACCAATGGTTGACTTAACCTTAAAGACATTTCTGACTTTTTTATGTTTCTTATTATTTAACACAACATTTCAAGCACAAGTACAAGAAAATTCAATTTCTCTCAATTCGTTTGATGTAAGAGGTGATCAAGAAGGTGTTTACTTATATAATGATAAAAGTAACGGAAACGTTTCTATTTTTATTGATGGTTCTGAGACTGTAGTTGAATTCATAAATGGAAAGGCCAAATTGGATGTAGTTCCTGATTTTAAAGGAGAACTATTGTTTCTTCAAGGGGGAAATGCATCTATGAAAATGGTACATGTTTCCAAAATAGGAAATGGACAATTGAGAATTAGAAATATTCCTTTATGGTTATCGCTTGTGCCTCCTTTAGTGGCTATCATATTAGCATTGATATTTAAGGAAGTGGTGGTTTCTTTATTCATAGGAATTTGGGCAGGTGCATTTGTTATTGGTGGGTTACGAGTTGAGTCGCTGTATTATTTCATAATGTCATTTCTTGAAGTCATCCAAAAGTACATCATTGGAGCGCTAAATTCTTCTGGTCATTTATCGGTTATTGTGTTTTCCTTGCTTATTGGAGGTATGGTGGCCATTATTTCAAAAAATGGAGGTATGGCTGGTGTGGTAAAATCACTTTCCAAATATGCTAAAGATGCAAAGAGTTCGCAATTCATCACTTGGTTACTAGGGGTTGCTATCTTTTTTGATGATTATGCCAATACACTCATTGTAGGAAATACCATGAGGTCCGTTACAGATAAATTTAAAATTTCACGAGAAAAACTGGCCTACATTGTAGATAGTACTGCAGCTCCTGTTTCGGCCATAGCATTTATAACAACATGGATTGGAGCTGAATTGGGGTATATCGATGACGGGATGTCTAAAATAGGACTGGAAACGGATGCTACAGCTTATTCCATTTTCTTAAGTTCTCTAAAATATAGCTTCTACCCTATTTTCACATTGATCTTCATTTTGATTCTAATCAAGACACAAAAAGACTATGGCCCAATGCTCAAAGCGGAAATTAGAGCAAGGACGACAGGAAAAGTATCAAGTGCTGTCACAGAAAGTGAAGATGAGCCAAATATGGAAGATTTAAGCCCAGTACCGGGAGCTCCAATTAAGTGGCAATATGCAGTTTTTCCAGTAGCAACCGTGATATTAATGACCATTTTTGGCCTTTTAGATACGGGATTTAGTAGCATCTATAATGAGCTTTATCCTAATGGAAACGGAAATACAGGGTATGGCTCAATATGGGCGAGTATGGGCACCTTATTTTCAGAAACTCCATCTTTTTTTACAAAACTTGGTAAAGTTATTGGGGCAGCTGACTCCTACATAGCATTGTTATGGGCCAGTTTATCAGGTGTAATTGTTGCTTTATTCATGACAATATTTGGTAAGGTGATGAAGCTGTTTGATGCAATGCATTGGATGGCAACAGGATTCAAGACGATGTTACCTGCTTTGATAATTTTGACCTTAGCATGGGCACTTGCTATTACGACAGAAGAGCTTCATACAGCAGACTTTTTAAGTAACTTGTTATCTGGTAATATCAGTCCATATTTACTTTCAGTCATTATATTCATTCTCGCTGCATTTATAGCATTCTCTACGGGATCTAGCTGGAGCACAATGGCCATTTTATATCCTATCGCAATTCCAACAACCTATGCAGTTTGTACTGCAGCAGGGATGAATCCGGAATTAACTATGGAAATATTGTTGAGTGTAATTGCCACAGTCTTAGCAGCTTCTGTATTGGGAGATCATTGTTCTCCAATATCCGATACTACTATTCTGAGTTCACTTGCATCAGATTGTAATCATATAGACCACGTGAAAACTCAATTGCCGTATGCGTTGACTGTGGGTTCTGTGAGTATTGTGTGTGTATTCTTATCTACCTTGTTGGGAGGTCATGGTTTTGTTAACCTTCTACTTTACATCATAGGAGTAGGCGTAATGTATTTTATCGTCACAAAAGTGGGAAAAACTGCTACAGCTGATCAATAACTGATGTTAGTTTGATTTATTTTTCATTATAAAGTAACATCTTTACACTTTAATACTTGAACGCATGAAAATATTGAGCAGTACGCAAATAGCGCAGAAAATAAACAGACTGGCTATTGAAATTTTGGAAAACAATTACACAGAGAAAAAAATTGTTTTGGCTGGAATAAATAATAATGGACTTGGTTTTGCTAAATTATTAATGAAAGCAATCCAAAAAATATCAGAAGTTGAAATTGTATTGGCTAATATTTCATTAAACCCAGCAAAACCAACAAGTGATCAAGTAACCATTGATATTCCAGAATCTGAGTTCAGAAACAAGATTGTAATCATTGTAGATGATGTTGCAAATACAGGAAGAACTATATTCTTTGCGTTTAAACCCTTTCTAGATATTCTTACTAAAAAAGTGGAGGTTGCCGTGCTAGTTGATCGCAAACATAAATCATTTCCTATAAAAGTAGATTATGTTGGACTATCCTTAGCTACAACGCTAAAGGAAAATATAATAGTAAAATTGGGAGCATCAAAAGAAAGAGAAGTTCACTTGGAATAAATATGAATAATACAAAAGAACAATTAAAAAAGCGGATCAATTTTCAACATTGAATCCGCTTTTTACATTTTATTATTGATAGAAGTTTTATTCCCTTTCTTCCCTTGGCCAAACGTTGTTTTTTCGATCAAGATCAACAAAATTGATTGTAGGGTTGATTTCTATTTTTTTAATTTTATCCAATTTACAATTCAATTCCAAGATGTACTCAGGATGCGTCCATGGCCAATCTTCCATTAAATTGTAATCTACATCCTTAGGCCAAATATTTGGTTTTTCACCTCTCATTATTCTCATAGGAATATAGTATACTTCTTTTTCATCTTTTACTGTGGTTAGGACAATTTCTAATGGCATTGGCATCTCTCCTCTTTGGCTCAAAACTAGTGTTTTTCCATATACCGTATCGATACTGTAATCAGGATATTTCGTTGTGTTCACCATGTATTCATTATACCAATCCAACTCTAATCCAGATTCCTTTTCCATAATTCTTATTAAATCATTTGGTGTTGGATGCTTAAATTTCCATTGATTATAATAGTTCAACATTGCTTGAGCAAATGCCTCTTTACCCATTATGTATTGAAGTTGTTCTAAGTATATAGCCCCTTTGGTATACGATCCTACTCCATAGGCCCTGTTTGTCCTAAAATGATCAGCATGTGTGCTTATTGGTTCGTCGAGTGGACTGCCTGCATGGTTGGATGAAAATCCATTAATGGTTCTTGCCATAGGATTATCAACTGAACCTCCATGTAACAAATTTTGTTTTCGCAAATAATTCATAGTTTCTGCCGTCCCAAATGAAGTAAATCCTTCATCCATCCATGGATATAAAGACTCATTGGTGCCGAGAACCATTTGAAACCAACTGTGCATCCATTCATGAACCGAAACACCGACTAATGAAGGAAATGATCTTTCTCCTGTAATCAATGTAGCCATAGGATATTCCATTCCACCATCTCCTCCTTGAAGAAATGAATACACTGGGTATGGATATTTTCCAAATCTTTCGTTCAAATATTTTAACGCAACATCCATAACTCTAGGAAGATTTTTCCAATTATTTGTTGTCCTTTCATTCGGTTGATACAAAAAATGTAATATGGTGCCGTCATATGCCTTATGCGTTATATGCTCGTAATCTGGATCAGCGGACCATACAAAATCATGAACGTTTTCTGCAATAAAATTCCATTCTAACTTCTTATTTTTATTAGGTACAACTACATCACTATAGCCTTTTCCTATTCTTTCTGGATTTTGAAGAACTCCAGTGGCACCAATAGTGTATTTTTTATCCATTTTTATGGTCACGTCAAAATCACCCCATATACCATGAAATTCTCTTCCTACATAAGGGTTTGCATGCCAACCTTGATGATCATATTCCGATAATTTTGGATACCATTGAGCCATAGAGTAATCAATACCTTCTGCATTGTCTCTCCCCGATCTTCGAATTTGAATAGGAACTTGAGCCTCAAATTTCATGCTTAACTTCACGGTTTGACCAGGTTGAATTGTATGTTTGTCCAAATCCACTTCCAAAATGGTACCGACTACTTTATACTTCACCTTTTTACCATCAATTTTCAAGCTTTTAATTTTTTGATATCCGATTTCTTCTTTAGTTAGCTTACTTATCCGATCTCCCACTCGCCCATCTGGATCTCGTATCGTTCTTGAACGAGTGTCCATCATACTCCCTGGCTGAAATGCATTAAAATACAAATGATAAAATAGCTTATCTAATTCATCAGGTGAGTTATTTGTGTAGGTAATTGTTTGTTCTCCTTTAAATCTATGTTTCTTAGAATCAAAGTCAATCGTCATTTTGTAATCAGCTTTTTGTTGCCAATATCCAGATTGACCATTCAAAGAAAATACCGAAAGTAGTAGAACTACTAAAAAATTATATTTCATATGTTAGATTAATTGTTATTCTAATAAAATAAAGACATAAAGATGAATAAGGATTAGGTTCTAAATGTTCACGAATGTACGATACTGTTTTCCTCTTCTCCAATTTTTTGAAATAATCTCGTCAAGCCATTCCACTTATATTTTTTGCTGCATACCAAAGTGAAAATAACAGCAGAAATAAGAAACGCAGCTGACATTATCAATGGGTCGATTTCACTACATTTTACTATGGTATCTGTTTGAAGAACACTACCATCAAACGAAAAAAATGCGGCTCCAAAAATATTTGTAGCAGCATGCACCCCTAAAGCAAGTTCTAGGCTATCGTCCAAGATAGTAATCAATCCTAAAAACAGTCCTGCTCCTACATAATATGGTTGCATCACCCAAAAGCCAAATTTTTCTACTTCAGGATTCATGCTGTGAATAAGTCCAAAAATGATGCTTGTTACAACGAGTGGAATCCATTTGTTATGGGTAATTAGTGAAATGGCAGGCATAAGATATCCCCGAATGAATAACTCTTCAAAACTGGTCTGAATAGGCAATAGGAGAATACATATGATGAGCAATATAATCCAGCTCATTGGTTTGAAGTTGAAATAATACGTTTCCGGATATACTAGAGCGACAATACCTTCGCTTACTAATGCCAAAACGAACCAAAAACCAAAGGCAAAATATATTTTTTTGAAGTCAATTGTTGATTTAGGGGTAATCAAGTTTTTAAAAGGACGCTTATGAAAGTGTTTAATAGCAAGCATGAAAGCCATCATAGCAAAAACAAAAACCATTATCATTAAAATCAGACCAAAGTTCTTATTCATATTCAACAATGAAAAGTCCATTGTTTCATAAAATTTATCTACTTGTTCTGTTGTAATACTTTTATCGGCACGTACTTTAAACATAGATACTAAAACCATAGGTAACTGCCCTAAAATATAACCTACTACTACAACAAAAATTCCGAGTAAATACCACAAAACATTGTTATCCCCACTTGTTGCTTTTTTAAAGAACATAAAGTTTCCGTCTAATTTTCAATCCATATATCAAACTTCAAAAATACCAAACGCTAATGATCTAGCTAAACATTATAAGATTTAATTATAAATTATAATTTCAAGCTGTAGATTTGTTGTTCATCAATAAAACACCGATGGCTTTGAAAAACATTCTTGTTACTGGAGGTACTGGATATATAGGTTCTCACACAGTTGTTGAATTATTAGGGAGTGGATACAATGTTCATATCATTGATAATTTATCAAACAGTGATCGATCTATGCTCGAACGTATACATCAAATAACTAACAAGATCCCCTATTTTACCCAACTTGATCTCCGAAATAAAATTGATGTGTTTAAGTTTTTTGAAAAACATACAAAATTTGATGGCATTATACATTTTGCAGCATTGAAGAGTGTAGGAGAAAGCGTTTTTCAACCGCTCAAATATTATGAGAATAACGTTGTTGGATTACTTAATTTATTAGAAGGGAGCAGTCAAAATAATATCAATAATTTTGTTTTTTCTTCTTCTTGCACTGTATATGGAAGTCCTGATTTAGTACCTGTGACAGAGCATACCAAATTTGGACACACTCCTTCTCCTTATGGAGCTACTAAGCAAATGTGTGAGCGAATATTAGATGACTATTCTTATTCATCGTCCGACTATAATACAATTTCACTCCGATATTTTAATCCTTTAGGAGCGCATGACAGCGGTATAATTGGTGAATTACCGAGTGGTATACCCAATAATCTAATGCCCTATATCACACAAACTGCTATTGGGATTAGACCTTATTTAGCAGTTTTTGGCAATGATTATTCTACTCCAGATGGAACAGCTATTCGAGATTATATTCATGTAATGGATTTAGCAAAAGCTCATGTGAAGGCAGTGGAATATTTTGCCCTTCAAACTGGTAAAGTCAATGAAAAGATCAATATAGGCACTGGTAAAGGAAAAAGCGTTTTTGACATTATTCACTCTTTTGAAAAGGTTTCAGGTATAAAACTAAATTATAAAATCGAGGGAAGAAGAGAAGGAGACGTGGAATCCATCTATGCAAATGCAACAAAAGCTGAAAATTTACTCAATTGGAAAGCGGAACTGAGTTTAGATGATATGACAAGATCTGCATGGAATTGGGAACAAAAATATCGAAAAGAAGGATAGGAGTACACTACTTATTCTTCTTCCAACAATTTTTTCAACTCATTTAATTTCATCATGCATTCGATAGGTGTCATACTATTCAATTGAATGTCGGAAAGCTCTTGTTTCAATTTACCTGCAATTGGGTCTACAGTCTCAAAAATACTCAGCTGATACGGATCTGCTTCTATTTGTTTGACTTGATCAGAAAGGTCTGGATTTTGCAGTGTACCGTCTTCAGTAATTGATTTCAGTTCTAGTTGTTTCAATATCTCATTGGCACGTTTCAAAACCTCAATAGGCATTCCAGCCATACGAGCTACATGAATACCGAAGCTATGCTTACTGCCTCCAGGAACTAATTTACGTAAAAAAATTACTTTTTGTCCCACCTCCTTCGTAGCTACATTGTAGTTTTTAACTCTTGGGTATTTATTCGCCAACTCATTGAGTTCGTGGTAGTGAGTAGCAAATAAAGTTTTGGGATTTGCGTGTTTATTGTTGTGTAAATATTCGGCTAGTGACCAAGCAATAGAAATCCCATCATAGGTGGATGTTCCCCTACCAATTTCATCCAAGAGAATCAAACTACGAGGAGAAATATTATTCATTATACTGGCAGTCTCATTCATTTCAAGCATGAAGGTGGATTCTCCGCTCGAAATATTATCCGAAGCACCTACCCTAGTAAACAATTTATCTATGATTCCAATAGTGGCAGATTGAGCAGGTACAAAAGAGCCCATTTGAGCCATTAAACTGATTAATGCAGTCTGTCTTAATATTGCCGATTTACCTGACATGTTAGGGCCAGTAATCATCATTAATTGGGTATCATCATTGCTCAAGGAAATGTCATTGGGCACATAGGTTTCATCGAGCTTCATGTGTTGTTCAATTACAGGATGTCTGCCTTGAACGATATCTATTGAAGTTGAATCATTTACTGTAGGACGACTATAATTAAACTTTTGAGCAACTCTTGAAAAAGAAAGAATACAGTCTACGTTGGCTATTAAGAAAGCATTGGTTTGAATAGGATCAAGATATTCAATTATGGAATACAATAACTCTTCGTACAATTTCTCCTCAATTCCTAGAATTTTATCTTGAGCGCCTAAGATTTTTGTTTCCAGCTGTTTTAGTTCATCTGTAATATAGCGCTCTGCATTGGTCAAGGTTTGTTTTCTTACCCAGTCATCTGGTATTAAACCTTGATTTTTATATTTATTTGTTACTTCTAAATAATAGCCGAATACATTATTAAAACCAATTTTAAGGTTAGTAATGCCTGTTTTTTCAGCTTCTCGCACCTGAATTCCCAATAATAGTTCTTTGCTATTTCGGACTATATTGTTTAATTCATCCAGTTCCTTGTTGTACCCATCCTTAAAAGTTCCTCCTTTACTCACCATTGATGGGGGCTCTTCATGGATCGAATGCTCTATTTTATCTCGAACAGATTCACATAAATGCAACTTATCTGCTAAAATTTCAAAATGTTCGTTTTTGGTACTGGTTAATATCTTCTTTAACGGATCAATATTGATCAATGCTTTTTTCAATTGAAGTAACTCTCTAGGAGCTACTTTCATCATAGATATTTTTGACACTAACCGTTCAAGATCTCCCATTTTCCTCAGAAGAACCTCTATCTCATCTGTCACTTCTGTATGCTCATAAAAATGACTGACCATATCTAATCTAGCCTCAATTTTAGGAACAGACATCAATGGAAGCAATACCCATTTTCTAAGCATTCTGGCTCCCATGGGAGATACCGTTTTATCCAATACCTGAATAAGTGGAATTCCAGTTTCGTGGACAGAAGAAACCAATTCAAGGTTACGTATTGTAAAACGATCCAACCAGACATATTCTTCTGACTGAATCCTGTTTATACTCCTTATATGTTTTAAATTCTCATTCTGTGTACTGGATAAATAATGGAGTGCAGATCCCGCTGCAATTTGACCTGTATCTAATTTTTCTACTCCGAATCCTTTTAGATTAGGCACATCAAATTTTTCTAGTAATTTTTCACGGCAATAATCAAAACTATATATCCATTCATCCAACGGATAACTGTAGTATCGATCTCCAAAACGTTTAGTATATTCTTTAGTAAATGACTTTGAATAAATAATTTCAGCTGGGCCAAAACTGTGGATTAGCTTTTCTATGCTTTCCAAATTTCCTTCACTTAATAAAAATTCACCCGTAGAAATATCAATAAATGATACTCCATGATGATTTTTAGGTCCAAATTGGATACTGGCTAAATAGTTATTGTTTTTTCGATCTAGAATACCATCGTCGATAGTTAGGCCTGGTGTAATAACATCTGTAACTCCCCTTTTTACAATTTTCTTCTCCTTACTTGGTTTTTCCAATTGCTCACAAACTGCAACTCTAAATCCGGCGCGTACTAATTTGGGAAGATATACGTCTACACTATGATATGGAAAGCCAGCTAAAGGAATATCAGAGCCTCCATTATTTCTAGATGTCAAAACTATACCTAAAACATCTGCTGCTTTTACTGCATCCTCTCCAAATGTCTCATAAAAATCGCCTACGCGAAAAAGGAGAATTGCATCTGGATGCTTACTTTTTAAGTTAAAGTATTGCTCCATGAGCGGAGTCACTTTATTACTTCTTTTCTTTGATGTTGTCTTTTTCGCCACTTAATTCAGATTGGGCAACAAATTTAACCCGATTTGTCTACTTGACAAATCACGCACCAAAAACATATTCAAAAAAATATGATATTTTATTAGAAGATGGGTTACTGAAAAAATAAAGTAATACAAGACCCTGAATAAGTTAATTCAGGACCTCGTTGTTCAAAAAAGATACAAACCGCTTCGCATTGAATTGTTTATCAAAATTTTGCTCAATAAAAGATCTAGCATTTTGTCCCATTTGACTTTGATCTTCCATATTTTCCAACATATTTGATAGTGCATCGTGAAATTCTTGGGGGGTATCAGCACACATGATTTCATTGGTATGTTTTGCATTGATCCCTTCCATTCCAATGGAAGTAGAAACAACTACTCTTCCCAATGCCATCCCTTCTAATATTTTAACTCTCATTCCACTACCAGAAAGTAGAGGTACAATCATAATTGAATGTTCGTTTATAAATGCTTTGGCATCTTCTACTTCTCCTTCAATAATAATATTTTTACTGGCCAATGCTACAATACTATTTGGTGTATTCCGTCCAGCAATATGAAGTTTTATATTAGGATGACTGTTGATGACAGAGGGCCACACTTTTGATAAAAACCATTCGAGCCCTTCCAAGTTTGGCATCCAATCCAGGGAACCTATGAAGGATAAAGAAGTTTGATTCTTAGATAACTTTTTTGGAATATAATCCTTACAATTTATGCTAATAGGTAAGACAAAGCCTTTTCTAGAAAATCCAATTTTTGTATAGGATTCTAAATCTCTGTGTGTTACAGTCACTAATGCGTCATAATTCGGAAGCGCTCTTAATTCGAAATTCTTAAGTTTCTGAGTTAAATAAAAGAGGTATAATCTCTTTGGTATAAATGAGGTGTTATTGGTTATTCTATTCCATATTTCATATTCTACATTATGCGATCTCATCACAATCTTTGCACTGGAATGTATTCTGATTTCGTCTATATATGGGGCCAGATACAAGGTCTCCAAAAGAACGATATCAAATGAATTTGCTTTCAGTAATGCAATAAGCTTTTCTTTATATCTCTTGAAGTAAAATCGACTTACATGATACGATTCTTTGGAAAATAAATTTTGGATTGCACCTAAAACGGTTACTCTATTATCCAGTTCTACCGAGTGTATCTCTTCATAATGATTGAATGATTCTGGCAATCCATCTACATCTACATAATGCTTTACTGTATTCATACTCAAAAGAGTAATCTCAACTCCTAATTCGTTCAAAGATTGACTTAGATTGGTCACAGCAATTGATTCTCCGTCCTTTAACGGAAAGGGAAACTTTTTTGTAAGTTGCAATATTTTCATTTACTGTATACGGTCTTGATTAGAATCAATGGAATAGAAACCGTGCAAATATGAGAAATTAACAAACAGCATTATAAACAAATGCTCAGATAGTTTTTTTCCGTTTCAAAAAGGTATAAACTGCAGTAAGAACAATTCCGATAAGTAAGACAAAAATACTCACATAGGACAGGTGTTCAATATTAGGATCACTCAGAATCGTATCAGCGGCCCTTTTTGAATAAATTCCAAAAGAAGCCCAACATACCACAGCGGCAAAAAATATATCTTTATGAACATATAATATTCTCAATGCGATTGCCACAGCTACAATCAATACGATTGATGCCCAAGTGTCTGCACCGAATCCTAGTTCTGTATAACCCTGACTGACAAATACAACTGTAGTATTTGCAATTGTTGCTACAGAAATCCATCCCATATATACACTTACAGGAACTGAAGCTTGCCATGGTAAAGTTGTATTCGTGAAATAATTTACATTTAGTTTCCTATACATCATAATCAATGAACCAAGAATCACCAACATAATCACAATACATATCACCACATACTCATAATGCCAGAAAACAAGCCAGAGCCCATTAGCTAGAGCATTAATAACAAACCAGTTTCCTATAGACTGGAGGATATGATCTTTTTTACTACCTACCCATTGATATGCAATGAAAATAATTAGTAAAATATAAATGACACTCCATATTGCAAAAGTAAATCCTGCTGGCACAAAAAGATTGGGATAAAGGTCTGAAAGCTCTCCAGTGGTTTTATTCCCTAGTGGAAGCAACACGGCAAGCATATTCATTCCAATAAGAAAGAATAAGCCAAGTGTGTTTAAAGATTTTTGCAAAGTTGGACGCATAGAACGATGATATTTAAGTACTGTAGTAAGAATACAAATTTAAAATAGATTGGTTCAAAGTTTTCTATTTCCAAAAATAGAAATTAAAAAGAGGCTGCATGAAGATCATACAGCCTCTTATATATATGTTTTAAATCTTAGCGATTCTTAGCTTTCAGCAGGTTTATTTACGATTCCTTTGATGTTTAGGAATGTATTTGCAGGATCTGTATTTGCAGTAATGGTAACTTTTTTAGTTTGTTGTCCACCACCAACTTTTCCTTTTCCTTTAGAATCAAATTGTACTCTGATTGAAGATTCTCCACCTACTGGGATTGGCTCTCTTGGCCATTCTGGTACAGTACATCCACATGATCCTTTCGCATTGCTAATTACCAATGGTTCTTTACCTGTATTTTTAAATTTGTACTCGTGAATTACTTTTTCACCTTCTTGAACAGTACCGAAATCATATTCAGTTTCTTCAAAAGTGATTGAAGTTAACGGTCCAACTGGTGCCGCAGGTTGAGCTGGAGTAGCGGCTGGCGGTGTAGTAGTAGGAGTAGTTGTTTGAGTAGTTGCCAAACTTTCTCTGGCAGCATCTTGTGCATCTGATTTTCCGTCTTTACATGCAGTAAAACTCAAAGCAGCAACGAAAGCGAACAATGCTAAAATTCTGAAGTTTTTCATAATTAAATTTGTTTAAAAAATGATTTGTATTAAATATAGTTTTTATCTAAAAGAGATTTATTATCAGTCTATTACTCTAAAATTGTAATAAACATGATCACAAAATTAGGACATCTACTTATTTGGTACAAGTTTTAAATATCGGTTAACATCTGGTTAACAGAATATCAAAACATTGGGATTTTATAATCTATTGGAAATTTAAGTCGCTAGTAATTGAACCATTAATTAAACTATCTCGAGAAGATTGTGTCAATTGAATATTAGTTCTTCTGTGTGTATGTGTAGAACCAAAAACGCCTAATCCTTCACTTAAATTGCTTAAAATTGGAATTTCTCCACTCGAAGTGATTCCTAAGTTTGCTTGGCCTACTCTGATATAATCCTCAATAGACTTATTGCCAGAGATTAATTCAAACTCAATTGAATTAAGTGTACGTCTTATTTCTTCATCCTCTGTTAATGCTCCAGATAAAAAAGAGAAAAAATCAATCCCATCTGCTTCTATATTACTTTTATCTGTATTGGAATCTACAATCCATGCTAATCGCTTGTCCAAAAACTGTCCTCCTGTGTTTTCAGTGATATTAAAATAAAACACAGTTGTAAAAATTTCAGCATCTCCTTTAGGAGTCCAGCCAATGTTCACTTTTTTATTTGGTTCAAAACTAATCAATCCACCACTCATAGGATTTAATAAAAATGGAGGTTCCAAAATGGTAGCAGTAGAGGTCACTGATCGATCTTCGAAAATACCGTCGATTCTCAATTCATACTCTTCATATTCAATTAAAGGGATGCTATCTGTTCTAATTTTATATAAATAATTAGGTGAATCTGCAAAAGCTCCTTCATCTCTTACATAGCCTTCTACATTTCCATCTACTCTAGTCAATGTATATTCTTGACCATTTTCTAATCGAATAAGCTTAACAGAAATGTTTTCATAATACAAGGAGTCAGGATTTTGAGCAATAACATTTCCAGATATTTCTTTATCGACAAAAATTCTCTCTACTCTTATGTATTGTGCGGTATCTGCTTGATCAATCAGACCGTAAACAACTGGAACTTCCCTATTTTCTGCTACTAAATCAAGTTCATTATCGCAACTTATTAAAAATAATACTACAAGTACAAAACTGAGATACCTCATATATGAATACATATTTTATTAATCGGCCACAAAAGTAACCAAATATTAAGACATATCAGGTTTAAATACCATAATTATATTGTCCGCAAAACGAATAGATTATGTTAACAATAATATTCAAAATTTAGTTTTTAGTTGTTATGTAAGATGGTCACTGAATGACAACAAATTTATGATAAACCACCGTACTATTGTCCACATAAATTTTCATTACATACATTCCAGGCAACCATTCTTCAACTTCAAATTCAAACAATCTTCCGTTTCTTTCATTGGCAAAGATCAAAACCTTTATTCCATTTAGATTAAATATTTCTAATGAATATTCTTCAACTTTAGATACTATAAAGATTTTATTTGATGAAGGGTTAGGGTAAATTTTAAATGCATTCTCCTTTGTTTCAGATATCGAATTGGTGCATTCTGTTTTAAACTCTCTGACCTCACTCATTCCACCGTATTCGCTGTCAGAATTACAATATAACTCTACGCGCCATTGATAGTCTGTACACTCCTCCAAGTTCTCAACAGATAGAGATGTAGATTGATTAGAACCAACAATGCCCCAAGTGGAACCTTCTTTTTCTTTTAAAGACCAAATAATGGAAGAAAAGTCAGTTTCTAGCATAGCAATTTCCAAGTCCACACTTTGATCCGTAATGTTATTCTCTAAAAATTCAGCATTCGAATTGATACTACAGCCTTCACAATTGGTTTGAAAAGAAATTGGAGTTGAAACATAACCTAAAATCTCATTGTTGCAATAGACTTCTACAATACATTCGTAGAAAGTACATTCATTCAAATTTGAAATAGTAGATTCAGCTTCATTGGTCGTGTACACTATAAAACTTGGAGAGACAACTTCTTTGTACTTTATTAAATAAAATAAATCATCATTGACATTCTCTATAACGATGTCCACAGAACTTTCAGTAGTGTTTCGAATATCTACAAATGGCACTATTTCAAGTTCACAAACTTCTACACATTCCCCTGGTTCCCAATTTTGAATACCCGCTTTCAACGCTTCACATTCATTATCATATGTATTACCATCACACCCGCATACTTTTTCAATGACTTGCGGACAGTCAATGTTCGCCAAAGGACCTGTACAAGCTTGCTCTTCACATCCTCCACCTGAATAAAACTCCACTCCATTAAAATAGGCAAAACATGCATTTTCATAGGTGACGCCGTCGCAACCACAGACTGGATCTGATCCGAATTGACTACAAGCATCTATCGCTATTTGAGAATTTGGCGAGGCTAGAATTGGAAGAGGGAAAAATACAAAATCATCGCAGTCTAAATTATTGCAAATTCCTTCTTGATAATTTACTACTCCTGCTGCTAACGCATAACATTCATTTAAATAGGTATTTCCGTCACAACCGCAAACAGGATCATAAACTTGAGGACAAATGATATCTTCATTGATTAGATCTGCAATAATGCAGTCATCATCTTGATCACAGGGACCTGGATACCATGAAATAACACCCCCTGATGAAGCAAAACATTCATTTGGATAGGTCACACCATCACAGCCACATACTGGATCATAGACTTGAGGACAAACGATGTCTTCAGTTATGATTGACGGATCAATACACACTTCTCCAGGACAAGGTCCATTTATCCAATCTATGATGCCAAAAAAGTTTTCCGCGACACATGAATTACTATAGGTCTTACCATCACAACCACATATGGGGTCATACACCTGAGGACAAACAATGTTTCCATTAATTAGTGATTCATCAACACAATCAGACAAATCACATGCTCCCTCTGTCCATGAAGTCAACCCGTACGTAAATTCAGCAAAACAAGCGTTGGAATATGTTTTTCCATCGCAACCACATACTGGATCATAGAGTTGTATACATTCTATTTCCAAATCAATTTGATCTTCATCAATACAAGGACATTCAGTATCAAATATAATTTCTTCAGAAAATCCAGCAGATATTCCATTTTCACAAATAATCTCAACTCTCCACTCATAACATGTACAATTTTCTAATTGAACAACGCTTCTAGTAGGTGAATTTGACACCCCAATAAATATCCAATCGGCACTTTCTTTATCCCGGTATTGCCATCTAAATGTAGCGGGTGATGGAGGATTAATAACTGTAAACTGTGCAGCATTCTCCGTAATATCTTCCGTTTGATAGACAATAGATGCTGATAATACACATTCATCTTCGCAAGCAGTAGAGAAATCTATTGGTGAAACATAACCATATGAAATTCCATTTGAACAAATTATTTCTACTCTCCACTGGTATTCGGCACATTCTACCAATTGAGTTATTGCACGAACAGGGTTGGTTGATTCACCAATGAAAATCCATCCAGGAAAATCAATGCGTTGAAGTTCCCATCTGTACGAAGCATTAATAGGTCCATTAATTATATTTAACAAAGCAGTGGTTTCTGAAATATTGGTGGTTTCAAATACAATGTTGGCAGGCAGAATACAGAATTGGTCACAATCCCCATCTGTCCAGTCTTGCACTCCAGCTTTAAGTGCTTCACAATAATTAGTATAAGTCATCCCGTCGCACCCACAAACAGGTTCAATTACCAATGGACAATCCATTTCGAGCTCTGGGCCTATGCAAGGTTGACTTCCACATTCTCCAGATTCATAATATTCCACTCCATTATAATAGGCAAAGCAAGCATTTTCATACGTTACACCATCACATCCACAAACAGGTTCTAAACCAAATTGGAGACATGCCTCTTGTGCGATTTGAGAATCAGGTGATCCAAGGACAGGAAGAGGAGCAAACTCAAAACTATCACAAGCAATGGAGTTGCATTCTCCTTGGATGAAATTCTTTATACCTGCAGCTTGAGCCTGACAGGCATTGCCATATGTCACTCCATCGCATCCACAAACAGGATCAAAAAACTGGGGACAAAAGATGTTTTCATCAATTAATTCTTCATCAAAACAATCCTCCTCATCAGCACAAGGGCCCTCAATCCAAGAAATTAATCCACTATTGACCGCAAAACAAACGTTTGGATAAGTCACCCCATCACATCCACAAACGGGTTCGTATACCAAGGGACAAACTACATCACTTATTAAGGATGTATCAATACACTCCACCACTTCACACTCTCCCAATGTCCAATCTATTATACCATATGAATTTTCTGCAATACATGAATTGCTATATGTTTTTCCATCACATCCGCAAACCGGGTCATAGACTTGAGGGCATTGAATGTCTGTGTTAATTTGTTCTTCATCAATACAGTCTTCTTGAGAGCAAGGCCCATCCACCCAGTCAATAATACCATAATATCTTCTCGCTATACATTGATTGCTATAGGTAATACCGTCACAACCACATACAGGATCATAGTTTTGATTGCATTGAAAATCTAGATCAATACTTTCAGGGTCATAACATGTACACTCCGTTTGAAATGGAATAGCGGGACTAAATCCAATAGAAACGTTGTTTTCCATACAGATTATTTCTACCCTCCATTCGAAGTCAAAACACTCGGGAAGATCCCCAACAGTGTTAGTAGTTGGAGTAGTTGTAAATCCCATGTAGAGCCAATTAATATCTGAGGCGGGCTTTATGTACCAATTATAAAAAACATTTTCAGGTCCATTTATGACATTAAACGTTGCGGCATCAATAGTAATGTTTGTAGTTATATATCCAATATTTGATGGTATTGGACAAAGCTCATCACAGGTGCCATTTATCCATTGTACTATTCCTGCATTTAAAGCTTCACAGCCATTATCATAGGTGATATTGTCGCAACCGCATACGGGGTCATATACTTCTGGACAATCAAAACCTAATGCAGGCCCCTCACATATTTGTGTAAAACATGGGCCTATTTCATAGGACTCCACTCCATTATAATAAGCAAAACAAGCATTTTGATAAGTTTCCCCATCACAACCGCATACAGGATCTGAGCCAAACTGTTCACAAGCGTCTATAGCTGTCTGAGAATCTGGATCCCCTAAGATAGGCAAAGGGAAAAACTCATAGCTATCACAATCCAAGTCACTGCACTCACCATTCTGATAATTGATGATTCCTGCAGCTTGTGCTAAACATTCATTTCCATAAGTAATGCCATCACAACCGCAAACAGGTTCATAAAATTGAGGGCAAAATATATCCTCATTAATAAGATTGGGATTGATACAATCTTCATTTTCTTCACAACTGCCTGCTGTCCATGAGGTCAAACCACTACCCACCGCATAACATTCATTGGGATAGGTGACACCATCACATCCACAAACCGGTGCATAAAGATCAGGGCATGGGAGAGAATTGATCAAAGAGGTATCAATACATTCTTCAGAAGAACAAGGGCCATCGACCCATGAAACAAGACCAAAATAATTTTCAGCAATACAGGAATTGTTATACGTCTTACCATCGCAACCACATACTGGTTCATATAAGTTAATGCAATTTACATTTTCATCAATTTGCGAAGAATCAATACAATCTGCAAGATCACAAGCTCCTTCTGTATAGTTGGCAATTCCATATTGAGTTTCGGCGATACATCCATTTCCATATGTATTTCCATCACAACCACAGACTGGAGCATAGTTTTGTGGACATTGTACCGAAGGGTCAATTAATGACAAGTCAACACAATCTGCTCCACCACAGGGATTACATAATAAATCATAGACCACTGGATTTTGACATTCAGAATAGGTTGCCAAATCTGTTATCGGAATAAGAGTAAAATCATTTAACGTGTACTCCCATGTCATTGAAGAATCGTTATAGCATCCGTCTGCAATTTCTGTAGAGCCTATCGTACAAAAACCAATGAGTTCTAGATTTGTACATTCATAAAAGAAATGAATATTTAAAAGATCTGGTGCTCCTTCAACAATTAACTTTTGATAATAGAAAAATTCATTGTCATCCAATACCGCAAAACCAAAATCCCATGTTACTGTAACTGTTGGAGCCTGTTGAAAGAATAAGGCAGTTCCATATAATCCACTAATTGTATCAATTACTATAGGGTCACAAAGAATATTCTCGTAATTGGATTCACAATTTTCAAAATCGTTTTCTTGAGATAAAACAGGAAATGAATAAAATAGACAAAAAAGTATAATGTAAAAAGGTGATTTCATGTCAGTTGGTTTTCAGGAAAGATAGAGAAAACCTAGGAAACCAACGGGCACATTCAACAACAAAATTCTTTAGAAAGAAATTCTATTTACTTACAAAATAAATTTAGGGTTTGATTACATAAACCACTTCATTCCTATATAAACTACTCTCGGTTGAGCAGGGCCGAAAACAAAGTTGCTATCTCTATTTTTACCAATATCAAAGTTTTCTTGATAGCTATTGAACATATTCTTTACTCCACCGTAAAATTCTAAATTCGTTTCTTTCGAAATAGATACTGTATAGGCAAGCTTCGTACTAATCTCTGAAAAAGTAGGTGATGTTATTATTTCATCTACTAATTGATTAGGGGCTCCGGCAAAATGAGGAACAAGCATAGTTCCTGTATAAATGTAATTAATATTCGCACTAAATTTTTGATTGGGTGTAAAAGAAAGATTTGCAAATCCATATACATTTGGTGTACGTATAAAATCTCTTACGCCAGGCACTTCATCGATATATTGAATCTCATTTTCAAATTCGCTTGATTGTACAGTTATACCCGATTCCAATTGTACTTTTCTATCATAATTTGCTCTTAACTCTAAAATTAGACCTTGAACGGTAGCACCTTGATCATTTCTTTTTTCAAACAACTCACCAAACTCATCTTCTCCAATAGGTACTAGCGTGAATGCATCATCCAATCTAGTATAAAATCCTTCCAAGGTAAAACCAGCTACCCAATGCTCTGAAGGTTTATCATAATTTAAGGAAAGGCTATAACTCCTAGAACTTTCTTCTTTCAAGTTTTCATCCAATTGGACACGAGAAATTCCTCCACCAGCAAATGCAATATGCAAATCTGTATCGAATGCTTGTGGTGCTCTAAACCCTGTACCGAAACTTGCCCTGACTTGGGTGTTTTGCTTATATTTATATAACAAGGATAATCTTGGACTTGCCACAATTCCATCAATCAAATTATGATTATCAACTCGTAATCCTGACAGCAAATTTAGTGAAGGTAATATCTCCCAATCACTCTGAACAAAAAGACCCAAATCCTTAGTCACTTGATCAATTTCATACCTATAGGATTTGATCTCATCAAACGTATCATCCAACAAATATTCCCCTCCAAAGGTAAATACATTAGACCCTCCTAAAAAATTAGATATATTATGATTCAATTGTACACCACCTTGAAAGGTTGTTGTCGATGAATTGCCATATGGAGGAGCTTCTAGGTGTTGCTGAACAGCTTCCAGTTCATCTGCATCTGGAAATATGCCCGTGTAATGATCACGTGCAGTATTCTGCCATGCCAAATAGGTGATTATCGAAGATTTTTCATCATTAAAGTTGATTTGATAGTCTGCACTTCCCATCCAAACGTCATGGGTACGTTCTTCGGATTGTAGCGCTAAATGAGCTGCTCCTTCCACTATTTCTCCACCGAACCTGTATTCGTTCAAATTGGAAAGACTCACTTCTATCTTTTGATTTCCTGAGGGTAAGAAAAATGTACTTATGCCAATTGAGGTGTTTTGAATTTCAGGTATCTCCGAAAAATTATCGTTGTTATGGTCATACGCTTCCCTGTCTCGTTTGTTTAAAAACAGAGAAACTCCACTTTTTTTAGAAGGACTTACAATAGTAGCATTGGCATTAAGTTGGAAGTCGTTCGTTTTTCCATTCAAATTTTGGTATAAAGAACCTATCGTGTAATTATTTGCTTTGGGCAGTTTTGTTAATACGTTTACCGTTCCTCCAATAGCACTGGAACCATATAAAGAGGATCCACCACCTCTTACCACCTCTATTCGATCGATCATGTTTACAGGAATCTGTTCTAACCCATACAAACCAGTAAGAGGACTAAAAATAGGTCTACCATTGATGAGTATTTGAGAATATCCACCTGGAAGGCCATTCATTCTTAATTGTGTATAATTGCATGTTTGACAATCTGTTTCAACTCTTAATCCAGGTTGAAACTTTAACCCTTCAGAAAGATTGCATGCTTGGATATTATCCAATGTTTTGCTGTCCACTACATTTACAATAACAGCAGATTTGGTTTTTCTCTTAAATGTTTTGGTTCCAGTTACGACGATTTCATCAAACAAGAGTAAATCAGGCTCTAGAGTTGCCTTAATCGAAATATCTCCCTCACTTTCTGTAATATTTATCTTTTTTGTCCACTCTTTATATCCTAAAAAGCTTATAGTCAAATCATATTCTCCAATGGATAAATCATTGAATGCAAAGGTTCCATTTGTATCAGAATAGGTGGCATTTATTTGATTGAGAGTAATTGAAGCATATTCCACTGGACCTTGTCTATCTACGACCTCACCAGCTATAGTAAAAGATTGAGCATTTAACGTATGACTCCACGATAAAAGAAAAATGAAATAAATATAGGATAGAAGCTTAATAGCCATTTGTTGCCTTTTTAGTAATGTAAAAATATAAAGTTATATACTATCTAACAAATATTTACTAGTATAATTCTATATTTGTATAAAAGTTCATTAGAATGCCCACACAAACAAAAGAGAATTACTTAAAGGCGATTTATTTATTAGAGCAAAACAAGCTTAAAGTAACCATTACAGCTATTGGCAAGGAAATGGGAGTCAGCAAACCAACGGTGAACAATATGATCAAGAAATTGGATCAAAATGGCTGGATAAACTATGAAAAATATAAACCTATACAATTAACTGATCAAGGAAAACTTACTGCCGCCCTGATCGTAAGAAAACATAGACTAACTGAAATGTTCCTCGTTAATGTTATGGGCTTTGGATGGGAAGAAGTTCATCAAATAGCGGAAGAGATGGAACATTTAAAATCAGAAGCACTTTTTGATCGTATGGATGAATTATTAGGATATCCAACAAATGATCCACATGGTTCTCCTATCCCGGATAAAAAGGGAGAATATAATCGAAAAACATATGTAAAGTTATCTTCTATTCAACCTGGCAAAAAGGCAATATTAAAAGCTGTTGGAGATAGCTCTGTTCTATTACTGACTATGTTGAATGAAAAAGCAATCACTCTTGGGACAATATTTGAAATCCATAAAATAGAAGAGTTTGATCACTCTATGATTGTTGATTACGAAGAAAATAAAAGCGTGATGCTGAGTCATGAAGTATGTAAACGCTTATTGGTAGATGAAGTGCGTTAAGATTGACTTGCATCTTATTGCCTATTCAGAGCAAAAGAAATCTACACAATTTCCAGATTAAGAAGAGCAGAAATACAAAACTGAAAAGATATTTAGTTCGTTAACTTCTAGTGGTAGTATCATCCATTTTGATAATCTCTTTCATTACATTTTTCAATTCCTTTGCTGGAATATCTTTGATCAAAATGTTTTTATCATTGTCTAGGATGAAAATCTTAGGAGTGGACCGAATATATACCTTATTTCTATATCGCTGATAAACATCAAATGTATTTATAAACTTGTCCATTTTCTTCTCTGGTATGGCTTCTTGGCAAGGAACGGTTTTCTTTCCTCCTTTTGTACAAATAGAAATGAGTGTAACTCCTTTGCTTTCAAATTCATCATAGAATGAAACGATTTCAGGCATTGACTTGGTACAATGGCCACAATCGTGAGCCCAAAAAAGGACGATGGTATACGGAGATTCCACATCCCAAATTCTGACTGCTGTACTGTCCTTTTTGTACGTAGTAATATCTGGAAACTTCTCTCCAATGAGTATGTTTCTCAGATTATCAGCCTGTTCTTTCATTTTTACCAATGTCTCTTCTGATATCCATTCTGCTTTACCTTTTGCGTAATAATTATCCACTAGATGAACATAGACCTTGTCATATCCCACTATTTTCATTTGAGCATATTGATTCAGAAAATAGGATAAATAGTATTTGTATGTATCTGGAGAAGGTATCATTTTTTCTAAAATGAAATCAACGCTTTTAATAGTACTATCGGGATCTTTTGGAGCTATTTTATCCATGTAATACTTGATTCGATTGTGTATATATGGAGTTCTTAAATTTACAGGATCCCCTAAGTCTATATTATCAAAATAGTGAGCTTTAATAAAATAATATTTCGCGAATTGATTGTCTTCTGTATCTTCAAATTCAGGAACTTTTACCGCTCTGCTTGAAGAAATAAATCTTGCTGTAATTGATTCAGGAAGTTCTGCAATCAGTTTAAGTTGATACGCTTCTACTTTTTCCTCAATTTCTGTTAACTTTTCTTTTGCTTCAATATCTTCTATTCCAGTCGAATCTGCTTTTATAATTCGTTGACTATATTTATCTGCTTCAGGCCGTTGCTTTCCAAGAAACGCTATATATTTCAAAAAAGCCTCATTGTCCTTACTTCCTTTAAATTTTAAGTCTGAAGATTTTTGAACATTCCAATTTACTTCAAACTCATTGTCTATGCCATTAACAAAAAACTGAATATAATTCTTATCTGGTACCGTTAATAAAAAATACACTCCTAGCTTAAGTGTATCTTCTCCTTCCATTGAAAAACTTCCTTTCTTATCTGAAAACAACGTATCATGGACTAATTGTTTGTCGGCATAATAATGGCCTACTATCAACGTATCGTTTTCATAATTCTTTAAATTAAAGTCTATATCATATTGGCCAAATGATGATCCGTAAAAGAATAAAAAATTCAATAGTATGAAGTATTTCATATGTTTTGTTTAAAGTTTTGTCCAACGAAGTAACTCGCCAATTACTTAAAAAATTTGTTTATGAAAGGACTTAATATTTCTTTAACTTGATTTTGCTAATTTGCACGCTGTCCAGCAAGTAAATACAACACCGCCATTCTTACCGCAACACCATTTTCTACCTGATCCAATATGATAGCCTGTTTTGAATCTGCAACATCACTAGAGAGTTCTACGCCCCTATTAATTGGCCCAGGATGCATGATGATAATTTCCTTTTTCAGACTATCAATCAATTTCTTATTAACTCCAAAGTACATGGCATATTCTCTTAAACTAGGAATATACTTGATATCCATTCGTTCTAATTGAATTCTTAAAATATTGGCAATGTCACACCATTCAAGTGCTTTTTTGATGTCATATTCCACCTCTACACCCAAGGTCTTTATGTGCTTAGGGATCAAAGTAGGTGGGCCACAAACTTTTACTTTTGCCCCCAATTTTATTAAACAATAAATATTACTTAAAGCTACCCTACTATGCATAACATCTCCTACAATTACAATTTTCTTACCTCTAAGATTTCCTAATTGTTCGCGCATAGAAAATGCATCTAGTAACGCCTGAGTAGGATGCTCATGCGTACCATCACCAGCATTTATTATATTCGCATCGATGTGTTTTGACAAATAATGGTGTGCTCCAGGTGCTGGATGTCTCATTACTACCATATCAACTTTCATTGCTAATATGTTATTCACGGTGTCCAAAAGTGTTTCTCCTTTCTTTACAGAACTAGAAGATGCAGAGAAATTAACAACATCAGCGCTGAGTCTTTTTTCAGCCAATTCGAATGAAATTCTTGTACGAGTACTATTTTCAAAGAATAAATTAGCTATGGTTACATCTCTAAGGCTCGGCACTTTTTTAATGGGTCGGTTGATCACTTGTTTGAAGTTATCAGCAGTATTAAATATCAGCTGAATATCTTCTTTTGTGATGTATTTGATTCCTAAAAGATGTTTGGTACTCAATGTGGAATTTGTCATCCTCTATTCCTAATTATTTCGTTTTGCTGAAAAGAGTTTAATTCGATCTTGCCCATCAATATTTTCCCACTCGACTTTCACATATGCTTCATCTAGTGCATCGACAGTAATGCCCGTATAATCAGATTGGATAGGTAAATGTCGATTAAATCTACGATCTACTAAAGTCAACAACTCTACTTTTGCAGGTCTACCAAATCCTTGAAGCGCGGCCAAAGCAGCTTGAATTGTTCTACCTGTATATAAAACATCGTCAATTAAGATCACTCTTTTGTTTTCAATTAAAAACTTGATTTCAGTACTCGATGCTTTTAAGGGTTCTTCTCTTCTTCGAAAGTCATCTCGATAAAATGTAATATCAAGTTTTCCATACTCAAAGGTAGTTTTAGGAGAGAGCGCTTGAAGTCGGTCTATAATCCTGTCTGCTAAAAGAACTCCTCTTTCTTGCACTCCAATTATACACGTGTTTGAAAAGTCTCCATACTCTTCAATAAGTTTATGACACAACCGTTCGATTGTGAGTTTAAACCTTTCTCTTGCCAGTATTATTCTACCTTTACTCATTTACGAATACAAATATAGTTGAATCTATCCAATTATTTTTTCGGTTTCCAACTGCTTTTCAAACCAACCGTTCTATTAAATATAAGTCGATCTTCAGTACTATCCGTGTCAACACAATAATAGCCTTTTCTTAAAAATTGAAATTGTTGGCCTTTTGTTGCAGAAACTAATGAAGGTTCCATTATCCCTTTACTGTACTGAATGGAGTCTGGATTAATAAATTCTAATAAATCTTTCCCTTCATGGCTATCTGGTGCAGGATCTGTAAATAAATGTTCTAAGTTTCTTATTTCACATTCTACTCCATGTTCTATAGAAACCCAATGCAAGGTTCCTTTAGGCTTAACTCCTGATACATCATGGCCACTCTTACTATTTGGGTAATATGTACAATAGACTTCTTCCAACTCTCCTTCCTCATTATTCTTAAAACCTTCACAATGCAAAATATATGCATGCTTGAGTCTAACATTTCTGCCTGGACTCAATCTGTAGAATTTCTTAGGAGCATCTTCCATAAAGTCTTTCCGCTCTATCCATATTTCTCTACTTAATGGAATTTCTCTAGTTCCAGCACTTTCATCCCCATCATTATTGTTGGCGGGAAGCATTTCTGATTCCCCTTCAGGATAATTGGTAATAATCAATTTTACTGGATCTTCTACAACCATAGCACGATTAGCAGTCTCATTTAAAATTTCTCTAACACAAGACTCCAATAAATCAAATTCAATTAGGTTTTCTCTTTTGGTCATCCCTACTTTATCACAAAATAATCGGATTGCTTTAGCTGGATACCCTTTTCTTTTAAGAGCTCTGACTGTTGGCATTCTTGGATCATCCCAACCTGTCACGTATCCACCACCAACTAATTTCAACATTTTTCGTTTACTCGTAATTAAGTATTCAACATTCATTCGAGAAAACTCAATCTGACGACTTGGAAAGATTTCCAAATTGTCAATAAACCAGTCATAAACAGGTCTGTGATGAATGAATTCTAATGAACACAATGAATGAGTTATATGCTCAATACTATCACTTTGGCCATGAGCAAAATCATACATTGGATATATACACCATTTATCGCCAGTTCGATAATGATGAGCGTGTTTAATTCGATACATTAATGGATCACGCATTAACATATTTGGAGAAGTCATATCAATTTTTGCTCTTAATACCATTGCACCATCTGGGTGCTTTCCTTCTTTCATCTCTTGAAAAAGTTGGAAATTTTCTTCAATGCTCCTATCTCTATATTTATTACCAGTTCCAGGTGTGGAAGGGGTGCCTTTTTGTTGAGCAATTTCTTCAGGAGTACTCGGATCCACATATGCTTTCCCATCTTTGATCATTTGTTCTGCAAATGCACATAATTGATCAAAATAATCAGAAGCGAATTTTACATCTCCATTCCATTGGAATCCCAACCATTCTATGTCCTCTTTTATAGCTTCAACAAATTCAGTGTCCTCGGTTGTAGGATTTGTATCGTCAAATCGTAAGTTACATGCTCCACCAAATTTCTCCGCTAATTCAAAATTAACACATATCGCTTTGGTATGACCAATATGTAAATATCCATTAGGTTCTGGGGGAAATCGGGTCAATACTCTCCCATTATGCTTTTCAGAAGAAATATCTTCTGTTATTATTTGTTCTATAAAATTTAAAGACTCTTTTTTATCTTCCATTTCTTTTTGATTTCTGCTTATTTTAAAACTTCAAGCAACAAATTTTACATTTTTTCTGGCATCTCAATTCCAAGTAATTCCATACACCCTTGCATGACTCGAGCAACAACTTTACTCAATTCTAGTCTAAATGCTTTTGCAGGTTCTGACTCCGCATTTAGTATTCTTACCTCATGGAAAAATCTATGATACGTCTTCGCTAAGTTGTAACTGTAATTAGCAATCGATGATGGATCCAAGTTCTCTGCTGCATCTTTGATCAAACTAGGATATTCCACGATTTCTTTCAATAATGCCATCTCAAATTCATTCGGCTTTGTATACGCTTCATATGATCCAACTTCGTTTTGATTATATTTTCGTAGTACTGCTTTAATCCGAACATAAGCATATTGCACATAAGGTCCAGTCTGACCTTGCATATCAACAGATTCTTTAGGATCAAAGATCATTCTCTTCTTGGGTTGAATCTTTATGATCATAAATTTCAGTGCAGCCAAACCAATTTTACGTAATATATCTTCCTGTTCAACCTTATCCATTTCACCAATTTCTCCTCTCTCTGCTGATGAGTTTCTCGCTTCCTCAATTACTTCTTTTACCAAATCATCCGCATCAACAACAGTTCCTTCTCTTGATTTCATTTTACCAGTTGGAAGATCGATCATACCGTAAGACAAATGATGCATATCATCAGCATAAGGTTCACCCAGTCTTTTCATTATTTGGAACAAAACTTTAAAGTGATAATCTTGTTCGTCTCCCACCACATAAACCATTCTGTCCACACCAAAGTCATTATTTCTCACTTGAGCAGTTCCTATGTCTTGAGTGATATAAACAGATGTACCGTCACTTCTCAGAATTAACTTCTTATCCATACCAGCATCTTCTAAATCTATCCAAACACTCCCATCGTCCTCAGAATAAAAAGTACCGCTATTTAAGCCTTGCTCCACAATCTTTTTACCCAATAAATAGGTGTCAGATTCATAATATAACTTATCAAAACTGACTCCTAACTTTTTATATGTCTCTTCAAATCCATCATAGACCCAGCTATTCATCATCATCCACAAGTTACGGATAGTATCATCTTTCGCTTCCCAAGATAAAAGCATATCCTTTGCTTTATTTCCTAAGATTGAATATTGATTAAAATAGGTATTCTTGTATGCTTTGAAAAAGTTTTCTTCTGATTGATTTTCTTTATGAGAAGAAGCGTATACTTCTTTTCCTTTTTCGGAAGATTGCCATTCTGAATATTCTTCTTTCAACTTTTGATCAAATAATACGTAATATTTTCCTACAAACAGGTCTCCTTTTATATTAGTAGATTTTGGCGTATCTCCGTTTCCATACAACTGCCAGGCCAACATACTTTTACATATAGCGATACCTCTATCATTGATAATTTGGGTTTTAATAACTTCGTATCCTGCCTTTTCCAATATTTGACTGCATGACCACCCCAATAGAATGTTTCTGATATGTCCAAGATGCAATGGTTTATTCGTATTAGGAGAAGAAAACTCCACCATTACTTTTTTACCATTTTTTGGATGACTTCCAAAATCCATATTTGAGGAGATCTCTGCCAATTGTCCTTTCCAATATTCAGGAGATAGAGAAAAATTTAAAAATCCTTTAACAACATTGAAGTCGGTAATTGAATTATTATTTTCAACTACATATTTCCCCAATGTATTTCCTATTTCAACCGGATTAGATTTTAATGCTTTTACAAACGGGAAAACAACTATTGTATAATCTCCTGTAAACTCTTTCCTAGTTTGTGAAATGAGTACAGACTCCACAGGAATTGTGTGATTGTATTCCGACAAAAGGGCATCTTTGATTCCGTTCTGTATCTCATTTAAAATTTGCATTATTATAATTTTTGGATTTAACGTGCAAAGATAAGTATAAAGTTTTCATTTTCAATGCATCCAATACATTATGAAAATAATATATATGATAACAATAGATTTACTTCAAATTTACCTCATAATAATACGTGAATTGGATTTTTGCTAAAGATTCAAATCATGCATCATGACAAAAAAAATATATATCTCGATATTTCTTTTACTTTTTATATTTATGCCACTATCATTTTTGAGTGCTGTATTTTTATCTCTGAAAGGAAAATATAGTCAATGGCGATTAGTCGATAATTAAGCTTCGTCATAACTATCAATGAGGAGTTTTGGTATTGTCAGATTTAATTCAGATTCCAAATACCATCGTATGTCTTTACTGCAGGTCCCTGCAACCATACATCTGTGTACTTGTTTGAGTCTTCCTTTCTAAAATAAACGGATAACTCTCCTCCTTTGGTTTGTATAATGATTGGACTACTATACTGATTGGATTTGGTTTCAAAAATAGCAATCGCTGCAGCTGTCACACCTGTACCACATGAGTAAGTCTCGTCTTCTACTCCGCGTTCATAGGTAGCTACTTTTATTCTATTCGGCATACATTCTACAAAGTTTACATTGATTCCTTCTTCAGCATATGATCTTGAATATCTTATTTCAGAACCTGTTTTTTTGATGTCGATAGATTCAATTAAATCAACTTTTACTACGTAATGAGGTGAGCCTGTGTCTAAAATGAACGCTTCTCCATCCAATTCAATATTAGTAATGTCACTCATTTTCAACTTTACACCTTCATTTTCTAATACGAAAGCCTCATGTGGGCCATCGATGGCAATAAAGCTACATGAACGTTCAATAATACCCATTGAATAAGCAAAGTGTACAATACATCGTCCACCATTTCCGCACATACTACTTTGGTGGCCGTCAGAATTAAAATAGATCATCTCAAAATCATACCCATCCTTCATTCTTAACAACATCAAACCATCAGCACCAATACCAAATCTTCTACTGCACATTCTGGCTATCAATTCATGATCTTGTTCATTAAAGTTTTCTTGTCTGTCGTCAATCAGAATGAAATCGTTTCCTGTTCCATGATATTTCGAAAAAGCTATTTTATTCATTATCATAAAAATTAAAAAAGAAGTCAGGATATACCCAACTTCTTATCGTTATTCAAATTTTATCTTGCATGTCTAATTAACCTAGAAATGGATATCTATAATCTGTAGGAGGATTGAATGTTTCCTTAATCGTACGTGGAGAAACCCATCTATTTAAGTTCAATACAGAGCCGGCTTTATCATTTGTTCCTGAAGCTCTTCCTCCACCAAAAGGTTGTTGTCCTACAACTGCACCTGTTGGTTTGTCATTGATGTAAAAGTTTCCTGCTGAATTTCTCAATTTATCTATTGCAATTTTTGTAGCATAGCGATCATTTGAAAAAATGGAACCCGTCAACGCGTATGGGGATGTCGAATCAACAACCTCAAGGATGTCTTCATATTTATCATCTTCATAGACATAGATGGTAAGCACAGGTCCAAATATTTCCTCACACATAGTCAAAAACTTGGGATCAGATGTTACGGCAACCGTAGGACTTATATAGTATCCATCTGATTTGTCATACGTGCCGCCCACAATTATCTCCGCGTCACTTGATGCATTTATTTTATCTATGTAAGAACTAATTTTATCAAATGCTTTTTCATCAATAACTGCATTGATAAAGTTACTAAAGTCTTCTGGAGATCCCATTTTAAAGCTGGATACATCATCGACTAATTTTGTTTTCACATCTCCCCAAATTGATTTTGGAATATATGCTCTTGAAGCAGCACTACATTTTTGTCCTTGAAATTCAAATGAACCTCTCGATAAAGCAACAGCTACCTGCTCAGCATTTGAAGATTTATGAGCTACTACAAAATCTTTACCTCCAGTTTCTCCTACAATTCTTGGATATGATTTGTATTTAGAAATATTGTTTCCAATTGTTTTCCACAAAGTTTGAAATACACCAGTACTTCCAGTAAAATGAAGTCCTGCAAACTCTGAATGATTAAAAATTACATCGCCCGCTGTAGGTCCATCTACAAATACAAGGTTAATAACTCCAGGAGGTAAACCAGCGGCTTCGAAAACTTCCATAATGATTTGAGCGGAATAAATTTGTGATTCTGCCGGTTTCCATACAATAGTATTACCTAGCATAGCGGGTGCGGCACACAAATTTGCAGCTATTGATGTGAAATTAAATGGGGTCAACGCAAAAATGAATCCTTCTAATGGTCGATATTCTAACCTATTCCACATACCAGGTGAAGATTCAGGTTGTTGTGCATACATATCAGTCATGAACTGCACATTAAATCTAAAGAAGTCACATAGTTCACAGACTGCATCGATTTCCGCTTGGTATATATTTTTTGATTGCGCCAACATTGTTGCTGCATTCATTCTCGCTCTAAAAGGTCCAGCTAACAGATCCGCAGCTCTCAAAAATATCGCAGCACGATCTTCCCATGGTAGATTTGCCCATGCTTCTTTTGCATCAAGTGCAGCGTCTATAGCATCTTGAACATGACTTGCATCTCCTTCAGAATATTTTCCAATAACAGTTTTTATTTCATGAGGTGGATGAATATCATGTTTTTTTGATGTAGTCACCTTTTTAGAACCAATATACATTGGTATATCCAAGTGTCCATTCAACATGGATTGATATGCTTCTTGAGCAGCTTTTCTTTCTGAAGAACCTGGAGCATAACTTAATACAGCCTCATTGACAGCTAATGGGACATCGAAATAAGCGTTTGACATTTTAAATTATTTTGTGTTAGGATTTAATTGAATAGAGTACCTACGGAAACCTAATAAACTTCGTTAATAGCCTCCGCAATGAATTCTGGTACAAATGTAGAAATATCTCCCTTCCCTTTGATAATTTCTCTTACGATTGTTGAGCTTATATGAGAATATTCTGGTTTAGAGATAAAAAACAGTGTTTCAACATTATCCCCTATTATATTGTTCAGCTGTGAAATCGTTTTTTCATAATCAAAATCCGACGAATTTCGTAACCCTCGAATTAGATACTTAGCATTTTCTTTTCTACAAAAATTTACTGTTAAACCAGTAAAACTTCCCACCTCAATGGTAGGTTCATCTTCAAATACTTTGCTCAGCCATTCAAGTCTTTGTTTCAGTGTAAATAGTCCTTTCTTAGATGAATTTTCACCTACCGCAACTATTATCTTATCGAACAATGGAACAAAACGTCTTACTAAGTCTATGTGTCCATTCGTTATTGGATCAAAAGAGCCTGGGAATACTGCTATTTTCATTCAACAAAGATAGAATTTATCGAATAATTATCAGTCAAAATTTATTAACACAAATTAAGCCTTTATATCAATCCCATGACCAACCAAATTTCAACCTCAACCCTACTACTGGTGATGAAAAATCATTATCATTTAATCCATCTGCATCCACATTAGTCACAAACCTATATCCTCCTTCTAATCCAACCTTAAACCATCTCAACACGTTCATCTCTACTCCAACACTTGGTTCAAAAACTGTAACCTTATCTACTTTTTGTTCATTTATCTTTAATGATCCTCTTCCCCCTTTTGCATAAATAATAGGATGTATTGATTTATTACTGTTAAATGCATATCCTAATACTAAATCATTTCCTCCAATTTCAGCTTTATCTCCATTTTCTAGATTTGTACCACTTCCATACCCAGACCATCCGATAAGTAAATCGTTGTTCACTTCAAACAAAAAATAGCCAGAATTACTAAGACTAAAATTATTATCGAATTCTACTAAGCCATTAGTGGATCCTGCCCAAACACCTGTCAGACTAATCGAAGAATTACCAAAAAGAGTTTCCTCACTATGTTGTGCTTTCATAGCACTTGAAATTAATATTGTACAAATAAACGCCAATGTAAATTTTCTCATGGTTTTAGATTTTTGTAAGTTTTGTAATTTATATTTAAATGACGTGTTTTTAATTCCAGAGTTGCATCTCAGATAGTTAAAGAAATGCAAAAGGCCTTCCCATTTTCATGGGAAGGCCTTATATCGTAAAGAACGGATCACTT
>JARGNR010000177.1 GCA_029212405.1 Saprospiraceae bacterium
TGGTCAGGATTATAAACTAATGGGCAATTATCATTATCTGTATCTATTCCATCTCCATCATGATCATCCTCCTCTTCACACAAGTCACCAATACCATTTTGATTATCATCAATTTGATCAGGATTAATTGTTAATATACAATTATCATTATCGTCAATCACCCCATCTTGATCTGTATCAGGCTCACAGAGATCTCCTATTCCATCACCATCAGAATCCATTTGATCTGGATTGTATATAAGTGGACAATTATCATTTTCATTGGACACTCCGTCTTCGTCAGGATCATCAGGGTCGTCATCAAATTCACAAACATCACCTATGCCGTTATTATTTAAATCTTCTTGCCCTGGATTAACAAAGTAGATACAATTATCATCATCATCAATGACTCCATCTCCATCTGTATCAGGTTCACAAGCATCACCTATGCCATCTTGATCAGTATCCAATTGATTGGGGTTATAAATTAGAGGGCAGTTATCATCATCTGTATCTACTCCATCTCCATCTGGATCTAAATTAATATCATCCATATTATCTTTGGGACAGAAAGCAATCATATCACTACATTCCTTTGTAATAAATCCATATGTAGGATGATCATATAACATAATAAAACTCAGTTGCCACTCATAATCACCAAGAGAAATAGAACCGTTGGAGGCTCCATATTGAATTGAAGAAAATGACCCTACAGGACTCACTGTTACCAATAAAGAAATAGAATCTGGTATACTCCAACTGAATTCACAGTTTACTGTTTCACCTTGGTAGGTCTGAATGTTTTCATATTCTAAGGATAATAAATCACACTGTAAGAATTCATCAATTACAGAGATTGGAATATTTGGATCAACTGATCCATCACAAGAAATGTCAAATAATTGGTCGCAATACTCTAGTTCATTTGCCGTATTATAATAAGAATATGTCATTACGTATTCACCTGGATCTAGAAGCAACAATCCATCATTCCCATAAACCTCGAAGGCTTTACCTCCTCCAATTTTAGTTACACTACCTTCTAGAATTGGACTTGAAAAACTCCACTTAAAATAACACTTATACTCATTTTCAATAACTTGATTCAAGTTATTCGTTGCTTTATGTGTACTTGGACTCAGCGTATAATAAAAATCTTCACAACTCAAATCAAATAATTCACTGTCTTGACAATCATTATCTACTGGAAAGGAAGTACACCCATCTGTAACAAAATCAAAACCAAGGCACGTATTAAATTCGGAGGTATAAATAATTTCAGAACTAATTGGACATCCTAACAGTGAAATATTCTCAATATCACCAGAAGACAATACAATATCAGCAGAGGTAATTACATCTGAACTAAATAGATAAAAACTATAAGTATTGCTTCCATTAATTTCTTCATCAATTGTATAAAAAAAGTTTTGTAAGCAACTATTACTTTCATTAATTGCAGTTGCATAATAATCCTCACAAGACTGATGAGCGCCTCCAAATATTTTGTACTTTATATTTTTAAACCTGACAAATGTTACATCTTCAGGCACTTCAAGAATTATGAATTGTCCAGGACCAAGAAGCACTTTATCAATCAATTTCCATTCTCTCGTATTTGCCGACCCAGGCTTTATTGTGTACAAAAGACTTTCAAAATCCAATTCTATATATTCAAAATTTGAAGGAGCAACAATTTTCCACTCTTTTCGACCATCATTGTTTATTGTACTTGAAGGCTCTTCAAATGAATATGTAAACCATGACAAAATCTCTTGACACTCTCCAACTTGACATGGGCCATTAATAGATTGCAGGACTTCTAACCAATCACTTTGTATGATTTTACCATAATCTTTACAAACTCGTCTTATATAAATATGATCAATGTCATTTCTTTGTGCATTTTCTATTTCAAGACTTGATTTATTTGACTTAACAATATCCTCATTCCTTGATGATCCAGTTCTTTTGACATTTATTTCGAAATCATCCTGGTATGGATTTTCCCAGTTTATTACAATGCTATTTTTCTTTTCTGCCACACTTAATCCTGTAGGTAAATCACACTCAGGAATCTCTTTAAGTAGTCCTATATCTCTAGTGCTTAAAGAAAAAATTTCAGACAACGGATCATGACTTATTTCTTTATAATAATCGGATGTAATTGAAGCTTCTTGTGCTTGTACCGCAACACATGCAACAAATAATATTGTTACAATAATTGATATTGTTTTCAGCATGGTAATCAGACTTTTAGGATCAGTAAATTGGAATATCTTTATTGTTTAATAAATCTCTTTGTGGAGGAATAGATTCCTTGTTCTAATTTTAAAAGGTATATTCCAGAAGATAAATGTTCAATATTAATTTCTTTAAAATTTGCCCCTTCATTAACCCCAGTTATTGGAACAGATGTTATCGATTCTCCATTTATAGACATTAGATGATAAACTAAGGGCCTCTTACTTTGTGTAGAATAGTTTATTGTGATTGTTCTATCTGCAGGGTTTGGAGCAATACTATGAAGAGAAAGGTATAATTCTTCAATTTCTGACTCACAACCATTTTCTTTTTTAAGAGTTGCATCTCCTTCTAATGTAAATGAAAAACCGCTGCCTGAAGTATAATTATTTACAAACAAGTAATAAGATTCATCTCTATTGGTACTTAAAAATTTAAGGTAATTATCGTCGTTGAATTTACACCCAGAAGTTTCAAATTCATCTAAAGAAGATAACGATAGTCCCGTTTCACCAATACAATTATTGTTTATACGACTGTTATTGAAAGATCGTCCACTTGCCATACATCGAACCTCTACAAGATTTCCACAAGAGTTATCTGTCTTGTAAAGAACAAAATCTAAATCATCAACTTTTGACAATGGGTCTAATATAAATGTCAACACCCCACCCTTATTAATGGTCCATTTTAACCAATACGAATTGTCCTCTGAAATATAATCGTGACAAATAGTATTCCTCTTGGATTCATTATCATTTCCATAACCTTGCATTTGGTTTACATGAAAGGTTCCTTTCGTGCAAATAGGTTTTGAAGAAGTGCAATCTTGATGTAATTGAGCATGGGTTTTAATTGACCCTATACATAATAGAATCAACCCAAAGAATTTAATCTTCATATCGGTTTTTTATTGGTTTAGTATAATAGTAAACTTGAATGATTGATCTTCTTACACCTTATTCTATGTGATTTTCATCACGTTAGTTTACCAGAAAGCTTTGTAATTTTTCCAAATATAATCACTATCGTTTCAATTATGCAAGTTGTAAATATGGTAATTTTTGAATTTTTATTTTATCTATAAATTATAACTATATACATAAGAAACTATATATCAATAAATTAATTATTTTTCTTATTTAGTTACCATAAACCAATCATCCCCCCATTATTCTTGCTTTCATATTTTGCTTCATTCTACAAAATAACTAGCTTCACATCTAGATTAAGCTTACTAAAAATGCTTGAATATATGAATAGGTTTGTATTTTATATTTTTTCCCTTTTATTCATTTTCTCCTCTTGCGAAAATGAAAAATCACCTACTGCCAATAGTTCAAAATTATTCACCCAACTCGCACCCGAGACCAGTGGAATCACTTTCTCCAATGACCTCAAAGAAGACTCGATCGTCAATTATTTCACCTATCCCTATATCTATATGGGAGGTGGCGTAGCCATTGGGGATGTCAACAACGATGGTTTACAAGACATCTACTTCACTGGAAATATGGCGAAGAATGCCTTGTTCCTTAATGAAGGAAATTTGAAATTCACGGATATATCTGAGATCGCGCAGGTACAAAGTGATGATCGATGGGTCACTGGTGCTGCCATGGCCGATGTAAATGCTGATGGGTGGATGGATATATATGTGAGCGTTTCTGGAAAATGGACCACTAAGAAAAATCAATTATTTATCAATCAAGGATTAAATAAAGACGGCATTCCTACCTTTAATGAAGAAGCTGAAGAAAGAGGGGTTGCGGACAGTGGAAATAGTACCCAAGCGACCTTTTTTGATTACGACAAGGATGGAGACATAGATATGTTCTTAGCGAATTATCCTCCTACTGGTTTTAAAACTCCAGCATACTCCTACGCTATTTTTGCCGAAAAGAAAGAAGAAAGCAAATCCGATCGCTTATTTCAGAATCAGGGAGATGGAACATTCAAAGATGTAACTGCAGAATCAGGAATGTTGAATTTTGGACTTTCACTGAGTGCTACTGTGGGCGACTTCAACAAAGATGGTTGGGAAGACATCTATGTGTCCAATGATTTTGCCAGTCCAGACTACTTCTTTTTTAATAATGGAGATGGAACCTTCAGAAATGAAGTGCAAAACGCGACAAAACATACCGCCTTCTTTGGTATGGGAACCGATGTGGGTGATATCAACAATGATGGTCTATTAGATATTCTTCAAATGGACATGACTCCTAAAGACAATCGAAGAAATAAGGCCAATATGGCCAGCATGAATATTGCTGGTTTTTGGGAAATCGTTAATTATGGTCTTGGTTTTCAATACATGCAAAATGCAGTACAATTGAACAACGGTATTGATGAAAATGGCCTACCTCATTTCAGTGACATTTCTCGTATTACAGGAATGTCTTCTACCGACTGGAGTTGGGCTGGATTACTCGCTGATTTTGACAATGATGGATGGAAAGATGTCTACATCACCAATGGGACAAGAAGAGATATCAACAACAAAGATTATTTCAACAAAATTGAAAAAGCGACCTATCAGGAAAAACAGAAATTCAACAATTTGGATTTAACCTTGAACATGCCTTCTGAAAAGATTGACAATTACGTGTATAAAAACAATGGAGACCTTACCTTCGAACAAGTAACCGATTACTGGGGTTTGGATTTTGAAGGATATTCCAATGGAGCGGCCTATGCAGATTTGGATAATGATGGGGATTTAGAAGTCATCATCAACAACATCGATCACCCTTCGTTGATCTTTAAAAACAATGCCGTTGAGAATCAACAGGGAAATTATCTCTCCATTCAACTCAAAGGTGAATCAAAAAACCCACTAGGCTTAGGTACTAAAGTCACACTTCACATTGGAGAGAATATTCAATATCAAGAGTGTGCTATGACCCGTGGATTTCAATCTTCCGTATCTCCTGAGCTACATTTTGGAATCGGCAATGCAGAGCTAGTAGACAAGATTATCATCGAATGGTCAGATGGAAAAACCCAAACATTGAATGCCCTACCTGTTAATCAACGAATTTCTATCGCGTATTCAGATGCGAACGAGAGCCAATCTGAACCATCAAAACCAACTCAACTATTTAGTGATGTAACTTCAACTTCAGGTGCCAATTTCAAACATGTTGAAAACGATTTTGATGATTTCAAATATGAAATACTTATTCCACACCAATATTCAAAAAATGGATCTGGAATAGCAGTTGGAGATATCAATGGCGACCAATTGGAAGACTTATATATTGGTGGTGCTGGGGGGCAATCTGGTAAATTGTTTCTACAAACGTCAGACGGCACTTTTTCTAGTATCGAAAATGAAGATATCAAGTGGGACGCAAATTTTGAAGATATGGGGGCCTTACTTTTTGATGCAGATAATGATGGAGAAAAATACCTGTATGTAGTCTGTGGAGGAAATGAATACAACGAAGTAACTCCTAAAATGCAAGATAAATTCTATCTGAATGATGTAAAAGTAAATATCAAAAAGGACGACTCTGTACTTCCTAAGATTATATCAAGTGGATCAAGAGTAAAAGAAGCAGACTATGACAACGATGGAGATTTGGATTTATTTGTAGGGTGTAGAACGAAACCTCAATCCTACCCTCTTTCAGGCAAGAGTTATATTTTAAAAAATGAGTTAAAGGAAACAGGTAAATTATCCTACACTGATGTAACAGAAACTATTGCACCCGACTTAGTAGAAGGCGGCATGATTACGGATGCGGTATGGACAGATTACAACAAAGATGGAGCCCTCGATTTAATTGTAGTGGGAGAATGGATGCCTATTACCATTTTCATCAACGAATCCGGTCAATTTGTAAATAAAACTGATTTTTATGGCTTAGAAAAATCTGCAGGTTGGTGGTACAGTGTAACTGCAGAAGATTTTGACCAAGATGGAGATGTAGATATAGTAGCGGGCAATTTGGGACTTAATTATAAATACCAAGCTTCTGAAGAAGAAACCTTTGATGTATATGCAAGCGACTATGACAAAAATGGAAAATTAGATATTGTGTTGGGATATTATGAAGAAGGCGTACAATATCCTTTGAGAGGTAGACAGTGCTCCGCAGAACAAATACCTGCTATAAAACAAAAATATAAAGACTATAATACTTTTGCTGAGGCAACACTAATTGATGTATACACAGAACAAGATTTGTCTAAGTCGACACACTATAAAGCTTACACATTTGCCACCTCTTACATTCAAAATAACGGAGAAGAAGCAGCTCAAGTGATAAAGCTCCCTAATGCCGTTCAGCTCTCTTCAATCAATGATATTATTCCTTATGATTTTAATGG
>JARGNR010000178.1 GCA_029212405.1 Saprospiraceae bacterium
AAAAGCATCATGTCCTTTGGGAAATTCTGCAGGAATTGGCCCTTTTTGATCTCCATTGTAAAGCGTTTCTTCACTCCAATAGTACATTGCCCCTTCTTTTGCTTCGACTGCAATAGCTGCTTCAGAGCTTATCGTAATGAGTCCATTTGGATTTCCTTCCGAATCACTTTGATACAAGGAAGCTCTCTTAATCGCTGCTGCATCGGGACTGCCCAATGTAAAATCTCCTTTGGGAATGTACACCATTTCAATAGCGTGAACGGATAGCCCATTCAACTTGGAATAATTGATTTTTTGGCTTGTAGTGTCCAGAACTATCTGAAGTTTGAAATTTTGATTTCCTCGATAGGTCGTAGATGGATAAATCAAACATCCAATGCCATTCTTGTCTACTTCAATAATAGGATTTGGAGCAGAGGATATTCGATTTTGTAAAACTTTATGTCCTGTCGAATTCAATTTTGCATGGTTGTCATAGGCTGTACCAAACTTAACAAAAACCCAAATGGCATCATGATTTTTAGCATTGTTCCAGGCATTTTCCCATTTCAAATCAAAGATTACACTAATAGGGGTTTGCAATACATCATCTCGATTGACAACTCGAATGTTTTCTATGGTTACATCAGTTGCTAAAAGAGATAAACTGAATGCTGTACACAATACTAGTGTGAAAATTTGTACTCGACCCCAAAGAAATGTGCTTAATTTGGAGTAAGTCAACTCGATATATTGATCGGGATATAGTGATGAAATATGCGTTGAAGATTTAGAGATATTCTTTGCAGAAGTATGGAGTCCCATGGTAAGCTACGTTTTTGTTAACTTCTCAAGATACCTATTTTTAAATTTTGCAAAAGAGGCTTTAAGAAAAGAAATGGTTAATTTGCTTTTTAAGTCATCTTTTGAAGTATGTATTCACCAACAAGTCTACCTGATTTCATTGCAGCATGAATAGATCCATTCAGAAGATGATCTCCACTTTTGTATAATCCATCTCTCAGAGTAATATCATTTTCTGTGAGATCGTTTTTGACCTTCGATTGATTAGGCAGTGCATAATGTACAGTTCGGCCGTGTAAAAACTTCCAATTTTGTGTTTGTTTACCAAACCACAACTGCAATTCTTTTTTTGCAGCTTCAATGAGCTCATCCTGATCTATATTAGCTTGCCCTACAATAGAAGCAGAAATCAAATAATGTCCTTGGGGTGCGTAACCTGGAGCAATAGTATTTATCGTGCAGACATTATTGATCAGTCGTTCCTTTTTGGTATTCAGAGCGATCAATGTCTTTTTAATCGGGTCTTCTTCTGCAGTAAAATGAAGATGAGTTGTACTTTGGTACTGAGGTTTTTCAGAAGAAAAACCTTGAACTAATCCTGTTGCTTCTGTTGCGATGATAATATGTGGAGCAGTGTAAGTGGAGCCATTTTCCAAATGTACAGTCTGGTTATCGATTTTGATAGCTCTAGTGTTGAGGATGATGGATGCTTTTGGAAGGGGTGCGGCCAATAACTTTGGTATTTCTTCCATTCCAAGATTGGGGACTGCGGTATCTCCTTCACTAAACATTTTGAACACGAAGTCAAACATTCTTCGACTTGTGGTTATATCTTTCTCTAAAAATATTCCCGCAAAAAATGGGGTGAAAAATTGTTCTATCATTTGCTCACTGAAGCCATATTCCTCCCGAAGTACCTGTATAGTGGTCAATTCTTCCTGAGCAAATATTTGTTCAATACTTAGTTTTTGAAGTCTATTTCGCAAGGAAAGAATCGATAGTTTGTCCTTTAGGTTTCCCACTTTAGAAAATAGGGTAGGAAATAGGCTGGAAAAATCACGCAGCGGATCTCCAAGTCTGTCCTGTGTGCCATCGGGATATAGAAGTAAGGCACCTGGGGAAAAAGGTCTGAGATCTAATTTTGAATAGTCCAACCAACGACGAACTTCTGGATATTCAGTTAATAATACTTGAAAACCGTGGTCCAACTTGAATCCATCGATATTATCTGTTTTGACTCGTCCACCGATTCGTTCTGAAGCTTCCAAAAGAACAAAATCAATATTTTTTTCATGTAAGACCCGAGCAGCTGTTAGTCCAGATAGACCACCGCCAATGATAATGACTTGTGGATTCATTAGTTGTGTTTTTCTATAGATACAATTGTCTACCAACTAATGAAAGAGAAGGAAAAAAGTTGATTCAAGTTTGAATTTTCTAAAAACTTATCTTGATCATTTATGGAGATAATGGGATCCTTTTAATTTCTAAAATCAATTAATTCTAACACTGTTTTACTACTATCTATATTGGTGTAATCCAATTTAACAAAGCCCAAATCCATGTTGAAGTAACTAGTTAAGTAGGTTTTTCCAATCCTACTCGTTGCCTCGGATTGTATAATGAAACACTCTAATTCTCCCACAGCAGTAGATATGTTTTTCTTATCCTTTATTTCGTAGGTATAGGTGTTTTCGATACTTCCTTCCCAAACTTTCCAGCGCTTATCACCCCAAAAATCTCCAATTTGGAGGGACCAGCCCCATTTATTTCCAACGGCATATGGTGTTTTTATCATTGGGAAAGGATTTAATTCTAAAACTTGGAAAAACTTATTTCTTGGGGGATGTGCCCATATGTTTTTTTCATTTTCAATTAATCCTGTCGCAGAAGAGAACGCAGCTTCTCCTTTTAATTGAAGGAATTTATAACTTATAATGGATTGATTGTAATCTGGATTGTTGTTTCCAAAGGGTTCTAACCCATATTTTACTTTCATTACGACTTTGTCGATGGTGTTGTCCGTCATCTTATTCAGAGGAACAAAACTCCAGGCACTGCTCCGTTCTGAATGACTGAGCTGTTCTACATTTTTATGATTTTCAAATTTAAATTTTTCTCCTGACTTATTTTGATAGTAATAATCAAAGGTGTACGCATTCCCATCTAAATAAATTGTGTTGTTGGCGGTATACCGATTGGGGTTGGAGTTGGATGATTCAAATTTTTCAACATATACACCACCTTCAGATTCCAAGGTGTAGTCTTTAGTTGCAATAGGAATGACTTTTTCTTTACATCCCCAAAAAAGGATAGAGAAGGTGAACAGTAGAATATGGCTTTTCATAGTTGTAACTCTGGTTTAATTGATATCTGAATTAAAAATATGAAAAAAGTGGATTAAAGGTATGAATCAGGTGGTGCAGTTTTGTAAAGGCATGAGGTTCTTTTTAGATGGTTATATTCTAATTGGTGTTAAAACAATTCATTTTTCAAATTTTCGTACAGCTCGAACACGACCGTTCTTGGCCCGATCAACGTAGAGCATATATTCATTTTTGACAAAGGGTAAATAACCTATTTTATTTCTTCTCACCTGTGAGCTCCAGTAGTGACTTCCTTCAGGGAAATTTCCCATTCCCTTTTCGTGTAGTCGACTTCGAATCTGTTTCAGTTCAGCCTTACATGGTAGATACCAATCATTGTAGCCGTTGAGGACTAAACTCTGACACAATTGGATAGCGGTAGCCTTAGATTCACAACTTGCAATGAGTTGTTCATTATTGGCAATACCATCCCCCATTATTGAATTGATATCTGCTAAATTTACATCATTACATCCCCATGGTGTGGATGCAGATTGATCGTCAGGAGCAACCACCAGCCCATATTTCTTTTTTCGATCCACTTTAAAAATGAGACCTCCAGCATAAGATTTTCCAATCAGATTTCTCTCTCTGATTTCTGCGCCAATAAGATCAAAAGGAGAATAACCTTCGACCAGTAAATATTGTATTTCATTTGGATTATAGTAATTGCAATCCGGGCCAGAAAATCCTGTTGGGCAACCCCAATCCAATAGATGGAAGCTATCTTCAGGACGCTTTTCACGAAGTACAATAGTGCAATTGGACGCAGGCTTATTTTTTGGACGAAGGTGTAAATGGATTTTCCCATTTACCGTCATTTGCCCTATACTGTCTAAGGGGATAGGTCTATAATATTTTGCTCTAATTTCTGGAACAAGTATTTTAAAGGTATGCGCATCTATAGATTTTAAAAATAATTGATCTTCAATAATGGGATTTCTCTCATTTTTCAGGAAGGATAAATTGATCACCTTAGAAGGGGATTTTCTTTTATTCACATCAATAACTGCTCCTTTGTATGCATCTACCTTACAGGTAGAATGCTCCATATCTACCACATAGCTTATGCGATTATCAAAGGTGTCACATGCTAGAAGTGTTGTATTTTCATACAAAGCATAAGGATTGATGTAAGAAGATAAAGTGGTAGCAAGTTGAGGTATTATTCCAGAATTAGGTTGGCTTGTATGGTGTGTGTGTGATGGGTTCGCATTCAACATTAAAAAGGGTAGAAGAGCGGAAATCAAGGTGTAATGGATGGTAAATTTCATAATTGATAGTGCAAATAAAAGGGTTAGTTATTACGTGATGTTAAGTTAAACGTTTAAATAGTCTTAGTATGTGATTCAATGGCATCAACGAAATTTTGTGAAAAAGATTCGTTTGGAAATATCTTATTTTGCATAGGTAATTCATTGAACCTATAACCCAATGGTACAGATAGTGTAGTAATATCAAAGAAAAAACGAAACGGTAGGCTTAATTATCTATTGCTTGAAAAACCAATTGTTTGAATTTCCAAGCCGTTTGATCAGTTAAATTACCCTGCGTTTGTTTTAATAGTACACCAATTACTCTTTCTTTTGGATCAGCAAAATATTGCGTATTAAAATAGCCTCCCCAGTCAAAGGTGCCTTTACTTCCTCTCCCTCCTTTGTCCTGTCCATTTTGATCCAAGACCCCAAAGGCTAAACCATAGTATGCGCCTGAATCTCCCCAAAGATCTCCAATTTGATTGGCCATAATAAATTGTACTGTGGTTCTACTCAACAAGCGGATTCCATTCAATTCTCCATTGTTCAAATACATTTGTAAGAAGGTAGCGTAATCTCTAGCAGTACTTGATAAGCCTGCACCTCCGGAGAAAAAGCGCTTTGCGCCTTTGATTGGGTAATCAGGATCATAAAATGTAGTTGGGAATTTGACCCATTTCCCTTCTTCTTTTTTATGGATGGTCACCAGTCGATCAAATTTATCCTCTGGAAGGTAAAACCAAGTGTCATCCATGCCTAAGGGCTCAAAAATGTGCGTTCGAAAATATTCATCCAGAGGTTGACCAGACACAATTTCAATGAAATATCCGAGTACATCCAGCCCTTCGCTATAAGTCATTCGCTCTCCTGGATGATGGTGCATGGGCAGTTTGGCCAATTTTTTTACACTTTCTTCAATCGAAATATCTTCTGTGGTAAACAGGTCAGTAATGCCTGCATCGGCATAAATTTTACGCATTCTTGGATCTCCATCGATTACGCCATAACCCAGGCCAGAGGTATGGGTGATTAAATGTCGAATCGTTATCTCCTTATCAGCAGGTACCGTAGTGTATGATCCATCTTCTAGCAATGAATCTAAGACTTGCGCATCTTTGAACTCAGGAATGAATTTTGAGATCGGATCATCCAATTGAAATAAGCCTTCTTCCCAGAGCATCATGACGGCAGTAGAAGTGATCGCTTTTGTTTGAGATGCGATTCTGAAAATATCATCCCGTTCCAATTGTCGATTGGTTTCACTGTCAGAGATTCCATACGCTTTGTACATAACAACCTTTCCATCTCTAGCTACCAGAGCGACAATTCCTGGAACTTCTGCATCAGCGACTGCTTGTCTGCACATGGCATCTATTCGATTCAATCGCTCTTGAGACATTCCTGCCCGATCCGCTTTTGCTTCTATTAATGGCAGTGATTTTTGAAGAGATCTTGTTTGCGCATAAGTAATTGAATTACATACAATTAGGATGCTTACAATTAAAAAGGTGGAGAGCATTTTTTTCATTGAATAGCGCGTTTTTTTTTGAAACAAACAAAAGGAAAAAATGATAATTATTCAGTGCATTGAAATTATTATCTATTGAACCAAGATAGGGATATAGTTTTAGATAATTAAATATTCTAATAAATGGCAAATGAGTACTAAAGATTTTAAGTCGATATTCATGGATCTACTTAACACAAAGATCAATTTAGAATTTGTTTTAGACGCATCAACCCTAATCCCAAAAGGCTATATACAATATGCCAAGCACATGTTTTAATTTCACAAGCCAGGCAAATGGAAAATAGAATTTCATAGCCTTCAATTTGCATAAGAGAATAAAAATGAAGGATATTGAAGTGGTTTAAAAACTCACTCACTACCTGCGCTAAAAGCATTGCAGCCATTGACCTACGCCTATTTTTATTACCATAGCTTTGGCTATGAAAAGAAAAATGAGACTTGCCAATAGCTACAAGCCTTTCAGCTCGGTAAACCTCGGAGTTCTTAAACCACTTCATTATATAATTGAATGGATATGTTGACTGCAAAAAAGATGTACTTTCTTTTAAATTTTATTTACCAGTAAGAAAAAGTACTGACGATACTAGCGTAAAAATGAAGAGTAAAAGATTTA
>JARGNR010000179.1 GCA_029212405.1 Saprospiraceae bacterium
AAACACATTTTGAATTATTATATATGTTAAATTCCTCTTAGTCTGTATGCGCCAGACGAGACAAGCAGCGTCAGCGCAGTGCGGCCAAATAGCTAATAAAAGAAGGAAGTCCGCTAAGGCGTAGCAGGTATCATAAGTGATGGGCGGGAAAATTCCATTTTCTTAAACACAAAAAACTCTCACAAAGACCTTGTTTTCAACCATAACAGTATGGTTTTCTATATTTTATTTCCAACCATTACATTGTTTTCGCTCAAACATTTTTGTGTTTTTAACGGTAAATGAAACTTCAAAATACTAATCTGAATAGGGCCAAATTTTATGCTGGTTGGATCCAAAGAGAATTCACTTTTAAGATTAACTAACTTCTGAATCACCCTAGTTTAAAGGTAATTCAAATAAAAAAAAAGAGCCCCTGCATTTGCAAAGGCTCTTTTTTATTTATCTATTTCTTTTCTAAGCTATTAGAATTTTGGGCAATATACCCCTCTACTTTCTGGTCCACAAATCTCATACACCAAAGAGAATTCAAAGGCTCCATTTGCTGATCCAGCTTGGCTGAAATCTGAAATGGTAAGATCGTAACTAAAGCCAATTGAAAACTGATCGTAATTAAATCTAGAAGATAAAATGATTGCATCAGAGTGTAATCCTCCTTCTACTTTAGTTCCTAGTCTATACCATGCACCCATTTGCCATGACTGGTTTGAAGCTCTACTTGGCCCCATTGCAAATCTAATACTAGCTCCTCCATTAAATTCTTTGTGAGGTCCTTGAGACATATATACGAAGAAAGGAAGTACACTCATTCTTAAAGATACAGGGAATTGTGCTCCACCATGAATAGTCGCTCTGCTGTATAAGGATACAGGATTGCTACCTAGAAAGCTTACATTTGGTTGATTCAAGTGATGCAAGGCAGCTCCTAAGTAATAATTTGTTTTTTCATCTATGACACTGAACCACATTAAGCCCGCAGCGATATCAGGATAGATAAAATCACCGTCAAATGGGATTTCACCTGTAGGTGCAAAAGGATCAAAACCATTTTCATCAATCTGACTAGGCCATCTTAAATCTGTTTGGTCTATTCTTCTTTGAGTAAGGGCAGCATCAGCTCCAATAACTAAGTAACTGGCACTTTTTCTGTAACCTGCCATTTTCTTACTATAAGATAATGATAGTCTACCTTGTGTTGTTCCGAACCTAGATTCTCCAGCAACATCTCCCCAAAGTGAACCTCCAATACCAAAGTAGTCTTCTCGACCAACTGGCATTTTTTGATCATACGACAATGAATACGTATTATATGCATTGGCTCCAAGAGCACTTGCCCATTGGTTACGATAATTTACTATCATTCTGGTTTTACAGTTGTTGACACCTGTCATAGCAGGGTTAAGATTCAACGGCGACATGTAAAACTGCGTAAAATGTATGTCCTGTGCGGAACTTGTAATTCCAAAAAGCAAACCACAACATACAATCAAAAGCTTAGAAAAACCTTTCATTTAATCTCTATTTTATACATTAACGAATAGATAAAAAAGACTGTATTTTTATTCGTAATGAGCAGCTAAAGTAATAATAATCATCTAACAAACTAGAATAATCCAAATAGTATTCTCTTAAAAAGTTAAAAAATTTCTAGAATACACTGAGTTAAGACAATTAGGTTGCAAAATAATACTATTTATTAGAGTTCACATACAAGACTTAAAAAATCATCTTTTCGTTGCAGATGTATGGAGATTAACAATAATGATCAAAGGCCATTTTTAGGTTTTCTGCAATCATTTGTGCGCTCCTACCTTCAATGTGCATACGTTCAAGCATATGAACCAGTTTTCCGTCCTTGAATAATGCAATAGCTGGAGAAGATGGCGCATATGGAAGTAAAAATTCTCTTGTACGGTTTACGGCTTCTTTGTCTACTCCTGCAAAAACAGTATATAAGTTATCTGGTCTTTTTTCATTTTGAACAGCTATTTTGGCACCAGGTCTTGCATTCGCTGCAGCACATCCACAAACTGAATTCACCACGACAAGTGTTGTTCCTTCCTTTTTAGATAAAATAGCATCAACTTCTTCAGGAGAATGCAAACTATTGAATCCAAAATCTGTTAAATCTTTCGCCATTGGCGTTGTTAATTCTACAGGATACATAATTATTTTTTTTAGAATATTTATAAACAATTGATTATAAAGAGTTTGTGTATTTTTTCAAAATAAAATTACTACAACTATCCCCTTTACGTATTAATAGATACAAAGATTTAGATATTTTTGTTCTAATTTTCAATAATTATCAAAAAAAATCACCGTTCATCTCATACAATTATGAAGAGAAATATATTCCTCCTGTTATTGCTTGTGTCTTTTGGATTGATCGGCCAAGCCCAAGAAAAGGAAAAAGTGTACCAGACATTTAAAGATACCAGAGTAATTAATGCTCATTCAACCGAAACGTTGAAGGCTGGATTATTAGATTTTAGGATAGGTCACAGATTTGGAGATTTTGGCGGCGATGGTGGAGGTTGGGAGACCTTTTTTGGCTTGGAAAATGCCACTGATGTTATGATTGGCTTTGAATATGGTCTAACAAATAACGTGATGATTGGTATTAATAGAGCAAAAGGAAGTGGCCCTCTAAAGCAAAATTTAAACGGTATTGCAAAAATTCGATTTGCTGAACAAGATATGGATAATACCATTCCTTTCAGTTTGGCAGTTTTAGGTATAGCAAGTGCTTCTACAATGCCAAGAAGTAACACAGAAGGTGTCATAAACTTTTTTGAGAAGACCGCTCATCGATTGTCTTATCATGCTGAATTGATTGCTTCAAGAAAGTTTTCCAATTATTTTTCTTTGCAATTGAGTGGCGCTTGGACATATAGAAATATTGTACCGTCAAGTGATAAGAATGACTTGGTAAGTATTGGAATGGCATCAAGGATTCAATTGTCCAAATCGATTGGAATAGTTATGGATGGAAGAATTGTTTTTTCTGACATTCGAAATTCTGATACAGGTTTTTATGCGCCAGTAGGAATTGGTCTTGAATGGGAAACAGGAGGTGGTCATGTTTTTCAAATGAATTTCACAAATGCAACTGGAATTGAACAAACAGATTACATTCCTTATACCACATCAAATTGGCTAGATGGGGAGTTTAGATTTGGTTTTACAATAGCAAGGCAATTTAGAATATGATTAGATATTACAGTATTTCGATTATACTAGTTACCCTAATTCTTGGAGCGTCATTTACGTTTACTTATGATCCAGAAACCAAGCAAAAATCAGTAATTGATCTGCTTGAATCGAAAGGGGTAGATTATAGTGAAAAGAAACCCAATTTTAGCATAAATGGTGTAAGTGCTGAAGTTGGTAAAACGTTATTTCATAGTGGATTTGCTCCGAAACCCAATGGGGGAAGATCATCTAAGCAAAGCAAACATTTTGTATGCTCTTCTTGTCATAATGTGGAAAGAGAAGATCCAGACTTAAGTATTGTAGATGCTCAGGCAAGATTGGAGTATACCAACAATAAAGGGATTCCTTTTCTACAAGGGACGACTATGTACGGAGCAGTGAATAGAGCTACCTATTATAACGGGGATTATGAAAAGAAATACGGTGATCTTGTATATCCAGCACGAAAGAGTATTCGAGAAGCTATTCAATTATGTGCCACTGAATGTGCACAGGGTAGGGCATTGAAAGATTGGGAATTGGAATCAATTTTGGCTTATTTGTGGACATTGGAATTGAAGTTGGAAGACTTGGATTTGGATGAAAAAAGTGCAATGAACATGGGAGTGGAAGGTATTCAATCAAAATATTTACAAGGTGCACCTGCTACTTTTATTCCTCCTCCAGATGATCGCAAAAATGGAAGTGGTTTAATTGGAAAGCCTGAAAATGGCAAATTAATCTATGAAAACAGTTGTTTGCATTGTCATTACAAGGGTAAATATTCGTTTTTGCATTTGGATAACAGTAAACTATCTTTCAAACATCTTAAAAAGACAATGCCCAAATATGGTAGGCATTCTATTTATCAGGTGATTCGATGGGGTGTTCCTACAAAGTCTGGGAAGTCTTCTTATATGCCACAGTATACAGAAGAGAAGATGAGTGATCAACAATTGGCAGATTTGAGATCGTACATTGAATCTAGGAGTTAATAGAATTTTTACAGTTATATTTTTTTTAAACAGCCTTAGATGTCTTAAAACATTTCTATATCTTACTCCTACGTAAAATAAAGAAATGAAAAGACGAAACGCTGTAAAAAGTATCCTATTATTTTCCTTAGGAACTGGAATTATTTTTTCTTGTACAGACAAGTATAAAGCTGTACGTGACCTGACTTTGGATCATTTTAAACCTACGAACTCAGAGTTGGATATCATTGAACAATTGTCAAATATGATCGTCCCTTTGAAAACGATTCCTGAATTGGAAAATCATACGCCATTACCTTTTATATTTACTATGCTGGATGATATTTATGCTCCACAAGACCGAATTGCATTTATGGATGGATATCAAAATTTTAATGAATGGGTAGCAGCAACTCATCAAAAAACATTCACGCAGATGGATGAAAAAGAACGCCTTGATTTTGTTTCTTCGCTGAATAGTCGTCAAGATGGAATAGACAAAAGAATGCAGAATTTCTTCGATATTGTTAAGAAGGAGAGCATTAAGTATCTCAAGACCAGCGAATATTATCAAAGGAAAGTACATTATTATGAAATGGCTCCAGGCCGATTTAAAGGTGATGTGTTATTAAGTGAACTTAAAAATGCCAATCAGATATGAATAATCATACATATGAAGCCATTGTCATAGGTGCAGGAATGAGTGGAAGCTGGGTAGCAAAAGAGTTATGTGATCATGGGGTGAAGACATTGTTATTGGATAGAGGACCCAACGTAAAACATTTACAAGATTATCCAACTGGAAGTACTTATCCATGGGATTTTCCCCATCGAGGGGCTGTTGATTTTGAAGATGTGGAGGCCAATCCAATCGTGAGTAAGTGTTATGCATATAAAGAAGGAGCTACTCATTTTTTTGTGAAAGATGACGTTCAACCGTACATACAGGAAAAACCTTTTGACTGGATAAAAGGATATCAGGTAGGCGGTAAATCATTAATGTGGGCTCGTCAAACTCAACGTTGGAGTCAGTATGATTTTAATGGACCAGACCAAGAAAACTTTTCTGTTTCATGGCCAATTTCTTATAAAGATATTGCTCCTTGGTACAGTCATGTTGAAAAATTTGTAGGGATTTCAGGGAATAAAGATGGTTTGGATACACTTCCTGATGGAGAGTTTTTACCTCCAATGGAACTGACAGTAGTGGAAAAATATCTTCAACAAACCGTTCGGGAAAATTATGATGATAGACATGTAATTTATGGAAGATGTGCTCATATTACAGAGCCTCAAGAAATTCATAGACAGCAAGGACGTGCTAAATGTCAACACAGAACCATTTGTGAAAGGGGTTGTCCTTTTGGAGGTTATTTTAGCGCAAATTCGAGTACAATTCCTTGGGCGGAGCGATCTGGGAATCTAACGCTTCGACCTGATAGTGTAGTGCAATCTATCATTTATGATGAACAAACCAATAAAGCAAAAGGAGTCAGAGTGATAGATGCTATTACCAAAGAGAGTGTAGATTATTTTGCAGACGTAGTTTTTTTGAATGCTGGTGCGATCAATAGCAATGCAATTTTATTGAATTCCACCTCACAAAGATTTCCAAATGGCTTGGGCAATGACAACGGCTTATTGGGAAAGTACTTTGGTTTTCATAATTATAGAGCAAGGATTACAGCTACCTGCAATCAATTTTTAGATAAATATATAGAAGGCAAATCTCCAACTAGTGCCTATATGCCTAGATTTGTTAATGTCCATGAACATGATCAAGATTTTAAAAGAGGGTATGGGGTAGCCATTTATACAACACGATACCGAAATACAGAAGAGTCAGGAATGGGCCAAGAACTGATAGATGAATTAATGAAAGATAAAAACTTTGGACCTTGGCAAGTTTCAGCAATGATGATGGGAGAGACGATTCCTAAAGCTACAAATACCATTCAGTTGGATTCAGAAAAAGTGGATCAGTATGGTATGCCACTAGTGAAATTCAATGTGAGTTATGATGACAACGATGAGATGATGATGGAACATTTTTATTCTTCATTCGAAGATATTTATGCAAAAGCTGGATTTGAAAATGTGAAGAGAATAGATACAGGACAAGCACCTGGATTAGATATTCATGAGATGGGAGGAGTCAGAATGGGAAAAGATCCTGAGACATCTTTGCTAAATGGAAACAATCAGATGCATCTTTGTGAAAATGTCTATGTGTCAGATGGAGCATGTATGACGTCAACATCAACTCAAAATCCATCGTTAACATATATGGCCCTTGCGGCAAGAGCTGCAAATCATTATGTGGAAGATCGCAAAAAAGAAAAAGAATCTTAAAACTAAAAGTTAGATAAAC
>JARGNR010000180.1 GCA_029212405.1 Saprospiraceae bacterium
ACACCAGCATAAAATAGTTTATTAAAGTAGAATTTTTTCATAAATACAATTGTGTTTTTTGATTGAAAGATGATTTGAAAGGTACAAAAATACATTACCTAGCAGTAGTTAAACCAATGAAATACAATAAGAAATCATCGATTTTGTTCTGATTGGCGACATTATATTTTTTTTGGCATCTATTTTGCCTTTATATGATGATGATGGTACACACATCATTAAAACGAACAAAAATTTTACAAACTAGCCGAGAATGGAGACCAATATAGTTGTATTGGATTGTCAAAAGATGTTTGTTGAAGGACTTGACGCATATTTTAGTATTCATGCTAAAAGTTTTAAAATAACAAGCCAGGTCTGCTCAGCAGAAGATCTTAAGACGACAACCGAGAAAGATAAATTTGACATATTGATTATGGAATTAAATATTCCCGATCATGATGGTTTGAGTTTAATACAAGATATGAGAAAAGAAATACCTGAAATAAAGATTTTGGTATTGTCTTCGTATACAGACTCTAAATTGGTGCGAAATGCGATGATAAATGGAGCGGATGGATACGTAGCCAAGAAAAGTACTTTTAGAGAACTTTTATTTGGTTTGGAAGAAATCATTGAAGGGCATACATATATTGGAGACGGTTTACGAACTTCTCCAGCAGCATACAAAAAGAAAGAAAATCCTGTTGAAGTGAAGAGAGAGTATAACGATACTTTTACTTTAAAACAGAAATTGACCAAGCGTGAACAAGAAATTTTAGAATTAATTACGCAAGGAAAAAGTAACAAACACATTGGGAAGGAATTGTACATAAGCTTCCAAACTGTGGGCGTTCACAGGAAAAATATAATGAAAAAATTAGGCATTAGAAATACCGTTTCATTAATAAAGTTCGCTTTAGAAAATCATTTGGTATAGTTTATGCACTAGAAATATAAATCGAAAAGAAATTGAGTTCCCCCAGAGCTTACTTGCTTGATTCTCTTCTTTAATATCTGAACAAATAATTTAGACAGAATCATTTTTTTAGCAAAAATTTTTAAAACCGATTTATCTCATGGAAATGGAGAATTTTACCACTAAAACGAGAATTAAATTTGATAAGTTTATCAAGTTAGGATTTCTCTCTGCGTTGCTCCTATTATGTGCTTTTGACACCGCTTCGGCGCAGTGTCCACTTGGATGTAATAATAGCGTACAGATCTCTTTAGATACAGACTGTAGCGTGGAAGTGACACCTGATATGGTGTTAGAAGGACAAGGTACAACTGGCTGTGATTACATAGTAAGTGTATTAGGTTCTAATGGACAGCCAATACCTGGCTCACCAGTCGTAGGTGCCGCGTATATTGGTGAAACCCTTACAGTTAAAGTTTCGCTTGGCAACAACAGTTGCTGGGGAACTATAACAATTGAAGACAAATTACCACCCATTATCGATTGTCCTGATGACATGACAGTGAGTTGTTATGAGTCAAGTGACTTCCCTAATCCAATTGCAACAGACAATTGTGACGGGACTATTCCTGTTGACATCGTTAGCGATGAAATAGTGGATTTGGATTGTAATGATAACTTCAGTGCAAGAAGAACAATTATTTATCAAGCAACCGATGCATCTGGAAATAAGTCTGCATTCTGCACAAAGAATATTTTCTTTGAAAGAATTGGACTTGGAGATATTGTATTTCCATCTAATAAAGATGACGTAGAAGACCCTGCATTGGAGTGTGATAATATTCCTTTTTGGGATGCAAATGGTAATTTTTACCCAGACCCAGAAGAAACAGGTACACCTACCACTACAGATGGTTTTAATATTTTCCCTAATAATTCATACTGTGAATTGAATGCAACATTCGTTGATCAAGTACTTCCAATTTGTGAGTCTAGTTTCAAAGTATTGAGAACTTGGACAGTTTTAGACTGGTGTACAGGTGAAATCTTGGAACAATTCCAAATTATAAAAGTAGTTGACAAAGAGAACCCAATTGTAACTTGTGTTCCAGATGATCCATATGCAGTTTCAGCTGATCCTTACGATTGCGTGGGCACATGGTTGGTTCCTGCACCAATAGTAATCTATGATTGTAGTTCAACGTCATATACAGTAGCTTATTTGGTTGCTGATGACAATGGTAATCCTCCAGTTAATGGAATTTACATTGATGATAATGTGGTTGAAAATAGTGATGGAACATATACAATTACTCAATTGCCATTGGGTAGAACATGGGTAAGATATACGATCACAGATGATTGTGGAAACGTTGAGTTTTGTTTTACAGAAATCGATGTGATTGATGATGTACCTCCTGTTCCTGTTTGTGATGAATTCACAGTAGCTACATTAACTAATAACGGGTTTGCACACATATTTGCAGAGACGTTTGATGATGGGAGTCATGATAATTGTTCTGATGTAGAATTTGAAGTTAGAAGAATGACTTCAGGTTGTGGAGCGAGTACTTCAATCTGGGCTGAATATGCAGAATTTTGCTGTGATGACATAGGAAAAGAAATTATGGTCTCTTTGAGAGTGACAGATAAGAGTGGAAATTCTAATACATGTATGGTTATTGTAAACGTACAAGACAAATTAGATCCAGTCATTGAATGTCCACCAAATATTACAGTAGATTGTGGTACAGATATCGATGATTTAGACATTACAGGAGTTGCAACAGCTACAGATAATTGTGGTGACCCTGATGTAACACAAAATGACTCAGGTTCTTTGAATGACTGTGGAATTGGAACAATATTCAGAAGATGGACAGCTACGGATGCTGGTGGAAGATCAGTAAGTTGTACACAAAGAATTACAGTTCAGGATTTCTCTCCTTTCACAGGATCTTCAATCAACTGGCCTTCAAATAAAACATTGAACGGTTGTGCGAATATTGATACAGAACCTGAAAATACAGGTGTACCAACATACAATGATGATCAATGTAGCTTAGTTGCTGATACCTATGAAGATCAAGTATTCACATTTGTGGATGGGGCTTGTCTTAAAATACTAAGAACATGGACCGTAATTGATTGGTGTACATTCGATCAGAATAACCCTTTCGATGGAGGTATCTGGCAGTATACACAAGTAATAAAAGTGAATAATACAGTGAAGCCTGTATTTGATAACTGTTCTGACTTGTCAGTGGATGCATTTGGAGAAGATTGTGATGGTTTTGCAGAAATTATCATGAATGCAACAGATGATTGTACTCCAGCAGACGAATTAAAGTATTCATACACAATTGACTTGAACGACGACGGAAGTATTGATGTTGCAGGTGGATCAAACGATGCTAGTAGAACACTGGATGTAGGTACACACAAAGTAACCTTTATAGTAGAGGATCAATGCGGAAATCAAACAACATGTATGTTTGATGTGACTGTAAGAGATAAAAAGAAACCAACTCCTTATTGTTTGAGCGAAATTACTACTGTAATTATGCCTTCATCAGGAATGATTGATATATGGGCGTCAGATTTTGATCTTGGAAGTTTTGATAACTGTCCTGGAGATGTACTGATCTCATTCTCAAGCAACATCAACAATACTCAAGCAATATTTACTTGTGATGATCTAGGTATCAATGAATTAGAAATTTGGGTAACAGATGCTTCTGGAAACCAAGATTTCTGTACAACTCAAGTAAACATTCAAGATAACGGTGGATGTGATGGAAGTAAAATAATTGGTGGTGATGTAGCGAATAGTGGTAGCGAAATGATTGAAGAAGTTATGGTAACGTTGACCAATATGGCTACTTACGAAACTGAACAATATATGACACCGTTTTCTGGACACTATCAGTTCTTGAATATGCCAGAAAATACATCGTATCAATTGACAGCAGAGAAGGATGAAAATCACAACAATGGAGTATCTACACTTGATTTAGTATTGATTCAAAGACATATCCTAGGATTGAAAGAGTTTGATTCACCATACAATGTGATTGCTGCGGATATCAACAATAATGAAAAAGTAACTTCTTCTGACCTTGTCGCGCTAAGAAAATTAATTCTTGGAATATGGGATGAGTTTGAAGATAATACATCATGGAGATTTGTTGACGCTAAGCAAGAATTCCCAGATGTGAGTAACCCATTCCCATTCACTGAGAAGATTTCAATAGTTGACTTCCTTGATGGTGATTCAGGTAATGACTTTGTAGGAGTAAAGATTGGAGATGTAAACAATAGTGCTGCCGTTAATTTAACTGCAGGATCAACAACATCAACCGTAAGAAGCAATAAAACATTGAGTCTTTCAGTACCAAATGTAAACTACAGCTCAGAAGAATTAGTAAGCTTACCAGTGACTTCTGAAAACTTTGAAGAGATGATAGGATTCCAGTTCACATTAGAAACAAATGGACTAGAATTAGAAAGCATTGAGTCAGGGGCGTTAGAAATGACAGAGGCGAATGTAGCAAGCTTCACTAAAGAGAATGCGATGACATTTAGCTGGAATAGCATTACAGATGTGACGGTGGATACGGATGAAGTATTATTCACCATCGTAATGAGAGCAAAAACGAATGATGACTTGACTAATTCATTAGATATTACATCTACGATAACAACCGCTGAAGCTTACACATCTTCATTAGAAGTTGCTAATGTAGAAATGAATGTAAGAAACGATCAAAATAATGAAGTTGAGGTAGGATTTGAACTATATCAAAACTCACCTAACCCATTTGACGGATTGACTATGATACCATTTAATCTTCCAAAGTCAGGAAGTGTAACACTTAATGTATACGATATCACTGGTAAAGTAATATTAAGTCAAAAAGGGAACTACACGAAAGGAATGAATGAAATTAGAATTGAGAATACTGATTTATCTGTAAAAGGTATTATGTACTATCAATTAGAATTTGAAGGAGTAGTAGCTACCAGAAAGATGATTTCAATGTAATAATGATTTCTATATAAATACACTGCAATATGTATTTCAAAAAGTCCTTGTTGATTTATCAGCAAGGGATTTTTAATTTTTATGCAGAAAAATATCTTTCTTTTCATTTCTGCTATTTATGATGTGCTATTTCCATTTTAGCTTTGAATTATAAAAAATCCACTATATTTGCGTCCAATAGTTCATTTACGTCCCACCTTTGAAATACACGTATCCAAAATCAAATTATATTTTTTGCTAATATGTTTGGCTAGATATTTGTAATCATTTAATATAGATATTTAAATTTTTTGTAATATATACCAGTACACACGCTATCTTTAAAAGTTATATGTTAGTTTTGTGTGCTATTATTAATAGATAAAATTGCCTCAAGCATAATGATGAAGAGATATTTGTTATCAATTATATTGGGATTTCTAGCACTAACGAATATATCGTTGGGTCAAGTAGAAATCAATTTTGCCAGTCAAACTGCAAATACCAATGGTACGGTAGACATAGACCTTACCGCAAATGGGTTCACAGATATTTCCGTATTGCAGTTTTCTGCAGGATGGGATAGTCTGGTTATGAATTTCAATTCAGTTGTATTTACCAATCCTAATTTGCCAGAATTGGCACCAAATAATATCAGTGGATCTGAAGGAGCATCCAACGTTGATCCAGGTCAGTTTTCATTTTCATACAGTAGTCCCTTCGGAACAGGGAATTTGGATGATGGTGATATTTTATTTACCGTACGATTTGATATCGTAGGAAACGAATGCGATGAGACCCTTATCGAAATGACCGAAGATCCCTTATTTATAGAATGTTTTGATAAGGACTTTAATGAATTAACTGTTACCTCTCAAGCAGGTACAGTTTCAATAAATGGCACCGATTGCGGTGGAGGTGGTGATGATCTTACCATCACAGCTGAGACACTTACAGCAGATATGGGCACAAATGTTTGTGTGGCATTAAATGTTGAGAATTTTATTGGTGTTCAATCAGGCTCGGGTACTATCTTGTGGGATCCTGCAGTGATTTCGTACACGGGAATTGCAAATATCAATATTGGTGGAGTAGATGGTTCATTAAATGCTACCAACGTAGATAATGGAGAGTTGAAGTTTGTTTGGTCAAATCCTGATCCAGGAAATCCATTGACCATTGCTGATGGAGATCCTATTTTCGAAATATGTTTTGATGTTGTTGGTGAGCCAGGGGATATGTCTCCTGTAACATTGTCTACTGCGGGTTCGCTTGGTTTTGAATGGACTGATGATAACGATGATGTCATTCCTCAATCTCTAGTCAATGGAAAAGTAACTGTTACGGAGCCTTTAGAAGATCCTGTAACTTTTACAGTATCAGATATAACGGTAAATGAAAATGATACAAATGTTTGTGTAGATATATCAGTAGAAAATTTCACTAACATCTTGGCAACTCAGTTTGTTATCACATGGGATGATGCAATTTTAGCGAATGCCACTCCTGCAAATTTCAATTTGCCAGGTTTAAATACGAGTAACAATTTTAATATTGATGGAAATTGTGCAACGTTTAGCTGGAGTGGAATCAATGGAACAGATGTAGCTGA
>JARGNR010000033.1 GCA_029212405.1 Saprospiraceae bacterium
CAGTATGGCATTTTTAGCAGCTTGATTCTTTTGTTTCGTTTTCTCATCAAGGAGAAAATGAAAGCCTGTCCTGGCGAAGAACCAAATTAGACTAGAAAACTATTTCCTTGAATTTACGTAAAATCTTAGAAAAACGGGGCTCTCATTCAGGAGTAAGAAGCATAAATTATTGAAAATCAATATATGAAATATACTTAGAAAACGCTCAATTTGAACCTCTGGTTCTGAAATATATCAGAATTGACCTTAGCGTATGCCACTCCCATTTTCAAATGAAGCCTCACTTGGAGCAACAAAAACCAATTTACCATCACTGTTTTCAGCCATCAAAATCATTCCTTTTGATTCTACTCCACGGATCTTTCTTGGAGCAAGATTGGCCAAAAGACTGACTTGTTGCCCTATAATATCTTCGGGTTTATAGTATTGAGCAATACCAGAGACCACGGTTCGTGTTTCGAAACCTAAATCCAATTTGATTTGAAGTAGTTTATCCGCCTTTTTTACCTTGCTCGCTTCAATGATTGTTGCCGTCCGAATGTCCATCTTTGTGAAGTCATCAAATGTAACCTCTTCTTTTACAGGGTTAGAAACAGCTGCAGTAGCTTCTTCCTTTTTGTGTGCATTGGCTTTTAATTTTTCAACTTGAGCCTCAATCACACTATCGTCTATTCTAGAAAACAAATGCGAAGGTTTTCCAATGATGTGACCCGATTTTAGAGGATGTTCTCCCTCAGCTAGGGCATCCATCAACGATAAAAAGCCCGAATGATCATCTACTTTTGGAAGATTCAATAAAGCACTGATCTTATCCGAAGTGAACGGTAAGAAAGGTTTGATCGCCGTCCCCAGGGCAGCTACATATTGAAGTGCAAGATTCATAACCACAGGAACCTCTTCTGGATTTGTTTTTTGTTTTTTCCATGGTTCATTGGCCTGTAGGATTTGATTTCCTTTCGAAGAAATCTCCATCAACTTCTGAAGCGCATTTCTAAACTCATACTGACGGATATAATCTCCTACCTGATGCAAGTCATCAAATAATCGAAGCAACTCAGAATCGTGATATGCAGCATCCATTGGGTCATCAGGGCCAACAAGGTCTTGACCTTCATCAAATTCTGGAACAGCGCCTTCGTAGTATTTATTGGTCAGCACAATAACCCGATTGACAAAGTTGGCAAGGTTATTAACTAATTCACTATTATTGGCTTCTTGATAAGACTTCCAGGTGAATTCACTGTCCTTTGTTTCGGGCATGTTCTTGATCATGCAGTACCTCAATTCATCTTCTTTCCCAGGTAAATCGTCCAAATATTCATGTACCCATACAGCCCAGTTCTTTGAAGTAGAAAGTTTATCTCCTTCTAGGTTCACAAATTGGTTTGCAGGAACATTTACAGGAAGAATATAGTCTCCATGTGCATTAAGAATCGATGGAAAAATCAAACAGTGAAAAACAATATTGTCTTTTCCGATAAAATGTATCAAGGCAGTATCTTCATCCTTCCAATAAGGCTCCCAATCCTTCCCCTTCTCTTCGGCCCACTGTTTGGTGGCAGAGATATAACCGATGGGTGCATCCATCCAGACATATAGCTTTTTCCCTTCGTGACCTTCAATATGGTGTGGAACATCCACACCCCAAGGGAGGTCTCTTGTCATCGATCTAGGGTGCAAGCCATTATCCAACCAAGAATTACATTGTCCGAGCACATGATTCTTCCATTCTGCTGGGTCATGCAACTGCTGGTCATCTTTATTTCCTTCCGCAATCCACTTTTTGAGCCATGCTTCGTATTTATTCAGAGGCAGATACCAATGGGTCGTCTTCTTCAATACTGGAGTGCCGCCCGAAATTTTTGATTTTGGGTTGATCAACTCCGTAGGGCTTAACGTAGATCCACAGTTTTCACATTGATCTCCATAAGCTTCTTCATTGCCACATTTTGGACAAGTTCCAGAGATGTATCTGTCGGCTAGAAATTGTTTTTGCTCCTCATCGTAATATTGTTCAGACTCGATTACCTCAAATTCTCCTTTTTCGTACAGGTTCGTAAAAAACTCTTGAGAAGTTTTGTGGTGAAGGTCAGCAGAAGTTCTATGGTAAATATCAAATGAAACACCAATTCGATCAAAGGTTTCTTTAAATAATCCGTGGTAATGATCAACGATTTCTTTTGGCGTTTTACCATCTTTAGCTGCTCTGAGTGTAATTGCTGCACCATGCTCATCTGAGCCACAAACAAACACTACATCTTCACCCATCATTCTTCTGAAACGAGCATAAATGTCTGCGGATAAATAGGCACCAGCAAGATGGCCGATGTGAAGCGGACCGTTTGCATAAGGTAGTGCAGATGTGATCAGGTATCTGTCATATTGCCTCATAATCTTTGTACGTCGATATTAGCGAATGAAAAACAAAACGCGAAGATACTATTAAAGATTATAGAGATTAGAAATTTGGCAAATATTATATGATGATTTTTACTTGTTTAATCTACTTTTCTACTTGAACTACTAATTGCCATAGAATTCACTACAAATTGATACGCAAAAATCCCTAAAAAAGCAATGGACAACAATAGATCATGTTGTAATGCTATTCCTGCTATTCCTACAATAAAAACAGCGATAGTAAAGTAAACTAGTTTTTGTCTACTAGATGGATTATACGGAGATAGAAAGCTACCAAGTGGGATCATCATTGCTATAAAAAAGAGTCCTGCGATTAAAAACAACTCCATATTTTTATAATACCAAAGACCAAAACAAACTATAGAAACCAATAAAGATAGACCAGTTAATTTGGCCATCTTTTTTTGCGGACCATCCAGCAGCAACCTCCCGTAATTGTTTGTCAATAAATATAAATTCATTAGTGGGTTTATAACCCAACTCAACAGAAAGAACCCAAGCATAAGGTAGGCTACGGGCATCAGTATTGGGGCCAGTTCTTCATTGGCTTGTCCTATTCGTAGGATGAATTGATAAAGAAGGTATGCACCGATAATTACGGCCCAAGAACCTTTAGCAGTCAACTTGGCCATAAAGTTGATATACTTATAAAATAGTTTGTATGGCCAAAACCTGGATTTTAATGCTTCTTGCATTCCATACCTAGCCAGAGAGTTGGTAGGATTAAGTCGTAAGGCTTCAGACAATCGTTCTAGTGCTTCTTTAACTTTGCCTTCTTTGAGCAGTTGGTGTCCATGATTGGCAATGGTGTATGGATCTTCAGGATTTTGTTCCAATGCTTCAAGGACAGCATTCGACGCTACATTGTTGTCCCCTAAGATTCCTGCAAGCATTGCTTTTTGGTTCAGCGCTTCCAGGTTTTCAGGATCTATAGCCAATGCTGAATTGGTATACTGAAGAGCACGGTCATAATACCGTTGAGCAAATTTTAGACGAGACTTTAAGTTGTGAAATTGAACTTCATTCGGGTTCATTTCAAGTAATGCATCCGTTTTCTTTTCTGCTGCCTCATATTCCTCCTCCTTCAAATTGATTTCAGCCAACAATGCTAAATAGCCGGTATTTTCAGGGTCTTCAGACTGCAGCTGTAGCAATACCTGTTCGCTTTTTCTGGATTCACCTTTGAAAAATAAAACATACGCCAACAAATATCGCCCATATTCACTCGTGGGGTCATCTTGTAAAAACGCCTCCAATTGTTTTTCCGCATCATCAATTCGGCCTTGAGCTAAAAGTAGCTGTACTCTTTCTAACATATTACTATTCATTAAGAAGATTTGATTTGAAGGTGATATTACTCAATTCAGTGGTGAATATAAAACTTTATCAGGGAACGATATTTTTGATTCAAAAAGTCTAAAGTCATTTCATATTAATATATCATTACAAATTAGGTTCGATCCATGACATCAATATTCTTTTGTACTTTCATCATTTTTATAATTGGATACAATGGAGAAGAAAACAGCAAAAGAATACTGGCGTAGAAATTTAAAACTACTGGGAGTCCTCTTATGTATTTGGTTTATTGTCTCTTACGGGTGTGGGATTTTGTTTGCAGATTCGTTAAATACGATAAAATTTGGTGGATTTCCACTAGGGTTTTGGTTTGCTCAGCAAGGAGCTATTTATGTATTCGTGGTCCTAATTTTTGTGTATGTGTGGAAAATGAACAAATTGGACAAAGAATTTGATGTAGACGAGAAATAAATAAAATGGGCGTACAGACTTGGACTTTTATTATTGTTGGTTTCACCTTTTTGTTATACATCGGGGTAGCAATTTGGGCAAAAGCTGGATCTACGAAAGAGTTTTATGTAGCCGGAGGTGGAGTATCACCTTTGGCAAATGGAATGGCAACCGCTGCGGACTGGATGTCGGCCGCTTCATATTTATCAATGGCGGGGCTGATCTCGTTTATGGGATATTCTGGGTCACAATACCTGATGGGTTGGACAGGGGGATATGTACTGTTGGCGTTATTATTGGCACCTTATCTTAGAAAGTTTGGCAAGTTTACCGTTCCTGACTTTATTGGCGAACGATATTATTCCAAGCAAGCACGATTGGTTGCATTGATATGTGCCATATTCGTATCATTCACCTATGTCGTGGGTCAAATGAAAGGGGTGGGCGTTGCTTTTGCAAGATTTTTGGAAGTACCATTTTCTGTAGGCATTATTATTGGAATAGGCATCGTCTTTTTTTATGCTGTTTTAGGAGGAATGAAAGGAATTACGTATACCCAAGTAGCCCAATATTGTGTATTGATCTTTGCATTTACCGTTCCTGCTATTTTTATATCTATTCAAATGGTAGGAAGTCCTATCCCACAATTAGGAATGGGAGGTACAGTAAGTGACGGAACATATTTATTGGACAAACTGAATATGCTCAGTGTAGATCTAGGGTTTTCAGAGTATACTTCTGCAGGGATGGATGATCGAATAAATGTATTTTTTATAACCGCAGCATTGATGTTTGGCACGGCCGGGTTACCCCATGTGATTGTACGATTTTTCACAGTACCTAAAGTGAGGGACGCTCGAAAATCTGCGGGGTATGCACTTTTATTTATTGCCATACTATATACCACAGCACCAGCAGTAGCCGCCTTTGCACGAACGAATTTATTGCAAACGGTAAGCAATCAGCCTTATGCTGAGATGCCTCTTTGGTTTAGCAAATGGGAGACGGCAGAACTCATTACTTTTGAAGATAAAAATCAAGATGGCTTGATTCAATATGTAGCCAATCCCGCGACGAATGAGTTGACTATTGATAGAGATATTATGGTGTTGGCCAATCCAGAAATTGCCAATCTGCCTGCTTGGGTGATTGCCCTGGTAGTAGCTGGGGGATTGGCAGCAGCCTTGTCTACCGCAGCTGGTCTTTTGTTGGTGATTGCAACCTCTATTTCTCATGATTTATTCAAAAAATATCTACGTCCTGATATCTCAGAAAAGAAAGAATTGTTTGCTGCCAGAGTTTCCATCGCAGTAGCTGTTATTGCTGCGGGCTTGGCAGGATTGAATCCTCCGGGATTTGTTGCACAGGTCGTCGCCTTGGCTTTTGGACTTGCTGCATCTTCTTTTTTTCCGGCTATTATTTTAGGGATATTTGACAAGCGGATGAACAAAGAAGGCGCGATAGCAGGAATGATTATTGGTATCCTTTTTACATCGGCCTATATCTGGTATTTCAAAGCTCAACTTGGAGGTCCCGGCACTCCAGATCAATATTGGTTTGGTATTAAACCTGAGGGAATAGGAACCATCGGGATGTTGATCAACCTTGTTGTTTCATTGGTAATAAGTAGGATGACCCCTCCACCCCCTAAAACGGTTCAAGCCATTGTTGAGGATATTCGAATTCCTAGAGGAGCAGGCTCGGCGAGTTCGCATTGATACAAGGGAGAAATATCTGTTTTTAACCCATCAGAATAGAAAAACAATTAACCTTTCAAGACAAATTGTTTATTAAATAAGAGGGAGCTATTTTACCCCTTTTTAGAATGAAGAATCAAAGATTATTTTCGTATTTTGTAGTTAATAGAACGAAGTAATTTTAAAACAAATAATAAAATTGTATCAATGAAAATAGGATATACTTTTTTGGTTTTTTTAACCTGTTTTGGTTTGAAAAGTCAAGATATGGATGTACAAGCTATTGTGGACGCATGTATCGAAAAACATGGAGGAGAGCAATATAAAAATGCACACTATGCGTATGACTTTCGAAAGAACCATTATGAATACCACTATGAAAACGGGACGTTTACGTATGAACTCCATTCCAAGGATGGAAAAATAAAAGATGTATTGACAAATGAAGGGTTTACTCGAAGAGTTAATGGAAAGGAGGTTAAACTAAAAGATAAAGAGATAAAAGCCTATTCCAACAGTGTAAATTCAGTGCATTATTTTTTCTTTTTGCCTGCGTATCTAAATGATGCTGCGGTGAATAAAGAGTTGGTTGGTGAGGCAACAATAAAAGGGAAAACGTATTACAAAGTGAAAGTTACTTTTGATGAAAATGGAGGAGGTGATGATCATGATGATATCCATATGTATTGGATCAATAAAGAGGATTTTTCAATGGATTATATGGGCTATTCTTTTCATGTAAATGGAGGAGGAGTACGATTCAGGTCAGGATTTAACAAAAGAAACATAGGAGGCATTATCTTCCAAGACTACATCAACTATAAACATGACAAAACAACACCAGTAGATAAAATGGATGCATTGTATTTGGACAATAAACTTGTTCAGGTGTCTACTATTGAAATGGTGAATGTCAAGGAGATTTGATAGAACTTTGTATGAGATTAACTGTTGTTTTTATTGAATTTATTTAAAAAAATGGAACAAGGTTGCCGCATTGTAATTAGCCCTGCTAATTTTGCGGGGAAGAGATACAAGAAAGAATGACAAGAAAAGCAGCATTGATCATCCTAGACGGATGGGGGCATGGTTTGAATCCTGAAGTAAGCGCCCTTGCACAAGCAGAAACCCCTTTTATAGATAATTTATACCACCAATATCCTAATGCCGAATTGGTCACCTTTGGTGAAGAAGTGGGACTGCCAGAAGGGCAAATGGGAAACTCAGAAGTGGGCCATTTAAATATTGGAGCAGGAAGAATCGTATATCAGGAGTTGGCACGAATCAATAAAGAGATTCGCGATAAAACATTAGCGCAAAATACCGTACTCCAAAAAGGTATTGAGGATGCCAAATCTACTACCAAAAGAATCCACCTTTTAGGACTGGTATCAGACGGAGGCGTGCATTCACACATCAATCATTTATTGGCACTTTGTGAGATTTTGAAAAATGAAGAGGTAGAGGTTTTTATTCATGCTTTTTTGGATGGCAGGGATACAGATCCAAAAGGAGGATATCAATACCTCAAAACGGTTGAAGAGGCGATCAAAGGCACCAATGCCAAAATAGCGACGGTGATAGGTCGATATTATGCGATGGATAGAGACAACCGCTGGGAAAGGGTACAAAAAGCATATCACTTACTTGTAAATGGAAAAGGAGAGATGACGGAAGATGTATTGCCGATATTAAAGGAGCAATATGAGGAAGGCATTACCGATGAATTTATGGCAGCTATTCAAGCCACATCGGACGGAAAGGCCATTGGAAATATTCAGGATGGAGACACAGTGATTTTTTATAATTATCGTACCGATAGACCAAGAGAGTTGACCAAAGTATTGACACAGGAGGATAATCCAACCTATGATATGTGCACGTTGGATTTGAACTTCTTGACGATGACCAATTATGACGCAAGCTTTAAGGGATTAAAAGTGATTTTTGAAAAAGACAACTTGGTCAACACCATAGGGGAAGTTGTTGCGGATAAGGGGCTTAGCCAAGTAAGAATTGCCGAAACAGAAAAATATCCACACGTAACATTTTTCTTTTCAGGGGGAAGAGAGGAACCATTTCAAAATGAAAAAAGAATTCTTGCAGCGTCACCGGATGTTCCTACTTATGACTTGCAACCAGAAATGAGTGCTCAAGAAATTACGGATCGTTTGATAGAATGTATTAAAGAGGATACGCCAGATTTTATATGTCTAAACTATGCGAATACTGATATGGTAGGACATACTGGTGTGTTTGAAGCGGGTAAAAAAGCGGCAAGTTTTATCGATGGTTGTTTGGAAAGATTGGTACCAACAATGTTGGATCATGAATATTCTATTATTGTTATTGCGGATCATGGTAATAGCGATATCATGATCAATCCCGATGGAAGCCCACATACAGCACATACAACGAATATGGTTCCTGTCTTTTTTATTTCCAATGAGGAAGCAATGAAAAACGTGACTATAAGGAACGGGAAGTTGGGAGATATAGCACCCACACTGCTCCATGTTATGAATATTGAGAAGCCAGAAGAAATGGATGGAGACGTATTATTGTCTTAATAATCCAAAGATCTATCCTTCCACCAAAATAAGAGAATACCAAGTATTTGTATTATGTGATTAGTATAAATATATTTGCGGCGTTTTGCAATTAAAAAAAGATAGCAATGAAGATTTTACAGATTGTTTTACTAATGTGCATAGGCTTGACGTCATGTAAAACGGAGTCAGCAACTCCGAATTCAATGGGATCGTCCATCGAAGAACTAAATAGCCAAAACCCACAGTCAAATTCGACCAATGAGGCAGAAGCTGTGACACCTTTCACAGGAACCCCAGATACAGTAGTTGTTTCTACTTTGGAGGGATTAGTGGAAAATGCTAAAAGTAATACGGTTATACTTCTTGAAAAAGGAACCTACTCTTTGGAAGAGAATCTAGTGTATTTAATGACAAAAGATGAAAGAAAAATAATTGATAAGAATGTAACTCAAACGCGTTCTTTGGGAGGACAATTGTTCTTTTCTGGCTTGTCAAATTTTCACATCATTGCTAAAGATGGAGTAAATATTCTTTCGTACAATCCTATCGCTCCAGCATTGTATTTAATTAAAGGTACCAATGTTTCATTCTCAAACTTTACTATTCGAAAAGCGAAAAAGGGGAATGCTGATGTAGTAGCAATTTCAACGAGTAAGGATATCCAAATGGATAAAATAAACATCAAAGGAGGAGGATCATACGGGATGAATATTTTTGATGCAACAAATTTGACCATTACAAATAGTGAGATTACAAAATGTACTAAGGGAGGACTTACAATCAGTAATTCCAAAGAAGTAAAAATAATCAACAGTTCTATTTCAGATAATACGTGTTTGGTTCCAGTGGTAAATTTGTATGGGAACGATAATATCGTCTTTATGCAAGGTGTTACAATCAAAAACAATACAAGAGATGTCGAAAAGGCATTTCAACAATCTGATCGGATCTTTGCCGTAGGTGCAAACTCATTACTGTTAGAGGGGTGTACCATTGAAAATAATCCTGGGTTTACAATCCTTGGAGCAGGGAAAACGAATTTGGTTAACACAGAATTTAAGGGATTAAAAATGCAATAAGTAATGTGTGGGTTTGATCCTCCAGATCTACGCAACAATTTATTTCTATTAAAAATGTTATCTTAGAAAGTAGTATAAGTTCTACGATCTAAATAGCAACGATATGAGACATTCCAACACGGTACTCTTTCTAATGAGTATATTTTTCTTTGTTCATTGTGCACAAGACAGTGCAAATGAATTTCCATTTGCGTTCAATAAAAAGTATAATTTTCAAATGGGTGAAGGTTCCAAGCACTATACTCCAGAACTTGCTAAAACCATTACTTTTTTTGAGAATGGCACCTATTCTAGAACCGAAGATTGTGGTTATATAGGAATGATTGATATTGAGAATGGTATTACAATTGTGATCATCGATGAAATGCGTGGAACATGGAATCAGGAGGGAGGGTTTCTCTTTCTGTCAGATGTTTCAGTGGAAGAGTATCATTGTAGGACAAAAGATGGAAGAATTGAAAAGTGCATTCCCAAAGATCATATTCCATTTGGCTTATCAGAATGGTTTAGATCTTCAAAAGTAATGGCAGAAACAGAGGATTACTTGTTGATCGAAAGACAAAAAAGTAAGCATTAATCGCTTAAAAGAGGGCAATTCTCTATTTCCAAAGGTTGGTTTGGATTTTAATGCATAAAAGAAAGTGTTCAAAAGGGGGAATTCACGCGGCAATTTTACCTTTGCAAAAAACTTCGATAGAATAGAATGGGAAGAAAGAAAAAAATGGTCTACGACGTACCTGTAGTAGATGTTGCCGACAGAGGTAAATCAGTAGCAAAAGACGCAGAGGGTAAAGTATATTTTATCGATAAGGCAGTACCGGGAGATGTGGTAGATATATTGGTATTGAAGAAAAAGAAATCCTTTTTTCAAGGTGTTGTTAAAGCCTATAAAAAGAAATCAGAAGATCGTGTAGAGGCTAAATGTGAACATTTTGGAGTATGCGGAGGATGTAAATGGCAACATTTGGACTATGAAGCTCAACTTCGATTCAAATCAAATACGGTCTTAAATGCGATGAAACGTATTGGCAAAGTTGATCCATCCGTAATTAGACCCATAAAGCGAGCGAAAGAAATTTTTAACTACAGGAACAAATTGGAGTATTCTTTTTCTAATAAAAGGTGGTTGACAGAAGCAGAGGTACAATCGGAGGGCAAGATCAACCAATCTCCTGCATTAGGATTTCATGCACCTGGTGCATTTGACAAAGTGGTGGATGTGCAAACCTGCCATTTGCAGGAAGATTTGAGTAATGATATTAGAAACTTTGTTCGATCGTATACGCACGAACACAACTTGGAATACTATGATGCGCGAGCACATACTGGACTCATGAGAAATATGATCTTGAGGAACACATCACTGGGTCAATGGATGTTAATTATGTCGTTTGCCCATGAGGATGAAGCGGTATTGCCGATGATGAAACGATTAAAAGAACAATTTCCTCAGATTACGTCCATGCACTATGTGATCAATAAAAAGTTTAATGATACCATTTTGGACCAAGATATTATCTTATATCATGGAGAACCGTTTATTGTAGAACAATTGGGGGATGTGCAATACAAAATAGGCTCAAAGTCCTTCTTCCAAACAAATACTGCGCAGGCAAATGAATTGTTTGAAACTGTGGTGGAGTTTGCAAATTTTCAAGGCAACGAAAATGTCTATGATTTATATACAGGTTTGGGCAGTATTGCTTTGTATGTCAGTAAAGCAGTGAAGCATGTTACAGGAATCGAGGAAGTGGAGCCAGCAATTATAGATGCTAGAGAAAATGCTCGGTTTAATGGAATTGAAAACACTACATTTTATGCCGGAGATGTGAAAGATATTCTTACTCCAGATTTCAGCGAAAAACATGGAAAACCAGACTTAGTGATTACAGATCCTCCAAGAGTTGGGATGCATAAAGATGTGGTTCAAACCTTATTAAAATTAGAAGCTCCCAGAATTGTGTATGTGAGCTGTAATCCTGCGACTCAAGCGAGAGATTTAGAATTACTGAGTGAGAAGTATGAAACGAAAGTGATGCAACCGGTAGACATGTTTCCTCATACTCACCATATTGAAAATGTTGCCTTATTGGAATTAAAATAATGTATTGATTACTTTGAAGGCCTCTAGGAAAAGGTCAGAATCATTTAAACTTCTCCAATACGTCTGCCTTTATCCAATACACATTACCTAGACCATTGTCTGTTCCATCTAACCGTTCAAGATACGATTGGTAATCGTATCTGTTGGGGTTTTCTAATGGGGTAGAATGATAGCTCGTCCAAAATAAGTAGTTACCGTCGGGGCTCATCATTGGACAATATTCAAAGCTTGGAGTATTGATTGCAGGACCCAAATTCTTTGCCTTCTGCCATTCTCCATCTTTTTTGAAGCTGATATATAAATCTCCTCGACCAAGATCATCTTCCCTACCCCAAGACATAAAAATGATCATATTACCATCTGGACTCACGTATGGGTCCCCTTCTCCAGAAGGAGAGTTAATAGCTTCTCCTAAATTTTTCACTTCATATTTCCCATTGACTTTTTTTGCCTGATATATGTCTCCATATCCATATCCACCGTCATATTGCCCAGAATAATAGATAGAACCATCATCAGTGGCAGACACATAAAATTCATTATTTGGAGTATTTATAATTGTATCCAATCTGATAGCGTCACTCCACCCATCATCTTTTCGATTGACCATCCAAATATCAAAGTCGCTCTTTTTTGTATTGGTAGCATCTATTGGGCGCCTAGAAATGAAATACAATTTCTTATTGTCCGATGTTATGTAGGGGTCTGCATCAGCATACTTTCCAGAAAATGAAGCAACTTCAGGTCCTATCCACTCCTCTTTTTCATTCAATTTATACACCATAATCGTATAAAAATTACGCCCAGGATCTGCCAGCGTATAGTAAAACTCTTTTCCATCTGGTGAGAATACAGAATTTAACTCTTGATATTTTTGTGAGACAATTCCTTTTCCAAACAACTGCGCAGTGGTGTCTGCAGTCTCAGAAAAATATTGACCTGTTGGATACGAGATTTCTTTAACTTTGGTATTTGGTTTGCAGGCGATCATAAAGACCCCAAGAACTAAAAAAAGTATACAGTTTTTCATAAACAGAAACATTGGTTGAATCAAAAATCAGGAAAGATACAAAGTTAATTATGGACATTAAGAATGGGATAGAACTAAAAAGAGTGAATACTTCCAGTAAGGACTTCATAGATTTGGTAGCCATATTGGACCAAGAACTCGCTATTAGAGATGGAGCGGAACACGACTTTTACGATCAATTTAATTCTCTTGAAGATATAAAATATGCAGTTGTGGCCTATGTTGAGGATCAGGCCGTGGGTTGCGGTGCTATCAAGGCATATACCGATACATCCATGGAGGTGAAGCGGATGTTTACCAAGAAGGAATCCAGAGGTAAAGGGATTGCTGGATTGATTTTAATAGAGTTGGAAGGCTGGGCTAAGTCATTAGGGTATGATCGATGTATTTTAGAGACTGGTTTAAAGCAACCAGAGGCAATAGGGTTGTACTCCAAAAGCGGATATAAAATTATTGAAAACTATGGACAATATAAGGGTATTGAAAATAGTGTGTGTTTTATGAAAATGTTGAGCTAGGTTTTTTTAGAATAATGAATGGGTAGCAATTGGGTGAATCAACATAAAATGCAAAACGAGTTAACGGTGATCAACAAATTATTAACGGACATCAAACGATTTGTGTAAATAAAGGACAAAGGCTTTACTATTGCTCTAGATTAAAACAATAAATCATGAAACAGACAGTCGTATTAACGCTATTATCCCTCTTCATTTTTTCTAATACTATTGGACAATCTATTGTAGAAGCCCAAAGTAAACTCAAAGATCAGCTGAAGAATGAAGAAATTGCAGAACTTCTTTCATCTCACTCCGCTTCATTTCCCAACAATACACAGCTATCTATTGCCCTAATAGACGGAGATAAAATAGAGTATATAGGAGTTATCCGAAAAAATGATGAGTTGCATATTACTGAGAATAAAAACTCCATTTTTGAAATTGGATCAATCAGCAAAGCGTTTACTTCAATTGTGTTTTCACATTTAGTATCAGAGGGTAAGTTATCTCTGGAAGATAAATTATCTTCTGTTTTACCTTTTGAAATAGAAAAAGCTCCAAAGGGATTGGAGGCGATCACTCTAGAGATGTTGGCAAATCATACTTCAGGTCTGCCCAGAGTCGCTCCCAATATGATTCCTGTAATGATGATGAACCAACAAGATCCTTATGCGGACTACACTACAATTCTTTTGGACGAGTACTTAAAAAGTGAAATTACATTGGAAAATGAGCCACAAACCACCTATTCCTATTCCAACTTGGGTGCAGGAACCTTAGGTTATATTTCCACATTAAAGGCTGAACTTTCCTATGAAGAGTTGGTGAGGGATTATATTTTTAATCCATTGTCCATGGAGAGCAGTACATCAGTACTTTCTAAAGTTGATAATAAAATGTTGGTCAAAGGCTTAAACCCAGATGGATCCGAAGCGACTAACTGGGACTTTACGGATGCGGCTGTAGGGGCAGGAGGGATCAAATCAAACGCTGTAGATATGGTCCGATTTATATTGAAAAACCTTGAAGAAGATGCGGCCTACACTCGAACACATGCTTCTACCTTTACAGTGAACCCAAACCTCCAAATAGGGTTGGGGTGGCATATTTCTATTGATGGATACAACAAAGTTCACTGGCATAATGGAGGTACTGGCGGGTATCGTTCATGTATGGCATTTGACAAGCAAAACAAGAAAGCGGTTTTGGTATTATCGAATGTTTCAGCATTTGGAAGCCTATCAGCAAATATTGATACGCTATGCTTCAAACTGATAAAAAACTTGTAAAAATTGAAGACAAAGACATACTTGTTGGTTGGAGGGCACATACTGTTTTGGATATTGAATTATTTGTATGTGACAAAAGGCAACTTGGGATGGAATGGATTTAGTAATTCTGCAGGGTCGCTGCCAATAGCGTATAGCTATGGAATACTATTTAATGCAGCTTTGTTCTATCTGCAAATCTTTTGGTTGGTTCCCAAGTATTTTATTACCAACAAGAAAGCAAAGTTTTGGCTCATTTCTTTGTTATGTACACTTGTGGCAACTTCTGTGGAGACATACTTGGACATTATAGTTGTCCGACGATTTGATGTGCATGTAGAAATGAACCTACCCATAGCGGTATTTGTTATTTCTTGGTTTTATCACAATGTGATTTTTCATTCGCTGTACACAGCTTCTGGTTTCTTTCATCGATTTTTATACGAATATCGAAAATCAGAAATCACAAAACAGGCACTACTTAAAGAAACCCATCAGTCGGAGTTGAAGTATCTAAAAGCTCAATTGAATCCCCATTTTTTATTCAATGGAATCAATAGTGTTTATCATTTGATAGGAAAAAACAACCCAAAAGCAAAAGATACCTTATTACAGTTTTCTGGTTTACTTAGATATCAATTGTACGAAAGTGGAGAAGCTAGATTACAGTTGGAAAGAGAGTTGGATTATGTGAGTCAGCTTATTCATTTGGAGTCTATTCGAAAAGGGGGTGATATACGACTCAATTATGAGGTGAATTATGAGAATGCGGCTTTACAAATTGCTCCGCTACTACTGACTCCGTTTATTGAAAATGCATTCAAACACATTAGCCACCATGATCAAGGAGAACACAACAAAATAGATATATCAATAAGCGAGAAACAATCTACATTGGTATTAGAAGTAAAAAACACCTACGAAGTATCGGGACAAAAAAATCAATATGGTGGAGTTGGGTTAACCAATGTAAAACGAAGATTAATGCTATTGTACCCCGAAAAACACCAATTGGACATAGATAAAGAGGAAGAGTATTTCACAGTCAGGCTTAAAATTGATTTGAGATGAAGCAGTTAAATTGTTTGATCATTGATGATGAGCCGTTGGCAAGAGAAGGCTTGGCGGGGTATTGTGAAGAGATCTCATTTTTGAATGTGTTTGGTTTATGTAAGAATGCACTACAAGCAAATGATTTGTTACATTCAACGGATATTGACCTTGTTTTTTTAGACATAAATATGCCATTGATGACAGGATTGGAATGGTTAAAGACGTTAAAAAACTCACCGCTCATAGTGATGACGACAGCCTATCCAGAGTATGCTTTGAAAAGCTTTGAATTTGAGGTGATCGACTACTTGGTTAAACCGATTTCGTTTGATCGATTTTTACAATCTGCAAATAAAGCGTATCGGCTGACTCATGAATCCGCGAAGGACGACATGTTTTTTGTAAAAAGTGATAAAGCATTAAAAAAAGTATTGGTAAAGGACATCTTGTTTTTGGAAGCGATGCAAAACTATGTAAAGATTTATACCAAAACAGAAACGATCATAACCCACACTACCTTAAAGCAATTGTATGAAAATGTTCCTGAAAAAGCATTTTTACAAACCCACAAGTCGTTTATCGTGGCCAAGGAACACATTTCAGAAATTTTTGGAAATCAAATTTTTATAGGAAAACACACGATTCCGATAAGTGTACGATTGAAAAAAGAAGTATTGAAACACCTTACGGGATAAGATATTCAACGAATTGCCTTTTTTTGAAGCCATATAGTCAATCGTATATTATTGCTTTCTAGGAGACTTCTTTCGTAAATGACTGTGTTCTCTCTTTCATAGGTTGGTCTTTTATTTCATACCTTCGAAGTTGAAAGAATTAAGAAGATGAAAATTTGTTTTGAAATTGCAATTTGTTTCTTGTTTTGCATGCTGCTTTATCATTCATCAGCTCAGCAAATACAATTGAATGAAGTTGTGTCTTCCAACTCTATATTCTATGATGAAGATCAACAATCACCTGATTGGTTTGAATTGCATAACCCTACTACGGCCTCAATTTCATTGGAGGGATGGACCATATCGGATAAAACGGACAATCCTTCAAAATGGGTTTTTCCAAACATTACTCTACAACCAGATCAGTATCTAGTGATTTGGGCGTCGGGAAAAGATAGAACTGAAACGAGTAACCCAAGAACAATCATCAATCAAGGTGATTTTTGGAAATATAGAATTCCAACGGAAGCGGTAGAAACGGAATGGGTTAATATTGACTTTAATGATTCCAATTGGCTGGAAGGACCTTCAGGGTTTGGGTATTCGGATAATGATGATGCCACACAAATACCTAATGGAACTGCATCAGTATTTATGAGAAAGGAATTTTATATAAATACGGTTACAGATATTGAAGAGTTAATACTAGATATTGATTACGATGATTCTTTTGTTGCCTATATAAATGGAGTAGAAGTAGCAAGAGAAAATATTGAAGGGAATAGACCTGCATACAATGCTACTTCTATTACGGATCATGAAGCTCAGATGTATTCAGGAGGAAATCCGGACCGATTTGTTATTTCACCAGACGTTTTACAGAATGGAGAAAATGTTTTGAGTATTCAGGCGCATAATGTTTCTTCTTTTTCATCTGACTTTTCTTTGATACCATTTTTGTCTGCATTTTTTTCGACGCCAACTACTGAAGGAATTGCTCCCCCAGAAATATTGAATTTAAATTCCAAACGACTGCATACCAATTTCAAACTATTATCAGAAGAAACATTATCCCTATACGACAACGCTGGAAATGAGGTGGATCAAATATTAATCCAAGCGCTACCACCAGATGTTTCTCTAGGTAGAAGAACACTCGACAATGTTTGGATATTCTTTGAAACACCAACACCAGGGATGCCTAATACAGGAAGCGGTTTTGAAGGTTATGTGAGCGATAAAATTTTATTTTCTCACCCTGGAGGAATCACAGGGCCTATTGAATTAACCTTATCTGGGGGCTTACCGAACGACAAAATAAGGTATACCTTAGATGCATCCATCCCAAATCAGAGTTCACCTGCCTACAACGGCCCAATAATGATTGATGAAACCAGTGTAGTGCGTGCTAAAATCTTTAGGTTTGGATTTATTCCCTCCGCGACGTTTTCTAAGACTTATTTACAGGGGGTAAATCATGAATTGCCTATTGTAACGCTGGTTACTGAACCAGACAACCTGTTTGACAACGAATATGGTATTTATGAATTAGGAGATTCGTATCAAGATCAACTTCCTTTTTTTGGAGCCAATTTCTGGGAAGACTGGGAAAGAGACATTCATTTTTCACTCTATGAGAATGATAATTCACTTGGAATAGAACTAAATGCAGGGGTGAAAATTTTTGGAGGATGGAGTAGAGCTCAAGATCAACGGTCCTTTTCAATTTTTGCTAGAGGGAAATATGGAACAAGTGAAATAGACTATCCTCTTTTTCCAAATAACGCTTATGAAACATATCAAGCTCTTGTGCTCAGAAACGCAGGGAATGATTTTCTGAGGAGTAACTTAAGAGATGGAATGATGACCACCTTAATGGCAGGGTCTGGACTGGAACGACAAGCATATCGACCTGTTGCTACCTATATCAACGGCGAATATTGGGGCTTTTACAATATGAGGGAGAAAGTGAATGAACATTTTTTAGCTTCCAAATTTGATGTGGATCCAAATGAAATTGATTTGATGGGTCCCTTTGGAGAGTTAATTCATGGGGATAATGCGGATTATATTGCGCTTCATCAATACTTGGAAAATAATTCTTTAAGTTCAGATATCAACTATCAGTATGTGGCGGATCGCATTGATATTGATAATTTTATTATCTACAATGTGGCTCAAATATTTTTTAACAATACTGATTGGCCTGGAAATAATATAAAACATTGGAAACCAAAAGGAGGAAAATGGAGATGGATTCTATACGACACCGATTTTGGTTTTGCTCCATGGAACCCGAACAGTTATTTTAATAACACATTGAGTTTTGCTTTGGAACCAAATGGACCCAATTGGCCCAATCCACCAGCATCTACGCTTTTACTTAGGCGGTTGGTAGAAAACATAGATTTCCGACATCAATTCATCAACCTGTTTGCTGACGAGTTGAATTCTAGATTTTTATCAGAACGAGTAGAAGAACACATTGAAAGCACAGCTGAGGTAATCAATACTGAAGTAGAAAGTCATTATGATAGATGGAACGGATCCATTGACTTTTATAATGATCAAATCGAAGTAATGATAAATTTTGCCAATTTTAGGCCCTCTATCATGAAGAGTCACCTTCGAGAGGTATTCAATTTGCCCGCCTACTTCAAATTGACATTACAGACCAACGACCTCAATAAAGGGTATATAAAAGTCAACAGCTTATCGTTGGATCAATCGCCTTGGATAGGCGACTACTTTAACAGTGTACCAATTAAAGTCACAGCTCTAGCACGACCGGGATACAGATTTTCGCATTGGGAAGGAGACCAGATGTCTATCGAACAGGAATTAACTATAGATATGCAATCTGCGATGAGTCTTACAGCTGTTTTTGAGGTTTCTACAGAAGAACAGATTGCAATTATTAACGAGATCAACTATAAATCTTTGGATACAAAAGATGCGGGGGATTGGATAGAATTGTATAATCTGAGTGAAGAGATTTTGGATGTTTCTGGATGGACTATAACTGACAATGATATAATTGGAGGATTTACTTTACCAGAAGGTACATTGGTGTCTGGAAATAACTTCTTGGTCATTGTCAAAGATCAAGAAAAGTTTGAGAACCAACATCCAGAAATTAATAATTGGATAGACAATCTAAGTTTTGGACTATCTAGTGAAGGTGAAACACTTTTGCTGTACAACGACTCGAATGAATTGATAGATTCTGTTCAATACGGTGTTGAAACTCCGTGGTCTGAGATGGCTAACGGACAAGGATATACACTGGAATTAATCGCTCCAGAACTGGACAATAGTCTTTCTGAAAACTGGGAATCCATTAACGAAGGAGGCAGCCCAGGAGCAGCAAATAAATTGATCAACTCCATCAATGAAAAAGATCATCAGCAACTCAACCTATTTCCTAATCCTTTTGATCAGAACGGTACAATAGAGTTTGAATTATTGAATCCAGCAAGGGTAAAAATCACTATGCATTCTGCAGATGGTAAGCTATTGAAAACATTAAAGAATGAGCGACTCATAGAAGGAATACACACATTGAATAACGATTTTAAAGAATTAGAAAAAGGGGTTTATTTCATTAAATTTGAAATGGAACAGTATCAAGAAACAAGAAAGTGGGTGAAAAATTGATAGTATAATTGAAATATACGATGGGTATAGGACTTTAATAATAACCCTTGATTAGACCTCAGTTCAACATAAATTAGTATACATATTCTATGAATCACATTGACCAAAAGTTACTTGAGTTGAACGAAGAAATTCTTCGCAAGCAAAAGCTCAGAAATCATCTGAAGCATTTGAATGATCGGATTGTTAAAAAAAAGAATGAAATAGGTTCTTTGAAGAAAAAACTAGACAAAGAACATAGAGATGTATTGCGGATTGAAAAACATAACATTTATTCATTTTTTGCAATAATTTTGGGTACCATAGAGTATCAACTTGAGAAAGAAAAGCAAGAGTATCTTCATGCACTTATGATGTATGAAGGAGCAGAGGAAGCACTCAAATCTCTTAATGAAGAAAAGAGCATATTATCTAGGTCTCTCAATGGACTCATCAACGTTGAAAAGATGTTTGATAAAGCCGTGGAAGAAAAAGATAAGCTGCTAAAAAAGTTTGGAGAATATCCTCAAACCTTGCTAACAGCAAATAACAGAATTGCCAATTTTAATTCTCAAATTACTGAATTGGATGCTGCGATACGTAAAGGAAACCAAGCGAAGAAATACCTGCATAAGATTATTCTAAATTTAAAAACGATGGAGGAATGGGGTTTTGCTGGTAAAAATTTCACAACTAGGAGTATGCAACGCAAGACTAAAGCGACACAAAAAGATATTTATACAGCGAATAATTTTCTTTTAAACTATGAAGACCAACTGCAAGATTTAGCAGAAAACTGCAGTGTAAACCTTGACAAAGAAATGCAGGACTTAGAGGCATTTTTAGATCGGTTTGTAGATAGTCTTATTACGGATTGGATTGTTAATAATAAAATAAACAATTCTATTCATTTGGTGAATAGTATGTCGGATAATATTACAAAACTGAATAGCTCACTGGACTATCATAAATCAAAAGTGAAAACGTATTTGGATGAGGAATTAGATTTAAAAGCTGAATTGATTTTAGAGCTTATCCCTAAAAATAAATCCTAAATTTGCATTTTTTTCATCAAAGTCGAAATAAATGAAGATAGCCGTCAATGCGAGAGAACTTCTTAAGGGTAGAATGGAAGGCATCGGTCGGTATATTTTTGAAACGACACGTAGAATGGTCCTTGATCACCCAGAGGATGAATTTTACTTCTTTTTTGATCGGGCCTATGACTCTTCTTTCATTTTTGCAGATAATGTTTTCCCTGTAGTCGTACATCCACAAGCGAGACATCCCATTTTGTGGTATTTATGGTTTGAATGGGTCGTACCGTATTATTTGAAAAAGTATAACATTGATGTATTTTATTCAGGAGATACTTATGCGAGTATGAAGACATTGGTTCCAACCTTGATAGTATGCCATGACATTGCTTATAAACATTATCCTAATCACTTGCGGCAATCTCACAAAAAGTATTATCAAAACAACTTTCCAAAATTTCATAAAAAAGCGGAGCATATTGTTGCGGTATCCAGCTTCACCAAAAATGATATAATAGATACCTATGCTATTTCTCCTGAAAAAGTTTCCATTGGGTATAATGCAACACCGCAAGGGTTTACTCCATTAGATTCTTCTACAAAAGAAAAAATAAGAGAAGACTTGACAGAAGGGAAACCTTATTTCATTTATGTAGGATCACTGCACCCACGTAAAAATGTAGTCAACTTAATAAAAGCATTTGACCACTTCAAAAAAAAATATAAAACGGACCATAAATTGGTTTTAGTAGGTAGAATGGCTTGGAAAAATGAAGAATTGAAAAAAACATATGAAACCACTGCACATCGAGATGCAATACTATTTACAGGTCATATCAGCAACGCCCAATTGCCCCAGTATTTGGCAGCGGCAGATGCGCTTACCTATGTATCGGTATTTGAAGGGTTTGGTATTCCAATTTTGGAAGGAATGTCTAGCGGCACTCCAGTTATCACCTCAAATGTAAGTTCGATGCCAGAAGTGGCTGGAGATGCGGCTCTTCTTATTGACCCACACAATCCGATATCTATAGCGGAGGGTATGTTTGAGATTACTTCGAATCCAGACCTACGGGAAAAATTGATTGAGAAAGGCATGGAAAGGGCAAAAGAGTTTAGTTGGAAAAAAACAGCAGACCATATTTACACCCAACTCAAGAAAATAAAGCAGTAGAGTTCAAATATATTTTTGTGATTATAATCAAATTTATATCTTGCACTTCCCTTGAATATAATTGTCCCCACTTCGAGTATTTTTAATCTAGTTTTACACACCACTGAAAAGTATATTTCCAATGTTTAAAAATAAAAGTAAAGAAAACGGATCCAGTTCTTCAAGTTCATCATCCTCTTCTTCTACCTCTGGTTCTACCAATAGTATTGTATCGGGGACTAGAATTGAAGGTACCATAAACGCAAATAGTGATATAAGGATTGATGGAAGTCTCAAAGGTACACTGGACTGTAAGGGCAGAGTTATCATCGGGCCTGAAGGGAAAGTAGAAGGAGAAATAAATTGCCAAAATGCTGTAGTTGAAGGAAGCTTTCAAGGCAAAATAAACGTAAAAGAACTATTAAACGTACGGGAAAATGCCAATATCCAAGGCGAAGTCACCACAGATAAACTATTGGTTCAACCAGGTGCTATTTATAATGTCTCTTGTAGCATGGGAGGTCAGACCATAAAAGCTTTTGGAAAGAAAGAAACATTGAAAATCAAAGAAGGAGCATAATGCTTCTTTGACTCAATGTACTTCAATAAACGCATCGTTGTAGCTCCTCTTTTTTGGGGACTTGGACACGCTACCCGTTGTATTCCTATCATTAAGTCTTTACAGAAAAACAATACTGTTGCCATTGCCTCAGATGGTGAAGCGCTTACACTATTACAGGCCGAATTTCCTGAATTGGAGAGTTTTGAATTGCCTGCTTATTCTATACGGTATACATTTGATTCGATGTTGGCCAATATGATCGTTTTGGGACCAGGAAGTCTTCGTACGATTCGGAAAGAAAAAAACAGGGCAGAGGAAATTGTACAGAATTGGAAAGCCGACATTCTTATTAGCGACAATCGCTTTGGCTTTCGATCAGGTTTTACCGAAAATATATACATTACCCACCAGCTCAATATTCCAGCCAATAATCGAGTGATTTCAAACTTGGCCAGTAGAGTACATCAACGAATAATTGCCAAGTTTGATCAATGTTGGGTGCCGGACTTTAAAGGAAGTAAAAACCTTGCTGGAAAACTATCCCAAGTTAATATCCAAACACCAACAAAATATTTGGGAGCGTTATCAAGAATGCAAAAAGCAACTATTCCAATTGAATTTGACTTTACAGCTGTTTTATCTGGCCCTGAACCTCAACGAACCAAACTGGAAGAAATCATTTTGAAGGCTTTTTCACAATTCGAAGCGCATAGGTTTTGCTTGGTTCGAGGCACAAATAGTAAAAGGAATTCCGAAAGCATCCCTTCCAATGTACGAGTGTATAATTTACTCGCATCAGCAGATTTAAATAAAGTGATCAATTCTACTACGCATATCATTTGCCGATCTGGATATACGAGTATTATGGATTTAGTTTTGTTGAATAAAGAAGCCACACTCATCCCTACACCAGGACAGTACGAACAAGAATATTTGGCCAAACGATTGGATGGAAAATACCGATTTCAAGTTTGTCATCAAAAAACAAGTCTGCATTTTTTAGCAATACTATTTTCTAGGAAAGAGGAAGAAGAGTGAATTTAGAGCAGGGAGTTTTCTAAACCAGATATTATTGATTTTTTTATCGGTAGTTATCTATCTTATTTCCGCAGTTCTCGTATCAATTCAATCAATACAGGTCCTGAGTCTGTGTTTCCACGAATGAAATAGGTTCTGTCCTTTAATGGAGGCAAATTCACTAAGGTTTCTTTTATATAGGGTTCTTTCCAGTGATACACTTCTCTACCCTGCAAATCAATTAATTTGAGGTCATTTATTATCTCAAATTTTCCAGTAATCAGAAAATTGTCTGTACATGGATTGGGACTTGCTTTGGCCACAACAACATCAGGGATTGCTTGTTTTTTGGGTTGCATTCTGTCCTTATTAGAAACAAGAGTCATCATTCTGCCATCAAACCCTGTATATTTAAAACTGCTATCAAAGTGTGCTTGTGACAAGTATTGGGGTGACATAAAAGCAGGTTGTTGAGTAGTTTCAATCGGCCTTTGATAATTGAGCCGATGAGGTTTGCTGGATGTGCCACTATTAACGATTAGAATTTTTATTAATGCTAAACCTATCGTCAGAATAATGAAAAACCAAACTTGTGGTGAAATGCCTTCACGCATTGGTCTCTTTTTATTCTTTACATTAAAGGAGGACGTATTATTTTTAGCTAATTTTGCGGGGTTATCAAGCATCGTCTTTATCCTCCTTGCTAAGCTCAAGTTATCTTCTTTCTCATAATATTCAGCAGCGATCAATGCAGCATTTTGAATAACTAATAGTGAGTCTATAGGATATTTATGATAATTCTTTTCTCTATATCGAGTAAGCTTAATAATGAATTCATGGCACCATAGGCTATATTCATATGCTAAAAAGTGAAATTTTTCGGGGAGCAACTGAAATAACTTCAGAAAGCGATGATCCACCATCGTTTGCAATTCAGGTTCTAATTTCAGTGAGAAATTATCATAAAAAGGATTGTCATATCGTGTTTTAATGGACTCTATTTCATTTCGCAAAAACCTAAATGAAGCAGCATAGGCTTTTTCTTCGTAATCGAAAGGGAGTTGATCAGTAAATTGTAAGATTTGTTTTAATAAATGTTCTCTGTTATCGCTTGGTGTAATCAGGGTTTCTCCAATGATTTCGGATAATTTGAAAAGCAGTTTTTCTCTTTTTTTCGGTAGAGAGACGATTCCAGATATAATCCTTTTACTGTGGGTTGGGTTTAGCAAATACTTTAAATCTCCAATGCGCAAAAAGTTGTCAATTATAGAGATTCTGTGTTTTTCCAAATGCGCATTCAGTGAGCCGTTGAGTTGATCAAATATTTCAAGAATCGAATTTTTATCCAGTGCATGACCATTAAAAGTAACCACAGCTTCATCGGTAAGCTGATATTCCAACAAAAACTCTTTTTTAAGCACTTTTAGGGTATCCTGACTGAGGGCCTCAATTTGTTCAGGTGTAAATATTTTTAGTGCTTCTTGAGTAGTCATTTTGACGTAATAATTATTTTAAACCAGTACCGTCATTTCGAAACACATCAGTGCTTGAGTTTTTCTCTTTTTCTTTTAAGTTGTGTAGTTGAATTGTAACATTATACAACCCTGCAAAATTGTTTCGTTCCAACTCTGTATCTCCTTCTTGGACCAATTTATTTGCACTTACTTGGTCTTTGTATTGGTGATATTTATACATTCTGTAGGAGAAAGTTAGCTCTTCCATTGTCAATTGTCGATTGTCTCTATTATATATTTTTTTGACTATGGAATCGAGGTGCTCAATTTTCATTTTGATAGTTGATATATTCCCTTCATTTAGAAAGGTATTTTCATCGGCAATCAGTTTGTGATATTCTGCGTGATCAGATTCATTTGCATTTGGATCCAAAAGCATATTGCTGGCATGTTTCTTTCGGTCATAATATCGCTCAATTATTTTTGTAAGGTAGGAGGAATTATAGAACTTATGGATCTTTTTACCCAATGTCCTTTTTCGCATCTCTATTTTATACTTGGTGTCTGAAACATCATCATGATCAAGTGCTCGAATATCCTCTTCTAACTCAATAATTTCTTCAATTAAATGGTTTATAGCTCCAGCCTTTTCATACTCCGCTTCTCGTTCGTAGTCTTTTTGTTTTTCAAGTAGATTTGTTTTGAAAAACTTGGTCTCCCTCAACAACTCTGATTCAGAAACATTGAGTTCAGACGGACTAAACGTATCTTCGAAGTCCTGATCGGTCAAAGAGAGATATGCGGATACTTTTATGTCTCTAGACTCGGTTATTTCAAAAGTAAGTTCAATATCGGAACCTCTTACAAGATCTCTTTCGAGCATATTGCTGGATATTTCTATTATTCCAATTAATTTGTTCGAAGACGGAATGGTGTCTATGGCTCCTTCGACTACCTTGATAACTAGCTTTTCATCCCCGGCTTTACGAATGGTCTTTGATACTTGCTTGGTAATGGTTTTTCGCAATGGCAAAATCGCATTTTTCTTAAAAATAGGTTCCAAGAAGGTCGTGTTCTGTTCAGTATCATCTACTTCTAGGCATATATTATCAGGTAAGGGCTGGCCGTCTATACCAAATTTTCCATGAGTGATTCCTATGACATCGCTAAACTTCTTGTCTCCATGTTCATCAAACACAGTATAATCATAGACATTGTACACATTAGAAGCGACCGAAATGTAACATTTATTAGTCTCTTGCAAAGGAAGCAATCCAGTATCGAACCCTCCATCTTTACGAATAATTCTATATTGAAAACCTGAAGAAGGAACTTCGGCTTTACTGATGATCAACGTAGATTCCGATTGTACGACACGCTCATAGGCAAGTTTGACCTTCAGGGTATTCTCAGTAGTGGATACAATGCTATTACTTTGGGAGACGGGTTTAATACCTGCGTAATAAGCGGCACCAACAACAACGGCTGTTGTCGGGTCCATGGTCGTATTTACCTCAACACCAAATTCATCAGTGAGCATGTTTTTTACTAGAGGAATATAAGTTGTACCTCCAATCAAAAGAATACATTTTAGTTCTTCCTGAGAAAGCAGATTTCGGAAAATGATATCCTTTATCATATCTACAGTACTCTGTACCATTGGCCGAATAATAGATTCGAAAGTAGACTTGTCCAACTCCTGATAAAATTCATAGTCATTCCCATTATCATCTTCGAAATCAAACTCAATTTCTGCAGTCTCGTTGTGTGTGAGTTCAATTTTTGCTTCTTCGACGATGTATAATAGTTTGTTGTAGAGACGATTGTACTTGCCTGAGGATTTCTTCATTTCTGATTCCAGGTCTGAGAACTGACCTTGATTCTCCATTTTTGGAATGACAAATTGGTCGATTACTGCACGATCAAAATCTGAGCCACCGAGATAATTGTCTCCTTCATGATCCAAAATCTTCATCTCCTCGTCCTTTATCGCGGTTAAGGCTACGTCAAATGTGCCACCACCAAAGTCATACACTAACCACTTACTATCTTCAAAATCTACCCCCGATTTATTTGCAAAGGCCAACGAGGCAGCAATGGGCTCTTGCAGAAGGACGACTTCTTTAAATCCAGCATCATATCCCGCCTTTTTAGTGGCATTACTTTGCATCGTATCAAAGGCAGCAGGAATAGTAATGACAATTGAAGCAGGATTATCTCCCGTATGGATAAAGTTTTTGAGTTCTTTGAGTACAAGTGCAGATAAATCTTTTGGAGCCATAAAGTCTCCCGTTGCTTCAACAAAATATTTATCCGATGTTCCCATCTTTCGTTTAAAACCACCAAATACATTTTGAGGTGATTTTGAAAGGATTTCTTTTGCTTTATCCCCTACAATTATTCGTTCTCTTTTAAAGGCGACAACAGACGGCAATGTTTGCTTGAGGTTGGATGGGTTTTTGAAAACTTCCACCTCTCCATTTTGATAAATGGCAATTGCAGAATTCGTTGTACCTAAATCAATTCCATAATTTATTGTTCCTTGCATTTTCTGTTTTTTGTAATTCAGTTTGGTTTATCCATTCAGGATGTATTCGTCAATTGGTTATAACTGAATATCTTTCAAAGATAATTCGAAAAATATAAATTTATATTTGAAGGTTCATTATTGTGATTTTGATGTCGAAACTTCGAAACTATGTTTTTCCAGATTTTCATTTAATGCATTTTTCTTGATCTACATACTATTATTTTCCTATTAAAAATACGGCTGGTCGTTTATGGAACTGTTGCCAATCCGTACCCTTCCACTCCTTGATCGTTTGAGTTTTTATGTACTCTGTTGTTCCATTGATATCACAGGCGATACAAAGTTTCAAATGAGGTGAAAACACGTTCAGACAATGCGTAAGAATAAATGCATTTCGATATGGAGCTTCCATAAATAGTTGTGTCTGGTTGCTAGAAATCACTTTATGCTCTAATGATTTCAACTTTTTGGACAATTCAGGAGCTTTATTGGGCAAGTATCCATTAAAAGCAAAGTTTTGACCGTTAAAACCAGAGGCGATTAAAGCCAATAAAATGGAAGAAGGGCCAACAACAGGTGTTACTTTAATGGAATGAGAATGCGCATATTGAACGGCTAAATTCCCTGGATCCGCAATTCCAGGACAACCCGCTTCTGATAATACACCAACATCATTTCCGCTTTGCAATGTTTTTAAAAAAGCATGCAGCCCTTCTATGGGATTATTTTTATTCAACTCAAAAAGTTGTAATTCGGAGATGGGCGAAGGGTGACCAGTAGATTTTATGAACCTACGTGCTGTTCTTGCTCTTTCTACTACAAAATAGGACAATTGATGCAATACATCAATAGCATTTTTGGAAAGAGAAGACAAATTATCTTCAGCAATAGGACAGGGCAACATATACAAAGTACCTTTTTTGGTCACAGCTTTAATTTTTAGACATTCGGTTCAAATTATTACAAATATAAATGAGTTATATAGGGCATTGTGTACTTTAGCGTTTTATTAAGAATAATACTTCTTTAAGAATCGTCAGAAACGTGTATTTTCCTATGTGAGGCTACAAAACCAAATGGATAGGAATCACAAATATTAATGATATGAACAAAGTATTACTGTTTTTTTCTGTATTTGTTTTATCGTTCGGATCGATGAACGGGCAAAACGCTTTGAGTAAGAAGGCTAAGATAGATGCGCTAAATAGTGTACTGCATTTTGTAAATGAAAGTACGCACGGAATGCTGATTGTTCACAGAATGTTGGAGAACTACAACCAAGATATCAACAAGTATGCAGACTTGGAAAGTTTTAAAATCAATTATTACACCAACAAAGACCTTCCTAAAGATATATTTGAAGATCCTGAAAACTGGTTTTATGATTCCTCTCCCTATGAATGGTATGAAATTGCTGTTCGAAAAGCACAAAATCAGCCTTATGCCAACAGCAAGCAAATACTTGCTAAAATGTCAAAAATGAAGTCGATTTTGACTCAGATAAATCAGATACGATTTGACCTGGATGCAAAAATTATTGACAAGGACCTTACGGATACGGCGGCATTATATCGGGTGTACGATGAATTACAGAAAGGAGTAGATCTATATGAGGATTTTTTCAAAATTCAAACCAATCTACTAAAACAAGTATCAGAAACATATAAACCTTTGTCCCCGAATGCGGCGGAGGTTCGTTTTCCAAAACTATACAAAGCGATGGCCGATGTATACTTGACAACGAGGGATGTACTGCTTGCGATTAGGAAAAAAGACGATGAAAATATTTCCAAGCTCATTTCAAGGCAAGAGATTGCAATAAATGCATTTAATAGTATTGAGCTGAATTCATTTGGATCTACATTATTGACCAGTAGAAAAGTGCAAAGGATCAAAAATAATATTGAAGACCAAGGGGGATTATCTCTGGCTTCCGCTAAGAAATTTTTTGGAACGGCCCATGTTCCAAAAGAATATAAGCAGTATGGTAAGTTTTATTACTATTACAACTCTGAGATTATTAATAAATTTAATCGATATGGAAATGGAATTGTATTTGAGTTAAACAATTTGATCGAATACCTGGATATACCTTCACTGATCTTTACAGAGTTGCCACATTATTATAAGTTTATATTACCTAAGAAGTTGATAACCGTTGATCATATTGCAGCAACAGATAATAAGATTCTCACCTTACCCTCCATGTTAAAAGATAGAGAAATTCAAATGAGCACACGGACAATCAAAGTAGACAGTGTAAAATTTGAAGTTTCCTTATACGATCATATGATTGAGGACGGAGATGTGATTTCTTTAAACTTCAACGGTGACTGGATTGTAGAGCAAATGCCGTTATTGGCAAAGCCAAAAAAGCTCAAATTGATGCTGAATACGGAAGGTAAAAACTATTTTATTCTTCATGCAGAAAATGTTGGAAGAAGACCTCCAAATACTATGGCAGTGGACTATTATTATAGAGGGCGTAAAAAGCAAATCATCTTGAAGTCGGATTTGAATGTCAGCGAAATGATTGAGATCGAATATATAAAATAAGAATTTTCAAAATGATTCCCAACACTTGTTGAGCCGAAGGATCGGTGAGTGTTGGGAATCATTTCGTAGATAAATAGTTCTGTCTGTCGAAAAACTATAAATGATATTGCTTAATTCTCGACTCAGCAAAGTTTTTAGTTAGATTTGATCTGTATTTTTTTTGAATAAAGAGCAATTTGGAATATTTAAGTCTTATCTCTCAGGGTTTATTTTTGGGGCTTGCCTTAGCTGTTATGACAGGGCCCATCTTTGTTACATTGATACAAATTGCATTAGAAAAAGGTTTTCGCGCGGGTATTGTCGCTTGCACAGGCGAGTGGATCAGTGACTTTATCATCATAGGATTGGGTTACTTTTTTATTCAACGCATCAATACCATTGTCGAGGATTCCGCATTTACCTATTGGATGGGATTATTGGGAGGAATCATTTTAATTTTGTTTGGAGTGGGGGCATTGCTCAAAAAAGTCAATATTTCATTCAACTCCTCATCGCACACAGCTAATGATTACTTCAGTTTCTGGACAAAAGGGTTTTTAGTCAATACCGTAAACCCATTTACCTTTATATTTTGGTTGGGGGTTATTTCCACATATGTGATCAAAACAAAAATTTCTGGACTCAAGGCCTTTGTGTTTTTTAGTTCCATTATGATTGTTATTATTGTTGCAGATATTATTAAAATGTATCTGGCAAAAACAATCCGAAAGAAGTTGAAGCAGAAACATTTCACCTTTATGTCTAGAATTGCTGGGACAGGACTGATTATTTTTGGAATTGTATTGCTATTTAGGTCACATGTGATTTGAGATCAAAGCAGGTTGAATATATTGCTTGAAATAAATATTAAAAGAAATTACTTTTAAAGTAAAAGATCGAATAAGTCAAACAATCTTTTTTAGATAGTTGGTGTATTTTGAATATTGAGGATATTCAAAATAACTTAAATACGATTTATAATAAGGCCGGTATAAAGTTTACAGTTAATGATAGAGGATACGATACGTTGAATTATAATTCTTCTTCTTTTGTCTCCAACACATTCAATGAAACCCGGTATATACATATACTTAAGTATGGTGGTACTGAATCAATGATGCCTAAAGCGGATACAATTACACTTTGGTTTATAGACGAATTAAAAACAGGAACATTATTAACAGAAGATGGAGAATCAGCAGGTAAAGGCACAGTAGACAATTCGAAAACTGGTCGTAATTCTTGCATTATAAGTACAAATATTCACTTACACCCAACTAAATTTAAAGAACGGACAATTTCACATGAACTAGGACATGGAGTATTTAGTTTATTTCATCCAGATGACAATGGTGGTGTTAAAAATGATGCATTAGAAGCAGAAGTCGATTCTGATAAATATAACATTATGAATAGTGGTAATATCTACAACAAAAAAACGGTTAAAAAAATCAAAGAATACAGATTGAGAAAGTATCAGTGGAAATACATACGAGATGGGAAATAAATACACTATTATAATTATGCTTTTTACTATTTGCTTTATTAATTGTTCTTCTTTAAAAACAAATACAAAGCAAGAAGAAACAAATAACTCACTAAAGATAACTAATGAATTTTATTCGAGTTTTAGAAGTAATCCTGATTCTATTCATGTTTTTGAATGTAATGGAAAAAAGTATGCATTAAGAGCAAAGAAAATATCAAGACCATATTTTCCATATGAGCTTCGAGATTGCCTTTTGGATCTAGGTTTTAAAGGAGATATAGAAGCAAATAAGCAGCTTGCAAAAATCATCAAAAATATAAGGTTTAATGACTTATTAATTTTTGGGGGAAGCGATGCAGTATATAGAGGGTCAGAAATTTTTAAAACATTTTTAAATAAATCACAAGACTATACACCGCTGAATACATTTGATGATGGTGAGGATAGTAAATATTATGAGGGTACAGTTGCGGATGTATATATAGGATATTATTGCAAAATGATAGAATCCATAGACGGGTTGGCTCCATATGATTACATAGGAAAAATGGTTAATTTTCAACAAACAGACAATTTTGAATACAAAGAGAATGGTTTATTTAATCCTGACTATGGCGTAGAAGTGGGCACCAAGACATATAATACTATCTTAAAAGCATGGAAAGAGGGCAAAATCATTTTAAAAGATTACGGGATAGAATAAAGTTAAGATTATGTATAGCTAGTATCGTCACATATAGCATTCCAAAAATTTAAAAAACCGATTCAATGAAATATTTATACATATGTATAATAGGATTAATTCATAGTACCACTTTTGTAGCACAAGATGCTCCTGACTGGACTTATACGGAAGCTTGTGTAGATCAATTTACAGGAATTCTTACTATAGATTTATTGCATGACCTGGATGAGTACCCATTGCCTTGCAACGCAGAGTATTATAATGAAACTACAGGCGCCTATGGGGAATTTGTTATTCATGAGGCAACCTTTATTATTGACGAATTTTTGATAACCAATTAAGTCATGGTCTAGTATCATATTTAAACCTTTCTTCTTTCACTAATATTTCAAATGGTAGAAAATCAGCTAGTTTAGATGTGAGAACAGATATTGAACTCGTCCCAAATCCGGCATCTAAATCTGTACAAATAATTGCGAAAGGAATTGATAAGAGTTTTGAAAAGGAAATAAAAATATTTGATGTTACAGGAAAGTTAGTACACACACAGAAAGGAGTCTTCAATGAAATTGATTTATCTAAAATTGCAAATGGACTTTACGTAGTTTCGATAAAAATAAGAGACAATATTTATTCAGAAAAATTAATTATAACCAAATGAGAAAGTTAGTGTTTTTTATTTCAGCTATAACTATTTTAGCCAGCTGTGGTTCAGATGAAGCATATCCTATCGTATTTAATTACGACAAATCAGAAATCACAGAATCTACTATTTATACTATAGATGAATCAGGAAATGATGTGTTTCCGGATCAAATATTACCATTGACGGATATCAATGTATCCCAGGAAGAACTCTTTGCGCAAGCAACTCCGCCTTTTCCAATCAGAAAAATTACACTTTTGACTGAAACAACACTTAGAGTTGAATTTGATCAAAATTTAGTGCCAATTGAACCTACGGAATATTCTTATTCCCTGAATCAGGAAAACTTAATACCGGAGTTTGGAATCAAAATGGAAGATGAGAAAGTTTATGGACAAGCATGTTTAAGCATAAACGCCCAGACAATTCCTTATATCGTAGAATTTAATGCAGATTTTTGTTCTGCAGAGAATGCTGTCGAAGCATGTAAGTCATTATTCGACCAGAAAATGTTTGGTGTAGGCGACACCCTTGCATTATCTATTCAGAGATATATTTTTAGAAAAGAATAATGCTTTGTAAACGTATATTTTCTCTCTTTACTTTAGTCTAAGATTGAGAACGATTATCAAGTAGGTACTGGTAATGGTAGTTTTTTTAGATTGCCACAATCATTTAATCTAAATACATCCATCACCTTATTATTAAAATTATTTCGTTCGTAAACGGAATGGCTCATTCAGTATCCTTTAGCCGTTACTTGCTTTTGAGAACACCACTTTTTTGAATTTATACACCGCCAAATTGTCACCTCAATGGTCTTGGTATAAATTATGTACATTAATGGACTGGACTTATTATCTTTGCAGTCCAATTATCCATTTTGAAGAAATACCAGGCGTTCTGGTTCAAAAATAAAGCACATGTTTAAAATTTTCAAAAATCTCTTTGGTACGAAGTATGATCGTGACGTAAAGCTTTACTCACCAATAGTTGAAGAGATCAATCGACATTTCGAATCTTATAGTAATCTTTCGGATGATGAACTTAGAAATAAGAGTTTAGACTTCAAAAAAAGAATTGCTGAACATTTAGCAGGAGTGGATCAAGACATTGAAACCGTAGAACAAGATGCTGCCAATGAGTCAGACCTCAATCAGAAAGAAGTATTGTTCAATCAGATTGATGAATTAAAAAAAGACAGAGACAAACATTTGGAAGAAGTTTTAAAAAATATTCTTCCTGAAGCATTTGCTGTGGTAAAAGAGACGGCGAGAAGGTTTTCAACAAATGAACAAATAACAGTTACGGCAACGCAACACGATAGAGATCTTGCCGCCACAAAAAACTATATCACAATCGATGGGGACACCGCTACCTATGCCAATTCTTGGACGGCTGCAGGTGGAGACATTACGTGGAATATGGTGCACTATGATGTGCAGTTGATTGGTGGAATGGTATTGCACGATGGTAAAGTGGCAGAAATGCAAACGGGAGAGGGTAAAACCTTGGTGGCAACCTTACCCGCATACCTGAATGGATTAACTGGGCAGGGAGTACATGTAGTGACAGTGAACGATTATTTAGCAAGAAGGGATAGCGAATGGGTAGGACCAATATTTGAATTTTTAATGCTTACGATAGACTGCATCGATAAATATAGACCTCACTCTGAGGGTAGGGTGAAAGCATATAAAGCGGATATCATCTATGGTACAAATAATGAATTTGGATTCGATTATCTGAGAGATAATATGATTCGTTCGGCCAGTGAAAAAGTACAAGGCAAACACCATTATGCAATGATCGATGAGGTGGATTCTGTATTGATCGATGATGCAAGGACTCCTTTGATCATATCTGGTCCTGTACCAGAAGGCTCTGAAGAACAAGAATACCATCAATTGAACCCGAAGGTCAAAAGGTTGGTAGACGAACAAAAGAAAATGGCTACGGCCTATCTTGCGGATGCTAAACGATTAATCAAAGAAGGAAAAACGGGTGTAGAAGAAGGAGAAGGAGGATTAGCATTGTATCGAGCTCATAAGGCTATTCCCAAAAGTAGACCATTGATTAAGTTTTTAGGAGAGGAAGGAGTAAAAGTTTTGATGCAAAAAGCGGAAAACTTCTATATGCAAGAGCAAAATAAAAATATGCATATAGTAGATGAACCACTTCTGTTTACTATTGACGAAAAAAATAGAAATGTCGAATTGACGGATAGAGGAATCGACTTCTTATCTCAAGGAGAAAACGATCCCAACTTTTATGTAATGCCAGATATTGCTTCAGAAATGCAGATGTTGGATGCACAGGAGAAAGAAGAAGGGACCCGTTTAAAAGACGAAAGAAATACATTGATAAATGATTATTCAATAAAGAGTAGAAGGCTACACTCGGTTTCTCAGTTGCTCAAAGCATATACTCTTTTTGAAAAAGATCAAGAGTACGTTGTTATTGATAGTCAGGTGAAAATTGTAGATGAGTCTACAGGTAGAATGATGGAAGGCCGTAGATATTCTGATGGATTGCATCAAGCATTAGAAGCCAAAGAAGATGTAGAATTGGGTGATATTACACAGACCTACGCTACGGTAACACTTCAAAACTATTTCCGAATGTACCACAAGTTGTGTGGAATGACAGGTACAGCAGAGACAGAAGCTGGAGAACTTTGGGAAATATATAAATTGGACGTAGTTGTAATTCCAACCAATAGACCGATAGTTAGAGATGATAGAGATGACTTGATTTATAAAACAGAACGTGAAAAATTCAATGCGGTTATTGAAGATATTGTCAACCTTACCAGTCAAGGTAGACCGGTCTTGGTAGGTACAACATCCGTTGATATCTCTGAAAAATTAAGTAGGATTCTTAATATGAAAGGCATCAAACATAATGTCTTGAATGCGAAGCAGCACCAAAGAGAGGCGGATATTGTAGCGGAAGCAGGTCGACCAGGCAACGTGACCATCGCAACAAATATGGCCGGTAGGGGTACAGATATCAAACTTACCGATGAAGTAAAAGCAGCGGGAGGATTGGCGATTGTTGCTACAGAACGACATGATAGTCGAAGGGTAGATAGACAGTTGAGAGGTAGAGCGGGTAGACAAGGAGATCCTGGTTCTTCACAATTCTATGTTTCTTTGGATGACAACCTTATGCGTTTGTTCCAATCCGAAAAAATTGCAGCGTTGATGGATAAGATGGGGCATAAAGAAGGTGAAGTTATCCAAGCGGGCATGGTCACAAAATCAATTGAAAGAGCACAGAAAAAAGTAGAGGAAAACAATTTTGGTATTCGAAAAAGATTGTTGGATTATGATGATGTAATGAATATCCAAAGGGAAGCGATCTACAAAAAGAGAAACCATGCACTACATGGTGAACGATTGTCCGTGGATTTGAATAATATGTTTGAAGGTCTAGCAGAAGCAACATTAGCAGACAACCTTCAATTGGGTAATTACGAATCATTCAGAAATGATTGTTTGACATTAATGAGCTTGGACCCTTCTATTACAGAGGATGAATACCTAAGTCAAAATGAAAACACGTTATTAGATCGATTGATTGATGAGGTGAATAAAGCATATAAGTATAAAGGAGAACAAATTTCGAAGCTTCTGCTTCCATTGATCAAACAAGTGGAAGAAAATGAAGGACATCGATATAAGCGTATTGCATTGTCCTACCATGATGGAAGACCCAAAGAATTGCCGATATCTGCAAACCTTAAAGATGCAGTAGGATCAGAGGGCGAAACAATCATGACGGATATTGAAAAGGCAGTAACATTAGCGCTAATTGACGATAATTGGAAAGAGCACCTCAGGTCTATGGATGAACTGAAAGACTCTGTTCAATCCGCCTCTTTTGAACAGAAAGATCCATTGGTGATTTATAAAATGGAAGCCTTTAAATTGTTTGAACAACTCATTTACAAGACCAATAAAGATGTAGTTTCTTACTTAATGAACAGTAAACTTTATTTGCCCGGTCAAGCAGCAGATGTTAAAGAAGCGAAAGAGCAAAAAACGGACATGAGTAAGGTGAGTATCAGTCGATCAGAACAAGCAATGCGAAAAGCTGCAGAGAATGCAGGAAGAGAAAGAAAGAAGGTAGAAACATTTGTACGATCAGAAAAAAAGGTCGGTAGAAATGAGCCTTGTCCATGTGGAAGCGGTAAAAAATACAAACACTGTCATGGAAAGTAAGACGCTCAGGATAGTATTTTGCACGTTTTATAACTAAGATCAACGTATACATACAATGACAGATCATAACTACGCCAGCTTGTTATTAGACTATTGTCTAGAAATAAAGGAAAAGGACAGGTTGTATATCAAAAGTACAACATTGGCAGAGCCTTTACTTAGAGAATTATTCAGACAAGGTACTCAGCGAGGCGCGAATATTGTCATTGATATGGGGTTCAGTGGGCAGAATAAAATTTTTATGGATCATGCAAATGAAAACCAGTTAAATTTTGTTTCTCCAAATTTTCATGAAGCAATGCATCACTACGATGCATATTTAGTGATTAGGGCACCATTTAATTTGCGAGAAGATCAAAATATTGACCCCGCGAAACGAAAGGCTAGATCACTGGCATTAAAGGAGCTGAATCAAGCGTACTTTACTAGAACAGCGAACGGAGAGTTGGCAAGAACACTTTGTCAATATCCTACACAGGCAAGTGCTCAGGAGGCGGGAATGAGTCTAGAAGAATACAGGCAATTTGTTTTTAAGGCATGTAATTTGGACAAACCAGATCCTAAAAAAGCATGGCTAGAGGTACGTGAAAAACAACAGTCCATCGTTGACCATTTGAATACCGTGGATAAAGTGAGGTACGTAGGAAAAGGTACGGATATTTCTTTTTCTGTGAAAGGTCGGACCTGGATGAATTCAGATGGACGTACAAATATGCCTTCAGGGGAAGTATTTACTGGGCCTATTGAAGATTCTGTCAATGGTCATGTCTATTTTGCGTATCCATCGATCTATATGGGTACAGAAGTTCAAGGTATCCACTTGGAGGTTAAAGATGGAAATGTGATCAAATGGAGTGCAGAAAAGGGAGGTGAAATTCTGAATCAGGTCTTTGATACGGAAGGAGCAAGAAGGTTTGGAGAAGTAGCCATTGGTACCAATTATAGTATCCAAAAACCAACAAAAAACATTCTGTTTGACGAAAAAATTGGAGGCACCATTCACATGGCTGTTGGTCAATCGTACAAACAAACTGGAGGAACAAACCAATCACCAATTCATTGGGATATGATTGCCGAAATGAAGGATGGCGGCCAGATATATACAGATGGCACGTTGATTTACGAGAATGGTTTTTTCTTATAATTTTCAGATAAAACGATATTGTTTCTATGGTTAGAGCTTTGGTAACGGATTACGTTCATCCTCTTCTTATTGATGGTTTGAAAGAACGAGGATATGAGGTAGACTACAATACGAATGTAAACATGGACACGCTTCCAGAAGTAATCCACAGGTATACACTTGTTGTAATCAACAGCAAAATTAGGATGTTCAAAGACATTATCGATTTAGCACCTATGCTGAAGTTTATTTGCAGATTAGGCTCAGGTCTTGAAATAATAGATTTAGAATATGCAGCTAAGAAAAACATTCAGGTTATCAATACTCCTACAGGAAATAACAATGCAGTTGCAGAACATGCAATGGGGATGTTGTTGGCATTGGCGAATAATCTCATTAGGGCAGATAGAGAGGTAAGACAGTTTCAATGGAACAGGGAGAAGAATAGAGGGTGGGAACTCAAAGGGAAAACGTTAGGAATAATTGGATTTGGGCATACGGGAAGTCAGTTTGCAAAAAAATTGTCGTCATGGGAACTAAACATTCTTTCTTATGATAAATATCGAAGCGAATATGGTCCAGAATGGGATTTTGTGGACAAAGTTGCTCTAGAAGACATTTTAAATAAATCGGATGTTATTTCTTTACACTTACCAATGACCGAGGAAACGCGAAACTTCGTTGATTGGGATTTTATCAATCGATGTAAAGACAAGGTGATAATCTTAAATACTTCTAGGGGAAAAGTTGTAAAAACTCTTGATTTAGTGGAAGCTTTAGAAGAGGGGAGAGTTGGAGGAGCTTGTTTGGATGTATTTGAAAATGAAAAACCACACACTTATTCTCATAGTGAGACCAATACTTATACAAGGCTAAATTCTATGGAAAATGTCGTTTTAAGTCCGCATATTGCTGGATGGACATTTGAATCATTGGAAAAAATTGCACAAGTGACGTTAAATAAAATTGATTTTGCCATATAGTTTTTTAAGAAGACACTTTGGAGTGAAATTTTATTTTGTAACTATATCTTATTTGCGTAACATTGTGCCTTTGTTAATAATCTCTTAAATATTAGAGAGGTATAGGTCAAAAATTTGTCCTATTTTGATGCTTTATTAAACTATTTATAATATGAAAAGAATTCTACTATTCTTTGTGCTGTCCTGTGTTTCTATTACGGGTATTATCGCACAAACATCTCTAGAAGGTAAAGTAACGGATGCAGCCACAGGGGAATCAATCCTTTTTGGAACTGTAGCGCTCTACAAAAATGATGTTCTCATCACAGGTGTAGAAACAGATTTGGATGGAAATTATTTTTTCTCCGACATCGATCCTGGAACGTATGACATTGAAGCAAGTTATATTGGATATACTCCACAACGACAAGTTTCTGTTGTAGTGAAAGCCGGTAGAACAAATAGATTGGACTTTAATCTTTCTGAAGGTGTTCTTATGGATGCTGTAGAGATTGTAGAGTATAAAGTTCCATTGATTGAGATTGACAATACAACCAGTGGTGCAACTGTGACTGCTGAAGCGATTCGATCCCTTCCTACAAAGAGTATTAATGCCATTGCAGCAACTACGGCAGGTATATCTTCGACAGATGGTGGAGCCATTTCTATTAGAGGATCTAGAACAGATGCGACAGTATACTATGTAGATGGTGTAAGAGTTTCTGGTTTGATCCCACAATCAGAGATTGATCAGATGCAGGTAATAACAGGTGGTGTAGAAGCAAAATATGGAGATTTAGTAGGAGGAGCGATATCCTTGACTTCAAAAGGTCCATCATCCAAACTATCAGGACAAGCAGAAGTAGAAACTTCAGAATATTTAGATGGATATGGATATAACTTACTTACAGCAAGTTTGAGTGGTCCAATATTAAAAAACAGCAAAGGAGAGTCCATCTTAGGATATAGAATTGCGACTCAATATAGAACCATTGCTGACAATTCTCCATTTCCTGGTGGAGTTTATAGAGCTTCAGAATCATTAATCAATCAATTAGAAGCAAATCCAACGTTAACAATTGGAGACTCTCCATTTGCAAGTTTCGAAGACATTACAGATGTCGGGGAAAGACTAAAAGCAAGACCAAACGAAACCAATGAAGATTTAAACATCACAGGTAAAATTGATGCGAGAATTTCAGATAATATTGATATTACATTATCAGGTACTTTTGATAATGCAACAAATCGATTTACACCGAGTACTGCTTGGTCCATGTTGAACTGGACAAGAAACCCGTATTCTTACACGAATGGATATAGAGGAAACTTCAGATTCAGACACAAGTTGGGAAGACAGGGTATGTCAAATTCAGATGCCACGGATGAAGAAAAAGCAGCAAGGAGTTCTTCTATAAGAAACTTGTATTATACCCTTCAGGGATCATTTGAAAGAAGACAAAATAGAACGGAAGATCCGATCCACAAAGACAATTTCTTTAATTATGGATATTTTGGAAATACAGCTTTAGACTGGAGAGTTAATAATGGTCAAATACTTGATACGGCTACTTATGCAGGAAATAGCTATGTTGAATTGTTTCCAGGGTTCTTTTTCGGACACTTAGGATATGCAGAAGTAGAAGGAGAATATGTTCCTGATGAAAGTATTAACCCAGTACTTGCTTCATACAATGATAGAAATGGTTTTTATTCACCGGAGACAGCAAGTGCTTGGGATTTATACAATAACGTAGGTAGAGTATATAATAACTATGGAAGAGGTGAAAATGATATTTTATCAATTAACGTAACAAGTGGATTCGACTTTTTGCCTGGTGGATCCAAAAAAGGTAGACACAGTATTCAGTTTGGATTTTTGTATGAACAAAGAACCAATAGAAACTGGAATATTGCACCTGTAGGATTATGGGATTTGGCAAGAATATCTATTAATAACCACATCGCCGGTATTGATGGAAATAATGTCGTAGGTATCGATTCCATAACAACACAGAATGGAGTTGAATATTTTGATGTTTACGCTCCAGCAATTAATACGGATTCAGATAACAAGTTTTACAAGTCTGTCAGAGAGTTGACAGGAAATGAATTGATTGATTATGTCAATGTGGATGGATTGAATCCAAACGATTTGAGATTGGATATGTTTTCTGCAGGAGAATTGAATGACCAAGGATTGATCAACTATTATGGGTATGATTACTTGGGTAATAAATTGACAGGAAATGTTCAATTTGAAGATTTCTTTACCAGTAAGGATGCGGATGGCGTTCGATCGTTTGTATCGCCAGCATTTAACCCGATATACGGAGCAGCATACATTCAAGATAAATTTTCATTCAGAGACATCATATTTAGAGTTGGTGTCAGAATGGATTATTATGATGCGAACACGAAAGTGTTGAAAGACCCATATTCATTATATGAAATTGAGTCAGCAGTTGAGTTTTTTGACAGAACAGGATTAGAACAGCCAGGAACAGTTCCAGATGATTATAAAGTATATGTAGAAGGAGAAGGATCACAGACGGTCATTGGATATAGAGATGGAGACAATTGGTTCTTACCAGACGGTACAGCGGTATCAGGAGGAAATGTAATCTTTGGTGGTGGATTGGTAAACCCATCAATCAAAAACCCAGATGCACCATCAATAAAGAGAGAAGAGTTTGATGTAAATCGTTCATTTAAAGATTATGAACCACAGTTGAATGTAATGCCAAGATTGGCCTTTTCATTTCCAATTTCTGATGAAGCAGGTTTCTTTGCACACTATGATGTATTGTATCAAAGACCTACATCAAACACAATTCAGACTCCAGTAGGTTATTACTATTTTGAAAGAGCTGCAGGATCATTATTCAACAACCCAGATTTAAGACCTGTAAGAACAATTGACTACGAGGTAGGGTTCCAACAAAAATTGACAAACTCTTCTGCATTGAAGATTTCTGCTTACTATAAAGAGCAAAAAGATCTTATTCAGAGTAGAGTATATTCATTTTTACCAGCACCAGTAAATAGATATGAGTCATATGGTAATTTGGATTTTGCCACAACAAAAGGATTCTCATTTACTTATGATAGAAGAAGAACATCCAATTTGGAGTTAACGGCAACGTATACAATGCAGTTTGCTGATGGATCAGGATCAGATGCCAATTCTTCTAGAGGTATTAATAACAGAGGTATTATTAGAAACTTGATTCCACTTTCATTTGATGAAAGACACAGAATAACTGCTGTTTTGGATTATAGATATGGTAGTGGAGCGAAATATAACGGTCCAACGATTGGAGATTTACAAATATTCGCAAACACTGGGTTGAATTTCAATCTTGCGGCTGTTTCAGGAAGACCTTACACGAGAAGAGATGTAGTTAGACAATTTGGAGGGGCAGGATTCAAAGGAGCTATCAACGGCTCAAGACTACCATGGACATTTAATGTGGATATGAGATTGGATAAGAGATTTGACGTCAAAGTTTCTGATACTAGAACAATGTCTTTCAATGCTTACCTAAGAGTTCAGAATTTATTTGATATCAGAAACGTAAGAAATGTATTCAGCTTTACTGGAGACCCGGAGGATGATGGATATTTAATTTCAAACTTTGGTACAGATAGAGTTGATCAGATAGCAAGTCAAAATAGAAACACAGAATCTTTCTTAGCAGCCTATAACTGGAGGCTAGATTCTTTCGCGAATTTCACATTACCAAGAAGAATTTACTTGGGAATGATCATGGACTTCTAATTTAAAAATAAGAAAATTAAGATTATAAAGATTTTTATCTCAAACTATAGATATGAAAATTAAAACTAAAATATTAGCCTTTATCGTGTTGTTTTTTGCAGTGTCTTCTCTTGAAGCAAGAGTAGATCCTGAAAAGCTACAAAAAATGAAGGACCGTGTAGAATTAGCCGGTACTAGAATGGATTGTCAGCCTGCACAATCTCAATACGATCTTGAAATAAACAACGTTCGAGCGAGATTGCTAACAGGTGGAGATGTTTGGTGGGATCTTCAAGAAGGAAGATACATTGTACCAAAGCCTGCTCCTGGATTTCCTGAAGTATCTTCCATTTTTGCAGGAGGTGTATGGATAGGTGGAGTTGACCCTAATGGATCATTAAAACTTGCAGGGGTAACTTACAGACAGGGAAATGCAACGGATTTTTATGCAGGACCTTTGGATGAAAATGGAGAAACAGACCTTGATGCATGTGAAGACTGGGATGATTTTTTCATTGTAAAAGGAGACAATATCTTAAGACATATTGCAGAATATGATGCAAGTGTAAGAAATGGAAGCCCTCTGTCTTGTGATTCAATTCCTGATGATGTTAAATACTGGCCAGGAAAAGGAAACCCATTCTTTAATGAGAAGTTCGATTTCCCATTACCAGATCAAAATCTTGGAAATTTCTGGGATGAGGATGGAGATGGAAACTATAACCCATGTAATGGAGATTTCCCCGTTATTGATATTAGAGATTGTGAACCTGATAATAGAAAAGAAGCAAGAGAGTTGTTGCCAGATGAAATGGTATTTTGGGTGTACAACGATAACGGAGGGCCCCACAGGTTAAGTCAAGCGACGGCAATTCAAATGGAAGTACAAGTACAAGCCTTTGCATATGCAACAAATGACGAGATCAATGATATGACATTCTACAGATTTAAATTGATCAACAAAGCGACAGATGACATTAGAGATTGTTATTTCGCTATGTGGGTGGATGCTGATTTAGGATGTTCAGAAGATGATTATATTGGTTGTGATGTAGGAAGAAGTTTGGGATATGTATATAATGAAGATGCTGCAGATGGTAGCCCTGGAACAAGTTGTCCCGGTGGTGTAGAAACATATGGCTTGGATGTTCCAATTTTGGGTGTTGATTATTTTAGAGGACCAAGAGGACCAAAAATCTTTTGTGGTGAGAATCCAGATGGTACACCTATTCTTTGTGATCCTCCTCCAGGAACTGGAGAACAAGATACATTGGTAGAGTTAGGAATGACTTCTTTCTTATATCAAAATAGAGGAGTAAGTAATCCTCCTGAAGCAACTCAAGATCCAGATATTGATTTTGAATTTTACAACATCCTTAGAGGACAATGGAAAGATGGAACAGCGGTTACTTTTGGTAATTCTGGTTTTGATCCAGCTTCAACGGATTCAATTAGATATGTCTTCCCAGATCCACCAAATGATGAGACTGGTTGGTCAATGTGTACAGCGGATCTTCCATTTGATGATAGAAGAACAGTACAAGCTACTGGACCTCTTTTACTACAACCGGGTGCAAAAAATGAGTTGATCATTGGTGCAGTATTTGTTCCAAATATTGATTACCCATGTCCAGATATCTCAAGATTACAGTTTGCTGATGATTTGGCACAAGCGTTATTTGATAATTGTTTTGATATTACTGATGGACCAGATGCACCGGATATGTTTGCAGTAGAATTGGACAGACAGTTGATTTTGGTCTTATCGAACGATACATTAATAATCGAGTCTAATAATGCTAAAGAAGAGTATTCAGAAAAGGATTTACAAGCGCCAATTGGGGTTGAAGATTCTTTATATAGATTTGAAGGGTATAAAATTTACCAACTTGCTAATCCAAATGTTACCGTACAAGAATTGGACAATATTGATCAAGCAAGATTGATTCGACAAGTAGATGTAAAAAATGGGGTAGATGAAATATACAATTGGATACAATTACCAAACCCAGATCCTAGTCCAAGTGCACTTCCAAATGTTTTTGTTCCAGAAAGACAAGTAGCTGGAGGAGACAAAGGAATTTCTCATTCATTTAATGTAACGATTGATCAATTTGCAAATACAGATAGAGTTTTAGTAAATCACAAGAATTACTATTATACCGTATTGGCATATGGATATAACAATTATGCACAATTTGACCCGATTAATCAACTTGGTCAGAAAAAATCATATTTGGAAGGAAGGAGAAATGTGAGAACATATACCTTCACGCCAAGACCTATTGTGTACCAAGAATTACAGACCGCCTATGGACAAGAGGCCCCAGTAACAAGAATTGAAGGTATTGGTACAGGGTTCAATGCGCTAGATATGGCAGACGGTGAAGCTGAGACTATTTTGGATGGTTCATTCGATGGTATCATCACATATAAGTCTGGAAATGGACCGATTAACCCTAAGGTGATTGACCCATTAAATATCAAAAATGCACAATATCGTTTGGAAATTGTAGGAGAATATGAAGATGCTTCAAGTAAATTGTCAATCGCAGAAGGTGCTCGATGGAACTTAACAAACTTGACCACCTCTCAGGTAATTGCTTCTGAAAAAACAATTGAAGAGATAAACGAACAAATAATTTACGGTGAAGGATTTTCAATCTCTGTAAATCAAGTTGGTGAACCAGGAGATATGTTTAATGATGACAATGGTGCAATTGCGCAATCATTCGAATATGCTGATGACACAGAAACGAATTGGTGGAATGCTGTACCGGCATTTGATGGGGTAGAAATTGTTGTCGATGAAGAGGAGGATCAATCTATATTTGTTTTTCCATTTGTTGATTTGGAAGATGAAGATGATCCAGATAATGCACTATCCAGAATAGACAATGGATTCTTTATCCCTATGAAGTCAGCACGTTGGAGAGGAGCAGATGTGGGTTATATTACACCAGCATGGAAAGAAAATCAAGGATTTGCAATAGCACAAAACAAACTTCGATTAAAGCATCTTAACAATGTTGATATTGTATTTACTTCAGATAAATCAAAATGGAGTAAGTGTATAGTGGTAGAGACGGCTGTTCCAGATTATTTACAAGCAGGTTTAGCTACAATTGACAGTAGAGATCAATTCGAATTGAGAGCTTCCCCTTCTATTGATGAAAATGGAAATCAAATTGAGGGAGAGGGTATGAGTTATTTCCCTGGATATGCTATTGATGTAGAAACAGGAGAAAGGTTAAATATATTCTTTGGAGAGAACTCCATCTATAGAACTGAAAATGACACGTTGATAAGTCAAGGTAGTGGACTAAATATCAATACTGGAGATATTGGAGCGGATATGATTTGGAACCCAAGTACAGACATCTTTACAGCAGGAACATTTGGTGCATTTACATTAGGCTTGTATAATAGTTTGCTCGCAGGACAACACTTTATTTATGTTACAAGACAAGAGTATGATGGTTGTGAAACATTGGCCGATCAATTAGGGTCTGGTGGTTTGATTAATAAAATCAATGGCGTTTCGTTCATTACTTGGACAGCGATTCCTACTCCTCAAGAGCCGTTATTATCTCTTGAAGAAGGCCTTATACCAAATGATTTGACGGTTAAGTTGAGAGTCACTAGCCCATTCAATAAAGAAATAAATGCACCGGATCTTAAAAACCCATCTAAGTTTGAAGCAGTAGGTGAATTGCCGGTATATGAATTTGCATTTACAGACGTGGAGGCACAAGATATTATCGAAGAAAATTATTCAAATGCCTTGGACAATGTAAGAGTTGTACCTAATCCATATTATGCATATTCAGAATACGAGCAAGGTCAATTTGACAATGTGGTCAAAGTGACGAATTTACCAGCAAATGCTGTGGTTACAATCTATACCTTAGATGGTAAGTTCATTCAACAATTTAATAGAGCAGCAGAGCCTACGCTTAATGGTGGAATAAACCCTGCATTGACAGAGACTCAAATTGTTCCTTCGATTGAATGGAATTTGAAAAACAACAAAGGTATTCCAGTTGCTAGTGGAGTTTATATCTTCCATATTTCAGCACCGGATCTCGGAATTGAAAAATCAGTTAAGTGGTTTGGTGTCAATAGAAGATTTGACCCAACTGGATTATAATTATTGAATGAAAAGCCTATAGCTGCGGATAGATGCAAATCTATCCGCACTAAAACATAAAACATATGAAAAAATACTTTTACACACTATTATTATTTGGTCTAGGATATTCTGTCGCGTTTGCGGGAAATCCAGATAGACAAGGTGAAGCAGGTGCTGCAGAATTATTATTAAATCCATGGGCAAGAAGTGCAGGATTGCATTCTATGTCCACTGCTTCTGTATCAGGAGTGGAAGCGATGAGAATTAATATTGCTGGGCTTAGCCGAATTAGTAAAGGAGAATTAGTTATTGGTAATACCAGACTATATGAAGGGAGCACTTTAGGAATTAATTCTGTTGGTTTTGCAACAAAAGCTGGAAAAAATGGAGCCTTTGGTATTTCATTGGTCGCTATGGACTTTGGTGAAATAAATGTAACTACTACGGCTCAGCCAAGTGGAACAGGTGGTACGTATTCTCCTAGTTTTTTTAATATTGGTTTGGGATATGCATATACATATGAAAACAAAATTAGCGTTGGTATCTTAGTGAGAACAATATCTGAAACCTTACCAGATGTATCTGCTTCCGGTATTGCTATTGATGCTGGGGTTCAATATGTGTCTGGAGACAAAGATGAATTTAAGTTGGGTATTGCACTTAGAAATATTGGATCTCCAATGGAGTTTGGAGGAGAAGGATTGTCTTTCAGAACAGACGCTCCAGGATCTGCTCCTAATTATGAAATTACCGTAAACCAAAGAGCGGAAGACTTTGAACTTCCTTCTCTTTTGAACATTGGTCTTTCATATGATATGTACTTTGGAGAAACTAACTTTTTGAGAGGTATTGTTAATTTTACATCTAATGCATTTTCTAGAGATGATATTGGAGTGGGCGCGGAATTTTCATTCAGAGACATGGTCGTATTGAGAGGAGCATATAAATTAGCTTTAGATGCTGGTGATGGAGTGGAAGAAAATTTATATACTGGATTGGCTGGAGGTGTATCTATAGATGTACCACTAAAAAGAGCTGACAACAGAACTGTGGGAATAGATTATGCTTATAGAGCGACTAACCCATTTAGAGGAACGCATAACTTCTCTATACGATTAGGCTTTTAATTAGACGAATGATATATAATATTTAGTTACTTTTGTAATTGAATATATCGGAAACGTTTCTATCTACTGAAAGATAGAAACGTTTTCGTATTATATTACTAGACAACAATAAGTTGATGGATTGTTGTTGATTTATTATTGAGTACTTTAAATTACATACGTGTAAGAATCAAAAATTTTGAATTATGTCGATTTCATATTTAACGCCAGAAGGTTACGAAAAATTAAAAAGTGATTTAGAACATCTTAAGACAAAAGGACGGGAAGAAGTTGCAGCAGCCATAGCAGAGGCTAGAGATAAGGGCGATTTATCTGAGAATGCTGAATATGATGCAGCGAAAGATGCCCAAGGGTATTTGGAAATGAAGATCAACGAGATGGAAAAGGTAATGGCAAATGCTCGTATTATTGACAAAACACAATTAGATACATCAAGTGTTACGATCTTGTCTACAGTTAAAATTAAGAATACTAAAACGAACAGAGAGGTATCCTACACACTAGTTGCAGAAACAGAAGCAAATCTAAAAGAAAAGAAAATCTCGGTTTCATCTCCTATTGGAAAAGGACTACTTGGTAAAAAGGTAGGAGAAATAGCTCAAGTAACTACACCAGCAGCCACGATGGATTTTGAAATTATGAGCATCGAAATTCTCTAAAATGTCATCCATTTTTACAAAAATAATTAAAGGTGAAATCCCTTCTTATAAAATAGCAGAAGATGCTGATCATTATGCTTTTTTAGACATTAATCCTCAAGCTAAAGGACATACCTTGGTGGTGCCCAAAGCCGAGGTAGATTATATCTATGATCTGTCTGATGACCAACTTTCTAATTTACATGTTTTTGCAAAAAAAGTGGCTTTGGCGTTAGAAGCTACGATTGAATGTAAGAGAATTGGAGTGCTCGTCATTGGAACAGAAGTTCCTCATGCACATATTCATTTAATTCCTTTTGTGAGTGAGCGTCAAATGGCAATTACGAATGGAAAAGTAACTGTTTTACCAGAAGAAATGCAGAATATCTCTATCAACGCAAAAAATCAGTTTGATCGAATGTGGAATAAGAAATCCACACTTGTTTTTGGCGCATCGATAAAACCAGATAGATATTCTAATAAAGCAATGAAGATGCTCAAGCAGTATGATCATTCCGTTTTAGCAATAGGAGGGAAGGAAGCCTCTTTCGAGGGTACTCCAATATTGGAAGGACATCCAGATTTATCGGGTATTGATACCATAACGATGTACCTCAGAGAAAGCCGACAAAAGGAACATGAAGAGTATTTATTATCATTAAAACCTAGAAGAATAATTTTTAACCCTGGAGCAGAAAATCTTTCTTTGGCAAAGAAAGCAAAAGAGAAAGGTATTGAAGTTATTGAAGCATGTACACTCGTAATGCTTCGCACAGGCCAATATTCCTAAAATATAAACAAATATCGCTATAAAAGAAAGGTGCAAACAGCACCTTTTTTTGGTTAAATGTCGTTGTTACTCAATGATATATGTTAGTTCTACGGATTCCTCCAAATATTAGTTGGATTAAAATGAAGGCATCTTCTCTAAAAAATCTATTTTTAGGGAATTGAATTAACAAACTAATTGAAATATGACAACATCTACTGACATTAACCAGAAGGAACTCTTTGGGCATCCTATAGGGCTTTATGTTTTATTTTTTACAGAAATGTGGGAACGGTTTTCTTACTATGGGATGAGAGCAATCTTGGTGCTCTATCTAGTTGGTTTAACTACAGGAGATAATCCAGGTCTAGGATGGTCCAATGGTGAAGCGCTGGCCTTGTATGGTTGGTACACAATGTTGGTGTATGTAGCTTCAATTCCAGGTGGATGGATAGCAGATAAACTTATTGGTCAGAAAAAATCGGTTTTGTATGGTGCCATTCTCTTGTGTTTTGGTCATGGAATATTGGCCGTTGAGGAATATTGGGCATTTTATACAGGATTAGGGTTAATCATAGCAGGAGTAGGGATGTTAAAGCCAAATATATCTACTATGGTTGGTGGACTCTATAAACAAGGAGATATTCGAAGAGATAAAGGATTCACCATATTTTATATTGGTATCAATTTAGGTGCATTTCTTTCTAGTTTAATTGTGGGATATGTCGGTGAAGTACATGGCTGGCACTATGGTTTTGGATTGGCAGGAATAGGAATGCTATTGGGATTAGCAGTTTATATGTATGGACAAAAATACTTATTACATGTAGGAAATTTCATGGGGACATCAGATAACGAAGAGGAGAGAGAAGCAGCAAATAAACCATTGACAAGCGTTGAAAAAGATAGAGTAATTGTTTTATTGATTTCATTCTTATTGGTTATTGTTTTCTGGGGAGCTTTTGAGCAGGCAGGAGGATTGATGAATATTTATGCAAGTGAAAAAACAGATCGTATGTTAATGGGTATGGAAATACCAGCATCGTGGTTTCAGAGTTTAAATGCCATGTTTATTATCTTTTTGGGTACGTCCGTTGCGGCTTATTGGGCAAGTAGAAAATTGAAAGGCAAAGTATCCACCTCTCTTTTTAAAATGATCATTGGCTTGATAATCATGGGAACTGGATTTTTCTTTATGTCAGCTGCTTCTGCAGAGCACGAAAGCTCTGGATCTTCAGCGATGTATTGGCTCGTATTAGCATATTTATTCCACACAGTAGGAGAATTATGTATTAGTCCTGTCGCATTATCATATATCACGAAATTAGCTCCATTGAAGTATGGTTCTCTCATGATGGGGGTATACTTTGCAATGACAGGATTCGGAAATAAGTTGGCGGGATTACTAGGAGAATCAGCTGAAAATTTAGGAGAGTTTACCGTATTTACTGGAATAGCTATCTTCTGTGTTGCATTTGGTCTTTTAGTTATGATATTTAGGAAAAAATTAGAAACACTAACACATGGTGTAGAGGATGTTGAGATTGACTTTACCAAAGCGACGAATGAAACCGAAGGCTTCGAACTTGCAAACGACTAATTGAAAGAAATGGATACAATAGATTCAAGAGCAGAATTTTTTAATTCTAAAGTATTAGGACATCCTTCAGGTTTGTTTGTATTGTTCTTTACAGAAATGTGGGAAAGGTTTTCCTATTATGGAATGCGTGCAATACTAGTTATATTTTTAACTGGATTAGTTACAGGTGATAACCCTGGTTGGGGGTGGGAAACGATGGCAGCCACTTCTTTGTTAGGAACGTATGCTATGTTTGTGTATCTCACTCCAATAGTAGGAGGGTGGCTTGCGGATAATAAAATTGGGTATAGAAAAGCTGTTGTTTATGGAGCCTTATTGATGACAATCGGTCATGCTTCTATGGCAGTTGAAACACCTATTTTCTTATATATAGGTATAACCTTTTTGATTCTTGGGAATGGACTGTTTAAGCCCAATATGACTTCGATCATTTCTAAAATGTATGAAGGTAGAGATGAGAAGAAAGACGGTGCTTATAATATTTTCTATATGGGTGTCAATGCTGGCGCGTTCCTGGGTATAATGCTTTGTGGATGGGTTGGTGAAAATATAGGATGGAGTTATGGTTTTGGGTTGGCAGGAATATTCATGTTTCTGGGAATGTTACAGTTCTACTATGCCCAACCCTTATTTGGAACAATAGGAGAAAAACCAAAGGATCAGGAAAAAGATATGATCGACACGTTGGTCAAAAATGAGGAATCCGATAATTCAAATGGCGGTGAAAAATTAAATCACTTTCTTACAATTGATTATGCTCTTATTGGAGTTTTTATTGTTTCAGCGCTTATCTTTATAATCAATGATCCATTAAGTAAAATCGGAGGAATAACAACACTGAGTTTTGATGTTGCTGGACTATCCGATTCATTATTTTTTGCCCTATTGGCAGCGATCTCTTTTGTTTTATTATTGGTTGTTAGAATTCCTAGATATACACCCATCGTAAGAGACAGAATGATTGCATTTTCGATCTTTTGCATTTTCACTATTTTCTTTTGGGCAGCCTTTGAACAAGCTGCAGGTTCTTTACCTATTTATACCAGAGATTTTACAGATCGGGTTTTAGTTGGTAGTGCAGCCACAATATTTAAGATTATAGATTTAATCGTAACGGTTGTACCTATTGGAATTATTACCTATGTTTTGTTTCGACTATTCAAAACGACATACAGTAGAATAAGTACGTCAAATATCATTTTGGGTGCCAGTTTTGTCATTGTTTGGGCCTTGGTAATTTACAAACTATATGTCAATTTTAATGTAGAAGCAAAAGAGGTTGAAATCACTTGGTTTGCGATATTAAACTCGTTATATATTATCATTTTTGCTCCATTATTTACAAAATGGTGGGATAGTAAATATAATCCACCTGCTGCTTTTAAGTATGGTCTAGGTTTGATAATCATGGCCATAGGATTTGGTCTTTTGGCTTTTGCAACTAGAAGCGTTCCATTGGGCGCAGAGTCTGCGAAATTGGGCATGATTTGGTTAGTGTTAGCCTATTTATTCCACACACTTGGAGAGTTATGCTTATCACCAATGGGACTATCCTATCTAAGTAAATTAATTCCTGCAAGGATGGTAGCGTTCATGTTTGGAGTGTATTATTTAGCTATTGCAATTGGAAATAAGATGGCACATTATGTCGGAGGAGATATTGAGCAAATTTCTCAGGAAAGTGGATTGTCCTACTTCTTCTTAATTTTTACAATTGTTCCTGTTGTTTTAGGACTTATTTCGTTCGCTTTGCACCCATTGATCAAAAAATTAATGCACGGAATACGATAAAGATAATTTTCTTACTGACATCAAAACAGTATGAAAAACCGAGCCCTCTGTCTTTTTGATGGAGGGTTTTTTATTTAAGGATTTTGAGATTATTTATAAACTAATTGTGCTTTAAAATATTATAACTATACTTTAGCAACTAAATTTAACGTCGAGGAAAATCTGCATGGCTACAGCATCAAAAGCAAAAAAAACACGTAAAAAATCTATCAATGACGATTTGCGTAAATTTATCCACATCAAGGGAGCAAATTCTAATAACCTTAAGAATATTGAGCTCAAACTTCCGAAGAATGAATTGATTGTAGTTACCGGTCTTTCAGGTTCTGGGAAGTCATCATTGATTATGGACACGCTATATGCTGAAGGTCAAAGAAGATACGTGGAGTCACTTTCTTCCTATGCCAGACAGTTTTTAAGTCGAATGAAGAAGCCAGACGTTGAATTTATTAAAGGCATATGCCCTGCAATTGCCATTGAACAGAAAGTTTCTTCCAGTAATGCCAGATCAACAGTAGGCTCGTTGACTGAGATTTATGATTATCTGCGATTATTATATGCTAGAATCGGGAAAACTTTTTCGCCTGTTACGGGGGAATTGGTGAGGAAACATGAAGTGGCCGATGTAGTAGACTTTATTTTTAAACATAAGAAAGGAACAAAGGTGATTCTTTCCATACCCTTGCAGCATAAGTACGAACGAACGTTGAAACAAGACTTATCTCTGCTGATTCAGAAAGGATATACCAGACTTAAATATGAAGGCGCCCTAGAATATATTGAAGATATTCTCGAATCCTCTAATGAAAAATTAGAGCAAGCTACTTTGGACGTTAGAGATGCCTACAAAATTCTTATCGATCGATTTGTAGTGAACGACGATGAAGAAAATAGAAAAAGAATATCAGACTCTGTATTAACAGCGTTTCAAGAAAGTGAAGGGGAATGTGAAGTTGAAATAATGGATGGTGAAACCGTAAATTTCAACAACCGATTTGAGATGGACGGCATGACTTTTTTAGAACCTACACATCAATTATTCAACTACAATAATCCATATGGTGCGTGTCCAAAATGTGAAGGATATGGAAGGGTTTTAGGAATAGATCCGAATAAGGTTATTCCTGATGATAATAGGTCAGTATATGATGAAGCAATTGCGCCGTGGCGAGGAGAGAAATCTGGCATGTGGCTAAAGCGGCTGATCAATGTGGCACATAATTTTGATTTTCCTATTCATAGACCGTTTAAAGAGTTAACGAAAAGCGAGCAAAAGTTGATTTGGACGGGGAATGAATATTTTGAGGGACTGAACGACTTTTTCGAAGAATTAAGACAGAAGACCTATAAAATTCAGAATAGAATCATTTTAGCAAGATTTAGAGGTAAAACATTTTGTCCAGAATGCGAGGGCGGAAGGTTAAGGAAAGAAGCTACCTATGTAAAAGTAGACGGGAAAGATATAACACAGCTGATCAATTTACCTTTGGATGAAATGAAGATGTTCTTTGACTCGATTAATTTATCAGCACATGACCAGCAAATAGCAGATCGAATTTTATTGGAAGTGAATAATCGTTTGCTAGTGATGAATGATGTTGGATTGTCATATTTGACCCTAGATCGAGCTTCTTCTACATTGAGTGGTGGTGAGACACAACGAATTAATCTTACCCGAACCTTGGGAAGTAATTTGACCAACTCTTTGTACATCTTGGACGAACCAAGTGTAGGTCTACACCCAAAAGATACAGAAAAGTTAGTTGTAGTCTTAAAAAAGTTAAGAGAACTGGGCAATACTGTTGTAGTTGTAGAGCATGAAGAAGATGTAATTCGAGCAGCAGATTCCATTGTAGATATAGGTCCTAAAGCAGGTATTTATGGAGGGGATTTGATCTATGCCGGATCATACGATAAATTTGTAGACGGCACGGTTGAAAGTTTAACTTCAGATTATCTAACGGGTAAAAAAGAAATACCTGTTCCCAAAAATAGGCGTAAAGGAGTAAATAAAGTATTTATAAAAGGTGCGGGTCAACATAATTTGAAGGATGTCGACGTTACTTTTCCACTCAATACGTTTATCGTGGTGAGTGGAGTATCTGGTTCTGGCAAGACAACATTGGTGAAGAGTATTCTATATCCAGCATTAAAAAAGCATTTGGGTGACCCTATTCCACTCTCTCCAGGAAAACATGAAAAGTTGAGTGGGGATTTATCTGCTTTTTCACAAGTAGAATTGGTCAATCAAAACCCTTTGGGAAAGTCGAGTAGATCCAACCCCGTAACCTATGTGAAAGCATATGACAGCATTCGAAAATTATATTCAAGTCAGCAACTATCCAAAATAAGAGGATACCAACCAAAGCATTTTTCCTTTAATGTAGAAGGAGGGCGATGCGAAACATGCAAAGGGGAAGGCGAAATTACGGTGGAGATGCAATTTCTTTCAGATGTAAAATTAACCTGCGATGAGTGCAATGGAAATAAGTTTAAAGATGAAGTGCTCGAAGTACAGTACAAAGGAAAAAGCATTTATGATATTTTAGAGTTGAGTATAGATGAGGCAATGGAGTTCTTTGAAGATAAAAATGACATTATTTCTAAGATAAAGCCGTTGTTTGATGTCGGTTTGGGTTATGTGAAGTTGGGTCAACCAAGCAGTACATTATCAGGAGGAGAAGCACAGCGAGTAAAATTAGCTTCCTTTTTAGGGAAGGAAAATTCAAAGAATAAGATTTTTTTCATATTTGACGAACCTACTACAGGGCTTCATTTCCATGATATTCTCAAGTTATTAGATGCGATGAATGCCTTGGTAGAAAAAGGACATACTGTCTTGGTAGTCGAACACAACTTGGATGTAATTAAATGTGCAGACTGGTTGATTGATTTGGGACCGACAGGAGGAAAATTAGGAGGCAACTTATTATATGAAGGTGTACCAGAAGGGATCACCAAAATCAAAGAGTCCTTTACGGGCCAGTTTCTCAAAGAAAAATTATAGTTTGAGGCATCGGTTTGCCGACAAGTACATTGGAGACTACCATAAACTTGGTTGCTTTCATAGATATTATACTACCTTGAATTCCATTGAATGATATTAATACTAAGACTGTGAAAATTCTACAATTTATTTTATTCGTTTTTATTACGGGCATAGCTTCTGGGCAAGAACAAATCAATGAAAGTATGCCTTTTCAATCCGATCCGAATAAAAAGTATTCCCTTTTTATACCGTCTAATTATGAGGAGGGAGTACCCGTTACAGCTTTTTTGGCTTTGCACCCATTCAACACTTCCAGATGGAACGGAGAGACGTGGTGTGAAGAATTGGCTGATTTTGCGGAATCAAATGGTGTCTTTTTGATTTGTCCCGATGGTGGAGTGGATGGTAAAATTGATGATGCAATTGATACAGCCTTTACTTCTTTTTTGCTTGACTCGGTCTTTCAATGGTATGATATTGATGAAACACAACTATATGCTACAGGTTTTTCCTGGGGCGGAAAAACAACATATACGTATGGCTTAAACCACATTGAGAAATTTGCTGGCCTTATGCCAATTGGTGCAGCAATTTCGATAGGAGAAATTAATGGCATTGCACAGAATGCTCAGGATGTTCCTGTTTATATCATTCATGGATCATTTGATAACCCCAATATTCGGTATTATCCGTTATTACAAGCGATGAATGAAAATGAGGCTTGTGTAGAAAGTATTCTATTAGATGGGGTAGGACATACGATAGATTTTGAAGACCAAGTAGAAATTCTGACGAATGGGTATAACTACCTTAAGAATAATGCTTGTTCTAGTACTTCTACTAATGAGCAAGTTATTAATCAAACACCTATTTTGTCACACACATGGATTAGTCAAAACGATGAGGTAGAAATAAACAGTAATGGAGATGTCTCTTGGCAAATTTTTACCTTAGAGGGTAAGAAAATAAGACAAGGCATAGAAACCAGCACCGTTATGGACCTGACAAATGGAACGTATATAATTAGATTGGGGCAACAATCTCAACTTTTTACCGTCCATTAATAAATTGATTTTAAAAAATCCCTATGAAATTAACATCTTCTAATAGTACAACAATACTTCTTGTCTTGGCCTTGCTTGGCTTTGTTGGATACAAGATATATCAAATGCCTAAATTTAGTGATGGAGAGGTTGTTCCTGGTTTTCAAGCTGAGTTGATTGACGGTTCATCTTTTGCTCTTTCGGACCTGAAAGAGAGCTATGTATTACTCGATTTTTGGGGATCTTGGTGTGGGCCATGCAGACAAGAAAGTCCAGATTTGGTTTCGTTACATAAAGCATTCAATGGTAAGTCATTTTCTGATGCAAAGGGATTTGAAATCGTAAGTGTAGCGATTGAAACCAATGAGAAAAGATGGAAAAAAGCGATACAGTCCGACAACCTAAATTGGCCACACCATATCGTTCAGTTAGACCGATTTAAAGGACAAATTGCAACACAATATGGTGTAAGAGAAATACCTACGAAGTATTTGTTGGACACGAAAGGTGAAGTGGTAATGGTCAACCCTAGTTTTGAAGAATTAAGAGCGTTTTTAGCCAGCAAGCGCGCAAATTAATATTCAATTTTTACTAAGCTCAACTTAAAGTTTCTTTCACTTGGAACCAGTAAAATACTGGAAGAAACTTGCAATGCATCTTTGAATCGAAGCTTTAGGTTTTGATATTCTGTACTCAATAAACTATTTCGCTCAAAATTACCAAGAGGGTCAAGTACATATTCACTAACGGTATTGTTACGTTTAATTTCATCGTTGTATATCAAACGAATTCTACTGGGTGTTTTAAACAAAAAGTAAGAGCTGAAAATTCCACCATCGTCTTGCGAAAATTGTTTTTTATATAGGATCTTTTTCCAATGCTCTGTATTGTCTGGATGAACGGAGAATACGATAATATCTTCATTATAAATATCTACCCATCCTCTTCCTCCTCCATTAAATCCAGAATTTAATCGAGCACCACCGTTAAATGAGGATCTACGATAATATTCTTTATTCATTTCAGTAAAAAGAAGAAATCCACCATCATTTCTAATGACTAGATCTCGAGTCACAAAGTCATTCAGTCTTTTCTTCTTACTTAATTTTTTGCCATATAACTCACCGAGAAAATTGAGGTCAAAGTCAAAATCTTTGATCTTTGTTTCGGGTTCTAGAGTAGCTACTGGAGTGGATAAATAAAAATAACCAGTAGCATCAAATTCACTTTCATCAGAGACTAAACCAGCTAGAATAATTCTTCTATTTTTATTATCGTAGGCCATTTCAAGATCAACGGTGAGCTTATTTTCAAATGTAAAGACATTTTCATACAGCCCATCACTACTATCTAGGCCTAATAGAATCATTTTATGATTATCTCGATCATATTTAGAATTATCAATTTCAAAGAGCGCATTTACTTCTCCAAGATTAGAAAGTACAACACCTCTAAAGTCTTTGCGAACATCAAATCCAATCAACTTGCTTTCCTTTCGCCATAATACACGCATTTCATCATTGTCAATGACATAGGTGTAAAATAAATCATTCTTTCGGCTGCTGAACAATAGTGTTTTTGAACGATCTTCGGAAATTTCAAATTGAAACGATTCAATTCGGAAATTGTCAATATCTTTTAAGAAAGTGACAGAATCAATCATAGTACCGGACGAGTTGTACTTTCGAGCCCTCATATTATACAGCCTTTTCTGCCGATATCCATAGATGATTGTGAAAGCGGTATCTTGAGGAACGATACAATAGATGTCTACTCTATTGTCTTCTAATATAATTTCTCGGTCATAAAGATGTTTCATATTAATATCAAAAACCTCAACTACCTTTTCATTTCCTTTATCGCGATATAGTAATATGTTTTCATCGACCTTGCCAATTATGTCATAAGCAAAATCATTTCGAATACTCATTTCTTTGGATACCGTTACTCGTTGGGCTTGTAAAGGCAGAATAGAAGCAATTATTACTAAGGCAAGAATATATCGTAGGTGTAGAAACATAGTATCTAATGTAAAAAGAATTATTTACTATCTACACAACGATCTGAGGAATACAATAGTTTGTCTTTAGAACGGGGAAAAGAGAATATTTTCTAGATAAGGGCAGATAGAACAAACTAATCAAAAATGGCTTCAAGGATGTCATCGAGTTCATCATACGACTTAAACCCTACTTTTTCTTCTTCTCCTCCTTTTAATATTATGCCCTGAATACCCATTGCTTCAATGGTATCAAAATTAACCGCTGTAAAACTAGCATCAAGAAAAACGACTTTGTTGGCAGTAATATTTTTTATCTTTTCTATTTGAGAGGCATTTAATTGGGAAACTTCAAATGGAAATGTTAGGATTAAATGATCACTATCTTGATAGCCATCTTCCAAGGTGCAAATTCGATAAACGGTATCAAAAGAAGTAAGAGAAGTGACATCAATAAAAGGACCCACGATAGCACTTTTTATATCTAAGGTCGATAGCGTTTCTGAAAGTGATTCAGGCACCTCCAGTCCTTCCATTTTTATCATTGTACTAGGACCTTCTACCCAATCCACAATTTCTTTAAGTTGTGCAGGAGTCAACGCATTTTCTCCAGAAGGATCGATGTTGTATGCCATTCCTTGAACGCCCCACGCTGCAAAATATCGGGCATCAGTCAGGTTTGAAATGTCTGTAGCAATTACTCTCATATTAGTATCTCACATTTACCAACCCAACTAAATCTTTTACTTCTTTCAACGTTTCTTGTGCTTTTTTTCTGATTTCTGAAGAACTTTGTTTGATCTGATCCTTCATGGCTCTTTTATCTGCAAGTATTTCTTCTCTATTTGCCTTAAATTGATTTGTCATTTTTGCAATGGACTCCCCAACAGCCACTTTAAGGTCACCGTACCGAAGATTTCCATCGTTATAGGTATCCATGAGCTGGTTGTGATGTTCTGTAGCACCAGAGGCCTTCAACATACTAAATAGATTTTGTACTCCTGGACTCATTGTTTCGCTTACTTCTCCTGTATCTGTTACAGCAGAACGAATTTGTTTTAAAATTCTTTTTTCATCTCCAAAAACAGCAATGTAATGTTTTTCGCCTGCGGACTTACTCATCTTTCTTGTTGGGTCAGCAGTAGACATAATCTTTGGAGTTTCGGTATGCAGACCTTGAGGCATCACAAAGTATTCTTTTCCAACTTGGTGATTAAATCTTCCAGCAATATTCCTAGAAAGCTCAAGGTGTTGATCTTGATCTTTTCCAACAGGAACAAAGTCTGCCTTGTATATTAAAATATCTGCTGTTTGCAATACAGGGTAATCCAAGAGACCAACAGAGATAAACTTTGAAGATTTTTCTTCATTTTGTTTTTGGGACTTGTCCTTAAATTGAGTCATTCTAGTCAATTCTCCCATACCACAAAAGCAATTGAAAATCCAGCCCAATTCGGTATGCTCTGGGACCAATGATTGGATGAAGAGGTTGTCTGGTTTTACTCCTACGGCAATCAGGTTGGTCAATAAATCCCATGTATTTGTCCTTAGTTTTTTTACATCATAAGGCATTGTCATCGCGTGATAATCCACCACACCATACACACAATCATATTTTTCCTGCAGATCGACCCAGTTTTTGACTGCGCCAAAATAGTTGCCCAGATGCATATCACCAGTGGGTTGAATACAGGAAAGAACTTTTTTTCTCTTAGAATCACTCATAAGCATTTCATTAAATTGGTATGCAAAGATAAATTTTGATCTACTTTAGTAGAGTTTAGATGCAAGAATATTTTAAATAATAGAGGGGCTATAAAAAAAGCGGAACTTAATCCGCTTTTCAAACTCTATAACCTTATGGTTAAATCGGTTCTGCTTCTTTATAATTTTAATGATTATACCGAGAAACTTTCTCCGCATCCGCAAGTTCGAGATGCATTGGGATTATTAAAATAAAACCCTTTTCCCTGTAATCCTCCTGAAAATTCTAGTGTAGTATTACAAACGTATAAGAATGATCTCAAATCGGTTACAATCTTCACTCCATTATCTTCAAAAACTTGATCCCCTTCTTTGTCTTCTACATCAAAATCCATAGTATAGGTCAACCCACTGCACCCTCCACTGGTTACAGCTACTCTGATGAAATGATCATTTCCGATCTCTCCAGATTCTTTAAGTTCAAGTATTTTATCTTTTGCGCTATCTGCTACAAATAACATATATCAATGCATTTAATCGTGTATAGTATACAAATTTAAAGTTAATATGTTTCAACTTCTACAAACATAAATAAGTTCCAAAAGAAAACACAGGGATAGGTATGTTTTTTATTGAAGTGGAAAAAACGGGATAGAGGATTCACACTAGAATGATTAATGCTTTAATTTAAGAGGAAAAACCATAGTAAAAGAAAGACTAAGTTCTTTTTAAGAAACATCAATTCCGTCCTTAAACATTTCCCATATTGGACTCATCTGTCTCAATTTTTCGACACCTTGTTGAACCAAGTCTATGGTACGGTCGATCTCTTCAGCTGTGGTATATCTACCCAGACTGAAACGAATAGAACTATGTGCCATGTCTTCACTTCGACCCATTCCTATCAACACATGAGATGGATCTAAGGATGCAGAAGTACATGCAGAACCTGTGGATACGGCAATCGTCTGATTGAATGTAGCGATGAGGGCCTCACTCTCCACGAATCGAAACGCCAGATTAGAGACATTGGGTAATCTATGCGGACCATCACCGTTGAGATAAGACTCTTCTATTTTTAAAAGCTCAGATTCTAATCGATCTCTTAAGGTTTTAATTCTGTTGCTGTCTTCATCCATACTATGTTCTAATAAGGAGGCTGCTGCACCAAACCCAACAATCCCTGGCACATTTAACGTGCCTGATCGCATACCTTTCTCATGACCTCCTCCATCAAGTTGTGCAGTAAGTTTTACACGAGGGTTTTTACCACATACATAGATGGCACCCACTCCTTTAGGTCCGTACATTTTATGAGCACTGAAAGCCAGCAAGTGAACACCTACCTCTTTGGGAGATACTGGGATTTTACCCATGGCTTGTGTGGCATCACTCATAAAAAGCACCCCTTTTCGCTCGCAAATCTCTCCGATTTCCTTCATGGGTTGTATGACCCCGGTTTCATTGTTGGCCCACATAATGGACACCAGTATTGTTTTTTCAGTGATTGACTTTTCTAGTTCTTCTAAATCTACCGTTCCATATTGATCGACTTTAAGGTAGGTAACTTCACCACCTGATTTCTCAATTTTTTGACAAGCATCCAATACGGCTTTATGCTCAGTTTCTAGAGTAATGATATGTTTCCCTTTCCGATAATACATTTCAAAAATCCCTTTTAATATGAGATTGTCACCTTCTGTAGCTCCTGAGGTAAAGACAATTTCTTTTGGATCTACATTAAGTAATTGGGCGAGTTGTTTTCTCCCATTGTCTACTGCTTCTTCAGCGATCCAACCAAAAGGGTGACTTCTACTTGCGGCATTTCCTGGAATATCATGAAAATAGGGTAGCATTTTTGCTAAAACTTCGGGATCTACTGGGGTTGTAGAGTTGTAATCCAAGTATATAAGGTCCTTTTTATTCATTGTGAAATGTAATTAATAACGCAAGATACGTAAATAGCCAATGGTCTAAGCGAATAAACAAATCGCTAAAATTAATGTTTTGAGCAGAAAAAAATCAAAACGGATAAACGGCTATGTTTTTCTAAGTAAAAGATGATATTTGTCCTGTTTCTAAACACAAACCTAGAATGATTGATACAGTAATTTTTGATATGGATGGTGTGATTTGTCATACAAACCCATATCATTCCAAAGCGTTTCAAGTGTTTTTTGAAAAAAGAGGACTATATCCTACACAGCAAGAATTTGAAAGGCATATGTATGGGAAAAGCAACAGCTATATATTTTCTCATTTTTTGAAAAGAAAGATTGAGGGAGAAGAATTGCTTCATTTTGAAAATGAAAAAGAGGGATTATTCCGAGAGATTTATGCCGAACACATTGAGGCGATTGATGGTTTTTTGCCTTTTCTTGAAGGGATACTTTCGAGAAACTATAAACTAGGAGTTGCGACTTCTGCTCCGAGAGCCAATATGGACTTGATTATTGAAGGGTTAAATATTAGAGATTGCTTTAGTTCTATGTTGGCCAGTGAAGACGTGACGATCCATAAGCCCGACCCAGAAGTATATCTACTAAGTGCCGATAATTTATCAGCTTCTCCAGATACCTGCTTGGTTTTTGAAGATTCCTATTCCGGAATATCGGCGGCGATCAATGCGAA
>JARGNR010000181.1 GCA_029212405.1 Saprospiraceae bacterium
GTGCGACTGTAGAGTCACCGTAAAGAGGAGAGCCGCCTGTATGGAACAAAGAATCCGGGGAAGGTTACTTTGTTAATTCTTTCGTAAAGCCCAAAAGTAGAAAATATTATTCTTAAATTTTATAAAAATGTAAATTAATAGACAATTCTAAAATGATTTACTTTCAACGCAGAATTATAATTTGTTTGAAATTTTTATTTAAAATATTATTCTTTTTCAAGTCCCCAATAAATTGTTAAAAAGAATATATTTTCGAAAGATGCGTAAAAAATTAATTGTTGATTTTTAGGCCTTCAAGAATACACAACAAATCTCCTTGTGTAGGTGTACAATTCATTTTCTTCATTGCTAATACCACATAAAACCTTATATAAAATCAATACATTTGTTTTTCAATATATGTAACTCAATAAATTTTAATGATTTGAAGCGATTTCTCACTTTTCTTGTAATACTTTTCCCTCTTTTGCTTTCTAGTCAAGCCTACAAATATATGATGGAAGATCCTTCCTACAATGTGTATGATGTAGTGGAGGAAGCAGAAAAATACTTTTCTACCATCGACAGATTTGCCAAAGGATCTGGATGGATGGGTTACCAACGCTGGTTGCATAAGACAGAACCTAACTTTTACCCAACCGGTGATCGCTCTCAGACTGATCCTAGGTTTGTGCAAAAAGCGTACGACAACTTTGTTAAACGATATCCACAAAAAGAGTTGAGAAATAATGAAGATACATGGGAAGATCTTGGACCGTATACGGCAAATGATATTTCGGGTCATTACTCACCTGGGCTTGGTCGAGTGGAAGAGGTATGGGTAGATTCTACCAATACCAATACAATGTATCTTGCTTCTCGGAGTGGAGGGTTTTGGAGGTCATTTGATGGTGGAGACAACTGGGAAAATACCACAGACTTTCTTCCCGCCTCAGGTGTAGATCGAATGAGTGTTAACCCTAGTAATGTAAATGACATTCTGATCAATGTTAGACATGCTGGAAATGGGGTCACCATGGGTATTTATAGATCATTGGATGGAGGGGCCACCTGGAACACAACTGCATTTCACCCAGACCTTATTGGTTTAGGTGGATTAGGAACAAATGACCGAGTGTTTGATGTGGAATTTAGTCCATACAACTCCAATCATATCTTCATTGCTGCTACAGGAAAATTATTTAGATCCACGGACAATCTTGCCACCATTCAAGAAGTCAGTAATAATGGGTATTTGATGGTAGAGTTTCATCCAACTGATCCAAACATAATCTACGCGCCAAGAGAGTATTATTGGTCTAGAAATCAAATCTACCGATCCACCGATGCAGGTGCATCATGGACCCTACTGCATGACCTTCCAGAAAATAATTACAATCAATTTATTGCGGCGACATCTCCTGCTGAACCCAATACTGTTTTCTTTTCATCCAATGCCTATATTTGGAAATCTACGGACAATGGGGTTACCGTAGATACGATTCCAGGTTCTGCTGGATGGGGATCTGACTTCGAAGTAAGTGACACTGATCCAGATATTATGATCAATGGAAAAATAAACATCTTTATGTCCTACGATGGAGGACAAAACTGGTCTACAGTCACTCAATGGTATTTGCCCAATGCAACGACAACAAATTATGTACATGCCGACCTCAGATATGCGCTTTCTCTGCAAGGAACACTCTATTGCGGAACGGACGGGTATATGGTTAAATCTGAGGACAATGGAGTAACATGGGAAATTTTAAGTGATGGAACTGGCGTTCGTGAAAATTATAGGTTTGGAAATGCTCAAAGTAATATTGACAGGAGTGTATGTGGTTCTCAGGACAATGGAACAAGTATTTATCGTGGAAAGGATAATGAATGGTTGGAATGGATTGGAGCAGATGGGATGGAAGGACTCATTCACCCCTTGGACTATAATAGAATGATTGGAAGTATTCAATATGGTAATAAACGTAGATCTACAGATGGAGGATATACCACTAGCAGCATCAATAATCATCCATCGATTGGGGATTTGAATTGGGTTGCTCCTATTTTTTATGACCCAATGGATCATTTTTCTTTGTTTACTGTTGGCAAAACGGTACATCAGAGTTCAGACTTTGGCTCTTCTTGGAATCCTCTATTTGAATTTAGCCACCAATCAATGAACCACCTAGTAAAGTCTGAAAATGATAGTGAAATAATAATGGCTGCAAAAGGATCTATCTTATATAGATCAACAGATAAAGGAATAACCTTCACACAGGTTGGATCAGGAGTATTACCCAATTATAGCATTCAGGATATTTCCTTTGACCCTACAAACGATGATAATGTTATTGTGGTCTATTCACAACATCAGGACAATAACAATAGAATTTTCAAAAGTGAAGATGGAGGGGTTACTTGGCAAAATATAAGTTTCAACTTATCGGCAATGCCTGTTCGTTCTGTAGTCATTGACCATACTGGCGATAAAAACATATATATTGGAGCAGAAGCAGGTATATACAAAATGCCTTGGAGTGGATCCAATTATGAACTTTGGAGTACAGACCTTCCTACTGTTTCTGTGTATGAATTAGAAATAGTTTTTGGAGCGAATTTGGTGCGGGCTGTGACATGGGGAAGAGGAATGTGGGAGCGATGTATCCCACAGAGAGAAGATTATCCAGTAATAAAAACCGTGGAAATAGATTCTGAAATTTCAGATTCTCATCCTCAAACAGAACAAAATATTTCAGTAACGTCAACCATCGAAAACCCTGATGACATTAGTTCTATCTTCATACAGTATTCAATCAATTCAATTGGCCTTGATCAGACTTTGCCAATGAAAAGATTTAACAAGACGGATTTCGTTTCAGATGGATTTTTGCCTCAAGGAATGGTGGACGATAAAATTTATTTTAAAATTTTTGCGGTAAACAGTTTAAATGATACCACAGAGACCTACCGATATATGTATACACTTAGAGAACCAGATGATTATTGTGATGCTGAAGGAGATGACGGAACTGGTTCGGACTACATAAACGCAGTAGAGTTAGCAGATATAAAAAATAGTTCTGGCCAGGATGGGTATGGCGATTTTACAGATGTAACTTTTGAGTTAGATATGTTTAAAACGTATCCTATTAAAGTGACATTACAATACCATTGGGAACCCGATACGGTGTATGCATGGATTGACTGGGACAAATCAAAATCTTTTGACGATGATGAAATCATTTTCTTTTCCATGCTTGATGCCAATCATATTGCAGACTCTGAAATCGTGGTTCCTGGTGGATTGACGGTAGGAGATAGTCTAAGAATGCGTGTTCGGAGTCAATATTGGAATTCTGCACCCAATCCATGTGGTACTGCTACTGGTGAAGTTGAAGATTATACAATTCTAATAAATGACGGTTGTGCAAGTGGCAATACAATCACTAATTTGAATGATTTTGGCAATGGATCATTACGATATTTAATAGAACAGACTTGCCCTAATGACACTGTATTTGTAAATACCAATTTTATTGGAGATACGCTCTTTGTCTATAATGAAGAAATTGAAATATTGGATAATATTGTGATTGTAGGATTAGAGAACAATTCATTTACAATTTCGGGAAATAACGAACGAAGAATTTTTAATAATCCACTAGCAACTAATTTAGCTCTGAAGGACCTAAAACTGGTGCAAGGATATAATGACCCAGATGGTGGAGCGCTAATAAATTTTGGACATTTGATCTTGACTGATACAGAATTTGAGCAAAATTTTCAAGGAGTGTTGAATAAAGCGTTTACAAACTATGGAGAAGTAATAGTTAAACAAGGGATGACAACTATTAAGGACTAATGAAAAATCCTTGGAATCATCTTTTCCAGTAAAAAAATAGACAGCGCTTTTTGTTAAAAACAAAAGAGGGGTTACCTGAAAACAAGTAACCCCTCTTAAATTTTATTTCAATTGATATTATTCAATTTTAATCATCTTTCCTGTAACAACTTGACCATCATATGTCAATTTGTATAACAACAAACCTTTCATTTGAATATCTTCATTTGTCACATTGTAAGAATTTCCACCTGCATTAAACACTTGGCTTTGATTCATTACAATTCTTCCACTTACATCTGTAACTGTCAACGTCACGTTCCCATTCTGTGGAATAAAGAAATCAATTTCTGTATTCGATCTCCATGGATTTGGATGATTACCTTCAAGGACCATAAGCTCTGATGCAAATTCTGCTTCTTCATTTCTCCACTCAAGATCAATAGTACCTATTTCAAGGTTTTCTTCAAGATAAGCTTCAGTATTTAATCCTTTTGTACTTAAAGAAATCATACTTTCAAGTTGTCCATTTTCAGTTCCTCTTACAACCAAGGTATACAATTTATCTCCTGCATTGATCTTCTCTCCTATTCCAGAAGCATAACTCAAATGCATCATTCCTTCGCTGTTAGAAGTATATTCCATTTTCATATCAATTGTACCAGGAATAATATTCAAGATTTCCAATCCTTCCAATTCAAATGATTTTTGAAGCCCAAACAAGTGTAAATCATTAGTAGCATTGACATCTACTTTATACACTTTACCACTTTCGATTTCTACTGATGGTAAGCCAAGAGTAAGTGACTTTGCACTTCTGGTTTCAATCACATTTCCAGCAGCAATATTCATATCCACATTACCATTGACATCTCCTGTTTTCACTGCAATAAAGTCCACTTGCATATCTTCTGATAGACTACTGATAGTGTATGATTCATCAATAGGATTCTCCCAAGGGTTTTCAGCATTTACAAATTCATACCCAGCATCAATAAATCTCCAACTTGTATTGTTAGGGAAGCTGGTATCAATTCCTAGAATTACTTTTCTTAACGCAGTCAAATCCGAAGCTGAAATTTTTTCATTATTGTTGATATCGGCTGCGATCATTTTATAATTAGAATTTAAAGGAGCAATTCCTAAGATGTGTCGTTGAATCAAAACCAAATCTAGTGTTGAAACCCCATTCAAATAATCATTATCTTTGATAGGAGCTACTTTATAGCTTCCTCCCATAGGCATATCTAAGAATTCATATAATCCATTTTCATCCGTCATAGCATAAGAAGTTTCTAATCCTCTTAATTCTACTTCTGCATCTTGTAATTCTGCATCTTCTTCTGTGTAGACTCTACCTGCTACATCAGCTGGTTTTAATCCACCACATAAGTCAACATCATCATTATCTTGAATGTCTACAAACGTTGTGCAATAATCTTGTCCTCCATTCGAATCTGTTACCCACAATTCGATCTGCTGCAATCCAACAGTATCACTACAGAAGAAAGTTCTAAGATTGTCATTTACATCTGCTGAAAAACTTAATTGAACACTGTATCCACATGGGTGATAACTACCTGCATCAAAGAATTCAGGTGTCAACATAACCATTTCAGCATCTGCATTTCCATCTCCCGTAGTATCCATGGCAATTAATGTGGTACTTAGTCCTTGCAAGCAATATGGAGTCGGCAGTTTACAACTTCTCACTTCAAACGTTGACTCTTCTAATGTCTGATTGCCGCACTTATCTTCTGAAACAAATCGTACAGTGTATGTATCTACATCATATGTTCCACTTGCATCCAAACCATTACCAAAATTTACCACTTTACCTTCAGAATCTTTTACTTCAAAACTATTCAATAGTTCATCATTATCTGTACAATCATCGCTGGCTGTTGCTGTCAGGTAATCATTAATGTTAATTGCCCCACACCCTACTTCATAGCTACAGAATACTGTATCCGCAAACACATTTTCTATTTCTGGTCCAACAGTATTATTAACCTTTATCGTTTGAACGAATTCAAATGGTTCAAATATAGATCCTGGACCATCATCAATACACCAATCGATCACTTTAAACGTTCTGATTATTTTTAGACATGCTCCATTTTGTGTGAATGGGAACGTATCATTCGAAATACTAATTGCAGACTGTTGACATTCTTGGTCTGGAACAATTGGCATTCCCAAAATCGAAGGATCAATCGAATCTATTCCACAACCCGTTACTGTAACTTCAGATTGAGGAGGTGTAATATCTGAAAATTGTAGTGTTGTTCCTTTTTGGAATGTAATCTGTTGCGTACAGAAATCAACTTCTACACCTTGCGCATTAATAAGACTAATTTCCCTTGTCAAAACTCCTGCTCCACAGGTGTTCAATTCTCCAAGTAATCTTTCATCTATTGTATTTGATGCAGGACAGTTATCATAAATCACTACCTCTCCAAAAAATGCACTTAAATTATC
>JARGNR010000034.1:0-9563 GCA_029212405.1 Saprospiraceae bacterium
TTCCTCCTTTTGTTTGTTAGAAATAGGATACAGCTTGGTAAATGTCCACCCCATGAGCATAGAGATAAAAAATGAAGGGCCCAACACATCCAATTGCACAAAATAAGGTCCGATGCCTTCCATATTAGATACTACAAACTTGAAAAAGGGTACACATAGAAAACCTGCAATCATCGAGGCAATCGCTCCTGCTTCAGAATAATCTTTCCAAAATAAAGACAATATTATAACTGGACAAAATGATGCTGCAATGCCCGACCAACCAAAAATCACCATCCAAAACACCGTCCTGGTAGGGGAATTGACAGCAATCACCATTGCGATAATCAATGCTAAAATTGCCATAATCAAGGTGACTACACGAGACATATTTGTTAAATCTCTATCAGGAATACTAGGATTAAATACTTTTTGGTAAAAATCTCGAGTAATGGCACTGGACGCTATCACCAACAAGGAATCTATCGTAGACATGATGGCTGATAAGACAACGGCAACATAAATAGCCACTAACATATAAGGCAAAAAATTCTCCGTCATAATAGACAAAACATTCTCTCCAGCATTCCCTAAAATAGCCTCTGGATCTTGTCCATTTTCTGTAAATAAGACTCGCGCTAAAATACCTATGGTCACTGCTGCTGCATCTGTCAATAACGTAAAAATGACTGCAACCCACTTCCCTTTATCGATTTCCATTTCGTTTTTGACCGACATAAATCGCACATACACTTGTGGAGACCCTAAAAACCCAAGGCCAATCATCGCAAAACCCAACATGGTGGCAATATTCATCCATACATCATCACTGGTTCCCCAGATATTTGTTAAGCCTGGATCAATTGAGTGTAAGCTTTCTACAATAGCTGTACCTCCATCCATAGAATAATAAACTACAATAGGAAGTAATACCAAGCCAATAAACATTAACATCCCTTGGAACAAATCCGACCAAACGGCCGCTACAAATCCTCCTATGAATATATAGGTCAATACGATTAAAAAGCCAATCACCGCACCCGTAAAATAATTGATACCCATCATAGACTCAAAAGCCTTTCCGGTTACATCTATTTGAGAACTGACATATATTATTACAAAAACTGACAAGATCGTTGAAGCCAAGATTCGAAGTGTCTTTGTTCCTGATTTAAAGTGACTTTCTAAGTAATCTGGAATAGTGATCGCATTATATTCATCCGATTTCCGTTTGAACCGTTTGGCCATAAACCACCAAGAAATAGCAACTCCTAACACTTCTCCTACAACAACCCAATAGGTTGAAAGTCCTGAAATTGCACCCATACCCGTCAATCCGATCAACAACCATCCAGATTCTCCAGTAGCCCGAGCTGAAAACGCCACTGCTAAATAGCCCATTTTCTTACCCCCAACATAAAAATCACTCATACTCTTCACTCTTCGAGAAGCAATGATTCCGATTAAAAATAATATCAGGATGTATAGACCTAACGCAATAACTTTTGAGATATCCATAAAAGAATTTGTACTACAATGAAAATGAAATATTCTAATTAAGAATAGTAAGCCTAGGTAGGTCTAGTAAACTAAAACTTCATCTTTCGGAACAAAATTCTTTAGAATTTTTAAAAGCTACACCGCATGAAGGAAAACTTTGCATATGTATTGTCGTCAAACAATACCATACAATATTCTTAAAATCGGCTTGAAGCTACAAAAATTTCTGTTTTAAACAATTGAGCACAATTGGACTATAAAGAAATCGTACCCTGAGAATCAAACATTCTCAAATTGTATCGGCTCTTAGTTCCTGAATTCTGTATTGGCCAAAAAACTGATATATCCGATATTTATAATCATTTTCCATTTTAGAAAGGATAAAAAGCAAATTTGACGTAAAGGTAAATTCTTCATTGTATTTATCTAAATATATAGACTCAAGTCCTCAAAAAGACATCACTTTGTTCATCCAAAAATCTTAGTCAATTGAACCAAAAACAAAACCATCAAACTTTAGATTGAACAAATGAGAATATACTTACAAGATCGTGGTTATCTATGATGTAGTAGAGAATCAAGGGTTTCCAGCTGCTAACAGTAGGAATTCCCCCAGTTCAGCATGACATGAACAACCTTTTAGAAAAAATTTCAATTTTGAAAAAATATAGACATTGCTTTTGAACTTGTATTCAAACCTATAAACAAAGGTTTAATTTGAATTTCTATTTGTCCCCCAACAATAAGGCATAAATTTATGTCATAAATATAATTTAGACTTATTTCTCACTTCCTAAAACTCCGCGGTACTCTCCCAATCACTTTCTTAAAAACTCTGGTAAAATAATTAGAATCGCTAAATCCCATCTCCTAAGCGATTTCTTAAATACTCATATCTGTTTCTTCTAAAAGCTGAAGAGCTTTATTGATTCATCCTATAGGAATATGATAATCGAAGGAGGAAAGGAAATCCCAATTGCAAGAATTAAGGTAAAAGCACTTAAAGCTCAGATGAGAATATTTTTCGATTTTATATGAAATAATGATTGATGAAGAAGATCCAACATAAATATAGAGAAGCGCTAACAATTATCTGGTTGAATATAAAAAGAGCCTTGGAATTTGCTCCAAAGCTCTTTCTTTATTCAGTGCCCGGAGGGAAGATCGACCGTTTCGCAGAAATTTCAACAACGTTGAAATAGGAAGTGAACCGAAAGCATACCTTTCGGGTGGGTGGAGATACAGCACGGTTTTATGAAATTTCAACAGTAGTCTGACAGATACTCAGCTTCGATAAAAAGGAGTTCTTTCCTTCAGCAGAATAAATCGCTCATCTTTGTCCATTTTACTTAAAAAGAGCCTTGGAATTTGCTCCAAAGCTCTTTCTTTATTTCAGTGCCCGGAGAGGGAGTCGAACCCTCACGCCCATACGGACACATGGCCCTCAACCATGCCTGTCTACCAATTTCAGCACCCGGGCGGATGTTGATAGGGTGCAAATTTACATTTTCTTTTTAGATTTAATAACTATTCAGTTCATTGTTCATCATCGAAGAATCTACAGGAATAATGCCCGAATAGATGCATCTGGAACCATACATGCATCTGCCTTGCCAAACCAATTGTATCTATTTTTGGCAATAAACTTATACACCATATCTCTAAGAGCTTTTGGTAAATATATCAACCAAGACAAAGGAGTCCAAACTCCACCCAAAATACGCATACACTTTAACCCCACATCACTTAAGGCATACATTTTCTCTTTGTGAAACAGAAGCACAGAGTCTCCATCGACTTCAATCGAATGACTAAGGGTTTCTCCAGCATCGGACTGAAGTGTCGTATATCTGAATTGCTTCTTTTTGTCTCTTTTTATCAGCCATTGAATGAATCCATTGCACAAATTGCACACCCCATCAAAAGCAATGATTGGATTGTCGTTTGACATTTTTTTTAACTGTTCTAAGCTGTAGGATTTCATTAATCTATAAACAATATGCCTTTAAAATAGTTGTTACATCCTTCTGATTCTGGATGCGTACATTTTATATTTATGCAAAAACCTCTTGGAGTAAATCGTCAATTTTAGCAATCGTTTTCACCTCAATGGGTAGATCATATTGCGGTCCATTTTTATAATTATACTTCGAAACAAAAATGACCTCAAAACCCAATCGAGCAGCTTCTTGTACTCTTTGATCCACTCGGCTGACCGCACGAATTTCCCCAGAAAGTCCTACCTCGCCGGCAAAACAAATGTTTTTATTGACTCCAATATCTTCCAATGAACTGATCAAAGCAGCTACAATAGCTAAATCTATGGATGGATCCACTACTTTTAATCCTCCCGCAATATTCAAGAAAACATCATTTTGGCCAAAGGGTAATCCACACCGCTTCTCCAAAACAGCAAGCAACATAGATAAACGTCGAAGATCAAAACCTGTGGCCGAACGTTGTGGCGTGCCATAAATTGCAGGGCTTACCAATGCCTGCGTTTCTATCATTAATGGTCTCAAACCCTCGATAGATGCGGCAATGGCACTTCCACTCAGAATTTCTTTGGTTTGGGAAATGAGCAATTCTGAAGGATTTTCAACTTCTCTCAACCCCGTATGGTCCATAGCATAAATGCCTATTTCATCCGTAGAACCAAACCTATTCTTCAACGTTCTTAAAATCCTGTAAGCATAATTGCGATCCCCTTCGAATTGCAACACAACATCAACAATATGTTCTAGAAGTTTTGGCCCAGCAATTGATCCATCCTTTGTAATATGGCCAATCACAAAAATGGGAATATTGGTTTCTTTAGAAAACCGTTGCAACTCACCAGTACATTCTCTCACTTGAGAAACACTGCCTGGAGTGCTGTCCAAAAAAGGAGAGACTAAAGTCTGTATGGAATCAATGATCATTACATCTGGTGATAAGTTTTTAGCTGCTTTCAGGATGGTATTGATATTCGTCTCTGCATAAATAAAACTGGCTTTATTGTGAATTCCTATTCTATCCGCCCTCATTTTTATCTGTTCTTCACTTTCTTCTCCAGAAATATATAATACTTTTTGGGTCGTTTTAGTAGCGAATTGAAGTAAGAGGGTAGATTTACCGATACCAGGTTGCCCTCCGATTAAAATCAATGATCCTTTTACCAAACCACCTCCTAAAACTCGGTTCAATTCTCCATCTGGGGTAATAATTCGCTTTCGATCCTCAGTAATCACATTCACCAATTCAGTGGGAACATGCTTTGAGGAAGAAACTTCCCTCCATGCCGCACTCTTTTCATCTCTTTTTGTGGGTTTTTCCAATATTTCTTCACTAAACGTATTCCATTCACTGCAGGAAGGACACTTGCCTTGCCATTTTGGAGATTCATAACCACAATTACTGCAAAAGAATGCTTTTCTAATTTTTGCCATAGTATATTTTTACAAATCCCAAATCTAGTGAATATGTGTAATATCATGCAGGAATAATAATTTACCCCTTTACATATACAATATATTCGCATAAGTGAAGATAAAATCATACATTTATCCATAAATAATAGTAACTTTGTATACTAATTATAAGTATCACACATTCCTAATGATTACACGTTTACTTATTTTTATACATTAGGGAAAGCTATTTATTTTTATTATAAACTTTGTGACTTTTTAAAAAGGTTCGTGTCTAAAGGGTGTATTTGATAAGAAATACATGCTTTTATGAGGCTTCTAATGAGGAGTTACAAAAGTAGATTGTTTTCAATTGGTTTTTTGGGGTTATGCAGGGTGCCTGAACTATTCAGGAGCCCTGCTCTTTTTAACTTGACTTTTCGATAAATTTGTAGTTAAAATAATTTTTATTTCAAATTATTTAGTACATCTTCAATTAGAAAAATTTATACAAAGTATAAATTGTTTCAATTAAAAATAATAAAAGTTAAACAAATCGCCTGTATGTCCTGTTAATTCAGTAGCAAGTCACTAAAATTAAATTTTAAATAAACAGTGACTTTTTTTATAAAATACGTCTTATAGATGAATTTTAAAGAAAGAAATTAAAGAATTTCGTAAAGAAGTTTAAAAATAAATTGTTTTCAATTGGTTTTTTGGGGTTATGCAGGGTGCCTGAGCTTTCAGGAGCCCTGCTGTTTTTTTTTTACATCCCTTTGATCTATTCTAATCGATACCATGTCTGGGTTCGTCCAATCAAAGAAAACCCTATAAAACCTCTGACATTTAGCGTTTTGTCATCCTCTAGCTCAATTTTACACTTATATTCTTTTCCATTTTTAGGATCCATAATTTTACCTCCTTTCCAAAGTCCATCTCCTTTTTCTGCTAAATCCCATAAAATAACCATGCCTTCTATTGGTTTGTCCTTTTTGTCCCCTTTGCATTTGGAGCAAGTGGTGCGTTCTGGATTAATTAATTTAACAACCTTCCCAAACAATTTGCCTCCTTCCTCATAAATCGATACGTGTGATTTTACGGTTCCATCCTCGTCATCAATTGTTTTCCAGGTTCCTATTGCAGATTGAGCAATCAATCCACAACCACAGATTACTATTCCAATCAACGTCAAATAAATTTTCATTCTATTAAATTTAGTTTCTCAATTATACAAATAAACGTTCAACCTAATCAAAAATGTTTTCATTTCCACATCTTTGTTTCATTTACTGGTGTTAAAGGGTTGAATATCGATTTGAAAGTATTCTATTTTGTTTGCAACTTCTTAACAACTACGAACATAAATCCTTTTATTTTTGCACGCTTATGAAATATAGGACCCTAACTTTATTATTTCTTTTTCTATCTAACTCCATCTTTTTATCTGCACAATTAAGTGTAAGAACAATGACGGCGGTGCGTATTGATGGACAACTGACTATTGATGGCATATTAAATGAAAAAGAATGGTCTCAATCTGATGTGGCAACTGGATTTACGCAAACAGAACCTGTATACAATGTACCACCCTCTCAAAAGACAGAAGTCAGAATTCTTTACAATGACAAAGGGATTTATGTGGGAGCCACCATGTATGATACCGATCCAGATAATATTTTAAAAGAACTTTCTCCTCGGGATCAAAGAGGCAATACCGATTGGTTTGGAGTTGTATTTGACACTTATCAGGATGGGCTAAACGGTTTTGATTTCATAGTTACTGCATCTGGAGTACAAAATGACAAAAAGTTTTCCATTAATGAAGAAGGTGGAAATTGGGATGGGATATGGGAAAGTGAGGTAAAAATTACAGAAGAAGGCTGGATTGCTGAACTATTTATCCCCTATTTATCTCTACGGTTCCCAACAAAAGATATTCAAGAGTGGAATATCAATTTTGGCAGAGAAATTCGAAGGTATCGAGAGCAAGTCTATTGGAATCCGATTAACCCTGCAATTGAAGGCTTTTTAAATCAAGCTGGAAAATTGAAAGGAATAACCAATATTAAAAGTCCGGTGAGACTTTCTTTAACTCCTTTTGTTACAGGATATTTAAATACTATTTCCAATGGAAATAACGGGCAAGGTGCAGAAGTATCTACTGCATACACTGGAGGTATGGATTTGAAGTATGGCATTAACGATGCCTTTACATTAGATATGACTTTAATTCCTGATTTTGGACAAGTATTAAGTGATAATCAGGTGCTAAACCTCTCTCCTTTTGAAGTATTTTTTCAAGAAAATAGACAGTTCTTTACCGAGGGCGTGGAGTTATTTGATAGAAGTACTTTATTTTATACCCGACGAGTAGGAGGACGACCGCTCAATTATTTTGATGCATATTCCCAGCTGCAATCTGGAGAAGAAGTAATTTCAAATCCTGATATCGTTCAACTCTACAACGCTACAAAAATCTCTGGAAGGACTTCTTCAGGTACAGGAATTGGAATCTTCAATGCGGTTGCAGGAAAAGAGTTTGCTACCATTCGAAACACCAATACAGATGAAGTAAGACAAGTAGAGACCAATCCATTGACCAACTACAATGTGCTGGTTGCTGATCAAAATCTAGCCAATAATTCTGTTATTTCCTTGATGAATACCAATGTAACTCGATTTGGCGACGAATATGATGCCAATTCAACTGGTATATTTTTAGACCTCAGAAATAAAGAACAGATTTATGGCCTATCGGGCAGATTCATATCTTCCAACCAATTTTTTAACAACAATACAAACAGTGGTCAAGAATATGCATTATCACTCGCAAAAATAGGAGGTAATTGGCGAGGATTTCTTAACTATTTTGCCAGAACCGATAACTTTAACACCAATGACTTAGGATTCCTACAACAGCCTAACATTCAGAATTTTAATGGAAACATCAGCTATAATGAATTCAACCCTAAAAACCAATCCCAACAACGATGGGAAGTAGGGATAAGCCCTTCCTATACAAGGTTGTACAATCCGAATGTATTTTCTGATTTTGCCATAAACTTTAATAGTTTTATGTTATGGAAAAGTAGAAATGCGATTGGACTAAATGGACGAATAGAACCTATAGAAACATACGACTATTTTGAACCAAGGACATTAGATTTTTCTAAATTTTATACCTTTCCTACCAATTGGCGTATTGGAGGATTTTTCTCTTCAGATTATAGAAAGACATTGGCGCTCGACATTAACTCATCATTTCGAAGTTTTAATGAGCCAGGAAGAAAATTCTTACAAGTATCTTTTAGCCCAAGGGTAAGAGTAAACGATAAATTGTCTTTCTTCTTAAATACTTCTTATTCAAAATCGAATAACGAAACCGGTTTTGTAAACTATGCCTTGTCCAGTCAAATTATTCCAGGGTTAGCTTCTGGAGATGTCATGATTGGAACCAGAGATCGAAAAATTATACAAAATAGCATTAGAGGGCAATTTATTTTCAATAATAAAATGTCCTTATCATTAAGAATAAGGCATTATTGGGATCAAGTAGAATATTCCAAATATGGTCGTTTACAAGATGATGGATACCTTGCAAACTTAGATTTTGAAGGAATTGAAAATGGAGAATCTCTTTATGATCAAAATGTCAATTTCTTCAACATAGACATGAATTATATATGGAGATTTGCAAAAGGCAGTGACATTATTTTTAATTGGAAACAAAGTATTTCTTCTTCAGATAGAGATTTAGATTCTGCCTATTTCAACAATCTTTCAGGTATTTTTAATGCCCAGCAACTCAATAGCGTGTCTCTAAAGATCGTATACTTCCTAGATTATGACTCCATTGTAAAAAGGTAAAACTTCCTAAAAGTAAGTACCCATCCTTCATAGGTCTTTATTAAAGCATTTTCTTAATCCCTATACTCAATCTCAACAAATTCAAATGCTCAGAATGTCCTGTTTGAACATTTACCAATGACTTTGTTCCCCATTGATATTGTACTCCTCCATTTATTGAAATTCCAGATGCGATGAAATAATCAACAGTCAAATTAGTATTCAATCCAATCTGACTGCCTGAGTTAAAATAATTTTCAAAGCTATCTAAAGATAAGATGCGATCTGAGTCTTCCTCTCGTCCTAGGCCTTTTAAATCCGTAAAAAATGATCTTTGAATATCAAATTCTGCATTCACATTTAATTTACCTAATGGCTGTGTGTACCCCAGTCCCAAACCAATAGAAAAAGCAGAAAAAGAATTCAATTTTGTCACTTCTCTATTCAATATACCATTGACCATTGGAATACCTAATTCAGTATCAATTATACCGTTAGAATACTCGTTGTAATAGATAATTTGCTCTCCTGAAGACGTAGGTACTATGGTATCTCTTGAAATCCTATCCATGTACTTCTTATAAGTCCTATCCAGGGAAACAATAACACTCCCGTACCTTATCCATTACAAATAACGACTGTATGAAAAGGATATACCTTGTGACAAATATCCTTCTCCATAGTTGACAAATCGATCATCCGACGGAGACAACTCTTCTTTGAAATATGGACTTCCAATTAAATAATTGATGCTTAAAAGTGATTTTTTCTCTTTCTTAGGCTTGATTCTCTTCCTGTTTTTGCGTTTACTTCTAGGTGCATCTATTTTTAGAACTGCCTCTTTTTGGG
>JARGNR010000034.1:9573-34794 GCA_029212405.1 Saprospiraceae bacterium
AATTTGAAGAGATTTTAACTTAAGTATTTTCAATGGAGAATAAATTCTATTTTTTATTGGTAAATGGCCTACCTCTGAGTTTTGAATAGAAGACGGCTTATTCATTTCTTCAATAGAATCATTGGAATCAATTGGAGAAGATAAAATAGTTGGCGTCCGATTATGAAGACGCACCTTTTTCAACGTTTTATGTTTTTCCTCTAATCTTAATAATTGAACTTCCCTTTCTAGTGACGCTGTCTTTATTGAGCTTTCTGAAAGTTGATCATTCTGTATGGTACTTACTTCATTTTGTAAAACTGTCCTATTCACCTCTTGATTTGGTGCAATGGAGGATTCTGTTAGAGAAAAATTAGTAGTATTTCCCCAGAGTAGAATTCCCAATAAAGGAATACCAAGAAATAACCAAAAGATAAAACGCCTCTTTCTTTTCTTTCTAGGAACTCGCCCTTCAATAGCAGACCATAATTGATCACTATCAATATCAGAAGCATATTGCTCCAAGGTATTTTGAAACTGATTATTTATGCGTTCTTTCGACATAATTGTAAATTTTCAATCATAGAAATTTTTTGTTGAAGTAATTTTTTAGCGCGTGAAAGCTGGGACCTGGAAGTACTCTCTGAAATTTCCATTAATTTGGAGATTTCTTTATGGGTATATCCTTCTATTTCGTATAAGTTGAACACCTCTCGATAACCAAAAGGAAGTTCTTGAATTAATGCTATGAGTTGTTCTGCGTGAAGATTGTCCAACGCATCTAATGAAAAGGAAGGCAATTCAAGTCGATCAATGTCCAAAGTAGATTTCACCTTGGCCTTTTTCAATAGTTTAATGGATTCATTCGCGACTATCCGTTTCATCCATTGAAGGAATTTACCTTTAGAATTATCAAAGCGATCTATATATTTAAATATTCGGATCAGCCCTTCTTGCAAGGCTTCTTTGGCCATAAAATCATCAACACTATATCTTCTACACACGGTATATAAGATGCCAGAGTATTTTTTTACTAATGCTCTTTGACAATGTGCTTCTAATTTTTTGCACCCTCGTATGATCGTTAATTCATCCATATATGGAAGAAATATTATTGGCAGATAGATAAACTTCCAAATTCGACCGTCTCCTCTTGATAATTCCAAGTATTGTACACATCAGAAATATTATCAGTGTCAAAATCAAACGCTTGCATTTTTATTGGATTCTTTTCTGTCTTTAATTGAGCAAAATGAAATGTTCCATTGCCCCTGGAGAAGAAATATGAGGAAACCTCATTCCCAGCAAAATTATTAGATTCATTACCCATAACTAGTGCACTATTCTTCACTACCTGTTCATTACAATCTAACACCTGACCTAAATACACCTGAAAGAACGCTGGATCTATGAGAAAATCTTCTAATTCTATAATTTCTTCTCCCCCATAAGTGACTATTGGAAACTCCTTATCAGCAAAAATAAATGCCCCTAAGGATTGAAAAGTTCTAATTGTAAATGATGTCTCAAGTGGAATAGGAATAGTACAATATCCTTCATTATCTGTAAATGCCACACAATGTGGTGTCGCCAAATCTGTAAACAAATAGATTTGCTTATTGGGTATAACTACTCCATCTTCCGTGGATACTCTTATTCTAGCTATTTTACTCTCAAAAGAAGGGCCCCATGTCACTAATCCCAAATGACTCAATTTACCTTCCCATTGATCACCCTGTTTTACAACTGCACCAATATTAATCCATTTGTTTTCCGTAAAATCATAATAGGTTAAATCCAGTTCATCTGGAAGGCCTACTTGTTCAGAATTTTGTAGTTCAAAACTAAGTTTGGTCTCTACTCCTTCTTTCAAAAACAATCTATTATCCAAGTTGTCGAGCATCACGATATTGAGACCACCACCAATGTTTTGTGTAATAAACTTTCCATCTTGAACAGTCACATGATGAGGAAACTTTCTATTATTTGAGAAATAAGCTCCTGCAAATATATTACAGGCAAATACGCGCACTGTTCCATCATAAATATTCCCTGCAGCATCCACAATAGCATTCGGTTCAATTTCTATATTCACTCGAAAACCAGAAAAAACGCCTCCTGAAGCCGCATCAAACGATTCAAATTCATTACAAAAGCTTGACTCTACTTTTATTTTAGACAATTCAACTTCCAAATGGTGATTTGCTCCAAGATTTGGGATTACATACCTGACTTCGTCAAAATATCCAGTAGATCTTACCACAACTTGACTTCCCATTTTGCTTAACAACACATTTTTCATCAAAAGTACCCCTCCTCCTAAACTTGTAAATACTTGATCATCTATGGTAACTGTAAAAGGAATGTCTTCTTTGATGGTTACAACTAAAGATTCAATCTCAATATTCGTAATGGGAGTAAATGGTTCCTCTATTATTGTAGTGATATCTTGCTCTTTAGTACAAGATGAAGCTAAAATTATAATTGAGAATAGAATCAACAATCTAATTTTCATGCGTAACTTTTTATTATAAGGTATTGAAAATGCAATAGGCATCTATCTACTATATCTTGCAAAACAAGAAAGTGCTGCATGTAAAGAACAAAAAATTGATGTTGGTTAGTATGAAATTTGGAATAGCAATGTACTAGACTGCATTTGCTTTTTTGATATTTAAGACCTTTATGGCTTTTTTAGATGCAGTTTGCTCAGCAGACTTCTTATTAAAATCCTCAGCTGTTGCCATTTGTTGTCCGTCAATGAGAACAGCAACCTTGAATCTGTCCCTCTTATCCATTTTAAATTTAGACAACGTTTGATAACTGATGTCTTTGCTTTGTTTTTGACACCATTCCAAGAGTAAGCTCTTATAGTTGTCGTCCTGCGTTTCCAATGCGTGAATATCTAGGAATTTCATAAGAATATTCTTGACTACATATCTTTTGGTCTTCTTATAACCAAACTCAATATAAACTGCTCCTACTAATGCTTCGAGTGCATTACCCAACATAGAATGGCTCATCCTTCCTTGAGAATAGTTGCTCAAAATAAGGTCCAGCCCCATTTGATCTGCAATATCATTGAGCGTTTTTCTCTTGACAATTTTTGAGCGCATTTTAGTCAAAAATCCTTCGTCCCGATTAGGATATTTTTTGAATAAGTACTCCGCCACAATCGTTGAAAGCACCGCATCTCCAAGGTATTCAAGTCGCTCGTTACTCGTGCCATTTTTACCATCATTATTCATTGATTTATGATAAAAAGCTCGTTTAAACAATTGAATACGGACAGGGATGAAACCTATGACAGGTCTCAGTTTTCTAGCCAGATCCTTATCTACTGAAAAATGGTAATTATATAGTCGTATGATTATATTAACCAAAATTAATCCTGAAATCTCTTTACAATTATAGAAGCATTGTGCCCTCCAAATCCGAATGTATTGCTAATCACAGTATCTATTCTTTTTTCCTGAGCGGTATTCAATGTAAGATTTAGTTTCTCATCAATTTCCGGATCAAAAGTATGGTGATTAATCGTCGGAGGAATAAAGTTATGCTGTATAGCTGCTACAGCTGCAATCGTTTCTACAGCACCCGCAGCACCAAGTAAGTGTCCAGTCATTGACTTGGTGGAACTGATATTCAAATTATATGCATGATCTCCAAATACACGTTTTATAGCTTTTATTTCTGCTATATCCCCCAATGGAGTTGATGTTCCATGAACATTTACATAATCTATATCTGATGGGTTAAGACCAGCATCTCTCATGGCAATTTTCATCACATTCCTAGCTCCTAACCCCTCTGGATGTGGTGCTGTCATATGGTGTGCATCTGCCGTCGCTCCGGCTCCAACCACTTCTGCTATAATATTTGCTCCCCTTGATTTGGCGTATTCTAATTCTTCTAAAATCAATGCTCCACCACCTTCACCGAGTACAAATCCGTCTCTATCTTTATCAAATGGTCTACTTGCTTTTAGAAAATCATCATTTCGTTCAGAAAGCGCTTTCATGGATGAAAAACCACCAATCCCTGCTTTTGTAACTGAAGCTTCTGAGCCTCCTGTGATCATCACATCTGCACGGTTCAATCGAATATAATCAAATGCAGTGGCAATCGAGTGTGTTGAAGAAGCACAAGCCGAAACGGTCGAAAAATTTGCTCCTCTAAAACCATACTTAATGGAAATATGCCCAGGAGCAATATCAAGAATAAGTTTTGGAATTAGGAAAGGGCTATATTTAGGAGCGCCTGTTCTCATTGTAGCTTCTTCTACATCCTTTTCAATGGTTTCAAAACCACCTATCCCACTTCCCCAAATTACACCTGCTCTGTCAGGATCAACTTTCTCAATATCTAAACCCGAGTGTTGCATTGCTTCTTCTGCGGTAACCAATGCAAAATGTGAGAATGGATCCATTCTTCTTGCTTCACGTCTATGAATAAATTCTTCGACATTAAAATCTTTCACTTCACAAGCGAAAGTTGTTCTAAACAATGAAGCATCAAATTTAGTAATTGGACCTGCTCCACTCACTCCATTTTTCAATCCTTCTACATATGCATCGTATGTATTACCAATCGGTGTTAATGCCCCAATTCCTGTTATTACTACTCTCCTCATAAAGTACTTTTTATTCTATGACTTTTGCGATAATATAGTATGAACGTTCTTGCTAAAAAATTCAACAATACTCGTCAAAATGTAAAATTAATCGATTGTACGAATCAATTGATTAACTTAAAATCTTGGCAAAAATATCGCTTTTAGCGTAAGGTTTTAATTTGTTGGGGAATAAATTGAAAAAAAACTTGATTTTATTAATGAAAAGACAATTCAAATACCTTGAATTCGAGTTGATAACTGACTCAACATATCTTTTTCTCCCCCTCTTTTTGGACCTCCTTCAGCGTCGTCTAGTTGATAATATCCATCCCCATCCTTTTCCACAACAAATCTAAAAATGTAACTATCCTCGCCTACTGTTCCATCTCGAAATGTCCCATATCTCATATCATTGACTTGTAGTCTCCCATCTTTGCGTCTCAATACGCTATAATATCCCTTGCTAAACCAACTTAATGTGTTAATCACTTTATCATCCTCTTTTGCCATCAACCAGTCATGATTTTTTGGGATCTCAATCAATTTAAATTCCTGTTTTCGATCTTTAAAAGCATATAGCCCTGTAAAATAGGAAGAATCTGTTTCTGCTGTCCCTGACCAAAGCAAATTATTCAAAATAGTGGGTCCAGTCATGTATCGTGAATAAGAGATATTCTTACTGGCCAATGTTTGCTCCATCACTTCATTGACTTTGAATTTATTATTAAATGTCCAGGCTATATACGATAGACTAAAAATAATTCCAACAGCATTTACAATCATTCTCCGTTTATATACTTCCCTACTCAATTGGAAATCTTTGGTAATTGAATTATTAGATTCAGTGTGATACCTTCTTGCCATCAACGAAGCTACTATCAAACAAATCATAAAAGGTATAGTGTACGCTGGATCTGCTACAGAAATATTATTCAGTGCTACACGAAAATTTGTGAAGGGTGCAAACAATTGTGTACCATATACCGTCAGACAATCCAATAAAGGGTGGGTAAAAATAGCCCAAAAGAATAGTTTATACCATGACCAATATCCAATGTCAATGGATTCCTGTTCTTGATTTAGATACCCTTTTATCAATTTAGAACCAAAGAAGACAAGACCTACTGCTACCAAAACACCACTTATAACAATAGACATGGTCCCTCCAATGGTCGTAGAAATAAATAAAAGTATGGCTCCCCCTAATAAAATAAACAAACTACCAAAAAACGTTGCTACTAGTTTGTATCCATAGGATTTATGATATCCATTCTTATAAATCCAATTGGTATAATACGCAATTAAAAAGGAGAAAACCACCGCAAAGAAAATAGAGTGAGTTATTGCTCTATGAAAAGCCAAACCATTAATTTCATTCATGAATAAACTACCTATCATCACATCAAGGTCAGGAATGGTACCTGCGACAGCTCCCCAAAGCATGGCTCTATTACCTATTTTCCTACCCAGTACAACTTCTCCAACGGCAGCCCCTAATACTATTTGTGTCAATGAATCCATAGCAAGTGAAAGAGTAAAATTTAGCTTTTGTTTACTGAATTAAAAAAAAATGCAAAAATAATAAAAGTTGAATGAGTAGGTGATTTATGTTAAAACATGAAAATGCAGAAGAAAATAGGTGTACTACTTTATTAAATAATAGTAATTTTGCTTTTTTATTGAGAGCTTACAAATTACATGCATGAAACCATCCATACCAAAAGGTACTAGAGACTTTCTACCTGCTCAAGTCTATAAACGAAATTTCATCTTTGATACTATACGTTCCGTATTTAAAAAATATGGCTATCAACCCATTGAAACTCCAACAATGGAATTACTGTCTACTTTGACAGGTAAATACGGAGAAGAAGGGGACAAATTATTATTCAAAGTATTAAATAACGGAGAATTTTTGGATGATGTTGATGACCAGCTTCTTGCAGCAAAAGATCATAAAAAAATCTTACCTGAAATTTCCAAAAGAGGGCTACGATATGATCTTACAGTTCCATTTGCCCGATACGTTGTCATGCACCAAAATGACATAAAATTTCCATTCAAAAGGTACCATATCCAACCTGTATGGCGTGCAGATCGTCCTCAAAAAGGAAGGTATCAAGAATTTTATCAGTGCGATGTGGATGTTGTAGGTTCAGACTCATTAATGTATGAAGCAGAATTGACAAAGATATTAGATGAAGCGTTGCATAAGCTTAATGTCAAATCAATCATCAAAATTAACAATCGGAAAATACTATTCGGACTGGCAGAAGCAATGGGCATTACGGACAACTTTATGGATATGACCATGGCTATTGACAAACTGGATAAAATAGGTAGAGAAAAAGTCATTCTGGAAATGACAAAACGATCTATCCCTGCCTCCGCTGCCGAGGGGGTCCTAGATTTATTGTCCATAGATAATCTAGGTGATCTTGAATCTAAATTTCAAAATTGTCCACAAGGATTAAAAGGGATTGAAGAATTAAAAGAATTTCATGCTTATTTGGACCTCACCACCTCATTCAACAAAATCAAGTTTGATATCTCCTTAGCGAGAGGATTGAACTACTATACGGGTTGCATTTTTGAAGTAGAAGCTGATAAAGAATTTTATCCAACTTTAAAGATGGGAAGTATAGCTGGTGGAGGAAGATATGATAACCTTACAGGAGTATTCGGTTTGAAAGATGTATCAGGGGTAGGCGTTTCTTTCGGAGCTGAGCGAATCTATGATGTAATGGAAGAAGAAGACTTATTTCCAATAGGAGTAGAAAAGGATTTGGATGTATTGTTAATCGCATTTGATGATGCCACACATAAGTATTCGTTTCAGGTGTTACAAACACTAAGAGGGATGAATATAGTCGCAGACTTATACCCGACCCCTACCAAAATGAAAAAGCAAATGAAGTATGCAGATGCTAGAAATGTACCCTATGTTCTACTTATTGGTTCAGAAGAGATGGAATCTGGAGTTTTATCATTAAAAAATATGGTAAATGGGGAGCAATCTAAATTGTCCATTGAAGAAATCGCTAAAAAGCTAGCAACAGTATGATTCCAAAAAGCTTACAGGAAATACAATTACAAATAAAAACCAAGAAGCTACAGGTAAGTGATCTAGTACAGCAATACTTGGACAGAATTGAGCAGTCGAAGCACCTTAATATATACGTAGAGGTGTACAAAGAAGACGCTATTCAACGAGCAATAGAGTTGGATACAAAAATCAAAAGTGGTGATCAACTTGGTGCGTTGTATGGTTGTATCATTAGTGTCAAAGATATTATCGTACAAAAAGGTAAACATACCACTGCCGCCTCAAAAATTCTAGATGGTTTTGTTTCTCCTTATTCTGCTACTGCACTTCAAAGATTAATAGAAGAAGACGCAATCATAATAGGTCGAACAAATTGTGATGAATTTGGTATGGGTTCAGCCAATGAGAATAGTATTTATGGCCCAACTAAGAATGGCGCTGACCCATCAAGAATTCCCGGAGGTTCCAGCGGAGGAGCTGCTGTATCCGTTCAGATGAATACCTGTTTGATTGCCATTGGGTCCGATACTGGAGGTTCTGTTCGACAACCCGCAGCATTTTGTGGTATTTATGGCCTCAAGCCCTCTTATGGGAGAATATCAAGGTATGGATTAATAGCCTATGCATCTTCTTTTGATCAAATAGGAATACTAGGGCATACCCCAGATGACATAGGGCTCATTCTAGAACAAATTTCAGGTAGAGATGAATTGGATGCAACCTCATCCCATGTCCCTGTAGAAAACTATGACCCAACAGAACAAATACCATCACCCACTGTGGCCTACTTTCCACAAATGATTGACCACCCAAAGTTAAATCCAGACATCAAAAGCGCAATAGAAGAAAAAATTGAACAAATACAATCTGGTGGTGGCAAAGTTGTCCCCGTTGATTTTCAATATATGGACTTCTTAGTTCCTACATATTATGTATTGACTACAGCAGAAGCATCTACCAACCTTAGTCGATTTGACGGTGTTCGTTATGGTTATAGAGCAACGGATTCCAATACGTTGGAAGATATGTATGTCAACACTCGAACAGAAGGATTCGGAAATGAGGTCAAACGAAGAATTATGTTGGGCACCTATGTATTAAGCGAAGGATATTTTGATGCTTATTTCAACAAAGCTCAAAAGGTGCGTAGGTTGATCAAAGAAGAAATGGAATCGATCTTAGAAAACGTAGACTTTGTGTTATTACCCACGAGTACAAGTATACCATGGAAAATTGGAGAATTAGCAGATGATCCAGTCGAAGTATATTTGTCTGATGTTTTTACGGTATTAGCCAATCTCACGGGATTGCCATCAATTAATATTCCAGCAGGTACTAATACAGATGGAATTCCGTTAGGTATTCAAATTATTTCGAAAAAGTATTCAGAAAACAAACTTCTTTCCTTTTCTAAACGTTTATACTATTCTCAGAAGAAATAAACTATTTATTCCAAAAATCGAAAACACGGCAGTAAAGTGGCATAGTTATTGTTATTTAACTAAATACATATTATTTTTTATTGTAATATGTAAAATTAGGAGAATACATAATTTTAGTTACCTTTGCGCCTCCAAAAATCATATTAAGCAAAAAGGCAATATATAAACAAATTATAAAACTGACAATTGTGTACTCCCCGAAATAATGTATGTAATTGTTAATCCTTATTAATCGATTTAATTAAATATTGAACCATGAACAGAATTAAATATATTGCTATGCAATATAAAGTCATCCTTATAGCCCTATTTTTAGGGTCTGCACTCCCCTTACAGGCAGAAGGTTCAGTAGTTTTATCAGATAAAACTATTGAAAACAGGATATTCAGTCTTGGAAGCTCGGTAGATGTCCAATACAATGCTGAGGTTAAAAGGAGAATCAAACAATATACTGTTAAGCAAAGAGCAATGAGCGAGATTCTATTAGGAAGAAGCTCTATTTACTTCCCATTATTTGAGAAAGTTTTCGAAACAAAGGGATTACCAGAAGATTTGAAATATTTATCTGTTGTAGAATCAGGTTTGAGACCTGTAGCTACTTCTCGTTCTGGAGCTGCTGGTTTATGGCAATTTATGCGGCCTACTGGACGAATGATGGGATTGAAAATCAATAGAACTATCGATGAAAGAAGAGATATTGAAAAATCCACTGCTGCTGCAGCTGATTACTTGCTATATCTATATGAAAGATTCGATGATTGGACACTGGCTATTGCAGCATACAACTGTGGCCCAGGAAATCTTAGAAAAGCCATTCGAAAGTCTGGTGGGAAAAGGAGTTTTTGGGAAATAAAGAAATATTTACCAAAAGAAACCAGAGAATATGTTCCTAAATTCATAGCGATCAGCTATGTTATGAAGTATTATTATGAACACGACTTGGTACCTGAAATTCCTAACGAAGATTTGATCAATACAAGTAGTGCTCAGGTTTTTGAGACCATCAACTTAAAAAAACTAAGTAAAGAATTAGATATTGAGTTGAAGGTGATGAAAACGCTAAATCCTAGTTATATCCGAAATTATATTCCAAAATCAGAAGATGGCATCTACAATCTAGTGTTGCCGACCACTGAAATGAGACTGGTTGCACAAAAATACCATGTATTGGCTGAGTTACCTGAGTTGAAGGAGCAAATAACGGAGGATATTGCTGAGGCAAATACTATTTCAAAAAGATCGTTTATTACAATAGAGAAAATTCCTTCTGCTTTGTATTTATCTAGCGATGGAGAGAATCCACCCAACCAACTGAAACCGCTGAGGGCGTATTCTGTTCGACTTGGGAATGATGAAGATTATTTGGATTACAGACCCGATGCATATAAGATTGATGATAAAAAATACTCCATTTCGTATCTCAACCATATTATAAAAGGCAGTAAAAAGTCTCTGTAATAGGCCTTAAAGAAAAGAAAAGAAATAACTCCTCTTGTTTCCATGCAAGTTGGAGTTATTTTTTTTATAATTTCGCACTCAAATGCAGTGAATTATGTTTGGGTGGTTTTGTAGATTTTTATTTAAAATATGGGGCTGGAAGATTCAAGGTGAAATTCCACATCATCTCGCCAAAAAGTTATATGTTGTAATCCCTCATACTTCTAATTGGGATTTCCCGTTGGGAATCTTACTTAAATTTGGATTTAAAATGGAAGTTGGGTTTATAGCAAAATCTTCTCTCTTCAAATGGCCATATGCCTGGTTCTTCCGAGCCCTGGGTGGAATACCTGTTGATCGTAAGAAAGCACATGGATTTATAGATTCTGTTGTGAATGTAATTAAAAGCAGAGAACGCTTTACTACGTCAATTGCTCCTGAAGGAACCAGAAGCAAGGTAAAAAAACTAAAGACTGGTTTTTATCATATCGCTCGACTCGCAGAAATACCGCTGGTCTATGTGAAATTTGACTGGGGTAACAAAGTTGTAGATTTTGCTCCGCCAAGAGAAGTCTATGCAACACTAGAAGAAGAATTAGATTTCATTTCTAAACACTTCAAAAACACTGTGGGAAAAGTTCCAGCAAACACATTTGGATATCCATTTAACAAGGAAAGCGTCTAGTTTTTATACTTATTGGTACTTCTATTTTTTTCTTTTTTGACCTTACCAGTAGTATTTTTCCCTTGCACCACAAGTACTATCTCTCCTTTTATAGAGGCTCTCGATTCGAAATCTAGGATCAATTTTTCCAACGAATCTGTTTTCGACTCTTCATGCAATTTTGATATTTCACGTACAACAGCAGCGCGCCGTTCGATTCCACAATGCAATGCCAATTCCTTTAAACATTTTAGCAATCTATGGGGAGATTCATATAAAACAAAAGTCGAGTCCAGCTCACATAAATACTTTAAGCGAGTCATTCTACCTTTTTTATGTGGCAAAAAACCCTCAAAAAAAAACTTATCACAAGGTAATCCCGAAGAAACTAATGCAGGGACAAATGCAGTGGGTCCCGGAAGACAAGTCATTTCTACATTTGCTTCCACACATGCTCTAATCAATAAATATCCTGGGTCTGAAATTCCTGGTGTTCCAGCATCAGATATTAATGCAATATCCATTCCTTGAAGCAATTGATCCACATATCCCTCCATTACTTTGTGCTCATTGAAGGCATGAAACGACCTCATTTGGGTTTCAATCTCAAAATGTTTCAATAATTTTCCGCTCGTCCTGGTATCTTCTGCAAGTATTAAACTGACATTTTTCAAGGTTGAAATAGCCCTGAAAGTGATGTCTTCCAAATTACCAATAGGTGTAGGAACAATATAAAGCATGTATCATTTTAAGTCAAAATTAGTCAAAATCCAAAACATTAAACAATTATCCTATAATCGGACAAGTCTTGCTATCGAATTTATTCCTTCGTCCAAGAATCTTAAGTAATAGCTTCCAGATGGATAAGCCACTAATGAAAGGTCACCTTCAAATACTCCGTTGTATTTTTGTAGAGGCATTTCTTGAATTATTCGACCATTAATATCCAGCACTTGCATATTCATAGCAAACTTTTGGGTTTCATATCCTTTAATGGATACATGATAGAATCCATCACTCGGGTTAGGACTTACAGTTATATTATACCCATCTGCGATCTCGACAATAGAAGTAACCAATGATAATTCTACTTCTTGCATGACATCACAATCAGCGGCATCAGAAACAACTATATCATAGATTCCATCTGGAAGATTCTCAAACAATGCGTTGTCTTGAAAAGAAGTCCCTCCATCGATACTATATTGATAAGGTTCTACCCCCCCTGTAGCAGTGATAAAAATGGAACCATTTGGATTGGCTTCATCTGAGTTATCACCAACTTCAACGTTTAGTTCTATTGCACATTCTACATCCACGCAAAAATCAGTCTGTTCTACAGCACCAAAATCGCCTCCCATCGCTACAATTTCACCATCTGCATTGATCAATTGGTATGAGCCATTACCAAAATTACAGCATATACCATCACTCGAATTATCAAAAATTGCAAATGTATAGCAGCTGTTCTTTTCTAAACAAAATGTTTCTCTGATCGTAGAATTTTGTTCTGAATATCCCCCGCCAAATCCAATTAATTGGCTTGTCCCAGAGTTATTTAATGCCCATGAAGTTTCTTGTGGGAAATCATCTAATATGATCTCTAGCATATGTTCTACAAATCCTGTCAAAAATGCAACTTCAATCGTTGCTTCATCATTTTCGCTGACCTCATCTGATGCATTATTTATACCAATAATCCTTCCCTTTACACTATTGTCTCCCTCTGCAAGTTCAGGTATAAATGCAGCAACCTCTGCACTTCCTCCTCGCTCAATATTACCAGCAAAATCTACGGTATCTATAATCATCTCACCCAAAGTAATTTCAATCTGTGCAGATGTAATCGCAGAAAAACCTTGATTCGTTAGAGTAAATAATATATCTCTGGAGCTATCACATGTTTCTAATGAATTAGGAACCGATAGCGCACCATCCAGGTCTGGTATTTGTGAAACTAAAGCTGCCAGAGTATCATTCGATATATTGAGATCTTCATCGAAATTTGTGAAAACTTCAAAACTATAATCGCCGATTTGTGACATATCAATTGTTTCAGCAAAGGTATGCTCATAGATTGCGTTTTCACCTAAAGTTTCTGGAACAACAAAGGTTCCAATGGTTGTTCCTTCGTAGATTAACCCTAAAGTAAGGTTTTCAATATCGTTGATTCCTCTATTCTGTATTTGTACCGTTACTTGTTCTGTACTGGTTAATGTAGAAGAAGAAACAGGACTTAAAATAGTAATTGGAGCTGCATCAAATGAATCTTTCTCAATTTTAAAGGCAACTATTCTAGTTCTTGTATTATTACTTCCGTTACCAGCATATTCCGAAGTATACCAAAATGTATTCTCATCGACAGGATCCAATCCCATTTGGGCATAATCTCCAAATCTCCCCGATTGAGCACTGAAAATTGGATTTTGACCGTCTACCACAGTAATTTCTTCGACTGTCATTTGACCTAAAGGATCATTGGCAAATCGACCAGTATAACGAATGCCCACATAATCATTGAAACTCGATACATTGTATCCGAGGGCAATATTTCCAAACTTATCAATAGCTATAGAAGACATATATCGATCTTTTTCATCAGGAGCATATGTCCCTTCTTGGTGGATCACCCAATCATTTTCGCCCTCTTTTCTTAACTCCATCCAACGAATAGCAGATTGATTCTGGCCATTTGTTGCATCTGTAATGAAACTCAATACTATAGCTTCATGCGTACCAAAATTTCTATACTGAGGCACATTCATAATAACCTCTGGAATAGCATCCAGTCCACTACCACCTAATTGAGGTACACATGCAAAACCAAACCCTTCTGCTGCACAAGGATAACTATCAAAAGGTGCTGTTACAAGATTGGTTTGTTGGACGGTTGTATTAAATGTATTGTCCCAATCAATATCAAATTCAAATAACTCTAATCGATCTTCAGGCACCTGTCCCCAAGAAGAATCATTAATTTTCAAAACCTTAGGTAAAGAGTCATTCGGCATCATTGTACCATTGAAATCCAGCGGTGTTGACACATAAAAACCTGCTTCTGTATTGGTACTACCAGTAATTTGAATTCTCTGCATAGTCACATCATCCGCACCTGCCATTAAAGAATCTCTCTGAATAAAATAATTGTGTAATTGACCAGCTCCATTTTCATTTGAGGTAAAAACAAGGGCATTGGGCCAAATGGAATATTTTGGATAATCTGGAAAACTAGGTGTACTAAAATTATATGCTGTATACGAACCTAAGGGATCCTCTGTATCCGAAATGGCAATCAATACATCAGCTGGAAATGCAAATTCTGTAATTACCCATCGATTAGCCATTTCATCAAAAAGTACAATTGGGTCTCCTGCTCCATTCTTATTAAACTCGGTCCAAAGTGTATTGCCAGAAAATGAACTTTCTAATTCACCATCTTTGCTAAAAACGCCTATTTGTGTCGCATTGATGGCTTGCACATAATGTGTTGTTCCGATATCACCAGTCGGATCATGCGGACTACCAAATCCATTAAATAATCCACTTACATTAACTAAAGGCTCTGTTCCAGCTCTGGTTCCCATTTTTGATTGGCGCACTGGATCAGGTCCTTGATGCTCCAATTCAGGTCTAGTCACTTTGCTTACTCCTCTTCCTATAAAATTGTCAGGTGCTTGTTTATTTCTTTTATAGCCTTCTTTTTTAGCTCTAGAGGTAGAAGCCATTGGTGCCAGTTCTCGGATGCTCTTTGTCTTACCAAGTTTTTGAATTTTAGTTGATTTGACTGAATACTCCAAAGTGGATTGCTGAGCATTTAAACCTACTAGCAAAGAAAACTGGATGAATACCAGAATTAATAATTTTGTGTGCGCGTTTTTCATAATTGATTACTGTTTTGTAGCTTGTTTTTCTCCTAAAGAGCCGACTTTCGCTTTTTTACTGTTTTTCAAATTGATTATTTCCATCTGTTCAGGAGTAAACACATTGATCACTTTAGGGTGATTCAATAGAGCTCTCTTTAAGGAGGTTTGATCTTTTTCCTCAATATTAAAATTTACTCTCCATTGATTTAAGGTTTTATTGATTTTTTTAAAATCTACCATTTCAAATGGAATGTCTTTTTGAATTGCTTTTGGTGTAAAATCATCTTGTAGTATTACTACGAACTGAGTGAGCTGTTGGGTTGGAACAACATCTTTAGTTTTGCACATGAAAAATAGGCAAGAAATGATCAACAAACTTAATATCCTCATAATGTGTGTTATATATTCACTTTCAACCACGAATATATAAGAAGGTTCTTAAAACCGATAGTTTAGACCAATGAATTCATAAAGAACTATTGAATACGACAATCAAATTTCTATCTGCCCATTGGCAAGGTGTATACTTCACTATTTAAAAAAATGCACGTACGCAATAGGTGAAAATTGTAGAGAGCATTAAAATAATTATAATTCCAGCAATGATTTGGAATTTTGATTGAACCCTTATGGCTTTTTTATTAGACTCAATGATTTTTAAATTTTCCTGCTTTGAAAGTGGTTTTGATACTGAATAAGTCAATTGATCTTTCTTATAAAACTTACTATATTTTTCTTTCCCTCTGCGCAAGCTAAAATTCATCTTGATAGATGCAATCATAGCTGATGTAGTACTTGATAGCATATTTTTTTCTAATAAATTATGCCTTTTCTATACTAGATCTATGGTTCTTAGACCAACATTATTCAATTTGAGACCAAACTAATATGCAAATATCATCATTTTAGATTCCAATGGACGTCCATCTATTTCAATAGAGTATACAAACGTACCTGCCTTATTGTAGCCATGATAATAAATCACCTCATTTACCCCTTCTTTAGATTCCGCTTTCAACCGTTCCACCAAAACTCCTTTCATATCTCTAATCACAATTTCAACACGTTTATTCCCCAAGGGCTTATGAATTATATACCCTATTGAGGTAGCTTCATCAAATGGATTGGGTCTATTTTGAAACAATGTAGCTACTTTTTGGGTAGGTGATTCCAATGGGATACTCGTACCATCACTCAATACCATAGTAGCATAATTTTCAGGTGAAAGTAATGATTCTATTCCATTGTCATCAACGGACGCTACTGAAATAAATTGAGCGAAGGTAGGGCCAGGGTTTTTTAGGATTCGCCTTGATTTTACTCCTGAGACCACATACATCGTATCAAAATCTTGGGTCGTAGATCTGGAATAGATTTTATAATTCAAATAGTCATTATCATCTTCTATTTCTATTAAAATAGAGTCTCCATCCACAAATCCTTGAAATCCAACTTCATCGGGTCCAATTGCAGCAAACGAAGCAGAAATACCATTAATCACTGCATTCCGACCTAAATAATTGAAGTCTACAAAAAAACTATCCAGCTCGCCATCAGCATTGGTATCCATACCCAAAATATCATCAGATGTATGTTGTCTATCATGATAATCTGGATCTGCAGCATTTGCATCTCCATGCTCGTTTGCAGATGTAAAACGCATTGCTCTAAATCCTTGCTCTCTAAACGGAATGTGATCTCCACCTCTACCTATTCGATCTTCTATGGACATGATGGTCAACATCATTGGCACGGCCACTTCATCTTGTAATTCCTCCTTGTACTGCTCTTTTATCCATCTGGGCATTTGTCGGCTGATCAATCCATTAGAAAACATCCGAACCTGAGTACTGTCCACATCCCCTTCTCCAGGGCAAGATGGGCTGCTGGACGTTTCTCCACATACGATTCCTCCAACAATATCATTATTAAATACTGCTTTAACTTCGATTCCATTCAGCTTGCAATACTTTGCCATTGCATCTGCTCCTACGAGTCCTTGTTCCTCTCCAACGGTCAACACATATAGAATAGTTTGATCAAATTTATACTGACTCATTACTCTGGCCAACTCTAAGACAAGAGCTGATCCACTTGCATTATCTTCCATGCCATGAGCATCACAGTCTACATCACATACACTGGCACATCGACTATCATAATGAGCTTCAATAATGATAATGGATGGATCTTCCGTATCTACTCCTGGCTGAATGGCACAAATGTTTTTATGATTTGTAATTCCACAAATAGTTCGATTGAATTCAAAAAAGGAAGGGATTAAAGGACTTGAATTACTGTTTGCAAAAGATTGAAATTTGGCCAAAGCATAGTCTCGAGCAGCTCCTATTCCATTATCCCCTAACGTATCAGATCCCGTATTTCGGGTCTTAAATTGATTCATTTCAATCAAATACGATTTTAAATTGTCTGGTCGCACCTCATTCATGATTCCAGACTTAATCATTGCTTTCGAAGTGGTAGTCAAATCTTCGTAATACGTTGCCGGATCGTATTCTCCTAAAAGAATCGATTCAATGCTTGAGTTGGTAAAAAAACCTTGGCTTATTGAAGATGATACAAAAATGAAATAAGCAAATATGAATACCAGGTTCGTCTTTTTCATAAACAGATGATTTTTGATTTTGAATAAATATACAACTGTTCCTTTATTTGCAGAGCTTTTCATTCACTCTCCTTGAAATATAGCACGATTAAGTGGATCAAAAACTTAATTTTTTACACAGAATTAGAAGATACTGATACATAAAAACAGGGAAGATAAATTGTGTGAAAGTCAAAAACCCGATCTACTTAAATAGAAGATCAGGTTTTATTTGAAAACATTTGGGGTTATTTCACGGGTGTTCTACTTATAATATATATAGCGTCTCAATATGAGGCCTATATCCTTGAAAACAAAGCTTATTCATAGAGTGGTCATACATTTTGATTCAGCGGTTGAGTAAACGGTAAGAGTTAACTTACTTTACCGAAAAGTCAAAACTTTTAGTTCCTTACTCTTTTATGCCTACCTTGACGCAAAGCAAATTGATCTAAATGGAAATTCAATACAATGCAACTTTTATCAATCTTGAAAATCTTATTACTATTTCAAGAGGTGATACTTCAAGAATGATAAAATATTTACATCAATTTCAAGAACTTATTCCATTAAGAATGGAAGGTTTAAAAGAACAGTTAGAGATTGGAGATAGAAAGATGATTCGACAAATATTGCATCAAATGAGTCCCCAATTGCAATTTTTTGGTATACCAAATGTTGTTGCCCCCATCCGACGACTTGAGCATGATTTTGACACAATGCCACTACAAAATCTAAAAATCCTTGTCCACGATATTCTTATACAATTAGACCATGCAAACAAGGAAGTTGCCTTGGTTTTAAAAAACAATTTTTAATTACCCTTTATTAAAAATATCATATGAAAATTAAACTTCTATACTTATTGTGTTGGTTCATTTATATTTCAATTCCAGCGAAAGCTCAAATCAATTCAGACTCACTTTGGGCGATCTGGGGAGATGACACACAGCCCTTAGAAGATCGAATGCAAGCACTTCATGCTATCGACACAGATGAGAATGGAATGTCGCGTAAAGCGAATCCTGATTCATCTCTTTACCGTGCCCAATTAATGTATGACTTAGCGGAAGAGAATGGAAACAAAAAGTGGAAAGGAAAAGCATTGTTGAGTATAGGAAATTATCACAATACAAAAGGTTCATTTGAGGAAGCAATCAAATTTTATACCCAAGGCAAGGAGATTGGTGAAACTACCATGAACAAAAAACTTATTGGAGGCGGCACATTTAATCTTGGATTAATCCATATGAAGAAAGGAGAGGCAGATGAAGCTATCAAGTATTTTTTAGAATCCATCAAAAACTTTGGCGAAATAGGAGATCAATTTAAACAATCAGCAGCAATGGACAGGACTGCAATGATCTATCAATTTATGAAATCCGACCCTAAAAAAGCGCTAACATACTTAGAGCTTTCCCTAAAAATCAAGGAAGAGCTCATAAAAACAAATGATAATCCCAAAGCTAGATTTGTACTTAATGGTATAAAACAAACCATTAAATCTGTAAAAGAGAGTTTGAAAGAAGTAGAAGACACCATTAATCTGGATAGTTATAATTCAACAGAATTGAATAAAGATAATCTAGTTCAACACAACACAAAAACAAATGCATCCCCTCCTGCCATGCCACCAGAAGAAGGAGAAGAAGATAGTCCCTACAAGTACCTTCTTAAAAGTCTAAAAGACCATAAACAAAATGGAAATAACCAATCAGTGGCTGAACTCTTGCAAAAAATTGGAATTTATCTTGAAATTAAAAATCAGCTTGATAGTGCCCTGCATTATTATTTAAAATCTGTAGAAATTAGTGAAAAGACAGGAGATAAATTTGCAAGAGGACTTTCCTTGGGCAATGTTGGAAGAGTGTATAGTTTGAAAGGCGATATGGTTAAAGGCCTAGATGCACTCAATAAAGGGAGACAAATATTTAAAGAAATTGGGAATTTAAGCGAAGATGCAAATCTTAAAAATGTAATTGGAAACATCTACTTAAGACAAAAAGAATATCCAGAAGCGTTAGAAATATTTTTTGAAAACTTGGACTATCATAAACGAGAGGGTCAAAGAAAGCGAGAAGCAGGTACCCTTTCTAATATAGGCAACGTATTTATAGGTCAAGGTAAAACAGAAGAGGCTAAAAAAAACTACAATGCGGCATTAAAAATATTTGAAGAAATTAATTATTCACATGGAGTTGCAGGGGTTCTACTAGAATTAGGTAATATTAATTTTGGAAAAGGACTATATGATGAAGCTTTAAAAAACAAAGCTAGAAGTTTAACTATTTCTGAAAAAATTAGATATAACGAAGGTATTTTATTGGCACAAATTGGCATAGCAAATATTTATACGGCTCAAAATAAACATACCAAATCCCTTTCCTATGCTACCAGAGCTTTAGAGCTAGCTCAAAATGCTGGAAATATTGCACACATCCAAAATTCATCTGCTACGTTAAGTAAAAGTTACAAAGCAAAAGGGAAATACAAACAAGCATTGGAGATGAAAGAGCTACAGTTCCAAATGCGAGACAGTATCCAAAGTCAAGAGAATCAGAAAGCGGTTATTCAACTAAAAGTAGAAGCAGACTATGAAAAACAAAAAGCCTTAGATGACCTAGAAAATGAAAAACGGGTTGCTGTAGAAACCCAAAAGAAAGAGAATCAACAAAAACTATCTATTGCAATCGCAATAGGACTATTACTGATTTCCATTTTAGCATTTCTCATTTTCAATCGTCTAAAAATAACTAGGAAACAAAAAGAAATAATAGAAGAACAAAAGAAAAAAGTAGAACAATCTGAAAAATATAAAGAGCAATTTTTGGCCAATATGAGTCATGAAATCCGAACGCCAATGCATGCGATTTCAGGCATGGTAAAGATTTTAAAAAGAAATGAACATTTACCTCAACAAGATGCATTCCTCAATGCCATGCATACCAGTTCGGACAATTTAGTTGTCATTCTAAATGACGTATTGGACCTATCAAAAATTGAAGCTGGAAAACTCGATATAGAATGCATTCCTATTAGTCCATCAGCAGTAATAGAAAACGTCGTTCAAATTTTACAATTTAAAGCGGAAGAAAAAGGATTGGAATTGAATTATCACATTGACGAAGAAGTCCCTTCGTTGATCATGGGAGATCCCTCAAGATTAAATCAGGTATTGATTAATTTAGTAGGTAATGGAATTAAATTTACTGAAAAGGGGAATATAGATATTGTATTAAGTAAAGAAAATAACCTCTTGCGATTCAGCATTAAAGACTCAGGGATTGGAATTCCAAAGGAAAAATTAGACCAAGTTTTTGGGGCATTCATGCAAGTAAGTGAGTCCACAAGTAGACATTATGGAGGTACAGGTTTAGGTTTGAGTATTTCAAAGCAACTGGTAGAGTTACAAAATGGTACAATTAGTCTAGAAAGTGAAGAGGGGGAAGGGAGCACCTTTTATGTAGATCTTCCAATCGTGACAGCGGCAAAAGATGCAAGCAGCGAATCACTTATTACCAAAGAAAGACTTCAATCAATGGCAAGTGCTCTAAAAGGAACTCGTATTCTTTTAGCAGAAGACAATGCATTTAATCAAATGATTGCACAAGATGACTTATCATATCTCATTGAAGATGTACATATTGATGTAGTTGAAAATGGTGCATTAGCTATTGAAAAATACAAAACTGGAAATTATGATCTCATTCTTATGGATGTCCAAATGCCAATATTGAACGGCTTTGAAGCCACACAGCAAATAAGAAATATTGAAAAATCCAAAGATCTTAAAGCGTCAATTCCAATTATCGCTATGACCGCAAGTCTCTTAAAATCTGAGGTGGATAATTGTTACGAAGCAGGGATGGACAATTATATACCTAAACCCTATAAAACAGAAGAATTAATAGGCCCCATTTATGATGCATTAAAAGCCAATCAAAACTAGAATTAGTACCTAGTCTTTATGCGGAAAGCAAAGTGAGTTAAATATCAAAAGATAGATTTATTCAAAACTATAAATTAGAATGTAGCATTGATGTTTGGATAGTAGACTTATTGCCCTCCATATGCAAAGTTCGAATCGTATTTTCAAGACATTTTATAGGGTTCTTTTACCATTCTAACCGATCAAGCATGTAGAATAATGCTTAGATGAACATCTAGTCTGGTTTAATGGAAGCATGCACCATATGCCAATGGCTAGCAATTCTGAGCATCCGATAATCCACTACATAATTTGTACGACTTCAAAATAACATCCATGCACTAAATTCTGAGATTCCCTGATTGAGAAATTTAATTCTAAACGCTCCGCCAATCTAAAAGATAATTGAAAATCAAATTTGAAGGAGGTTTAAACTATTCGGATTATCCTGAAATTCAAACCATGAAGGAAGATGAATTTTGGAATTCCATTCTCTTACCTAATCCGCAAGTCGATTGAAATCTAATCGTAACCATTGTTATTAAAAAAACACAATAACTATATTCATAAGCGCAGTACGTTGAAAATTGGTTTGGGAAAAGTAGCAATATTGTAATAGATATGAAATTCTTCTTTGAAACAGTCTTTTCTTCATTCCAGAAAAAGAAAAGGTTTTCTATGGCACCTATAAAAAAAATCTGCCTCGACATTTTCAGTCGAAGCAGTTTTAATAAAATGTAATCTCTTATTTTTTAAAAATTATTGAACAATCAATTTGTGAACTTTACTTCGACCATCGATTACAATAGTTACAAAATAGGTGCCTACTTGTTGGTTTGAAAGATCGATATTTAAAAATTTGTCTTTAACAGTTCCTAAAGGATAATTCGCTATTTCTTGCCCCAATAAGTTATACACTCGTACATTGACTTGTTGTGCTTTCTGCATTTGCAAATCGATATAAACAAGACCATTCGTAGGATTTGGATAGATCGATGTTGAATTTGTAAAGAATTCGTCTTCTGTGGCTGAGATAACTTCCAGATCAAATGTCATTTCTATAACATCTTCACAGGTAGTAGTAAATCCTTCTACTTTTGCAGAAGTCGTCACCACATACGTATCTGCCCCAGCTGAGAATACATGACTTACTTCATCTCCATTTTCTAGAGCACTACCATCTCCAAAATCCCAATCTGTTGGAGACTCTGTAGATTCACCAAAATAGGCATCAAATGCTATCTTATTGAAAAATCGGCTGTTTACTATGGGTGAATGGTTGGATGTGAAATTATATGTAGAATCCGCATATACTGTATTGGACACAACATCAGAACTAACTCCCGCACTTATGTCATAATTGACAAATGGTTCCATAATAAAATCAAGGTTGAATGCTCCTGGAGGACCAGCCGTTTCTGCGACCACCCAATTCCCTTGAAAGAGCAGTAAAGCCAATTTTTCCCCTTGACCAGCTCCCATCATGCCATTATTCGTGTTAACTGCCAATGGAGTTGCTGACATAAGTTCTGCAGTGACAACAAAGTCACTCGTCACAGTCACAGGAATATTAAAATTAATATAACTAATGGTGTCGTTCGCTGTCACAAGCATTTCCTTCACCGCCAATGCCTCTCCCGTGGGAAGTCCATTCATGTCTGTTTCATAAATCGCACACTGGACGGGTGCATCTGCATTTATAATCCTCGCATGAAGTGCAAAGCCTGTCACCTCAACACTAGCGCCCTCTGGCACTTCAAATCGCTGGCCCGCACCTGTAAATGGTCCAGATAGACCAATGCCTGCTATTACTCCATTAGTAAGGTCCCCTTTTGCTCTACTGTATTGAAGGGTGTCTTGGCCGCAGAGAGTCGTACTCGTTAAAAAAGAAAGATGTTTGCCTTCCTCAATTGGCGGAATAGGTGTTGATCCATATGCCAATAAGCCATTGGACAACACGTAAAATAATACAATAGATAAATATTTAATTTTCATTTTTAAGGTGTTTAAAATTTTGATTGACACAATGTTATGTCTATGCTTTATTTATGCACAATATTGTTGCATCTCACTCAAGAAGCAAGAGATTCCTATTTAGTGGTCCTACCACTTATCAAGTAGCACTTTTAATGTAAAATGACCGTTAAATTGACCATTCACTTACCCTTTGATTATAAAATCTATTGATTTTTGAAACACCCTTTTTACTTCAAGTTTCTGAAAAAATCTGTGTTCCAATACTCAATTTCTATTTAACAGTTATTTGTCCGATATCTTAGAATTGGCAGATTCAGGTACATATAAAGCCGATTCTAGTCTTGCCATTCTCCTTTTTAATTCATTCATTTCCAATAGCTTATTTTGTAAAGATGAAACTTCGGATTTCAGCTCACTATTTTCATCCTCTAGGTTTTCAATTTTTTGATTGAGCGCACGAATTGCCTCAATTGTCATCGCATCATACGTACCGTATGCTGTTTGCAGATATCCAAGATTATCTTCCGCTACCAAAGAAGGAAAAACCTCTTGAATGTTCTGTGCAATAAAGCCATATTGAATACCTTCAGGACGGTTGGACCCTGTCTTCTCATCATTCCATTCATAAGTTACTCCTTGAAGTGAAAGTAATTGTTGAAGCACTTGCTGACTATTAAGCTCTTGAATATTTTTTTTGAGTCTTCTGTCAGAATTCCCTACCCATGAACCAGCTGTAGTTTTAGAGGCTTCTCCTTCTACTTCCAGTTTGTTTGTAATGGCAGTTCTACCTAGACCCACATTTCCTGTTGTGGTGACTAATAGTGCTTGCGGAGATTCAATTGATTCTTGGAAAATAAATCTAAACTGATAATCGAGGCCAGCTCCCAAATTACTGTCTCCACTTGGATATGGATTGGTATCATTCGCTCCAAAAAATCCACCATTCGTACTTTGAATTCTTACCGTAAATAATTGACCTAGATCACCAATTAAATTCCATGGTGTGGTAAGTACCAAAGGTGATGAAAGTGAATTTGTAAAAGGCGATTCAACAGTTTCAGAATATAAAAGAAAACTATTATCTAAATTACCGTTCCCTAAATAAAGACTTACTGTGACAGGGCCAGTAGTACCCGTGACTAGGTCAATAGACTCCAAGTACCCCTCTTCTACTAGAGAAAATGACTGCCATATATCCGTACTCCAAGGAGACCATTGTGTCCAAGCAGTCTGTTCAATGATATTCTCAGAATATGCTGGCACTTTAACTTCTAATGGACCTTCAGGAGCATCTGTACCTATGCCTACATTCCCGTTTACATCTTCAAATACAGAAGTAGATTGCACTAAAGCAGTGCCATCCCATTTCGGTAGGTAGTTGGTTGTATTCGCACCTACTTTAGGATCGACTTCTATAGCTTTCAAACCATCCGTACTGCTTGTCAAAATATTGTTTGATATTACAGCATCTAGCTTCACCTCAGCTGTGATGTTCACATCCGTCAGTGTAAGATCTATATTATCACTATCTGTAACTGTTGTGTTTTCATCTCCTGCTAAGCTGCTCAAGTCAACCAATTTTGTACCTCCAGCATCTGTGATTTCTAATCCTGTCCCATTTAATACTGCTGTCGTGATCACCTCATTTAAAGGGTCTGAATCCGA
>JARGNR010000034.1:34894-62959 GCA_029212405.1 Saprospiraceae bacterium
CTGTCCCATTTAATACTGCTGTCGTGATCACCTCATTTAAAGGGTCTGAATCCGAATCAGATACATTCAATGTTGTACTTGCTCCTCCTGTTATTGATATCGTACGATCATCCCCATTTACCGTACTGCTCAAATCTTGACTGTCCGTATTATCTAACAAACTACTTAATTCAATCATCTTCGTACCGCCAGCATCCGTAATTTCTAATTCTGTCCCATTCAATACTGCTGTCGTGATCACCTCATTTAAAGGGTCTGAATCCGAATCAGATACATTCAATGTTGTACTTGCTCCTCCTGTTATTGATATCGTACGATCATCCCCATTTACCGTACTGCTCAAATCTTGACTGTCCGTATTATCTAACAAACTACTTAATTCAATCATCTTCGTACCGCCAGCATCCGTGATTTCTAAATCAGTTCCATTCAGTACCGCTGTGGTTATTAGTTCATTCAATGGATCCGAGTCGGCATCCGCTACATTCAATGTTGTGCCTGTTCCGTCTGTTATTTCTATCGTTCTATCATTCCCATTTACCGTACTACTCAAATTTTGGCTATCTGTATTATCCAACAAACCCCCTAAATCAATCATCTTTGTACCACCAGCATCCGTGATTTCTAAATCAGTTCCATTCAGTACGGCTGTGGTTATTAGTTCATTCAAAGGATCCGCGTCGGCATCCGCTACATTCAATGTTGTGCCTGTTCCGCCTGTTATTTCTATCGTTCGATCATTCCCATTTACAGTACTGCTCAAATTTTGGCTATCTGTATTATCCAACAAACCCCCTAAATCAATCATCTTTATACCACCAGCATCCGTGATTTCTAGATCTGTCCCATTCAGTACGGCTGTGGTGATTACCTCATTCAATGGATCAGCATCTGCATCCTCTATATTTATAAATGTATTATTATTTGGATCAATCCATATAGCGTCTCCATTTGGATTGACAGCTAGTAAGTGAGATGTTTTATTAGGTTCATATTTCCAAAGATCTGAATATGATCCACCAAGACCTGTTCCTAAATAAACACTGTTATCCAATATAAAAGCAATTGCACTAGACCTTGCTCCAAATCCAGCAGGAAAGTCTGTCAATTCGGTCCAGTTATCTGCTGCAGCATTGTACTTGAATAGGCCCTTTTTAAAACCTGTACCAGTACCTGTTTGCCCCGTTGCTATATAAGCTTCGCCATTTAGAACAAATGAAGTTGTAGCATAGCGGGCGAGCGGAAAGTCATTAAGCTGTGTCCAACTATCAGATGTAGAGTTATATTTCCAAAAATCTTTCAAAGGACTAAATTTATCACCGGTACCAACATAGGCTATGTCACCCAATGAAAAGGCAACTGCATCTGTCCTTGCTGCAAATGTTCCAGGAAAATCATTGAGCTGTATCCATGAGTCTGCAATAGGGTCATATTTCCAGAGGTCCTTTTTAAGGGCTCCACTCTTTGTTCCTGTTCCAACATAGGCTACATCGTTGATTGTAAAGGAAATAGCTTGCCGAGTCCCAGTAAAAGGGAAGTCATTGAGCTGTGTCCAATCGTCAGCTACTGGGTCGTATTTCCAAAGGTCATTCTGTAAATACCCTGAGACTTGACCAGTTCCAACATACACTTCACCTCCAATATTAAAAGTTACCGCATCCCTTCTACCCAAGAACTCCTCAGGAAAGTCATTGAGCTGTGTCCAACTATCAGTAGCGGGATTATATTTCCAAAGATCCTTATTAAAAATAGAAGTTCTACCTGTACCAACATACGCCTCCCCATCCAAGGTAAAAGCAATACATCCATATCTATTACTAAACATTGGAGGGAAATCATTGAGTTGTGTCCACGTAGCATCTACTGGAGGTAATGGGGATCCGCCATATTCTAAAGCGCAGTCCATCACCCATTTTATTCCGTTATATTGGTGAATGCATTGATCATCTAGACTGTATACTTGCAAACCTACAGCTGGCTTTACAATATTGGAAATCTCTGTATTGGTCATCCTAGGAATAAGCAAACCTTTGTCAGAACTATGAATATCCAATACTGCACTGGATTCTGGAGTAAGAGTCCCAATACCTACATTCCCAGATTGCGCTTCTATTTTAAAAAGTGTGCAAATAAAAAGTATAGTAAAAATTATAGTGGTGTTTTTCATGCTGTTAAACGTTTAGTCTTTTGAAAGGAATTATTTCTTTCCCAAATCAATTCTTAATATTTATTTTCAACAACAATGTAGTGCTTAGACAAGCGGACTAATAGCAATCTTTAGCAAACGGTCACACCCATTACTAAGCGGTTGAGTACATGGTATATGACCACTAGATCAACAATGAAAATGTAAGTTGAAATGTCTAACTCGAAATGGAAATGTTGTTTCAGGAAGAGATCATTAATGTAATAAAAGCGATTTCCACAATGCAATCTTGCACATGCAAAGTCACCTTGGCAATGAAAATGATCAAAAGGAACAAAGAACAAGACTTTTTGAAAGTGTTGCTACTTAACATCAACTTTTGATAATGTTTAGGAGTATCAGAACTTTTTATTTCTCTTCTAGTCGATTGAAATGATAGGTTGAACACCATTTAAAAAACCCTTTAATTCATTTAATTGTATTGCATAGAAGATTCTAATTCAATCTAGAAGTTCTGGTTTAGCCCATTTCAACCAACCTTTAAAGTCCTTCTTTTTTCTTCTAGAAATAGGAATCTCTGCACCATCAGAAAGTAAAACTGAAAGATTTCTGGAAGCATCAATTACATGCAAATTATTAATAAGATGAGATCTGTGGCATCTAAAAAATCCTTTAGCTTCCAACATTTCTTCAAGATTCAGAAGTGTTTTTGTAACTAGCTTTTTTACATTGTTTTTCAAATATATAAAACTGTAATTCCCTTCTCCCTCTATTCGAATTATGTCGTTGATCATCAACCTCATCTCTCCTTCTTGAGTTTTTAAGACCAATTTGTGATCCGCTACATTTTTAGCTCCATAATTATGTAAGGCTAGCTTTAAATTTTCTCGGTGACTGAGTCTTTTGTTTTTTTCCTTGTACCGTCTTATGGCCGATTTTAATTCCCCCAAATCTATAGGCTTCACTAAATAATCCAATGCATTGAATCGAATCGCTTTAATGGCATAATGACTATAGGAAGTAATAAAAATAGTTTGGAAATTAATTTTTTCAACCTGGGACAGCATTTCAAATCCAGTCATGTCTGTCATTTCTACATCGAGAAAAATCAAGTCAGGTTTATATGTTGAGATTACTTGTAAGCCCCGGGTACCGCTATCTGCTGTACTCAATATATTCACTTCTGGGACGTACAAGCTCAATTTGTCTCGCAATAAATCTACAATAAAAGGGTCATCATCGATGATCAGGGCATTAATACGGTTTGATTCCATTAAGGCTCAAGTTAGTTTAAAATTAATTAATTCTGGATTAGAATATTCATGGAGTACCGCTAAAAAAATAAGAATTTTTTAAAATTCGCTGAAAACTCAAAAATAATTATGTTCTAAAACAATGAAGTGGTTTAAAAACTCACTCACTACCTGCGCTAAAAGCATTGCAGCCATTGACCTACGCCTATTTTTATTACCATAGCTTTGGCTATGAAAAGAAAAATGAGACTTGCCAATAGCTACAAGCCTTTCAGCTCGGTAAACCTCGGAGTTCTTAAACCACTTCAATGAATAAACTAGTACCCTTTTTCAGGATCTATTCGATGCAACATAGTAGTCCCTTCCGCCAGTCTCTGGATATTCTCAACCACCTGGGGATAGACTGAATTAATATGGGTCAAACTTGCAATATGTGGCGTTATCGTAACTTTAGGGTGGGCCCAAAAAGGATGAGATGCTGGCAGAGGCTCAAAATGAAAAACATCCAATGCCGCTCCTCTTATTTGTTCTTCATCAAGACTATGTATCAAATCTTTATCTACTACATGTTGTCCCCTTCCAATATTGATTAAATACGCAGATGAATTCATTGAGGAAAATAACTCTTTAGTTAAAATGCCCTTTGTCTCCATAGTAAGAGGTAGAATATTTAGTACGTAATCTACTTCGGCACACATTTTCACTAACCCATCTTTCCCTGTATAAGTAGTAATATCGGCAATAGATTTTTGCGACCTCGACCACCCAAACACCTTACATCCCAATTGAGTAAATTGAGCTGCTACAAATGCACCAATTGTCCCTAACCCCAGCACTCCAATTGCCACCTCATTCAATCTCTTATAGCGTCTTGGTTTCCATATTTTTTCGTTTTGTTTACTTGCATAAAATGGAAGATTTTTCATATCTCCTAAGATTATAGCTAAGGCGTGTTCCCACATATCAAGTGTCAATTGTTGATCTACAACTTTACTCACCTGAATGGATGAGTCTACTTTATTTTCAGAAAAAATGTGATCTACCCCAGCCCCCAATGATTGAATAGCTTTTAAATTTGAAAACTTTGAGATCAATCCGTTATAGGGTTTCCAACAGATCAACATTTCTACCTCTTGAAAACTAGTGATGTTGGGATAAATTTCAATCGTATGTTTAGGAAGTTCATTGGAAAGTAAATCAAGCCACTTTTGGGATTGCTTTTCATTTTGGGTATAAATTGCTATTGTCATAGCTCAAAAGTAATGATTCCCAGAAAAAGTCCGAATCCAACCCATGCATTATATGGAATTTATGCAAAGGATACAACCTCGTGTGAAACCACCCATCTGAATTGTGATGAGTCTTACATTCACAATTGCAATACCGTACACATACTATGCATCCTATTTTAGAAATCCTACTTTTATCTCTGCATATTGTGGCAATATTCTTTGCAAAGCAGTCAGCGTTTTTACGGGTCCACTTTTTACCCCACTATTTGAAATCCATGCAGGAAGGCTTCCTGCAGGGTGCATATATCCTTTGTGATAAATATCTACATATCCTCCTTCTTCTGGTGTCAATACCCAAACGCTGTGCATATCTGTCACCACCAATCGGTCATCATCTTTAATAACTCCTTTTTCATATTTTGTAGTAACGGTAACTACATTGGTTATGGGGTCATGAGACAACACAGATCGTACGGCACTGATGCGGTCCTCCACAGGCCAGGGCAGTTCAAAATCAATCTTGTATACTCCTTCCATTTCCGAAATTTTCTCCACCAAATCGACTTTTTCTACCCTATCGTACCAATCCCCCATATTTTCAATATCCAAAAATACAGCGACTACATTTTGCAATTCTGCTTTGATCTTTGTTTTTGCTTTAAATTGCTTATACTTTGAATTGGGGTAATCTTTTGTCCACACTTTAATTCCGTTTTTGTCCTTTTGCAATTCCCAGTCCGATTGAGCGAAACTAGATGATCCAAAACAGGAAAGAGCGATAAGCATTAAGAATATTCTCATAAACATAGTATTGTTGGGTTACGTAGTGCTCATAATGTACACAAAAACTGACTTACTACTAAACGAAACAGACCTGTCCTTAGTTATTGGATTTCTAAGATTAAGAATTAATTAATTATTGAGGAATAGAAATCTGCATAATGCTGGACTGTTTTTTGGGTATTGATCTCACCATCTATCTTTTGTTTTGCTCCCAAACTCATTTTAGGCAACAAGTTTCTATTGTGGTAGAGAAACATAATTTTTTCAGCTAAATCTTCAGGACTACCTTTTTCAAAAATAACTCCATTCACCCTATCGTCCACTAAAGGAGCATTTCCCTTTATATCCGATATCAAAGGAACTATACCCAATGACATTGCTTCAACAACACTCTTGGTCAAGGATTCACCTCCTATTGAAGGAAGGACAAAAACATCACTGGCTGCAACAATATTTATAGAATCTTTCCGATAACCAAGTATATGAATTTTATCCGCATTCCCTGATTCCTCGATTAATTTAGAAATGGTCGATGTCTCCATTCCCCTCCCAATAACCAGCAATGTTATTTTGCTCTCTTTGGGAATATATTTCATCGCCTTCATCAAATCCGGAATCGCTTTGAATCCTCTATTGTTTGCTACATTAACCAGCAACAAATCCAGTGAATCAATACCCAACTCCTTCCTTATATCATGGGGTTTGATATCTGCATACCACTTTATATCATGCCCTTTGTAGATGGTAATTGCTTTGTCCTTTTTATATCCTGGAACTGCTAAGAATTTTTCTCTGATTTCTACTGAATTACAGACAACATAATCTACTCTAGGGTGGAAAAACTTCAAATAATTAATCGGATTCCACCAAGACATATTCGAAGATGCTCCTCGATATATAACTACCTTTACATTGATATTCCGAGCACTTCTCACTCCATTTGATATGGCCTTATTGTTGTACAATTGCAAAATATCGTAGCTCCCACTTATGAGTTCATCCTTTAATAATTTTATAAATTCTGGATCAAAGCGTTTTGTTGGATGCTTTGGTATTACTCTGATTCCGTTCCTCTCAAAATTCTCGATGTACTCTGCGTCAGGATATGTCATAATGGTTACATCATATCCTCTCTTCTTCAGTCCAATGAAAATCTCTGCTTCAGGTCGGCAAGTGTGTACTCCCCGATAATTTGAAACTACAAGAACTTTCATATAATCTGTTTGATACATTATTTTGAATCGGCAATACTACCAAAGACTAAAGGTAGGAAATAATTGATCTGACATGCACATAAAAATGAAATGCAAAAGAAGAATACTTCTAATTCTATTAGGTAAACGTATTGATTAATTCAATTTTTCCAATAATATTTTGATTCATTTCTTCTAAATCTTCTGCGGGAATCCACAACTCAAGATGGTGATCCAAGCCTACTTTTTCAACTTTAAATCTGGATAAAAAAGTATCATTTACCTCAAATTGAAGTACATGTCCAACTCCATAACTAGGAACATTCCACTCCCTGGTGATCTGCTCCGCATATTCTTCATTTAGTACAGGATAAAAAATAGGTTGACCCTCCAGTCTAGGAGGGAATCCTTTCCAATTTAATTGAATGATTAAATCTAGTTCTTCTTGGTTTACTGGTCTATACAGTTTCATGATATTTTCTCTCACCAACTGCTTTGAGCCTCAAGTAGTTCCTAGTTTAAACCAATTTTATAACATTTCGAAAATACCTGCAATCCCTTGACCACCACCAACACAAGCGGTCACCATTCCGTATTTACCATTCTGACGCTTGAGCTCATTCAGCACTTGTATACTCAGTTTTGCACCTGTACATCCCAGCGGATGTCCCAATGCTATCGCTCCCCCATTCACGTTTACTTTTTCTGGATCCAAGCCACTTTCTTTTATGACAGCCAATGATTGTGTTGCAAAAGCTTCATTCAATTCGATCAAATCAATATCGTCTTGCTTAAGTCCTGCTTGTTTTAATGCCTTTGGAATCGCAACACAAGGTCCAATTCCCATGTATAATGGATCTACTCCACCAACAGAACAAGACACCAACCGTGCGATAGGTTCTAGATTTAGTTCTTTTACCATCATTTCACTCACCACCAACACAAAAGCTGATCCGTCCGAAATCTGAGAACTATTTCCAGCAGTTACCACTCCTTTTTGTTTGAATACAGGACGTAATCTAGCCAAACCATCCAAGGTAGTTGACCGTCGTACTCCTTCATCCATAGTAACAGTATGGCTCGACTCCACCCTTTTTCCGTCTTTTACAAAGACATCTTCAACAGTGATCGGTACTATCTCATCATCAAATTTACCAGCATCAATTGCAGCAGCAGCTCTTTCATGAGATCGTACAGAAAATGCATCTGCTTCTTCTCTTGATATTTCATATTTACTAGCTACTGCTTCTGCCGTGGCTCCCATACCTACATGATAGTTGATATTGTCCATTGCTGCTTTATAACTCGGTGCAAGTTTATATCCTGTCATAGGAATCATACTCATGCTTTCGGTTCCTCCCGCCGCATAAATGTGTCCCATTCCTGCTTTAATTTTTGCCACGGCAATTGAAATCGTCTCTAATCCTGACGCACAATATCTATTTACAGTCATTCCAGGTACTTCTTGTCCCAAGGCCCTGGCAGCAATTAATCTACCAACTTGTAAACCTTGTTCCCCTTCAGGGTTGGCACAACCTACAATAACGTCGTCCACCAATTTCTTATCAATTTGAGGTACTGATTCCAGCAACTTACTCAGGACATCAACTGCAAGATCATCCGATCTATAATTTTTAAACCCTCCCCTCTTTGCTTTTCCTACTGGTGATCTGTATCCTTTGATTATATATGCTTCCATATTTTTTATTTTAATCGTTGTTTTTAATTTATCAACGAAGTAGTTTTTAATTTCTTAATGGTTTGTTATTCATCAACATGTACTGAATTCTCTCCATCGTTTTTTGATTTTTCAATAACTCTAAAAAGGCAGCTCCTTCAATATCCAGAAGGTATTGTTCAGAAACTTCTTGAGATTGCGTAAGATCTCCACCGCATAATACATATGCTATTTTTCTGGAAATCTCCACATCGTAATCCGACATATAATTGCCCAATTTGAATTCGTTAATTGCTGTATACATGGTACCTAAAGCTCCTCTTCCTAATACAGTTGCTTTTTTTGGTACAGGCGGAGTATAATTATCTGCAAGTTTTAAAACTTCCTTTTTAGCCTCAGATAAAACTCTTGCTGTATTCACTACCACTCGATCTCTCTCTTTCAAGAGTGAGCCATTATTGAATCCTTCATAGCCTGAAGTTGAAACAGTTGCTGTAGCAATCGCTTTCAATTTTTCTATCATGGTTGGTATTTGCACATCCCCTTCGAAAAAGGAATCTGATGCTCTCAATGCATATTCCTTGGTTCCTGCCCCTCCAGGCAATAATCCTACGCCTACTTCGACAAGTCCTATGTACGATTCAGCGGCAACTACGGCAGCATCACAATGCATCAATATTTCACATCCTCCTCCAAAAACATACCCTTGAGTAGCACATACAACTGGAATTTTAGAATATCGGAGGCTCATGTTTACTTGCTGAAAACCGTGTACCATTTCAGCTAATTTATCGTACTCTCCCTGCATCGCAATCATACCCACTGCCATCAAATTTGCTCCTACTGAAAAGTTTTTTGCATTATTTCCAATTACAATTCCTTTCCAATCTCCATCTTCTGCCAATTCAATTGCGTGCATCAAACCTTCACCTGTTCCTTCTCCTATTGTATTGGCTTTCGATGTGAATTCAAAACACAATACACCATCTCCGATATCATGCAGTGTGCACTCCGCATTTTTATAAACAGGTTGTTTATCTCTATAGTTATCAAGGTGAACAAAATCTTCAGTGCCTGGAATAACCTTGTACGACTTGGAAGCTAAATCATAATATTTTCGTTGTCCATCTTCCGATTTATAAAACGATGTATGCCCATCGGCAATCATATCGTGTACCCATTTTGGGAATGTTTCTCCATTCGCTTCACCTTGTTCAACTCCTTCTTTAATTCCAATGAAATCAAAAAACTCAAAAGGTCCGTAGGTCCATGCATATCCTGCCTTCATCGCATTGTCAACACTATAGATGTCGTCTGATATTTCAGGGATACGATTTGCAGCATACGCCATTGTCCCTAATAAAAAGTCTTTAATGAATTTACCATCATTGGATTCTAACGCCATCATATCTTTGATACGCTTGTCCATGATTTCTACCTTTTTCGACACTCCAATTGCATCCAATCTTGGTTTTATGGCTGGCTTATATTCTAATGTCTCTAAATCTAATGCAAGAATAATCCGCTTTCCTTTATCATCCCTTTCGTTTGTCTTTTTATAATACCCTTGCTTGGATTTGTCTCCAAAAAATTTGTTTTCCAAAAGGAAGTCAATGAATTTTGGATTTCCTGCTTCTTTCACAACAGATACATATTCATCATCTGGACAATTATCTACAACGCCTTTTGTAACCTTCACACTGGTATCTAATCCTACCAGATCCACCAATCTATAACTCCCCGTATTCGGAAATCCAATAGCTGCACCAGTCAATTTATCTACCTCTTCTATTTTGAGCCCATATTTTTGAGTAAGCTCAATTACTTTATTACCCGTATAAAATCCAATCCGATTGGCAATAAAAGCAGGAGTATCCTTACATTTCACACTTTGTTTACCCAAGTACTTATCACCATACTCCATCCAAAAATCAACAACTTCTGGATCAGTGGTAGCATGAGGAATAACTTCAAACAGTCTCATATATCGAGCCGGATTGAAAAAATGTGTCCCACAGAAATTTTTAATGAAGTTTTCAGATCTACCATCAGCTAACATGTAAATGGGAATACCAGATGTATTTGAAGTAACCAAAGAGTCTAATTTTCGATATTCATCTACCTTCTCAAAAATCTGTTGCTTGATATCCAATCTTTCTACAACAACTTCAATAATCCAATCACAATCACTTATCAATTCAAAGTCATCTGTGAAATTTCCTGTGGTTATTCTCGATGCAAATGACTTATCATAAAGGGGGGCTGGTTTCCCTTTTATAGCTGCTTTTAATGCACCATTTACAATACTGTTTCTTGCTTCTTTGTTATTTTTCTTATCTTCTGGAAGATCAAAAGGAACAATGTCCAACATGATGACTTCCAATCCAATATTTGCAAGATGGCAGGCGATTCCTGAACCCATTACCCCTGATCCCAAAACTGCTGCTTTTGCTATTCTTCTTGCCATGTGACGGTTATTTTTTCTGGTTAAGTACATAAATGTTCGCCTCAATAGAGTACTAACGAAGCCTCTAATGGCGATTCCTCAATCAACTTCTTACCAAAATTTGAATGGATAAAAAGCTGTAATGTTCACAAATATAAAAAATTTAACTCTGAGTTAAATTTTTAGAGGCACTTTGCACATAAAAAAATCTATTTCGAATAAAATGGTACACCATGAACCATTATAAATCCACCTTTGACAATACAAATTCTTTATAATTAATGATTTTATCTTTCTTTGTATTGAATTCAACTTTCAATATACATGCTTGAATGTTCAAGAATAAAAATACTCAGATTCAGTCTATTTCTATTATTCCTCTCATTACAGTATGGGAGCAATGGGCAGGTGAATCTTAAAGTAGGGTATAATTTTGGGTATGCTGATCTCGAGCAATCCGCAGCTATCTTCGAAAGATATAATGAAGACAATCCTCAAGCTGAGAAATTCCTCACGCCGATAAACAAGTTTCATGGAATTGATTTAGGATTACGATACAAGTTTAAAAACATAGGAATTGATTTAGGTCTATCCTCCACAAGTGGGAGTTCCGAAGCATTGAATGTCATGCTTTCTAATGGGTCTTTGGGAAAAAATGAATGGAGAACTTCTCTTTTGAACTACTCTGTAGGATTAGAATATTTTATTGGAAACTGGGGGTATGGGGCTTCTATAGGAACACAAAAATTAACATATAAAACTGATTTTACTTCGGGGGCTGGCAAGAAGACTGTGTTTGACGAGTCTGTCCTGGCTAGTAGATTTTATCTAATACTTGAAGTTCCTTCTAATAAAATTGCATTTTCTATCCGTCCCTATATCTCTACCACCTGGTCTCCCTATAATGTGCAAGATGTAGAGCTTGAATTTAATTCTCAAAGCAGTCGTCCATCCAATGAATTTGATATGGATATCCTGGTTTATGGAATTTCCTTTTCTTTTTATAATGGGTCACAAAATTAATTTAGACCATCGCTAAGAATACTTGCTATTGCACAATATAATGCATCATTTCGATCGTTTTTATCATCTTATTTTTCTTAACAAAAATCTAATGTAGAGCAGAACGCTTTAATCCTTCTCTATTTTTATATTTTTGCAGCTTAATTCTAACAAATTCAAAATAAACCTAGAATGTTGAAAAGAATAATTATCACGTGTTTGACCGCATTAATATGCTTTTGTATACATGCTCAAAAAGATAGTGATGTTCTCATGAAAGTGGGAAATAATAAAGTAACCGTTGATGAATTTCGATATATATATGAAAAAAACAATGGTGAAAATGCAGATTATAGCAAAGAGAGTCTAGACGAGTACATTGACTTGTATACAAAATTTAAGTTGAAAGTTGAGAAAGCAAAATCAATGAAGCTAGATACCATTAAATCTCTACAGCAAGAGCTTCAAGGGTATAGATCACAGCTTGCAAATTCTTTCCTAACAGATAAAGAAGTCTTTAATAAATTGATGGAAGAAATCCATGAACGACAAAAAGAAGATGTACGAATAAGTCATATTTTGGTACAAGTGAAGCCGAATGGTCCCAATCAAAAGAAAGAAGAGGCTAAAAAGAAGTTGCTGAACATAAAACAACAACTCAGGGAAGGAAAATCATTTGCAGCACTAGCTAAAGAGTATTCTGATGACAAAAATTCCAAAGATAAAGGAGGTGATTTAGGCTTCATTACAGCATATCTACCTACTGGATTCTACGAATTAGAAAATGCAATGTACACCCTTAATCCAAATGAAGTTTCTGAACCTATTCAAACAAAACTTGGATTTCATCTGGTAAAGGTGATTGAAAAAAGACCAGCTAGAGGAAAAATTGAAGTAGCCCATATTTTTAGGAAGATTGATAAAACTAATAGAACATCAGTTACTGAGTCCAAGCGAATTATAGACAGCATATATTTAGCGCTACAAGGAGGCAATGATTTTGCTCAACTTGCTAAAACGTACTCAGAAGATAAAACTACAAAAGATAAAGGTGGAGTTTTACCAGCATTTGGTATTGCCGTTTACGATTCAAAATTTGAAGATGCCGCATTTGCTCTTACTGAGGAAGGTCAAGTTTCAAGACCAATACGTACATCCGTTGGGTATCATATTATCAAGAAGATTGGAAATCCAGCACCGAAGACCGTAGCTGAGCTAAAACTTATGCTAAAAGAACGAATCAAAAAATTTGATCGATACGGCATTGCTCAGGATAAGATGATCACAAGAATAAAAGAAAGCAGTCAATTCAGAGAACGTAAAAATGTAATGAAGACTTTTATTTCCACTCTAGATAAAGATTTCTACTCTTACAAGTGGAGACCACAGACGGATATGAAAGATGATGTGTTGTTATCATTTGGTCCGAATAGTGATGAGTTACTTTCTGATTTTGCTGCTTTTGCGAGAAAACAAACTCGATTGAGAAGTCAATTCGATAAATCAAAACCAATTGAAGAGGCCGTAGATGAGATCTATCAGGAATTTATAAAAACAAAAGCCTATGAATTTGAGCAAGCCAATCTAGAAAGTAAATATCCTGAATTTAAATCGTTGATGCGAGAATACAGTGAGGGAATTTTACTCTTTGAGGCCACAAAAATTAATGTTTGGGACAAGGCAAATAAAGATACGTTAGGACTCTATAATTTCTACGAAGAGAATAAGAGTAAATATATTTTTGAAGAACAAGCTACAATAGGAAAATACATTGTCAATTCAACCGATAAAAAGCAATTGAAGAAGATTATGAAATGTGCAAAGAAGCACGATGTGGAAAAGACACTGAAGCGATTCAACAAGAATGGAAAAGAAATGATTGAATACTCAGAAATTAAAGTCGAACCAGGCAATAAAGAATTAGTAGGCCTTGAATTTAAGAAAAAATCAATTTCTGAACCGATCATCGATAACAATAGCAAAAAGTCATTGTTTAAGAAAGTGGTAGAAGTAACACCATCAAGAAGAAAATCTTTGAAAGAGGCCAGAGGATATGTAGTTGCGGATTACCAAGATCAATTGGAACAACGATGGATAAGTGAATTAAAAAGAGAATATACTGTAGAAATTGACGAAGAAATCTATAATCAATTGATAAAAAAATAGGCATTTGGTAAAGGGAAATGTAATAGTATGCTTATGTTTTCTTGGACTCATTCTGGTTTCAGGGTGTGAACTCATGCAAAAAGACCAGATTAAAGAAGGGGATCTTTTATTGGCATCTGTAGAAGATCGAAGATTGTATTATTCAGATATTGAAGGGATGCTCACGCCCATTTCAGAGCAAGATAGTATCTCACAATTGAATAATTATATTCAAGCTTGGATCTCTAGAAATGTGGTATTAAATGAAGCTGAGAAGAAATTTCCTCAAGATGTAGATATTGATAAATTAATAGAAGACTATCGGTCCTCGCTCTTGCTTCATAATTACAGACAGGCTTTGATCCAAAAAGATCTTGACACCATCATAACACCTAGTCAAGAACAAGAGTATTATGATAAAAACAAAGATCAATTTCTGCTTGCTGATGACATATGCAGAGCTAGGATTATTAAAATATCTGATAAAGCTAGGAGAATAGAGCGATTTTATAGAAACTGGCAACGCAATGATACTTCAGCAATTAATAAGTACATAGATGAGAATGCATTGTTTGACAGTAAAGTGGAGGATCAAAATGAATGGCATTCAATTGAGCACTACTTATCTTTACTTCCAGAAAATAGATTTAAAACTAAAGATTTTTCAAAAAAAGGGGATATTCAAAAGCATAATGATCAATTCGAATATTTTGTAAAAGTCTTTGAATGTAAAAGTAAAAATGAGGTCCCTCCCTTATCCTATGTCCGTGAGCAAATAAGAAGAGTCATCATCAATCAACGTAAAAAAAATCTACTTGACAAGATCGAAAGCAATCTTTACCAGACTTATCTTACTTCTAAAAAAATCAAAGTACATAAGAATTAATCTGATTGAGAATGGATTGTTGAAGTGATTAAAATTAGTTCATTTTAAAATCAGCAATCAGCTTAAACTCTGGAATAGTGACATTGAATACGCTATTATCCGCTCTTCTGATCATTGCATATGTGCCACCCATTTTCCCAACAGGTGTGGAAAGTGGGCACCAAGATGTATATTGATGAGACTCTTCGGGCATTAGGATAGGTTGCAAGCCAATAACGCCATCTCCTTTCACTTCTCTAATCTTACCATTAGCGTCTTTTATGATCCAATGCCTACTGATTAGTTGAATTTCCAGCCCCGAAAGATTGGTAATCGTCACGTTATAAGAATGTACATATTTATTCAATGAAGGCTTTGAATGCTCTTCATGATATGTCGATATTACAGTTACTTGAACTCCTTGTGTAATTGCTGAGACGGCTTTCATTTGTTACTTTACTTATTCTTCTTCATCAAACGGTCTGCCGTAGATAAATGTTTCAACAAAAAATTCAGCTTCTTTCTTTGCTACTTCTAGCATATCGTTGACCAATACCTCGTCAAAAGTATTTTGATATGTCATTTCCCTTTTTACACGAGCAATTCGTTTTTTCAAACTTGAAGCTGATTCCGTATTGCGATTGGTCAATCTTTCAATTAATATTTCCAGTGAGGGAGGCTTTATAAAAATTGCTTTACACCGATCACCATACATATATTTAATATTAGTAGCTCCCTTAACTTCGATATCAAAAACAATATGTTTTCCAGATTCCCAAACTCGATCTACTTCACTTTTTAGTGTCCCATACTTGTCTTCATATACTTCTTCCCACTCTATAAACTCGTCTGATTCTATTCGTTGATTGAATTCTGCTACCGACATAAAATAATAGTCCTTGCCATGAATTTCATGAGGCCTTTTAGATCTAGTTGTAGCTGAAACTGAAAAATCTAATATGTCGTAATGCTTTAATAAGTGACGAACAATCGTCGTCTTTCCTGCTCCTGAAGGGGCTGTAAAAATAAACATCTTCCCTTCTTGCTTCATCTCTTTCATCTATACAATATTCGCAACTTGTTCTTTTATTTTTTCTAATGCATCTTTCATAGATACTACCATTTGCTGTATGTTCTTTTCATTTGCTTTAGCTCCAAGTGTATTAATTTCTCTTCCCATTTCTTGTGCAATAAAACCAAGTTTTTTACCGATTGCAGGGTTCCCACTTTCCAAAACTTCATTAAAATATTTGCAATGTTGAGCCAATCTCACCTTCTCTTCATTGATATCCAGCTTTTCCAAATAATAGATGATCTCTTGCTCAAACCTATTTCTATCCACCTTTTCATCTGTTTTGAAATCCTCTAGGTTTTTTCTAAATCTTTCCTTTAACGTTTCAATTCTTCCCAACTCAAAAGGCTCTACTTTAGTCAATAATTCTGAAATCGTCTTTGAAGCATCTTTCAAGTCTCGTTCAGCTGCCGTTCCCTCTTCTGCTCTAAAATTATTTAACGCTTTTATTGCTTCATCAGAAGTTTGCAGCACCACTTTCCATTCTTCATCGTCCATTTCTTCACTGATGGCCCCAACTACATTTGGAATACGCAAAATAGCTTGCACAATATCCCCCGATTCAATAGACAACTCCTCCTTTAATTCCTTCAATTCTTGATAATATTTACGGAATAAAGCTTTGTTTAAACCATACTCATCATCTCCTTTGTCCGATTCAATGGTCAAGGTAAAATCAAACTTTCCTCTAAATCCCTTTTCTAAAATATTTTTTCTGAGTTGAATTTCTTTCTCCTTATAACTTCCAGGAATCTTGCATCTAATATCTGATGTCTTACCATTCAGAGACTTGATCTCTACTTGGATTTTTTTGTCTTTGTATTGGTTGGTTGCCTGGCCGTAGCCCGTCATCGATAAAACCATTCGTTACTTTTTTTGGTAAGCCCAAATAATTATTAAACTAATGGGCAAATATAGGCAATTGTTTTTAGTAGGTACTAATTTAACATACTGGAGTAAAAGGCTCTATTTCCTAACCAAGGTTACCTTTTTTACTTTTGTGCATTTCGCACCAGGAATATCGTGACAATTCCAAATACAATATTGGGTATCCAAGCACCAATGACAGGATAAAGGCCCATATTAATAGAAAAAGTCATACTGAATTTTTGAATAATAACAAATGCCGATCCTAAAATCACGCCCGCTGCCAAATGAAAACCCATACCTCCTCTTGTCTTTCTCGAGGCAATTGAAAAACCCATTATGGTGAGAATTATAATTGTAAATGGATCAGCACTTCTACTGTACAATTCCGTTTTGAATTTTTTTGCAGTGTCAATACCCCGTTTTTCTTCTTCATTTATAAATTGACGCAAGTCGGATGTATTCATCATCTCCATCTGATTGCTATATCTGAAAAAATCTTTTGGTGTAAAATTAAAAGTGGTATCTATTTTTCCACCGTGAGAAATAACCAGCTCTTCTTTCAACCCATCAAAAGAATGGTATTCATAATCTTTCAATGTCCAGACATTTGGCATCTCCTTAAACTCCAACTTTCTAGCTTTTAAAATATACACCAACTTCCCTTCATCAAATTTTTCCAATCGAAATGTGTTGGCTGTACTATCCGATCTTCTGAAATATTTGATGTATACCTTTTCATTTGGGTTCAAGAAAAAATGAGTGTTATCATCCAACGTTTTTTTATTACTTCGACGAATGTGTTCACTTTCAAACTCCCCTTTTATCTTATTGCTCTTGGGTATCAAATAGTTTTTACCTACCCAATGCGTAATCGCAATTATGGAAGCTGCAATCAAGAGTGGTCGCATAATTCTACTGTAACTAATCCCCGCACTCAACATGGAAACGATCTCGGTATTGGATGCCATCCTACTTGTAAAAAAGATGACCGCAAGCAATGCAAATAATGGCCAGAGCAAGCCATTAATCCACGGAATGAAATTGAGGTAATAGTCAAAAATAATTTCCTTGGTGGTGACTGTATCCACTAAAAACTTATTGATCTTTTCAAAAAAATCAATAGCAATAGCGATCATGGTAATCATCAAGATCGTGAAAATGAAAGTACTGAGATACTTTTTAATTATGTATATGTCTAATTTTTTCAGCAAAATTGTATGACTACCGGATTGATTTGAAAATTATTTTGAAAACGACTAAAGCCTTCTTGTTATTTCTTTCAACGTTTTGGATTTCCATTCTGAGAACGTACCCTCCAATATTTTTTCTCTGGCAGTATTGACCAACCAAAGAAAGAAGGTCAAGTTCTGAAGTGTTGCAATTTGAGCACCTAATAATTCTTTTACATGAAATAAATGTCTAAGATACGCTTTCGTGTGTACTCGACTTGTTAACGCCCCACTGTCTTCATCAATTGGAGAAAAATCTTCTTTCCACTTCGCATTTTTCATATTCATAACGCCTTTCGACGTATATAAGATGCCATGACGACCATTCCTAGAAGGTAAAACGCAATCAAACATATCAATACCCAGGGCGATAGATTCCAAAATATTTTCTGGCAGCCCTACTCCCATGAGATATCTTGGCTTTTCTTTTGGTAAAATATCCGTGACAATATCTGTCATCCCGTACATATCTTCATGAGGCTCCCCCACTGACAATCCACCAATCGCATTGATTTCTTGATCTGTTCCCGAAATATATTCAGCGGATTGTTTTCGTAGATCAGGATACGTACTTCCTTGGACTATGGGCGCAAATATTTGATGGTAGCCATAATGTGGCTCGGTAGAATCAAATTGCTTTATACATCGTTCCAACCACCTATGGGTCATATGCATAGACCGTTTGGCATATTTATAATCACATGGATATGGAGTACATTCATCAAAAGCCATAATGATGTCAGCACCAATGGTTCGCTGTACATCCATTACATATTCGGGGGTGAAGTTGTGCTTCGATCCATCTATATGAGAACTAAACTTCACGCCTTCTTCTTTGATTTTCCGCATTCCTTTGAGTGAATATACTTGGTAGCCTCCACTATCCGTAAGCATCGGTTTATCCCAACCAATAAACTTGTGTAATCCGCCTGCTTTTTGAATTAAATCTATTCCCGGTCTTAGATATAAGTGATACGTATTGCCCAAGATGATCTGGGATTGTATTGGATTGATTAATTCCGATTGATGGATGCCTTTGACGGTCCCTTGGGTACCAACAGGCATAAAAATAGGTGTTTGTATTTCACCGTGATCTGTCTTCAATGTCCCAGCTCTTGCTTTGGAATGGGAATCTGTTTTATGTATTGTAAATCTGCTCAATGAATTTGCTTTTCAATTTGGAGGGCAAATATAATTGAATTTATCTTGGTGGCTTATTCAAGTAATGTTGGATAATTCTAATCAGATGAAGCCAAAAATCTTTGGTTTTGATTTTTTTGTCCTTTTTAACTCAAACACAAAATACCCAATAACAATAAGATATTCTATCCCTACAATCCAAAGGTTCTCAAAATAAGGATCGTAACTATAATTAATATAGGTAAGCAAGATCAAAAAAGACCAAATCAATACAAATCTCCATGGTAAAAAAACACTGAATAAAATCGGAACACTGAGGTACCAAGGGTGAATGGTAGTAGCCAACATCAAGTATACTACAAAACTAAAAAATGCGAATTGTAAAAAATTAACCAGCTCGTATACCTTTTGTTTATATGCTTTTTGTAGGATCAGTCCGACAGTCAAAAGTCCGAGTAATGGACCGATGTACTGGATTAAATTGTATCCAGAGAATAACTTGCCTATATATCTCAATACGTAGTAAACTCCACCATTGAATTCAAATTTTTGAAAGTAAAGATCGATACTCGCCCAAAAATTTTGCAGATTTATTCCAAAGAAAATAGGAACAAAAAGGCAACTAGTGAAAAGAAGCCCAAAACCAAAAAACCGTAGTCGTTTATTGCCCTTCAATCCAAATAGAAAAAATGGAAGAAACATTAAGGGCAATAGCTTAGTAGCGATAGATAAAGAAAATAATAAAGCGCCGTATACCCAAAACTTTTTTACAAACACGAAGTAAATTCCCCATACTAGAAAAGAAATCATAATAATTTCAAAATGGAGATTTCCTAGTCCTTCGATCAAAATTAACGGATTGAGAAAATACAATAATACCAACGACTCCTCTTTCTGAATCGCATGTAATAGCTTGAGAATTCCAAAAAAAGTAAAGATCTCTGCTATTAAAAAAACACCTTTGATAAAAAGGCTATTGTAAAATATATCATATCCACCCCAAGTAGACATATAAAAAATGAGTTGTGTGATGGGAGGATAGATCGTGTAATAGTTGGGGCTATTCATATTTGAAAACAAATCCCTGGAAAATCCATTCAAGTTTTGATCCATTAATTCTGAAGGCAAATAGCCATATGGATTCAACCCCATGCTGGTCAACTGGCCATCCCACACAAATCGATAAATATCATCAGACAAATTGGGAAAGGCAAAGAAAAGAACAATTCTTAGGGCTATACCCAGCCATAGGATTACTTTAAGTGAAGATATTTTATAATACACAAGCAATCCATATCCTGTAAATGCCCCCCCAGCTCCCAATAAAATCAATGTAAAATCAGATTGATCTGGCCAATATCCTAGAAAAGAGATCGAAAGAAACAATACAAAAATAGATATATACTGTATCCATTTCATAGATACGACTTTATGCTCTTCGATGTTTTACCGTATAATAACATGTAGCTCCATATCCAACAGTAAGTAAAATATGCAACATTAAAAATGTATTATCACCCAGGTAGTATGCCGCTCCAATTCCCATCATAAAATAGATAGACAATAGCCCTTCCATAATCGTAACGGAAGAAATCTTTTTAGCTTGATATTTGTCTTTTTTGAATGTATCTGTCAACCCCTTAATATTAAATTTTGGAGTTCTAATAAACGCAGATTGTCTTCCCAAATATCCTTGGATCACCGCAATAGAATTGTGCAAAGACAAGCCCATTGAAAGAGCTAAAAACACAGGGAAAATGAATATAAATTTAAGAATTAACCATAACTTTTTCCCTTCTTTCCATTCTTGATCTACATTGGCGACATAATAAACAAAGACAATAGAAATCAATGAGATTAAAAAGATTCCAAAGTAATTTGAGTCAATCTGTAACGGATTGATAAAAAATAAAATAGGTACACTAAATACTCCCATAATAAACACACAAAGGAATATGGTACTTGCTAACAAATGAGTAGAGGCGTGAATTTTCTTAAGCAATGAAATATCCGATTTCCATACGGTAGGCAACATCTTTTTTGCTGTTTCAGCACCGCCTTTCATCCATCTAAATTGCTGTGACTTGAGTCCATTCATTTCAGCTGGTAATTCAGCTGGTGATCCGATATCCTCTCTAAACACAATCCTCCATCCCTTGAGTTGAGCTCTGTAACTCAAATCCAAATCTTCTGTTAGCGTGTCTGCTTCCCATCCTCCTGCACTATCTATAGTTTCTTTTCTCCATACTCCAGCAGTTCCATTAAATTGCAGTAAAAAATCACCGGCATGTCTTCCCATTTGCTCTACTGTGAAGTGAACATTTAACTGAAAAGCCTGTAATCTTGTTATCAAGCTGTAATCTTCATTGATATGTTCCCATCGAGTCTGAACTACTCCTACTTCTTGGTCATCGAAATAAGGTATTGTCTTTCTCAAAAAATCAGCGTTCGGTAAAAAATCTGCATCAAAAATTGCAATATACTCCCCTCTCGCAAATTGCATCCCATGCTTTAATGCTCCCGCTTTATAGCCTACTCTATCTTCTCTGGTAATCAATTGAATATTGTAACCTTTGGCTGAATACTCTTCCACTTTACGTCTACTGATGTCTATTGTCTCATCAGTAGAATCATCCAAAACATGAATCTCATACCGATCTTTGGGATAATCAAACTGAGTGATGTTATCAATGAGCCGTTCTGTGACATATAATTCATTAAAAATTGGCAACTGAATGGTTACAAAAGGAATATCCTCTTTCGTTGTATCAAGAGCATCTTCGCTCTTCATATGCTTTCTAGTCTTTGAATAATGGTACAACAAATGAAATTGCATCAAACAATAGAACGTGATATATGTAAGGGCAATCACATAGATCGCCAATAAACTATATCCCAAAACTGTTACCATCATAGTCATATGCTATATCTCATTTTCAATATTATTTTCAAATCAACTTAAAAATTGTCCAAAGAATTTTGTGTCCTGCTAATATCGTTCCTTTGATTGTGCCCGAAACCTTTGAAACTCCTATCCGAACTCTATATTTCACAGGGACTTCAACACATTTATATTTTAACTTAGCCGCTTTTACTTGCATTTCTACTGTCCAGCCAAAGGTCTTATCTTGCATATCTATCTCCATCAATTTATCATATCTGATTGCTCTAAAAGGGCCTAAATCAGTAAATTCATACCCATAAATGAGTTTGATAAGACTTGTTGCCAACCAGTTTCCAAATATTTGTTGGGGCATCATTGCTCCTTTTTCCATAACTCCTGTCGCTCTAGATCCTATAACCAGGTCCACCTGATTTTCTATAATAGGTCGCACTACATCTCCCAATTGATCAGGGTAATCAGAATAATCCCCATCCAAAAAAACAATAATATCAGGCTTTATGTTTTGCCCTGCAATGTATTCCATTCCTTTGAGACACGCATTTCCATACCCACTGATTGGTTGATCCACAACTATTGCTCCTGCTTCATTGGCAACTTTAGCTGTTTGATCAGTACTATTATTGTTGGCAACTATAATATACCGGACTAAATCTTTAGGGATATCCTCAATCACTTTTCCAACAGAACCTTCTTCATTGAAGGCTGGAATTATTACATCTATGATAGGTTTCTGCACGTATTCTATTGGTATGATATTCTAAGCGTCGCAAAAGTAATATAAATATTGAGCACAAAGGTGTACGTCAAGGGACATTTAGATAGGAGTTTATACAATGTATAATGATGATTAATTGCTTTTTGTATTCGTCTTAGGAACAACAATTCTCAAAAAATAGTTATTATTGAACATAAAATAAGAATTGATGGAAAATAAACCCTGGCTTAGTCAATACCCACCTGGAATCCCAGCCAATATAGATATCAACAAATATGAAAATATGGTTGATTTTATTGACGAATGCATTGAAAAATTTGGAGATTTACCCGCCTATGAAAATTTGGGTAAACGCCTGACTTATAAACAAATAGGAAATATGTCAGATCATTTTGGAGCCTATTTGCATAGCCGAGGGTTGGTACCTGGTGATAAGATCGCACTGATGATGCCCAATTTACTTCAATTCCCTATTGCTCTATTTGGGTGCTTGAAAGCTGGTTTGACCGTAGTCAATACCAACCCATTATATACACCTAGAGAAATGAAGCATCAATTTGTCGATAGTGATGTCAAAGCTATTGTCATCGCCGATAATTTTGCGGCCAACCTTCAAAAAGTATTGGGAGAGACATCTATTAATACCATTATTCTAACGTCTATTGGTGAAATGTTGGGGAGTATAAAAGGGTCTCTTGTCAATTTTGTGGTGAAAAAGGTAAAAAGGATGGTTCCCAAATACGACCTACCTAATACGGTCACCTTCTCAGAAGCTCTAAAAACGGGTAAAAAATTTAAAATTAATTCTTTTGAAAATAAACCTGAAAATGTAATCGTACATCAATATACTGGTGGTACTACAGGGGTAGCCAAAGGAGCCATGTTGACCAACAGAAATCTTGTGGCAAACATGCTACAAATACAAGCATGGTTGGGTAATGGTATAGAAGAAGGAAAAGAAATTGTTTTAACTCCCCTACCACTATATCATATTTTTGCGTTTACGGTGAATTGCATGGCAATGATGAGTTATGGTGCTCTAAATGTTCTGGTAACCAATCCGCGTGACTTGCCAAAATTTATTGGTGAATTCAAGAAAAATAAGATTACCATATTCACGGGAGTCAATACCTTATTTAATGCACTCATTCACAACAAAACTTTCCAGGACTTAGATTTTTCATCTCTAAAAATTGTTGTTGGAGGAGGTATGGCTGTACAAACAGCCGTAGCACAAAAATGGAAAGCCATTACTGGTACTACCCTATCGGAAGGATATGGATTAACAGAAGCATCTCCAGTGGTCACCACAAATCCGATAGATGGAAGTGCAAGAATAGGGAGTATTGGAGTCCCCATCCCTTCTACAGATGTTAGAATAGTAGGTGAAAATGGTAGTGTCTTAAAATCTGGAGAAGTAGGTGAATTACAAGTAAAAGGACCTCAAGTAATGAAAGGTTACTATAACAAGTACCAAGAGACAGAAGATATGTTTAGTGATGGATGGTTGTGCACTGGTGATATTGCTACTATGGATCCAGATGGTTATTTTAGAATTGTGGACCGTAAAAAAGATATGATTTTGGTGTCCGGGTTTAATGTTTTTCCAAATGAAATAGAAGATGTGATTGCACAACATCCAAAAGTTTCTGAAGTAGCTGCGATTGGTGTTCCAGATGAAAAGTCGGGAGAAGTGGTTAAAGTCTTTGTTGTAAAAGAAGACAAATCATTGACAAAGGAAGAATTGATCGCCTACTGTCGTGAAAATTGCACAGCATATAAAGTACCAAAACAAGTTGAGTTCAGAGATGATTTGCCAAAGTCTAACGTTGGTAAAATCTTGAGAAGGATGCTAAAAGAGGAAGGATAAATCATTCAAATCTCCTATATCAGGGATATGCACATCTTTTCTTGATCCAATAAGTTTTTTGAGTTCAGATTTAGGATTGAAAATTGGTTCATTACTCAAATCAAATGTTCCGTAATGCATTGGAATTAAAACTTCGGCATTTAATTCAATTTTGGCTTGCAAGACATCTTTGGGGCTGGTATGACTTGTATGCATAAACCAAACTGGTTCATAGGCTCCAATACCCAAAAAGGCAATATCAATGTCATACATCAAACCAATCTTTTTGAAATGTTGACCCAAACCACTATCTGCCCCAAAATAGAGATTTTTACCACGGTATTGAATCATAAAACTGCCCCAGAGCATCTGGTTTAAATCGTGCAAATATCTACGATTCCAGTGCTTGGCAGGAAGATAATGTATAGCTATAGAGGGGTGTATATTTGGATATGCTTGATACCAGCCTGCCTCAACAATCTCATTTTTAATTCCCCAACCTTTAAGCAACTTGCCTATTTCAAGTCCTGTAAAAATAACTGCATTGGGGTTTTGTTGGGTCAACAATTTCATACTTTTCTCATCTGCATGATCTCTGTGATTGTGACTCAATAAAATGATATCTAGATCGATCAGTTGTTCAGGAGTACAAGGCAAAGCTGTGCACCTCTTTAATGGCCATATATCATATAATACTGGATCTGTAATCATTTTTATTCCATCCAACTGAAACAGAAATGTAGCATGGCCCAGCCATGTAAAATAATCACCACCTGAAGATAAAAACTTACTTGCTGTATTGACATGCACATTTGTTCTTTGACCTTTCTTCTGAGAAGCATATGTATTGCTCCCCATCTGCCATTTCAAAAACTCCATAAACCCTTTTTCCGATGGGCCGTCAAGATTGATATACCTATTGTCTTGGTCTAGAGAATTACCTAACCAGTCTTCTTTTATAAATTGTAAATCCTTATTGTGTGTTTTTCTCAATGGTTTTTAACTTGTCCAATTATCTTTGTGCCATTATAGTTATCTGGTTACTCTAACAAGAGTGTAAACAGAATTCACTTTATAAATCAAAATGCACCTAAGAAAGTTTAAACTGCATACTGGTCAAGAAATTATAATCCGAGAAGCGCAACACTCTGATGCCCAAGCATTGCTATCTTTGAAATTGGATTATCTAAAAAACACTACTACTATTCCTCTATTTAAAGATGAATATCCAGACGACTTAAAATCCGAAACTCAGCTGATACAGAGATTGGAAGACGAAAAAAACAGTGTGTTAGTTGTCGCTGAACACAATAATGAACTGATTGGAAATATAGATCTTAATGGAAATCAACGAATCAAACTATTTCACACGGGAGTTGTAGGAATGGGTATAAAATCAGATTGGCGAGGATGTGGTATAGGAACAGCATTACTTACTTATGTTATTGAATGGAGTCGAATGAACAGATTTCTAAAATTAATTTGGCTAGAAGTTTATCAAACTAATGAAGCCGGACTTGCATTATATGAAAAAGTAGGCTTTAATGAATGCGGGAGAATAAAAGACTTCTTTTTTGAGAACGACACATATATCGAAAAAATAACTATGGTCAAATATTTAAAATCTTAACCTTACAAATGCAAAAATCAATTGATCATATTATTCTGAATTACAAGAATAGAATTGCAAAAGCAGAAACTGAGATCGAAGTAAATAAGTCACTGAGTAATCGCTATTCCTTAGTCAGACTTGGAATTTTCATTTTTGCCATTCCATTATTATATTTTATTATTAAAACCGACTTAATTGTATTCTTTTCCGTATTTGCAGTGCTATTGGTCCTGTTTTTATGGGCCGTTGTACAACAACTGAATTATGATAAACTATTAAAAAATGCGGAAGCTAAAAAGAGTATAAACTTGAATGAGTTAAATACGTTGCTGCATCACCAAAACTTATATTTCAATGGAGAAGAGTACTCCATACATAATCATTTGTATACAGAAGACTTGGATATTTTTGGTCAGCATTCACTTTTCGGTCTCATCAATCGATCAAGAACATACTATGGCAATCAAATTTTAAAGTCCTTTTTTCTAGCAAAGCCAACACAAGAAAATATCGAACAAAGGCAAGAAGCCATTGAAGAGTTATCTCAAAATATTGATTGGCGTCAAAAATTAGCGGTCTCCCTATTTGACCTTGAAAATCTACATCATTTTAATGTGGCTGATGAGATTAGAGAAAACTTGTCTTTGGATATGTCATTTTCAAAAAAGAAATTCTTGGCGCTTTATCGCAAATCTCTTCCTTTAATATGGATATTGATTTTTGGGCTTTATCTCTATGATTCCAGTATTGCCAACACCATTTTTGCCTTTATATTTATAGGAAATTTAGTTCTTGTTGGAAAATACACCCAACAAATTAGTCTCATTCAAAGTAAATTATCCCAAACGAGTACTTCGCTAAAAAAATATCTTGAAGCACTCAAAATCATTTTCAACACATCTTGGAAATCAAAATTATTAATTGATAAAACGAAAGATTTTGAAAATTCTAAATCAGAAATGCCCATTAAATCATTAGCTGAACTCAATACTTTAATTAACAAATTAGATTACAGGCTCAATTTTTTGGTAGCCATTGTTTTAAACGGCTTTATATTATGGGACATCAAGATTATTTCTGATTTGTCCACTTGGAAAGAGAATAACAATGAAAAAATCGCGCTGATTTTTTCACACATTGGATACATGGAGGCCATGTGTTCACTAGCAGCGTGGTCATACAATCATCCCCATTATCACTATCCTCAAATCCACAAGGACCACTTAAGAATTGCTGCCAAAGACTTAGAGCATCCTCTTATTCCTGACAATCAAAATGTTGGAAATGATTTTGACTTACATCCTGACGATAAAATATCTATTATTACTGGATCTAACATGTCTGGTAAATCAACTTTTTTAAGAACATTGGCCATCAATATGATCCTTGGCTACACTGGGGCAAAAACATGCGCTTCATCACTTTCAATCCCAGTTGTATCCATTGTCACCTATATGAGAATTAAAGATGCCTTGGAAGAAAATGTCTCAACATTCAAAGCTGAGTTGAATAGAATCAGTATGATCCTTAAGGTTTTACAGAAGGATAAAAATGCATTTATTTTTATAGACGAAATGTTGCGTGGAACCAATTCAAAAGACAAATTAAATGGAAGTATAGGCATTACTAAAAAACTTCTAGAAATGAATACGTATGCAATTATTGCTACACATGATATCAAATTGGCAGAACTAGGAGAGAGCGATAATCGAATTGCCAACTATTTCTTTGATATTGATTATGAAAATGGAGATTTGGTCTTTGATTACAAATTGAAAGAAGGAATTTGTGAGAATTTCAATGCTTCTTTTCTACTAGGACAATTGGGAATCAACACCGACTTGACTTCTTAATACTATAATGACTTGTACTCTCATTAATTAGGGATATTCCGAGGAAGCAATATCCCTTTATTTATAGTAAACTGGGA
>JARGNR010000182.1 GCA_029212405.1 Saprospiraceae bacterium
TTCAATCTTCAAATATCCATTTGTTGGATTTGGATAAACTGCAAATGCATTATAAAATTGAAAATTATGGGTCGAGGTATTCACCCCTTCAGATTCTGTCTTCAGAACGGTCCCATTACTTCCCACCGCATAACCAACTTCAAATGAAGGAAATTGAATACAAGTCAACCCTTCATTAATTGGAGGGCTTATATCTTCCCACAAATCACCTCCATTGCTCGTTTTTTGAATTAAAGATTCATTCATTGTCCCTCCTACGATATAACCTGTATTATCATCCGTAAAAACCACTTCCAAATTTCCCGTCATCGCTACCGATGATTGTATCGACCAATCGCCTCCGCAATTATCCGTTTTCATAATTTCCCCATCCCAGCCTACAACATATCCAGTCTCTTGGTTTGAAAAGTAAACCGATTGCAAATTTTTATTTGATGGCGAATTTATTTGATCCCAAGTTTCACCTCCGTCTTCTGTTTTTAGAATTACTGCACTTATTGGACTCCCTCCAACAGCAATACCTACCATTTCATTGACAAAGAAAATGGAATGTAAATTCGTTCCTATTCCTGAATTTGATTCCTGCCAGCTATCTCCTGAATCTAATGATTTCAAGATTCTACCACCTCCACCTGCACAAAATCCTATATCAGAGGAGACAAAAAATACAGACCTTAAAAATGATGCATTTGAAATTGTGGCATTGATCCAGTCTTCTCCCCCATTTTCCGTTTTTGTGATTACGGATTGATTAGAATCTAAATCTTTACCAACTGCAATAATTCGATCTGTATCAATTACAAAAATATCTTCGTAAAAAACCAAATCACTTGCGTTATGACTTATGGACCAGTCTTCTCCCCCATTTTCGGTTTTATAAATTATATTTCCTCCCGTTACATATCCCAAATTCTCACTAATAAAATCAACACTATTCAATGTCGAAGATGTGGTAATATTCTTTTCTTCCCATTGACCAAATCCAATAAATTGTATTCCTAAAACAAGTGTGAGAATGATTTTTAATTTCATCATGATATTAATTTTTGGTTTTACTATTGCAATTAAACTTATTGATGATATAGAGTGGATGTAGAACAAATCAATCTTCTCTTAGATTCATAGTCCTCAGTTTATCTCTAATATTTCACCTTCATCTATAATTCAAAATTCATCTTCTTTTTGAAACTTCTTCTCAATTTCTGCCCACTTACTTTTCTGTTCTGCTGTCCATATTTCTGTTCGGTTAAACCAACTATCATCACCCCAAATCAGCTTTTCTTCAATGGCTCTTCTTTTTAATTCATGTACATTTCTTACGTTTCCAAACGCTAAAATTCTCCATTTTGTAGTTTGTATACTCCACCAAAGCCACATGAATATAAAAGTACAACATCCTAAAAGTCCTGTATATAAAGAACCCAGTCCCAAATTTGAAAAGTAGATTGTCAATCCAAATCCAACTATCATAATAAAAGTTACGGGAAAATTCACCATTTGATGTCCCTTCCAAATTGCTTTATTTACTGTTAATTGATTCATCTTATTATCTATAACGGAAATGACCTACTTAATGTCTCCGTCTAATCCGTTTATACTTTGTTTACTTCTTAAAATTAACCCTTTTTCTATGAACGATCAAAGTCAATTTATTTCGTTCATTCATTTTTCTGAATCTATTTATTTTGTTCTAAATGGCCCCGGCTCTGCAATCGATAATTTAATCCCTATAAATTCCCTTTAAGCCATACTTTTCTTAATCTCTCCATTTCTATCATGTATTCAGGTTTATGGTGTGGAATGTTGGGTGGTTCGATATCCATTATGTTATAAATGTATGATCGAATACTGAAGTTATTTGAACCCCATTCTTCCTTAATGATAGATTCAACCAAGTCAGTTAGTAGTTTTTTCTTGATACGATGGAATGGTTTAAGACTGTCATCCAACCATTGTTCATACCAGTCTAAAAATTGAATTCTCTTCTTATTATTTGATTGAAAGGGAAGTATTCCTTGACCATTGCATCTGTCATCTACCCATATATTTCCAAATTCTTCTCCATTGACAATTAGATTTATAGAAACACCGCAGCCAAAATTTGCAATTCTTAACATTCCATTTGACCAGTCTGGTTTATAGTATTCCTTATCTTTTAAATCATGTCTAAATTCGCCATTTTCATCCGTGAATTGTTCGTTATCTAAATTCCATTTTTCTTTGAATGGAAACGGTTGACTTAAATCGATTTCTTCACCTCTATCTCCAAGATCTAAGTCTGCGTATTTTCCTCTTTCTATTCTTTCTAATCCATAATACGGACCCGCTCCACCATTTCCTATTCTCTTTATAAAGTTCCGATATTCATTTGGAAATTGTATGCTATTTCTTTTCTCGAAAAAAAGAATTTCCGATTCAGAAACAGGTCTATTTAGTTCATATTTGTGCCTGCTCGATCCAAAAGTCGAATACCTTTTATCCAGATTCTTTAATTCCTGAATCTTCACCCCTATTTGTTCTATTCTATCCAATGCTTATTTACTTTAATATCAATGCCATTTATCTATCTACAATTGAGATAATAATTCTCCTATTTTCACCCCGTTAATCAATATGCCCCAATTTCATTGAACCTCATTAGTGACGTACAACAAATGTGTGAGCTTGAGAATTTAATTTGCCGAAGTGTACTATTTAATTTTGGTGAATCATCTAATTATTCACTTCACATATATCGCCGTTGTTAATGCAAATCCAGATATCGGCTGTCGTAAATTAAATAAACTCCACCCGTAGTATTTCTACAAAACCTGTCTCATCATCAATGGATAATTCAAAGAATCCCAAACTATTAGCATCGTTGGATAATTTAAACCCAACCAAATAAGAATCAAGAACTTCATAATTCTGGATTCTCCATTTCTCTGGCCAAGTTTTTTCTGATATATCTTGACTGATGGAAACAAGTAAGCTTGAATTTTCTTCATCGTTCTCTTCCCAAAAAAGAGGAGGGCTAATGTTGTTTTTCACTAAATCAACATCCCTTAAGAATAGAATTGAATTCTCTCCTTCATTCTTCAAGAGTTGAGTATTATTTTGAGAGAAAATTTCACCAAGTATGATGTCGTAAGGTCCTGGATCAGGGTCAACTGGAGCAACTGCAGAAATTTTCCGGTAAGTAATCTGGAAATCGACAAGCCCATCCTGATTTAAATCAATTTCTATACTATCTGGAATAATAATAGATCCGGATGGATCATCTCCACAACCAAAACATATGAGAAGTAAGAATACTAAGGGGAATAATTTGTTCATTGGAAATCGTTTATAGCTCATAATTTTATGCATTTGAATTGGTAGTAAAGTGATGTATTGCCATTTTTTCTCTATAGTTTGCTTTCAATTTTTCAATGAATTGTTCTTTATTTTGTTTCATGGATTCCAATGCATCGCTTTCTCTCATAATAGGATTAAATTTCCTTAAAGTGGTGTCACTCCATAGAACCAATTCCACAATAACAGGAGCGAGTGATAATCCATTTTCTGTCAGATGATAGAGTTTAGTCTTCTTATTGGTTGGATGATTTTTTCGCTCTATAAGTTCATATTGCTCTAAACATTTGAGTTTCAAAGAAAGAATATTAGTTGAAATGGCTTCATCACTTTCGATAAATTCCTTGAACGTTTGCATCTCTTCGATCAACATCTGCTTTAGTATAACCATCATCCATTTGTCCCCCAATATATCAAGGGCTGTAGTTACTGGGCAATCACACCTGAATTCCTCTTTCATATAAATTATATCTTATTTTTTGCCAAAAAATAAATAAAAACAAAATAACTTGCAAAACCAAAGTAATAATGTACTTTTGCTTTCGAAACAAAAGTAATAATTTAAAAGAAAATAAAATGTCTAATCAACTTTTAATCTCAAATCTTGGTCTTATTCTTTCCATTATACCCGTAACTATCCACGGTATAGAGGCTGTGTTTCCAATGCAAGCTCGATGGATCGCAAATTGGGTACTTCCATTTTTTGGTCTTAAAACGCCCAGCAGTGCAATTGCCTTGACCCAAAACGAACAAATCACCATGTTGGATGCTGCACTTGAAGCCGCTCCGAAGGAGAAGAAAAAAAATGCCAAAGACTATATTTTCATTTTACTCTTTGAGCAACGTCAAGGTGCAATTGGCTTTATTGCAGTTACTGTAGGAGCTATTTATGGATTGTCATTAGGACTTGTTGAACGAAATCCCTTACATCTTGTTTTTGGAGTGATCGCTGTATTAATGATGCTTGTAAATGCCAATCAAGCAGGGTGGATACCATTCGGCAAACACCCAAAAGTTTCAAAACACGGTAAAAATGTAGGTATCATGTTTACTCCTTTTTGGTTGGTCGTTGCTTTATTAAATTGGGCGGCATTTTCTTATGTGATGTCCTAATCTATCTTTCAATATATTTAGCATAAATATGCGCTATTCCACACAAGTGGAGAATAATTTTTGATCTATTATAATTAACGAATTACTCAGAATAAAAATGAAAATAAGATCTGTGTTGACGGTATTCGTCGTATTGATATGTTGTGCTTGCAACAAAAAGGATGACTCATCTTCGAAACCTCAAAGCACTTCAATAAACAAAATTTTACCCCTTGGGGCGTCAAGAGTCGAAGGAGCAAGGCCAGAGTTTGAAAGTTTCCGATATGAACTTTGGAAAGATTTAAAAGAAAATGACTGGATGTTTGATTTCATTGGTACTCAATCCGATGATGCCTCCTATCCAATATTTAATAATAGCAATTTTGATATTGATCACGAAGGAAGGAGTGGTTGGACTTCAGGACAAATTTTGAGTGAATTAAATGATTGGCTGAGTGAAACAGGATCACCAGATATTGTCTTGTTCAGTTCACCAGGAGGAAATGACCTATTGGAAAGTTTAGACTACAATCAAACGCTGACAAATATCAACGCAATTATCGACGCTCTACAAGAAAATAGCTCTGATGTAACTATTATACTCGAGCTGCTTGCTCCAGGTCGTTCTGACTTTATGACAACTGAATTGACCAATTCCTTCACTCAAATGCGACAAGATATTCCTACTATTGCAGAGCAACAATCCACATCAACTTCTCAAGTAATTGTTGTGGATATGAATACAGGATTTAATGATAGCTATTTAGCTGATGATGTACATTACAATGAAGCAGGAGCTGACTTTATCGCCACTCGATATTATAATGAACTCATAAATATATTGGAAAAATAAACGCGTCAGAAGCCAATTACGAGCAAACAATCATTATCCTCTTGGAAACTAATATCAAATTTATTGTAACTGATTTTTTTGATAAATGCATTTTCCCAATAGTCCTATAAAGTTTGAGTAACTGTCGTTTTAGTGGTTCTGCGTAAGCAAACCGATTGGCACTATTAAACATATCTGTAGAACTACCTTTAGGGTGATTCAGGAATTAGGTAATATTAAAAGTGAATTCTCTTTAGATCCAACCAGCCTAAAATTTGGCCTTATCCAGATTAGTATTTTGAAGTTTCATTTTCTGTTAAAAACACAAAAGTGTTTGAGCGAAAACAATGTAATGGTTGAAAATAAAATATGGAATACCATACTGTAATGATTGAAAATAAGGCCTTGGTGCGAGAATTTTTGTGTTTAAGAAAATGGGGATATTCCGTATTACTCAATATCCCTACCTTTAAACACTTTCCAAACAAAGAGTACAACTTTTAATTATTGAATTCAATACATCCTACGTCTTGATAAACTTTACATTATAGAATATTCCATCTATCTTAAAATGAAGAAAATAGACCCCTTCCGTTAATCGCTCCAAATTAGATATAGTGATTTTATCTGAATTCAAACGAGTAGATT
>JARGNR010000183.1 GCA_029212405.1 Saprospiraceae bacterium
ATATAGATAGTCGTTTGTCGAATCAGGGAACGGGAGGCATGCAATCCAAATTAGAAGCTGCTGAGATAGCGCAACAAAATGCTATTGAAACCTGGATCATCAATGGTCACGAAGATTCATTTCTTTTAAATGCATTGGATGAGAAATCACGATTTAGTAGAATCAAATCGAGTGAGAAAACTAAGATCTAATGGATGGGCTTTGATATTAAAAATTTGCTTTTGCCTTTACCTATTAAAACATAATTTATGAGATTATTCTTCTTTGGTTTATGCATTGTCTTGAGCACAGTTTCTCAGGCACAAATGGATCCAATACATTATTCTCTGAAAACAGCTTTGGAAGCGCCTGATGCCGTCACTCATTTGGTCTTGAATAATGCAGGGCTGAAGGTTCTGCCCTTAGAAATAATGAAACTAAAAAACCTCGAATCCTTGGTGCTTTCCAACAATGACCTGAAAGTTATTCCTGAGTCATTGAGCCAGTTGAAACATCTCAGGCATCTGGATATGGGTAAAAATGGATTGGAAACCTTCCCATTGGGAATTTTGAAGATTACGCAATTGGAGGAATTGGAAATGTATTACAATAATTTGACCTATCTTCCGAGTACCATTAATGCGTTGAAAAAGCTTAAAAATTTAAACCTGAATTACAATCAAATTAAGGAACTTCCTCCTTCATTTGCAAAACTCGATTCGTTGCAAGTACTCTATGTCGGGGGCAATCAATTTGATTCTATTCCAAAAGAGATTTTTGAATGTAGGCAGCTGACCCATCTTGACTTATACAGTTGCGAAGGAAAGACCATGTCGAAAGACATCGTGAACCTGCAATCCCTCCAATATCTAAAGTGTGATCGTATGAAATTGGAAGAGCCTCCGATTATTTTAGGGAAATTGCCGGCATTGGAAGAACTTTATATGTCTGGGATGAAGTTCGATTCTTTTGAATTTGTGGGAAACTTGACACAGCTAAAAGTATTGTCCATTGGGAGCAAAAAGACTTCCGTACCGAGGTCTCTCGTAAAGTTGACCCAGCTCGAAAAGTTGGATTTGGATTACAATAAATTGGGAAAAGTCCCAGAGGAAATTGCAGCGTTAAAAAATCTTACGCATTTGGATGTCGGACGAAATGGAATTATAGAATTGCCCGCATTTATAGGAGAATTAATTCACCTTCAGGACTTGGGTGTTTCTGGAAACGATCTCATTGAGCTTCCTGAATTTATTGGAAATCTCAAAGGGCTTCAAAAATTGTATATCGCTGGAAATAAACTGAAATACTTGCCAGAAAGCATAGGTCAACTGTCAGATCTCCGTGTATTGGATTTGAGTGATAATAGGGTAAAGGATTTACCGGAATCATTCAGAAATCTAAAGCAACTCGAGGAATTAAATATGATTAGCAACTATTGTGAAAAACTTCCGGACTATATCGGAGAACTTACGTCTCTGCAATTGTTGGCATTGCAAATGAATGGACTAAAATCCCTTCCTACTTCTCTATATCAATTGGAAAACTTGGAACGATTGCTCCTTTCCAACAATCAAATTACGTCGCTTTCTGACTCTATTGGACAATTAAAAAATCTACGAAAGCTGTTCATTGCAAATAATAAACTGACTACGCTTCCAACGGGTGTTTCTGGTTTGAAAAAATTAACGCACCTGGATCTGTATAAGAACCAAATGACGCATTTGCCAAATGAATTAGGACAGATGCAGGCACTGGAATGGATGACTCTTTCAGATAATAAACTTACCCTGCTGCCGGAATCAATAGGAGACTTAAAGCACTTAAAAACCCTTAATTTGACTAAAAATCAACTGGAAGAACTGCCTCAGAACTTTGGAAATATGGAAAGCCTTGAATCCTTGAGCTTAAAGGATCAGCCTCTTTCGGGAAAATTACCAGATTCTTTCTACCAACTTTCCAATTTGAAACGGTTGACTTTGACGTATCCCCAAAGACCCCCATTTACGGAGAAGGTGAGAGAACATTTTCCGAATATTGAAATACCGAATTATTAGTTGAAACAAACAATTGGACAGGTTGAAAAACAAAGAAGGAATAAGTGAACGGTGGTGTTTGTAGGTGTTAATTTTAGTTTATGGGGAGGGTTTCAGTATGGAAATAAGAGGATACATGTTCGTTTCTTGCTAATAGATATCCCACCCTTTTCGCTTTCATAAAATCCATGCGTTTGATACATTTTGAGTTCAATACTAGTTTTATTTAGAATGGAATGTTAATTTGTTTAAAATGAACAATTAAAATGAAAATCAATCTACACCAGTTCTACTTAGTTTTGAGCATCATCCTGATAGGTCAACTTGGTTTTGCTCAAAATTTCAGTCGAGTACCTCAATTTTACCCCATCAGTGGCCTTCAAAATAGCTCCGCAGTATTTAAGGATATGAACGGAGATGAGTATCCTGATCTGCTCATCTCAGGAAAGGGTAGAGAGTCAACCCCCATGACCATTCTATGCCTGAACGATGGACATGGTAATTTTTTGGAAAAGTCCCATACCTCTTTTGAAGGTGTTCATTATAGTGCTATGGCGATGGCTGATGTCAATGGGGATGGCTTTATTGATATAGTAATTTCTGGAAGTGGTTCGTCTTCCGCACTGCCTATTAAATTATACATCAACGACGGGGCTGGAAATTTTTCAGAAATGTCTGATTTTCCAAATGTGAAAATATGGGACGGAGCGCTGGTGTTGGAAGATGTGAATGGTGATCAGTCTCCCGATTTGATTGTTACAGGTCGAAGGTCATTCAAGAAGCCAACAACGATAATGTTTTTTAATGATGGGAAAGGGCATTTCAAGGAAGTGAAAGAATCTGCTATTATCGATGTGTATGACAGTTCGCTTGCCGTAAAGGATGTCAATGGTGATAGCCACCCTGACGTACTTATCACAGGTCTGGTGAGTAAAGATGAGCCGGTGGCAAAATTGTACATAAATGATGGGACAGGCAATTTTTCGGAATCTACTGAATCCAAATTCACGGGGGTTGGAAATGGTTCTGTGGCATTAGAAGACATGAACGGTGATGGGTATCCTGAGGTCTTAATTTCAGGAAAAGGGACTTCATTCCATGCTCTTACTAGATTGTATACCAACGACGGTACAGGAAATTTTACAGAAACGGAAGAGAATCCTTTTTATGGGAAATTTCATAGTTCTTCAGCCACGGTGGAGGATTTGGATGGAGATGGGGATTCGGATGTATTGATTAACGGTCGAAAATTATCAGGGGATCAGTTCACCAAGGTATATATGAATGAGGGGCAGGGTATATTCACTGAGAAGAAAGAAACGCTTCGTGGATTGATTGATGGTTTTATGATTACTGCCGATGTAAACAATGATGCGTATTCAGATATACTTATTGGGGGACAACCCAAGCCGGATGGTGATCCCATAACAAAGCTTTACATCAACGATGGTGCGGGGAATTTTTCAGAAAAGCGGGAAACACTTACTGGAGTAGGGTACAGCAGTAGTATTGTGACAGCGGATATCAATGGAGACCAGCATAATGATTTATGTATTGCGGGATCAAATAATGCACAGAAAAATGTGATGACTTTACACGTCAATGATGGCCGTGGGAATTTCACGAAAGTCAGGAGGACTCGCTTTAAAGGTACGATTCATTCCATCTCTGTTGCAGATGCAAATGGAGATGGCACTGCTGATGTACTTGTTACAGGCTGGGATTATGGAGCAATAACAAAACTTTATCTGAATAATGGGGCGGGAAAATTTTCTGAATTAAAAGATAACCCTTTCACTGGGGTGATGAATGGTACTAGTGTGATGACGGATCTCAATGGCGACGATCATGCGGATGTATTGATAACGGGGGATATGGGTGATAGTCTGATTACGAAGTTATACTGGAACGATGGCAGCGGTAATTTTATCGAGGCAAAAGAAAGATTTTCTAGTGGAACTCGGAAGAAGAGTATCGCTGTGGCGGATGTAAATGGGGACAGCTACCCAGATGTTTTTATTTCGGGATATGATGAGGACGGCGACGCCATCACGGAATTATATACCAATGATAGTTTGGGACAGTTCAAAAAAGTGATGGACACTCCATTTATTGGAGGGGCGAATTCAATAGTGGCCACGGATATGAATGCTGATGGTTTTATCGATGTACTGATTGCGGGTTCTCGTGATGGGTATTCCGCTATACGATTATATATCAATGACGGCAAGGGGCATTTTAAGGAAGTGAAGGATAATCCGTTTGAAGCTATTTATGATAATGCATTGGCAGTTGGTGATTTCAATGGGGATGAACTTCCAGAAGTGATCACTTTTGGCAATAATGGGGCGACACCTATTTTGAAGATGTATAGGAATGATGGGAAGCGTAGGTTTACAGAAATTTCAGAACCTCCTTTTACAGCACTATTAGGTGGAGCGATTGCGATTGCTGATCTAAATGGTGACGGTCGCCTGGATGTCATTACTGCGGGTAAAACCAGTTCAGAAGTATGTGTAACTACATTGTATATGAATGAAGGGAAGGAGTAGAAGGAGGATCATTGGCTTGATTACAGTACGTTTTGGATAATAGGGAGGGATTAATTTGAATTGGACAAGAAAAACGGGGCTTACATTCACAAATTTCAAACGCTATATTTCAATTGTCAAATGCTAAATTCTCAAATGCCAAAAGTCAAGTCAAAGGATAGAAGATCGGCAAAGGTGCGAATGAAAAAGCTTGGAATAGAATAACAGATTATTTTTCTAAAAATGGTTTTGCATGGAAATGGCTTACGTATTGGAATGAAAAAGACCAACACTATTTACTTGGGGTTTTGCGTACTGAACTCATTGACCAATTTATATTAACTTTGGGAAGTTGAGATTATGCAGGCCATTACAGTGTAATGATAAATTAGCCGTTTTTATGCGATTATTATCTGAGTCTACTCGGATATACATGGATAAATTTTTATATTGCTTAGGAGGTTGATAATTCAATGAATTGTCTTTATGATCATTAAGTTTATAAGAGAAATACACGAAATAGTAGGGGGATGGGTATCGTTTATACAAATGTTAGGCACAAGCAGGAAAAAGAAAAAATGACGAATAGAGATATTAAAATAATGCTTCATTTTATAACAAAAACAGAAATGTTTGCAAGTAAAGATGAAGCTGAAAATATAATTTCATTCGTTCACGGATATGAAATAGGCAGAAATGGTAAATGCGATTTTTCAAATCAAATAAGTGAAATACTTGAAAAAGAATTCCATTTAAAAAAAAGAGCAACGGGTTGGAAAGGACAAATAATTGAATTCGGAAAAAAGAAAAAAATAAATTGGGAAACAGCTTTTAAACAAATTGGACTAAAAGTTCTTTCAAAATACTTTCTGAAAAAATCGAAAAATAAATATCAAAAAATCATCAAATTAATAATTCAGTCAAAGATAAATCAAATTGAAATTGTGAAATTTGAGAATCAAAAAAGAGAAATTAATAGGTTCGGAAGAAGGTGGATAAATAAATGGATTGGAATTGTTGCAATAAAAGAAAAGTGGTTTCAAGAAATTTGGACTGATAAAGAATTAGAAATTATTTCCAAGCTGAATAAAGAAATCGTAATGATTGAAAATAAGAAACAAGAAAATATAGTAGCAAATAAAAAATTACTACATCTAATGAATGAATTTAAAAAAGAAGCCTGTTCCTAATATGTGACATGACGATCATGTTTACTTCGTCAGCACGCCGCATGTCACTAGACGTTGTGTACAAACTAAAACACGAATAAAACATGAAAAAAATCATTCCATTAATCTTTTTAATTGGAG
>JARGNR010000184.1 GCA_029212405.1 Saprospiraceae bacterium
TAATTCCCAAACTTCTTGTTTTTTATGTTAGTCTACTCCTGAATATGCCTAATTAATAATAAAAAAAGGTATTAAAATTCTTTCAACTCGTTAATGTCAAATGTCCACTCCGGTGTGTATAAATTTGTGTCTAGATCAGATAAAAAATACCATGGATTTGAAGATCGGTTATTTGGATTGTTAAGAATATGAATTTGTTGCGCTGGCATATAACTCTGGGCCAATAGGAAGGCTTTATCTCCTGTATTTTCATGGATAGCAAGATCCACCACTATAACGGCATGCCCCGGACTACCACCTTTAATAAAGACGTCTCCAATTCTAATATCATTCAGCTTTTTTGCCTTCAATTCTTTTGCCAAAGAGAGTGTACCAGCATACATAAAAACCTGATTCAGATATTTTCGAAAATCACGATATGCCGTTTTTGGGGTATAGCCTGGCTTCCATGAGGTTTTATTTCCACTCACATGCAAAGAGTGTCCCTCCCTCCATTTTGAATACTCAAATTTCCAACCATTTGTAAAATCAAAAGCAATGTCTGAAAATCTCTCTTGCCTAAATAAATACTCTGCTCTCAGACGCATGACTGCATCTGCACATTGTTGTAAATCCCTATTCCCAACATCAATATCGAGAATCGATGCATGTGCAGTTTGATTCCCTTTCAAATCACCATTGTAAAGATGCACTTGAGCATCCATTGGAAGCAATGAAAAGTTTCTCAAATAAGAGGCAAAACTTTCCGCTTCTTCTTCTGTTCTCGAAAAACCATTAGGGGGCAGAAACCGTGATCCAATTGTAGTTTTATTAGGATCAACAATTTGAACTACTTTTTCTTTGAACTCAGATTTTATATGGGTGACTTTACTGCCAGTCTTTTTACAGCCAAACCACACAATCAAACTCATCATGATTAATAAGAAAGACCAATGATGTGATTGATTGTGCTTCATGTTTGGTAATTTTTACATTTTAAATCCAGCCTTTTCGCTGATTTCCAGCATCCTGTCTATACTTGCAACACCTTTTTCAATTACCCAATCTTCCAATTCAATTTCGGGCATTCCATACTTCATGGATAAGTACAACTTTTCCATTGTATTCCGCTTCATGTGAGGACAGTCATTGCAAGCACAGGTATTGTTAGGAGGTGCAGGAATAAACTCTTTATCCGGGCTTGCCAATTCCATTTGGTGTAAAATACCAGACTCTGTAGCTACAATAAACTTTTTTGCTTCGTCTTCTTTCGTAAAGCGCAACATTTGACTCGTACTTCCAATAAAATCAGCTTTTTCAAGGATGTGGGCTTCACATTCAGGATGTGCAATAAATTTAGCGTCTGGATGCCTCACTTGAAGTTTGGTAATCTTTTCATTTGAGAAAATTTCATGCACCATACACGCCCCATTCCATAAGACTAAGTCTCTTCCCGTTTTCTTTTGTAACCAAGCCCCCAAATTTTTATCAGGTGCAAAGATGATTCCTTTGTCTTCTGGTATACTGTTAATTATAGTTACTGCATTAGAAGAAGTACAACAAATATCAGTCAATGTCTTTAATTCTGCAGTACAATTGATATAACTGACCACTACATGATCTGGATATTTCTCCTTAAATTTTTTAAATAAATGTGGAGGGCAACTATCCGCTAAAGAACACCCCGCTTTTAAATCTGGCAATACCACCTTTTTATGAGGATTCAACATTTTTGCAGTTTCAGCCATAAAATGCACTCCAGCAAAAACGATTACCTCTGCATCTGTACTTACCGCTTTTTGCGACAAGCCTAAACTATCTCCAATATAATCTGCAACATCTTGAATCTCAGACTCTTGATAATAGTGAGCCAATATAATTGCGTTTTTTTCTTTTTTCAGTTTTTCAATTTCTGCTACTAAATCTAGTGTCGGGTCTATTTCAATATCCAAATACCCTTTCTTAATTAGATTCTCAGTTGCTGTTGCTAATGCAGTATTACTCATTCTTTATCGTTTTTTTATTCCAACATAAATATATGAATTTGAGTTTTCTCACCTCTGATTTTTTTCAAATTCAGTTTTTAATCCTCAAGTATTCAATAAAGACCCAAATTAAACAATCATTTATAAAGACACATCTTTCATTTTAGGCTTATTTTAACTCAACTCAATATCAATAAAGTAATTAAATCTATTAATTTTGAGCACTACTTTAACATAAATCTTTTCTAAAACTCTGTATTTCAATTGTTTATTTTCCAAAACAACTATATGATCGTTACGAGATGGATAAGCTTTTGTATTTTTTTTATATCAAGTGGCTTTGTAATAGGCCAAACAGAAATTCAAGTTTTTAATGAAGAACTTGAAGCGCTACCATTTGTTGAAGTGTATACGAGCAATTTTGAATTCAGCACGCTTGCCGATGAAGACGGTAAAGTTCAAATTCCTGAGAAACTAAAAGATAATCAGCTTATTGTATTCAACTTTTTAGGGTACCAGCAAGCTTCATATACCGTCGAAAAACTAAAGGAAAATCCAAAAGTAATACTGCAACAAGGTCTTGTGTTAGAAGAAATACTAATGGTAGGCCGCACAGACAACCAAAGCCGAGACCTTCCGGGTAAAGTAGAAAGCATCAATTCAAAGATCTTTAAATTAACCAATCCTCAAACTACTGCGGATGCTCTGGCTCAGCATTCTGATGTTTATATTCAACGAAGTCAAATGGGTGGTGGAAGTCCAATCGTACGTGGATTCGAAGCAAATAAAGTGTTATTGGTGTTGGATGGTGTTAGAATGAATAATGCCATTTACAGAAGCGGTCATCTCCAAAATGCAATTACGGTTGACAATGCTGTATTGGAAAGACTTGAAGTATTGTATGGTCCAGGTTCTCTGATTTACGGGAGTGATGCAATTGGCGGAGTCGTTCATTTTAGAAGTAAAAATCCACAGCTTAATTTTGACCCAAGCCGAAACATAAATTTTTTTGGTAATGCCTATGTTCGATATGCTACTGCAAATAAAGAAAAATCAACCCATCTAGATTTAAATATTGGAACTTCAAAATTTGGATCATTTTCTTCAATTTCATTTTCGGACTACGACGACCTCAGAACTGGATCTAAGCGAAGTGAAGAATTTCCTGACTTTGGAAAAAGATTAATATACGCAGATCGTGAAAACGGTGAAGATATCATTGTTGCTAATCCAAATCCAAATATTCAAATTGGTACTGGGTACAGTCAAGTGGATATGATGCAAAAATTCTTATTTCAACCTTCTGAAAAATTAAGGATGATTGCCAATTTCCAATATTCACAAAGTTCGGATATTCCAAGATATGATGCATTGTCAGAATTAGATGGAGACGGATTGTCATTTGCAGAATGGTACTATGGACCTCAAAAAAGATTGTTATCAAGTCTTAGAACTGATATTACGCAAGAAAGTATGTTTTTTGATAAAATAATTCTGATTGGAGCCTATCAAAAAATTGATGAAGACAGAATTGATCGTCAGTTTAATAGTACAAATTTAGATCGACAGGAAGAAGATGTTGACATTTTTAGTTTTACAGCAGATCTCCACAAGTACTTGGATTCCAACCAAACACTGGAAATTAATTATGGTGCAGAATTTAATTACAATGACCTTTCCTCTACTGCATTCCGTACAGACATTACCGATGGCTCCATCTCTAATACCATTCTCACCAGATATCCTTCAGGAGGTAGCAGTACCAATAATCTAGGAGCTTATGCATTGGTAAAAAAAGAACTTAAAAATCTTGATCTCTTTGGAGGATTACGATACAGTAGAAATAGGTTAAACGTACGATATAACCTATCAGATAATCTTCCTTGGCCAAAAGAATACTATGACGGTGTATCTGCAAATAATAGTGCATTGAGTTGGTCGATTGGAACTGCATATTCACATACGAATGGACTGAAATTGAGCAGTCAGATTTCTTCCGCATTTAGATCTCCCAATATTGATGATTTGGCAAAAATTCGAGTTAAAGCAACTGAAATATCTGTACCAAATTTAGATTTGAAACCAGAAACATCCTTAAATGCTGAATTAAATATTTCTCAGCAAATAGGTAATCGATTGATTGTGTCGGCCACTGGTTTTATTACCACATTGGAAAATGCGATAGTGAGAGACAACTTTACACTACCCGATGGTTCGATTTTCTTATTAGATGAAGGAGATACGTTGACTACTATTGCCAATATCAATGCTAATCAAGCAAGGGTGCGAGGTATATCTATAAATGCTACTTCTTCATTAACAAAATCACTCAAACTGAGTGGGTCCATAAATTATATCAAAGGACAGCGAAAGAACACATTAGAAGAAGAAAGTCCTCTGGCTCATATTCCACCGGTATATGGAAAATTTACTGTCTCTTATGAAAAAAATGCTCATCAGTTTAGTTTAAAATTAAGATACAATGGAGAAAAACCATTAGATGAATATGGCGGATCTGAAGATAATTTAGAAAATGCAACAATAAATGGAACGCCTGGATGGTATACGATCAACGCCTACTACTTAAAACAAGTATCTCAACATATATCTGTTAGTGCTTCTTTGGAGAATATTTTAGATGTACATTATCGACCATTTGCTTCTGGAGTAAGTGCCCCAGGTAGAAACGTTATAGTAAGTTTAAATGCATCTTTCTAGGAATATTAATACTAGTCTATTGCCCTCTTTTTTTCAATTTTTTTCGTTGCTTTTTTGACCAAAGGTTAGATTTCCCTCTTTTATTTGTGTCTTTTGCTCTATATTTTTCTTCTAATCCACATCCCTCTTTAGTCTTACAGCTTGTCAAGGTAGAGGACGCAACAAATGCAAATAAGACTGTAAATGCTAAAAAAAGGATATTCTTTTTCATTTTTTTTCATTTTTATCGAAAAATATAGTCCAAATATATCCAAACAAATCAAACAATGCAACAAAATGATTATGAATGACTTAGTTGGTCATTTATTTAGAAAATTCTCTCTTTAAAATAGGTGAATACCCTGTAAAAATGGGTGTTTGCGGCTTTTTTTACATATAATACTTGTTTATATATATTCATTAATATACTTTTGCGAGAAATAATTAACTCATTAAATATTATAATAATATGAACAAAGGAGATTTAATCGATGCAGTAGCAGAAGGAGCAGGAATTACTAAAGCTCAAGCAGGTAGTGCAGTAGCAACAGTATTTGGATCAATTGAGAGTGCATTGAAAGCTGGAGACAAAGCAGCTTTTGTTGGCTTTGGTACATTTTCAACATCTTTAAGAAAAGCAAGAGACGGTAGAAATCCATTAACTGGAGCTACTATCAAAATAGCAGAAAAAACTACTGTAAAGTTCAAAGCTGGTAAAGCATTAAGCGAATCAGTGAACTAAGAATTAATTAGAATTTTATTCTAACTGAATAAAGAGAGGCAGTCACCTAGTGGATGCCTCTTTTTTTTTATGCTTAATCAAAAGTAAGCTTCGCACCTTCTAAAAGGGTATTCAATGAATTATTACTCGATTCATACCTTTTTCATCTCAAACTACTTCAGATATTTCACTTCATTGACCTAAGTTTTTACATTGATATTACTTAGAAAATCTTTATAAAATCCTACGCTCCACCTTACAACCTTAAGATTATGAAAATTGTACTAACAATAAATTAAATTGAGCTTATCCAAAACTTTATTATAAAAATTTCGCATTAATTACTGCATAAATATTGTAAAACGAAAAAAATTCCATGTTGAAAATAAGTTTATAGGAAATTGATGTGACATTAACCAATTAATATAGGTGTTATTCT
>JARGNR010000035.1 GCA_029212405.1 Saprospiraceae bacterium
ATTCATTGGCACTAAAAGGCAAGCTTGAGTTTGCTCGTCACATCAGTAAAAATGTAATCCACAAAGAAAGATTTTACACAAGTCATCAAGTTTATGATCAAAATCATCTTATCCATCAAATATTAAAAAGAGCAATCGAAATTGTTTTTGAGTTGACACGAAACAATTATTTATCAGCAATTGCAGGGAGAATAAATATGTCGTTTCCAGAGGTTGAAAGCAATAGAATAACCCTAAAATCCTTTGAAAAAATACACCTCAGTCGTAAAACTAGATATTATAAAAAGGCACTTGAATTGGCTCATATTATCATTGCCAATTATTCACCAAGTATAAGGACAGGCGACAATAAAATGCTTGCTTTATTATTTGACATGAATAGTCTATGGGAGCAATATGTATTTGAATTATTAAAAAGAGGTCAGTCAAAAGGGAAATATAAACTTAGCAATCCTTCTAAATCACTTTTTACCAATGCCAGGTATTCTATACAACCTGACATGCTTATTGAATTTGATTCTGGCAAAAAATTAATAATAGACACAAAATGGAAACTTCCACAAAAACATAAATCTAGCATTTCTGATTTGAGACAGATTTATACGTACAACCACTTTTGGAAAGCGGGTCATGGCATTTTATACAGGCAACCTAGAAAATAGTCCTTGGATGAAATTCTCAGACGATATAGGAAAAACTTACTGCAAACTCTCTTTTCTTAATGTACTGACCGACGAAGGGTATTTAAATAAAAACCTAAACATCCTAGAAGACATAACCTCAATTCACTCCCCTTTATTCCTCCCATAAAAACCATTAATACAATTCACAACCTCCATACCCAATTCATATAGTATATTTACACCCTATCCAGCACCTTAGAAAAACACCTTTTACCACAAAAAGTAACACCAATCAAACGCCCTTTTTTGACTCAAAATCCAATGGATCAAACATGAGTCCTCCTTGCACATGTTAACGTGATAAATTTTAAATACAATAAAAATGAATACTCGTTTTATCCTATTCTTATCCGTCGTACTAAGTTTGGCCTGTACAGTCAACTATACGCAATCGAAAACCCAATCAGAGGCCAATCCGATGATATTTTCCGAGCGAGTCGGTGAAAATTTATTTGTATTTCGACAAAACGAATCCAGCAAAATTGTTGAATACATCTTAATTCAAGGGACCACCGATAATCCCGTCGGAATAACAGACTTTTCTATTTCCAACGATGGAAGGGAGGTCTCCATTAGAACAGGTGCTCAAAATTGGGTATATGCGCTGGATGATGACAAGCAGAAACTCGTATATGGCATTGGCCATTTTGTACAAGGCGAAGGAGTAGATAGAGCCAAAATCCTCCAAGAGTTGAAAGGACTTGGTACTGAAGGAAGAAAGAAGAACTGTGATTCCGCATGCAGAGATGGAGGGTGTGGCAGTATCCGTTGTTCAAAAAAAGTAAACTTCATGTCATCAAGTATTACCTGCTCAAATGGCTACTTTGCATGCTGTGCAGATATGGTAGCTGAAGGTTGTCACTGCAAAAAAGACGATTGCTGTGATGCCACATCGACCGCACCGACCACAACACCAAAAAATAAATAACCACACTACATCATGTAGTTAAATTAGTAGTATCCAATAAAAAAGAAAAGAGTTAAGACGCCCAAGCATCCCAACTCTTTTTACTTAAGCTCAATCTTATTTTTATTGCTCCTCAACAAAATGATTTTTCGATTAATATCCTGCCCACGCTCCTTTTCTGAGGTACATTTCGCCGCCGTCTTGCTCGATGTCTTGTTTGGCTACATTGGCGATGGCGATTCCGCCTGTGGCGACCAACTTCCCATTTAACAAAATGCCACTTTTATAGGTGGTGGCTCCGTCGATGACCAACTTGCCATACGGGAGAATGGTCAACATCGCATTGCTTTGAATTTCGATGTGTGGGACGGCTTGCACTTCTTCGCTGATCACTGGAAAATAACCAGACTGTGTCATTACATTGGTTATAATCACATCTTCGGTCCAATCCGGTACTTGATTCTGACTCCAGTTTCGAGCATAGTTCCAATTGGTTTCTTGTCCGGGTGCGCCTCCGATCCAATAGTTTTGAGCAAGGAGATCGATGTTACATAGTAAAGCGATGAAACAAAGGCTGAGGGTAATCATTGAATTTTTCATAATACGGTGTTTTAAAAGGTGAGGTAATTTAGTAAGTAGTAGGTGTTTAAAAGTATAGGTCAAAGATGCGGGGGTTTGGGGTGTTTTTTAAGCGCGAATCAACGGAAAATAAAGAAGGAGCAATACAACGGGGTGAAACAGGGTTTTCTACGTGTAAGGGCATTTCAAGTCAGGTAGAATGGACATTCCAAGTGGGGAATCATACTGCTCCTCAACAAAATGATTTTTCGATTAATATCCCGCCCAGGCTCCTTTTCTAAGGTACATTTCGCCGCCGTCTTGCTCGATGTCTTGTTTCGCTACATTGGCGATGGCGATTCCGCCTGTGGCAACCAACTTCCCATTTAAAAGAATGCCACTTTTATAGGTGGTGGCTCCGTCGATGACCAACTTGCCATACGGGAGAATGGTCAACATCGCATTGCTTTGAATTTCGATGTGTGGGACGGCTTGCACTTCTTCGCTGATCACTGGAAAATAACCAGACTGTGTCATTACATTGGTTATAATCACATCTTCGGTCCAATCCGGTACTTGATTCTGACTCCAGTTTCGAGCATAGTTCCAATTGGTTTCTTGTCCGGGTGCGCCTCCGATCCAATAGTTTTGAGCAAGGAGATCGATGTTACATAGTAAAGCGATGAAACAAAGGCTGAGGGTAATCATTGAATTTTTCATAATACGGTGTTTTAAAAAGTGAAGGATTAGATAATTTAAAAGGTGTGTTCAGGTGTTTTAAAAAGTATACGATAAAGATGAGGGAGGAAAGGGCCTTAAATAAGCGTGGTAACACTTCATTTTGGAATAGCGCTATACAACGCAAATGAGCAGGTAATTTTACCTGTTTTGGGCCTGTTTAATGAGAATACCATACATAGCAGGGAAATATAGACTACATTGGATATCGTATTTAAATCATTAAAACAAAAAACTATGAAAACGAACGTCCTTCTTCTTGCCGCACTTTTTTCTATTTCAATCTGTATGATCAATTGCAATACAAAACCAGAACCTCCAAAAACTCCCCCTTCAGCACCGACAGAGCCCAGTGCAAATGACCCACAATTGCCTGATACAACCTATTTAGCAGATTGTCCTATTGTTAATCAACGAGATGGATCTATGCCACGTATTAACCCAAATTGTGCGAAAAAATTAATTCATAATTACCAAAGAGATGTAGATGCACTGAAAGCAGAGAATCAAAATAATTCTGAAATTGATAATTTATTATCCTACGGTGCATACGTGCACATTGAAGATCTGAAAAGAATAGTAATACATTTTGAAGAAACCAAACAGGATTCTGTTTTTGCTATGCTGGCAGCAGTTCCTGGCGAACCTTCAACAATGATTTTCGTTTTGACCGATCCAGTAAGTGGTTCGAACGATTACTTTAACTTCACACAACCTTGCCCTAGCGCATGTCCTAACCTGTAACGAAACACTTCAAATGTAAATCCAGCGCATATCCTAATGCCTGGATTTACTTTCTTTTTTTAAACAAAGACTCGTCATTAGATAAATGGAAACAAGAGAGATTATCAATATGCTCTACGTTAATATGGGAAATTTAGCCATACTTTGCTTGAGTATCACCATACTAGTATTCTTAAAAAATTATACTACCCTAAAAACGCCATTTAAGAGATTATTTTATTTTTTAATTTGGAACCTACTGATTGAACTCCTTGCTCGCATTTTTACGAAAGCAGGTATGAATAACCTTCCCTTATTGCATATATATACCCTGGGTGAATTTTTGCTATTCTCCTGGTTTTACAAAAGCTTGCTCATTAAACCTGCATTCTTTAGAAAGAAATATACCCTAATCATTCTCATCGGGTCCGCCTTTATTATTTTGTATTCTTTGTTTTTCCGTGAACTGGGGAGTTATAATCCACTTTCTAAGACTTTTGTACAAATTGCCATCATCACCTATGCGATACTATACTTTTATAACATCATTGAAAATCATACACACTCTCCTCATATAGAAAAGAGTTTGAGGTTGTTCAATTCGGCAATTCTGATTTATTACTCAGGAAGTTTGTTTATATTTATGTGCAGTCAAGCTATAGATGGATTTCCAGAGTGGATTAAGATTTTTTGGACATTTAATGCAGTCTTAAACCTTATCTTTCAACTTTTGATATTTTTAGGAATATGGAGAATAGTATACAAGAAGGCGCCTTCGTCCTCTTGATGATTATTGGTATTTTAATTATGCTGGCCCTGGCCCTAGCATTTATTTTGTTTTTTAATTATTCTCAAAAGAGTCTATTAAGAGCACAAATGCATAACCAGAAATTGGCCTTTGATCACCAGGAAGAGCTTTTACACAGTACAATCTTGACGCAAGAAGCGGAACGAAGCAGAATTGCCACCGAGCTCCATGATGGAATTGGGTCCAAACTTAATATCATCCTGCTCAACACACATCGACTCAAGCAATTTTCGAAAGAGAATCAAGAGATGGAGGAAGTGGCCCAAGAAATAAATTCGGTCATTCACAACACCATTGATACAACGCGTAGAATATCACACGATTTATTGCCGCCAACACTAGAAGAGTTTGGTCTGGTGGAAGCCCTCAAAGAATTGTGCTTTTCCTATACGAAAACGGAACATGTCACCATCCATTTTGATTTGGAAGAAAATGAAGGGAGAATCGAAGACCACATTGTCGAATTAAATTTTTTCAGAGTAATCCAAGAGCTGATCAAAAATTCAATCACCCACGGAGAAGCCAGTAAAATCTTTATTCATTTCCGATTAAAATTAGAGGCTGTATCCGTAAAATACGAGGATAATGGCAAAGGGTTCGACTCCTCTAGTGATAAAAACAAAAAAGGCTTGGGTATGAAAAATATTGAAAGCAGGTTAAATATGAGTCATGCCACGTATCGTATTGAGTCTGCTCCAAAACAAGGATTCAAATGTATAATTGATTGGGAAAGAAAGAAGGCTAACGCAGAATAAATCATACCTTACAGCATCACCGGCAACCTCATTTTTAATCGTTAAAAAAATTAGTATGACACATATTTCAATAGCAATCGCAGATGATGAATCTCTTTTCAGAAAAGGAATGAAAATGATTTTGAATAGTTACGATAATTTAACGGTGAACATTGAAGCTGAGGATGGAGAGGACATCGTTCAACAATTAGAAGCTACAGATTCACTCCCTGATGTCCTTTTGCTAGATTTGAAAATGCCAAAAATGAATGGAATTGAGGCCGCTAAAATAATCAGAGCAAATTTTCCTACGGTTAAGATTATTGTACTCTCCACTCATTTTAGTCGTGCTTTCGTAACAAATATGTTGGAGATAGGAGCAAGTTCGTATCTGCCTAAGAATTCTGAACCAGAAGAAGTCGCTGTCACGATAGAAGCTGTATTTGACAAAGGCTTTCATTACAACAATGAAGTCATGGAAATCATCCGAGAGAATATGATGTCAAAAAATATCCCCAGAGCCTCTTTTAATGTGGAATTGACCTCAAGAGAAAAAGAAATTCTTCAACTTATTTGTGAACAATACACCACGCCTGAAATAGCTAAGAAACTATTCATTAGCCCAAGGACAGTAGACGGACATCGTAATAATTTACTGGCAAAGTTGGATTGTAAAAATATTGCAGGACTCGTTGTGTTTGCCATGCAAAATGAAATCGTCAAAATTACAGGACCAAATTTTTAGGGATATTCATTAATACTATGTTTCCTTTATTTATAGAAAAAATAGCTATATTATTTCTTAATGAGAACCCGGCATTTATTTGATTTAATGTAAAAAAGGAGTTGCGTTTTTCATCTTAATCTTCCGCTCGCCGCTCGGGCGTTGGCTTCCCATCACTGTCGTGGTCCTTTGTTTGATAACTTCGGCATATTCAGGAGTAGAATAAAATAAAAACAAGAAGTTTGGGAATTAAATTTGAGGTAAAAAAAAGGGTGGCCTGACTCTTTACATTGGGCTGCGGGAGCTGCATTCGCAGCATAGCCTTTAAAGAGTCAAGAATTTTTTGTTTCGTTTTTTTTTTGATTGAAAAAAATGAAAACCCGTCTGGTAAGACAACGATTAGTTGAAAAGCATTACCTCTTTTTTATGTAAAAAGTTATGAAATCGGGGTAATTGTTCAGAAGTAAAACATCCCAATTTACTATAAATAAAGAGATATTGCTTCTTTGGAATATCCCTAACCTCATTATCACTTTTATTGTATAAAAGATCACTCAGTCGTTTTCTTGAAAAAGAAACGAACTAAAAAGTTCAATCTTTGATGAAACGAAAATGCTAAAAGTTATTTAATTTAAAACGGTTTTTACATCTTAATTCCAATAGGTACAATGCATCCAATCCCCACAATACCAAACAAGTAATTGCAATTGAGACTCCAATCACCCCTTTTTTCGATTCGACATGTTCCAATCGTTTGAAACTCCACGATGGCAAATAAGGCGTGATCAATACCAGCAAATAATCTACTATCCTCATGGCGTCTTCTCTTTGTGGTTCTTATTCTATGACTCTACTTCACTTCTACCCTTCCCCCATCGCTGTGGCTGGTAAACTCAGGCGCATACATGCATTGCAATGAAGCTATCCCAGTAGAAAAATTCCCTCGATGAACGGCACGCATTGGATATTCAAACACATACGTTCCTTTATTCAATCGACTGATAAAAAAGTGAGAAGCCAAATCTCGTGTACTTTCATAATACCCTATTCCACCCTGCCATCGATATCCACTCAATACATTCTCTGGTTCAAATCCACTTCCTCGCATATCCTTTAAATGCACATAAGACATCGAACGATCCACTTTGATTTCTATACGAGTAATGACTCGATCTCCTGGTTCTACGGTAACTTGACCGTCGATTTCAACCAACTCAGGTCCTCGATCCGTCTTCACTTCTTTGTAGAGCTTCTTCTTCATCTTCAATGGCGTTTCTCTAAACTCTTTCACTTGATCCAAATCTTCAAAATACTGATAATAAGCAGCACCCCATGCGATAGATTCATTGTTATTTTCAATGGTAATCTCCGACATGTCATCCGTAATCTCATTCGCATTCCACGATTTATTGAAATATCCTGTACCCAATTCTACATTGTTTTTCGAAATATCTAAGGGTGTATTTCCCAATTTAATATTCGGTACGTTATCTTCTTCGATCCAAGACACCATTCCAGTTTCCTCTCCTTGAATCAGCAAAGAATAAATCGCCGCAGCTGTTCCTTTGGTCGTCTTCCAATGATTGGTCTGCTTGTTTTTCAACAACCATATTTTCATTTCCTCTACAAAATCTGCGTTGTCACCCGTTTCCGTGAAAAACTCAATCATCATGGCATGGCTTTCGATCGGTAATTCATACCAATTGAATCCGTTGCCCATATTCCAATATCTACCTAACTCTTCGCTATAAAACGAGCGCTCTTTGAGTGAAGCGACAATTTCTTTATACTTCAGATTATCTGCTCGTTTAAGGGTAAGCCCGATCATTGCTTCCGAATACAAACCTTTGTTCAACCAATATTTTTCCGCTTGTCCCATAAAATAAGCATAGGCCTCAGATGCGTTTTGACTAACTTGCTTGTCCTTGAAAAAGCTTCGAATATATAGATAATGAATCGACAAATAATTCAAATGATCGTCTTCCAATTTACCTCCAAATCGATCAATGTTCGATCGAATCTTGTCGTATCGTCTTTTAGATTCTTCGTCCAAAAATATCAACGCATTGTTTAATATATTTTGGTATCCATAATCAGATGCAGAGATGATACCCAAGTGTTGTAAGTGTGCAATCCCCTCTACAATATTTTGAGTAATAAATACATCAGCTCTTCCCCCAGGAAACCAGGAAAAAGCTCCGTTGGCCATTTGCCGATTTGTTAATTCATCCAACGCTTGTTGGGTTTCATGTGACATCTTATTGAAGTCAAAAAGCAAGGCAATGCGTTTTTTCTGTTCCGTTTCTGAGGCGGCATTTCTCACCCAAGGAGTCTCTTCAAGAATGGCAGATTTCAGCGATTCATTTTTTTCCAAATTACTGATCAATGCATCCGAATCCAATTGTTTCCACTGTTCAAAAATAGCTTGCACCTTTGGGTTTTGATTGGCAATATAACTTGCCATCGTATTGGCATACATTCTATTGAATATTTGCTCTGTACAATTGTGTGGATACTCCATCAAATAAGGCAAAGCTTGTACCGCATACCATATTGGATTGCTCGTATATTCCAAGGTATACTTAAATGGAACGGACGTCTCACTCTTCGTTCGATCCAAGGCATCAAATGCAAAAGTCTTTTTCTCCTTCTTTCTTAGGGAAATCACTTTGGTCTCTGTTACTAGAGTTTGATTGGTAACAATAGGTAAAGTGTTTTCCTCTCCATCTGTATGTGAACCTGCTTCTGCCACTACTCTATACTTCACCATTCCTTTATACTCCTTAGGAATAGCAATTTTCCAAAAGGTACCAACTGATTCACCTACAGGGACTTCAACTGTTTGATCTGTTTCCGTTAATCCAAATTGATCATTTAATTTATCATCCGTAGATGGATCAATCAATTCTAATCGGGCTGTGGCACTGATTGCCTTATCCGACAAATTTGTTACCGTAGCAGGAAATAACATGACATCCCCTTCTCTAAAAAAGCGAGGTGCATTTGCCACGATCATCACATCTTTTTGTGTCTTCACTTCGTGTGACATCATTCCAAATCGCAATGCTTTATCATGCACGAACGTCAATAACTTCCAACTAGTCAGTGCTTCATTCATGGTAAATGAAATCAACACATTGCCCTCGCTGTCCGTTTTTAAGTGAGGGTAGAAAAATACGGATTCATCCAAGTTTTTACGAATTGAAATTTCTCCTTTTTTGCCTTCCATTCCTGTTTCAGAACTAACAGCCGAATCAGTGACATCCCCCACCTTAACAGCTACCATATCATCAGCTGCTGCTTCTATTGCCATAGGCTCAGCTGCTCCATCCATGGATTCTGGTTGCGCTGTAGTTCCTCTCACTTTAGCATTATACCCCGATAATTTCTTCTGAACCCGAATCCCATAATGTGGCGAATATCCCAGATATAAGCCTTGTAATCTTGGAATAACAGGAGCGGGCAAAGACTTAGACTTCGTCCTGGACCACTGATAGTTCAAACTCCCCGAGATTGCTTGATCAAAACCATAAAAACGACTTGGTATATTCCCAAAATGACTTTGGTAGGGGTTAAAACCATAATTATGGACTACAAATTGATCTAGGCTGGCGTCATACATCGTAGCCAACATCTCTGCTACTGCTTTGTCTGTCCCTTTACCTGACACCTTAATTTGCCATTCTTCTTTTGATCCGGGTAAAACTTTATCCCGAGTAGTAATCAATTCTACTTTCAAATCTTTGTTGTCCCAAGGAAGAGAAATATTATGTACAATCGATTGACTAAAATTGTGTTTGATGTAATCCAATCGAATCGTAAATCCCCCTCGATCTTTTTCAGAAGGTGTATAGGTGATATCATTAAAATTGGATACGTCCATCATCCCTTCTTGAACAACAGTCCAATCCCGGATAACTTGATAATAGACGGTCAAATCAACATCAGAGGTACCCAAGGCAATCGAAAACGGTTTTCCTACTTCTGCTTGATTTTTTTCTCCTTGTAAAAACAACAACTCTAAATTGGGAAAGGAGTGTACTTTAAAATTGGTAACGGCAACGTACTTCGTATCTGTCACATTAAAATCTCTGTACTTCTCCTCCGAAACCAATTCAATTTTATACACTTTTCCTGCAGTCAGCACATTGGCAAATTTATAATCCAATCCATTTTCACCATATTCAACCGGCAACCTCAAAATCTCTTGTTTGATGGGATATTCACTCATTCTTGATTGTTCATATCCAATACGCTCAATTCTCTTTTCAAATTCATCCTTTTTATAGATATGATTGTTTGGAACTTGCCATTTTCTTGGTTTTAACCATTTCTCAGGTTGTTGCAATTCGGAAATAATAAGTGTTCCTTTAGCACTTACCTTTTTCCCTTCCAACGTAGTCGGACTGATGTTAATGGCACCCAGTTCGGATATATCCATCACTTCTTCGAGTTGCCATGCATAGGAATATGGAAATACGGAAACTGCTACAGATTTATTAGTGGACCGAGTTTCACCGGCTTGATCCGTTACATCCACTTGAATAGAATACGAATAAGATGGATTTTTTGAAGGATCTAAATCATTATCCGCTAGTGCTGGAAATGAAAAATTAAAACCTCCTTTAGCGTCCGCTATTATTTCTGATTGGACAATTTGAGTACTTTGACTCGGAACTCTTCGGTACCAGCTCCACCAACCATAAAATGTATTTCTTGTTACGGTATAGTTGACCTTTCCAGAAGAGATTGGAGCACCAGACAAGGCTTTTGCTATTCCTTCAATCCTAATCGTATCATCCAACTTTACTTCCTCTTCTATCTCGTTCAACGTCACTTCAAATGTAGGTCGTTTGTATTCTTCTACTCTAAAAAAGTGCGATGTCCCTGCTGGTCCTTCCTGAATTTGTATAAAGAATTGACCAGTCAATCTTCCAACAGGTAAAATAAAACTCCCCGAAGCACTTCCAAAATTATTAGATTTCAACTTCAATTTTTCAACTTCCTGTCCATTTACATCTTTTAGGACTGCAGTAAATGTGCTATTGGTTTCAATGGAAGGTAATCCGTCTTTATCCATCTCCAAACTCAAAGTCTTAAAGTATACCGTTTGCCCAGGTCTATAGATCGCTCGATCCGTAAATACCTCAATCCGATGACCAGAATAATCAGTCTTTCTTTGTCGACTGACATAATCTATTTGTTCCAAATCCAGATAATCATCCTCATATTTTATCTTATAAGAAATGGAAGAATTAGGACTTAGATTAAACGTTACAAAGCCTTTTTCATTGGTGCTCTTGCGAGAAAGGAAATTCAAATCATAGGTTCTGCTTGTTCTATTGTATTCTTTTTTGAATGCTTCTACTGTTGCGTCCTTTAAAGGCTGTCCAGTAACTCGATCACGGACCAAGACTTTCTTCATACCATTCATATCGTAGGTAGAATAAGCAATACTTGAAACAAAAAATGCAGAATAAACATAGGCTGTCTTCTCAGAGTTAATATCCTTTTCATTACTTGCTAAAAGGATATATTTCCCATCATCCAAACCATCTAGTATCTCTTCCGTATTGGAATATGCATATCCATTTTCCAGCCCATCGACCTTCCATGTTTTAAGCACAGGCAAGGCATCCATATTAGCCATTTGCGTTTGTCTATTTCCACTGAAAAACTTACTGAACTCCACCTTTTTCGCATTCAATAATTTAAAATGTACTGCACTAATATTTCTATACGATAAGTGGACTAAAAAGTTCTCATTCTTTGGCATCACTTGATCCATTTGCATAGATAAGGTCTTCGTTTTAATGGTTGAGATCCAACGCAGTGCCTGGCTTTTAATATAGGTATTGGCATCGTCTTCCAGCAGTTTTTCAAAAAGAGCAATTGCTTCGTCGTATTTCTTTTCTCTGTTTAACTCTTCTCCAATTTTTAATGTAAAAGCGTGAGAAATTGGGCTCTTATAATATGTTTCGGCTTCTTTTAGCGCTTTTCTAAAGTGATCTTCTTTCTTAAATACTTCTGCCTGCTGATTCACAAAGTTCAATCTCTTCAGATCATAATCGGCCATCACTTTTTGATTTCCTTTAGCCAATTGATTTCGCAACCCTTCTTGATAGAGTAATAGCGCTTGATAAATTTTGGACTCCGTATCCTGGGTGGGAATCTGTAAAGCAATAAAATCCTCAACTCCAGAAAAATAGTTTTCATTGTCAATTTTAAATGAAAAAGAAGGTTTCATTCCTTGGCGACTAGAATTAGAAAAGTAGGTCAAGGATCTGTCTAACAATAATTCATAGAGAGAAGGTCGAAGAGAGACATCCGCTTGTTTGAAATTAGGGATAATATCAGAAAATTCACTCGTGGGGAAATCATCCAAGGAAGGATCGATCGATGCGATATATTTTGATGCGATGTATGATCTAAAATTAGTGGGAGTCCAAGTACGAATATCCTTTTCATCCACATTATTTAAATTAGTACGTTGACTAATCGTATAATATTGAGATCTGAAATATTGATCTACCATTTCACCCGATAGCGATAAGAGAATTTGCCGGACAGGCATTTGGGCTTGTTCAGTACTTTTTTCTAAATCAGAAACTACCGTCTCCAAGCCAAGTTCTTCGGTTTGAAAAATGAGCTGGGTTTTAAAAACTACCGCCTTTATTTGTTGAGATATATTTTTGTCATCAATTGCATGTTCGTAAATGTTCTCTACCTCTTTCAATGCAGATTTGGGTAGCCCTTTTTCTAACAACTGATCTACTTTCTTCCAAGCCTTATCATAATCAAAGCTGTCAAATGAGGAAAAAAATAAAGAGAGGACAGATAAAGACATAATGGTTATCACTTTGTAATATTTCATAAAATTTCTCTTTAATGACAAAATCGGTAGAAATCAGTACAATCGACTTCTCTCAAAATTCATTATTTAGATGATGTTCATGGATAGATTACACAAGACCGACTCTTCTTAACATATTATTAATCTGTATCCTATTATTTTAGACTTTCAGACCAATTAAAAGTAACTGTTGTTCAATTAATATTTATCCATTCAGATAATCCCGTAAATATTCAAAATGTTTCCCTAGGTTTCTTCCTGTCGCAATGGTTGCACGCTCGATCAATGGACTTTTTCTATTTCCTAATTCATTCAAAACATTGGAAATAAACATATCACCAAAAGCGGTTGAGGCATCTCTAGGTAGTTCATTGGGCAGATTATCTATTGTCATCATGTCTACAACGTTTTCACCGTATGGTTTTGTTTCCTTATTGGTCATTCTTTCAAAACCAAAAACAGGATCCGCAATGGTAGAAGCTTTTATCGTAGTAGGAATTGAACTCACAGGAGCTATATCGCAGGTTACATCCGCAATTACCTTAATGTTGAACGTATCTGACTTCAAATCATTTAATGTAAAAAACGGAGGAGCATCATTGTCCCAGTACACTCCATTAATCAAGATATCTGTTTTGGGTAAAAAATGATGAAAATCGTTTTTGTATTCTTTGGGATGCGTATAAAAATCGATAGCAGTATCAAAGACTTTCCCATCTTTTCTCTTTGCATAAAAGAAGCTATTAAGTTGGGTAAAGACTGGACCATCTGCATCTTGACACAAAAATTCCATCGGAGAAATTTTTTGTATTCCCATATCTTCCAACACCATTGCAGCTCCTCCAGCTACCCTACCTGTGCCCGTCAAGGCAATCTTTACATTTGGAATGTCTACCTTGGAATACACCTCTTTCGCAGCATCATAATCGTATATATCTTTCATTCTTGGCAGTTCAAACTGTCCAGTCCTTTTGCCATAGGTCCACAATGCATTATGAGCACCTACCATTCCAGCAAACTTACCGAAAGCAATCACTCTAGCTCCCTTTTCATCCGTCAACACCTCATAATCAATGAGTGTAATATTCGCATCAAAGATATGCTTTAACAATTTGCGATTATATACTTGTTTTTTGATGGTATGTGAGAAAAAGAAGTAGATTTTATCTGCAACAAGTTGATCGATCGGTACTTCTTTGACGCCCAACAATACATCTCTATCCGACATGTCTTCTTTTAATCGTATGCCTTCTTGTTTATAATCTTCATCCGAAAAACATCGTATGGGACTGGGCTGTACCACGATGTCTACTCCCATATCCGAGAGTTGCTTGCATTGTTTTGGATTAAGGGGCACCCTTGAATCAGGTGGAACTTTCCCTTCTCTAATAACTCCGATTTTTATCATGGGTAGTAGGATTGAATAATTTTGCTGCGGGTAAGATAGCCGATATTATTTTGTAAAATGCATTCTAAAAAAGAAAGTTTTAAATCCAATCCTAAATAGTACATTCCATTAATCTGGCACATTTTGCCATTCTTATGCACCCTATTTTAATATCCAATAAGCTTGTATTCTTTAATCTTTTTGCCTTTTACATCTTTAAAGATTACTTTGAGTTTACGATTCTTTCTTTTCCCTGATACTTCTATCACAGCATAATTGTTTTCCCCGATAATCGCATCCTCTTTCAACCTGAATGTGTTTTTCTCAGAAGAATGGTCATAAGCACCCGAAGTTAATGGACTTGAGGTAATATCATAAATTTCATCGCCATCTGGAGTACGATACACACTCATCTCAGAATGGTGACGATCCCCCGTTAGGAAAACTACATTGCGGATATTGTATTCATCAATTAAATTCAAGAGCTTTTTTCGTTCCGCTCCATATACCGCATAATTTTCATATTCAGCCAGATCACTAACTACTTGACCTCCTACGCATATAAACTTTATACTTGCGCTACTATTCCTTAATGCATCGATCAGCCAGGTCAATTGTTTTTCTCCTAAAATACTCCCCTCGCTCGATGGAAATGTTCTGTCCCATCTATTGTCCAGCATAAAAAATTCACAATCATTCCAAACAAAATTTCCTGTGATTCCACCCATACCCATAACTCCATAATTAGGATTGGCCCAAAAGTCTTCAAATGCTTCTCGTGTAACATCTTTATGTCCAAATGTTCTGTCGCTGTCGTTGGGACCATAGTCGTGGTCGTCCCAGATCGCATAATGGTGCATTTTCGCCAAAAGAGGTTGCAATTCGGTCACCGCTCTGGAATGAGAATATCGGTGATAAATACCAGAACGACTATTCCAGTCCACTTCTCTCAAATAATTGTTATCTCCCAGCCAAATCATAAATTCAGCATCCTCTTCAGCCATTTTGGAAAAGATGGAATAACTCTTACCATATGGTTTTCCAGGTCGGTCGTATTTCGATTCATTAATATACACACAAGAACCAGCCAAAAAATTAAAATTGGGAGGATCTTCTCTCCAGTGCCATAATTTTTGAGTCGTAAACTCATATACGCGACCCGCTTCCGACTCTTTATCATTAACAACTACTGTATACGAATAATTCGTCCCTGGCTCCAGGTTACCCAATGCAATCGTGGCCGTATTCGCTTTATAGTTTTCAGAATAAAATGTTTCTGACATCTTCATTTGACTCGGACTTTCCGTTGGCCAATATTTTATTGCCACATACCCTTGATCTTCCAGTTGAACCCACACCCCTACTTCTCGCAAAGTATTGTAACCCAGCATCGGACCTGATTTCAACAATTGAGCATAACTATCCATTATAAGAAATTGGAAAACCAAAAACACAAAGAAAAATTTCACTTTATTCATAGGTTGAATTATTACTTGCTTAATGTGATCCACAAGGTAAAAGTAAATACTAGAATAAATTACTATATCACAGCAAACTTTACCAATTTCTAACTTATCCAATACCCCCTTTCATCCTTTTGTTAAAGGTAAATTTGTTCAAGCGGTCCGTCATCCAATATGATAATAAAACACACGGTGATTATTCCTTCTAATCTTCTTATTCCCGTAATTTCTGTTGATGAAAATTCAAATGTACATATTGCAGAATCATGTACGATTCAGAACTAAAAAAAGAAGCCTTCATTCTATCTAAATGAAGGCTTCTTTATATTTTTTAAGGAGTCATTACCCTATTCTTCACGTGTTTTTCCAGCCATTGATCTTGCTCCCAAAGCATATGCATAATGCTTTCTCTAGCTGCATACCCATGTGATTCTTTGGGTAACATGACCAATCGTACAGGTGCACCTAATCCTTTTAATGCATTGAAGTACCGCTCACTTTGCATTGGATAGGTACCTGAATTATTATCTGCTTCTCCATGAATCAACAATAGAGGTGTTTTCATTTTATCACAATGCATGAATGGTGACATGTTGTAATACACATCTGGAGCTTCCCAGTAATTTCGCTCTTCAGATTGAAATCCAAATGGGGTAAGCGTTCTATTGTATGCGCCTGACCGAGCGATTCCCGCTGCAAATAAATTGGAATGTGTCAATAAGTTTGCCGTCATGAAAGCACCATAAGAATGTCCTCCTACTGCCACTTTGTTTCTATCTATATATCCTAATGCATCCACAGCATCAATTCCTGCCTTTGCATTTCCAACCAACTGAGATATAAATTCATCATTAGGTTGATCATCCCCTTCTCCAATAATTGGAAAAGCGGCATCGTCCAATACTACATATCCTCGATTCACCCAATAGATCGGTGATCCATAATACGGATAGGTAAATTCATTGCTGCTTGATGTTACTTGACTTGCGCTGCTCTTATCCTTAAATTCTCTTGGATAGGCCCACATGATCATAGGCATCTTTTCCTTCTTCGTTTTATCATATCCAACGGGCAAATAAAGAGTAGCTGACAGCTCCAATCCATCTTCACGCTTATACTTGATCACTTCTTTATGCACATCCTGAATGGCTTTGAATGGATTTTCAAATTCTGTAGCAGGACGTAAATCTCCAGTATTAATATTTCTGAAATAGAAATTTGGGTAGTCGCTTTTAGATTCCAATCTTGTCAAGATGATGCCCTTTTTGGAATCGATCATTCTTGAAATACTTTCTAACTTTTCTCCAGATTTTGCACGATAAAGTCGTTTTGTTTTATTTTCACTGATATCGTATCGATCTACAAATGGCAGTTTCCCTTCTTTTGAATATCCAGCACCAATTAAATACAATTGATCATCATTAACGATGTCTAATGTATATCGATCGTATTTATTTTTAGAACTTACAAAGTTTCCTGGATCACTGTATCGGTCTTGATAGTTTCGCTCACTAAATAGTACAGGTTCTTTAGATGCATCTGAAGGATCAAAAAAGCTAATTCTCAAGGTTCTGTCATTCCACCAGTAATCATATAACACAGCAAGATTGTCATTCCCCCACTCTATGCCATTATATCTTAGTTTAGATTTAACCAATAATCGTTTTTCTCCGTCAAAAGGACTTTCCAACTCGTATAATGCATCCCGAAATTCTACTTCAATAGCAGGGTCTCCTCCATCTAATGCTTCAGCCCAAACTAAGGTAGCAGGTCTATCCGCTCTCCATTGCAATCCACGCATTCCTGTTCGAGTACTCATAAATCCTTTAGGCATTTCTTCAATCAATGGCACTTTTACCATATTTTTGATCAATTGCCCATCCATTCCATAAATATCATAAGAGGTAGGGAATCTGCCATACGTTACCAAATAAGAAAACGGACGGCTGATCTCTTGAATCATTATTTGACTTCCATCAGGCGATACTGAAATGGAAGAATACATTCCACTTTCTTTCCACACTTTTGACTCTCCCTCAAGGGTTACCATGTGTAGCTCTGAATGAGCAAGCACTTCAAAATTTTGTTCATCTGCTGGATTCTTTAATAAATCCTGGTACGTTCTATTTTGAGCCTTTTGTCCAGCTTCATTGATTGAAACCGTAGGACCACTAGGCACTGAAAGTGCAGTATTGACCAAAGAAGGTCTCGATTCAGGAAGCATCTTTACCAGCATTTCATTGCTGTTTTTCATCCACCTGCAGACAGAACCCATGTTTGCATTCAATTTAGGTCCCATTAATTTATGTGCTTTTTTAGCGGCATAATCAATGTACCAAAGCTCAACTCCCTCTTTTACTGTATTCGTAAATGCGATTTTATTTTCATCAGGAGACCAGCTAATATTGGTAATTTTTGCGCCTTCAGGAATTCCCTCAATTGAAGATTCTTTCTTTGTTTTTACATCGTAATATTTGATGTCATAATAATATCTAGCTCTACTAGAAATATTTGTTTTGGGATTGATTCTTAATCCTGCCAATCTCAACTCTTCTTCGGATAATTCATCTATGGATTTATATGATTTTCTATAGACCAGAATCGCTTTATCTCCATTTGAGTTCATCCGTATACCCGGAGGCATTGGAGCATCTGCAAGAGAGAGTATATCATCATCTGGCATTTGATATTTTAAATCCAATTGTGCTTCTACCATAAGGGCGGTAAAAGTAAATAAAACTGCGAGAAGAATTGTTTTCATGTTTGGTTTGATTTAGTTAATAAAAACAGTCGTCGAATATAATGAAAGAAAAATGTATAATTTCGAAAAATTGATTTATTATGATTTCTTTATAATTTTAAGAATGAATCTTATTATGTTCGGAATTGAAATCAATTGGTTATCTTGATTTTTTCGATACCAACTAATCTTAATAAATGGGTGAAAGTAGTTTTGTAGGTACAGTGATATTACTAATAACTGGTTTAGTTACCTATCAAGGGTTTCGAGACAGTAGCTATAGGTACGACTATATTTTTGATGTGGATAAAATACTAAGAGGGAAAGAATACATTCGATTAATTTCTTCTGGATTCCTTCATGCCAATTGGATCCATTTTGGTTTTAATATGATTGCATTGCTGGGCTTTAGTTTATCGGTAGAGAACAGTTTAGGCACTTTCAATTACCTCTTAATTTATTTTATCTCCATGATTGGAGGTAACCTATTTGCCTTATACATTCATAAAGAACATGGGGACTATCGGGCATTGGGTGCATCCGGGGCAATAAGTGGAATCGTACTGGCCTCTATTGTGTTGCTTCCCAGTGCAGAAATTTCATTTATTTTAATCCCAGGTTCAATGCCCAGTTGGGTGTTTGCTATCCTGTTTGTACTGATTTCTATTTGGGGAATTAAATCACAAGAAGACAACATTGGGCATGAAGCACATCTTGGAGGTGCGGTCATCGGTGTGTTATGTGTATTGATCCTCCAACCCACAACCTTCATGCAGAATTGGTGGATTGCCGCTTTGATCCTCGTGCCCACAATACTCTTTCTAATACTATTGATCCGTTCTCCTAACATGCTCATCATCAGCAATTATTGGGGAGATGATATTCAAAAATTTAAAGCTAAACTCAAACAAAACGACGAAGACCCTGATTTGGATTATCTCTTAGACAAGATTAATAAAAAAGGTATAGATAGTTTGAGCAGAAGAGAAAAAGAGCTGTTGGATAACTATAGAAAAAACCTATAAAATTTTTTCCTTTAAAACAATTAAATGGCACAAGTTACTTGCCTTCATATTTTTCAATATTCTGGATGGTCAACTAAATTTTGGGCATTCAAGATGATGCAATTTGCTCACCCTCATTTGCAACAAATTGATGGACTCGAATTCTATAAATTGATGGGGTCCGGAAAAGATTTTGGATTCAATCCGCTGCCTGACTGGTCCACTTATGCCCTTCTTTCTGTTTGGGAAAATGAAACAAAAGCGAATACCTTTTTTGACTCTTCTGAGTTATTTCAGCGTTATAAAAACAAGTGCTCCGACATTACTTGTCACTACATGACATGTATCAAAACCCATGGTTATTGGTCTAAAAAACAGCCATTTCAGGAGGTTGAGCTAGATCCAAATTCAAACAAAAAGATTGGTGTAATCACACGTGCCACTATAAAAAAAAGGCACCTTTTACGATTTTGGAAATATGTCCCCACCTCTACTTATGCCTTAAAGAACAACCCTAATCTATTATATACCAAAGGAATAGGAGAAGTTCCAATCGTCCAAATGGCAACATTCAGCATCTGGAAGAATATGGAGGCCATCAAAGAATTTGCCTACAAAGGGAAACACCATCGAGAGGCAATCCAAATGACTAAAAAATACAATTGGTACAAAGAAGAAATGTTTTCTCGATTTGAAATTTATAAAACTAAAAGCTTATTGATGGAATAGTAAAATATTATTTCTTTATCGCTACGGTGGTCATAAACCCAAGATTCAATAACCTAGGAAAAAAATAATAAGGCCGTAGAATTTTTCCGATTACAAAGGAAGTAAAATACGACTCCATAGATTCCGTCCAATCAATCCCTTTCACCTCCATTCGACTCATCCAATCCAATGTATATGGATCCAACGTGCCATAGGTATATTGTTCTTCTACCTTCCATCCATTATTTTCTAATAATAATTTCATGGTTGCGGGAGTATATAATCCGGTATGTCTAGGTGTGTGGTAACCTGACCAATATTTTCCATACTTTTTCCGCGTATAAGAGTCCAAATTCGGCACTTCAATGACCAATGTCGCCCCTTTCGAAACTCTTGAGTTCAACAACTGAATCGTATCAATGGGAGCATAATCGTGTTCCAAATAATGCCACATCGTGATTACATTGGGGTGAATCCCCTCAGGCAAATTTTCAATACTTCCAACATGTAACGCTAGATTTTGGTATTGTTCCGGTTCATTTTTCCAGCCCTCATCACTGAAGTCCAAACCGATTGACTTTACTCCTAAACGTTCTTGCACAACTTTAAGAAAAGAGGGCTTTCCGCACCCTACATCCAATATAGAATCTTGGCTGTTTGTAAGATACTTCCGAACGATTTTTAGACGCTTAACATCAATTTTATTTTGATCCTTATCTACCAGATTTTTATACTTTCCCCAGGCATCTCCGCCTCTGTAAGGTAAATAGGATTCTGTATAATAATGGTGTAAATCCTTGGGAACCACTCTAGGTGATAAAGCGACCATACCACAATGCCTACATCGATTAAAGCTCCAGCTATCATCTTGATGGGCCATCATGGTCTTTGTGGTGATGAATAGTTCAGTATCCTGAGCTTGACAGACCAAACAAGAAGAAACTATTTCTTTGTTTACCACAATTTTAATATTGCAAACGTGACAATAAAGAAGGCCACTTGATTCAAATAAAGATGAGTAGAAAATCGAGCACCACCCTTTGGAATACATTTGACTGCTAATAAGTGAAGAACAAATGCAGCGATAAACCACGTTACATAGTTTTGAAATGGTGCAATATTCCCAGTAAAATGCCAAAAATCAAAAACATGGGCCATTTGTTCCATAAAAAAATCCAACCCCACCATAAGCGAAGCACCAGTCAATGCAATAGTAAATATATTTTTAAAAAATAGTCGCGAAATTTGTGAAGTTACCGTGGTAAGCACTGCCCAATATATGCCGATCATTAATGGTACTCCAAAAACTTTAAATCCTAAATTTTCTCCATAATAGTAGGTGCCAAAGATATCACCTCTAATCACCCCAGCAATTTCCAATACCATTCCAAATATGAAAAAGAATACAAAAATAGCTTTACTATACTTTCTCGTAAACGGTACATTTAATATCACCAGCAAAAAACCCAATAATAAATTGATTGGTGTTTTGGAAATGAACCACTCTGTATATCCAAGCCCAATACCGATTAGTGAGGATATCGTAAACAACCATAAAAGAAATATCGATACTCCTTCAACGGTCAACTTGGTATCGCGGATACCTAATCTATGCGCTAGCTTATGAGAAACCGATTTAATAACTTCAGTCATGATAAATAATGTTTAACTATAAATTAAACAAAATTTATGCAATAAGGTTGCTAACAATCTTTGCAGAATTTAAACAAAGGGGCAATCCTCCGCCAGGATGGACAGATCCACCACAAAAATAGAGGTTCTTGATCGAAGAGTTAAAATTAGGGTGGCGCAGAAAAGCAGCATATCGATTGTTACTAGCCGAACCGTACAAGGCTCCTTGATGTGAACTCGTCTTTGATGCAATAAGTTTGGGATGTAATACTTCTTCACAACTTATAGATAACTCAATATCAACTCCTAAAACTCTGTTTATCTTTTGAATGATCCTCTTTCTAGCTTCTGCAATCAAAAGATCCCAGTCTTGTCCGGTATCGCTGGGTGTATTGATCATTACAAACCAATTTTCAGCACCACTTGGAGCATCTTTAGGATTATGTTTGGATGAAATGTTGATATAAATCGTGGGATCAGCATGAATAGATCGCCTATCAAAAATGAACTCGAATTCTTCTTTGTAAGAATCGCTAAAAAGAATATTGTGCAAATCAAGTTCTTCAAACACTCTATTAATTCCCCAATAAAAAATCAAAGCTGAACTACTTCTCTCTTGTTGTAATATTTTTTCAGGGGGCTGGATATCTTTCAACAAAAAGGAATATGCAGAAAACACATCCATATTGGCAACAACTATATCACCATATATCATCTCTCCATTAACTTCTAGACCTGTAACCATACTTTCTTCATGAACAATTCTTTCCACCTTTCTATTAAAATGAAAATGGACCCCATGCCTTTTTGCCAATTGAACCAATGAATTTGTAATAGAGATCATCCCTCCTTTAGGAAAAAATGTACCAATATTCATTTCCAAGTGAGGAATCATGGACATAATGCCAGGCGTCTTATAGGGAGAAGAACCATTATATGTAGCAAATCTATTGAGCAATTGGATCAATTTGGGATTAGAAAATCTCTTTTTATTCACTTGATTCAAACTGCTGAAGACATCGTACTTAAATATCCCTGTCAGTGCACTAAACATATCTCTATTGAAATAAGAGGATACTTTATGCAATGATCGCTCTATAAAAATAGGGGTAGTTAATTCATACTTTTCTTTACTATTTTTGATGTATTGACGTATGGACGTAGAGGATTCATTAAATGTATTGGAAATGTCCTGAATTTGTTGTTCGGGATCTGAAGGCATAGTAAATCGAGTGCCATCCTCCCAAAAGTAATTGCAAATTGTATCCATCTTCTCATACTGGAATGAATTCTTCGGATCTTCTCCAAATAATTCAAATAATTCAGTAACCAAGTCAGGAAGTGTAAATAATGAAGGACCAGCATCAAATCGGAAACCTTCTTTTGTAAAAGCACTTAACTTACCTCCAGGATACGAATTGGCTTCAAAAACATGAACCTCATACCCCTTGTGTCTTAATCGAATAGCAGATGCAATTCCAGCAATCCCCGAACCAATAACCAATGCTTTTTGCATACGATAGAAACCAGTACAAGACAGAAAAGTTGTAATGACATGTAGGATTTAACTTCATTCAACTCAATGATGAAGTTTTTCTATTTAAAAAGCAGACGATACTACAAAACTCAAAAGACCACACCTTGCGGTGTGGCCCCTTCAGAATCATTTTAGAAACATTAATTCTTTTATGGCAATTGAATAACGCCATTATATTATTTGATCAACTAACTTAATTAGTCAATAATCATCATTTTTTTCGTGTCGATAAACTCACCAGCTTTCAACGTGTAGTACAATATTCCTGAATTGGCATTCAATGATTCAACATCCAATGTAATTGCGTTTTTACCTTTGTTGAATTCATTTGAAATTCTATACAATTCCTTTCCAGTGATATCAAAAATCGCTAATGTAGCCAATCCTCCTTCTTTCAAATCAAAGCCTATAGTTGTCATTCCTTTGAAAGGATTCGGTACGTTTTGGTGTAGTTTTGTCTCTATTGCTGTATCTAAACTTCTATCCAAAATCTCAAGACCCAAGTCAAATGATTTCAATGAATGATCATATACTTCTGCGTCTAGGAGATTGGAAGTAAATTCAATATTTGAAGCCAATTCGCCATCTCTGACCACTTCTAATTCGATAGAGAATAAGATGTCATTTTCATTCATCGCTATTCCATTGACAACATTCCATGAAAGTGTGACAATATTGTTTTCCACCTTATAATTATCATCTGAAATCTCCAAGGCATTTGATTGTATACCACTAAACCTTACATCAGCACCTAGCTCTACTGTTAATTGAAGTCCTGTCAAATCATCAACTTCGTTTGCATATACAGGTACTGTCACCTTTTCATTCGAGCTCAAAATCTGGTTGTCGATGCTCAACATTTTTGCTCCTGCTCTGGTATTTGAAAGATCTTCATTAGAAACAAGTCCAGGATTTGCATTTCCATTGACATCTCCAATCTTAATCGCAGTAAAATCGATATGCTCATCACTTACATACAACTCATTGATAATAACTTTCTCAGGGAAATCGAATGGATTTGTAGGCTCTTCAATTTCATGAGTCGTTGGTATAAATCTCCATGAAGTGTTATCTCCAAAGTTTTCTTGTATACCCAAAATCACCTTCCTCATCATCAATAAATCAGAAGATGTGATTTTATTATTTCCATTGACATCCGCTGCAATCAATTTGTATGGACTATCCAATTCTGCTAATCCCAAAATATGTCTTTGAATCATTACTAAATCCAATGTAGATACTCCATTTGTAGCATCATCATTTTTATACGGTTCTACCGCATATACATCATAATATTCTACATCTTCGAACGCATACAATCCTGAATTTTCTGTCATTTCCATTTCTGCATCCTGCTCATCCATATTCATCAACTGGACTTCGATATTCATCAATCCTTCACTACTATGTGTTGTAATAGATCCAGCAATGGTTGCCTTGTTTCCTTCTAGATTATCTGTGCAAGCATTACTACTTTCAGAATCTTGTAAGATCAAGACTACATCACAGAATTCATAATTACCATCTGTATCAAATACATACATCTGTAGGTTGATCTCTTCTGCAATCCCATTTGGAATATCACCACAATCAAATGTCAATGCTTGCTGAGTTCCAGCTGCATTAAACGCAAATACTAAATCATCATCGTCATCACAACTATCAAAACTTTTCAAATCAAAGTCACTCGCCCATACTTCTGCTGATCCATCTTCACCCAATACCCAAACCACTTCACCTAAGCAAATTGGTGTTGGTGCTTTATTATCCTGCACAGTGATAATCTGTGTACAATTCGAAACATTATCACATTCATCGGTTACAGTCCATTTCACAGTATGTACTCCACTTTCTAATGTTCTTGTCACCGTATTTCCTGTTCCATTGTATTCAACAGAACCATCGCTGTCTACATCAATTTCATAGGTATACTCCAAATCATCCGCTGCTGTACAATCATCGGTTGCATCTACTCTTAAGTCTACTGTTTCCTGACAATCTCCATCCTCAGAAATGAAGGACTGATTGCTGCAATTTGTAAACGTTGGTGCTACCGTATTGAATACTCCAATCTTCTGTGTATATGCATAGTAAGAAGGATTTTGTGGGTCATAGTTACACCAATCAATAATCTTCCAGTGTCTTAATACTTTAATGCAATATTCTGGTGTATTATAAAATACATTGTCATCGTAAGAAATCGCAATATTTGAACAATCTGTATTACTCAATATTGGGAAACTGTTAAGATCTTCTGGGGTAATATTCTCTGCATTACAACCGTTCACCTCTCTGTCTGAAGGCCAACTAATGTTGTTTTCATTAAAAGGATTGTTGTCCCCTACAGTTATAATCTGGATACAAGAAGCTGTACGACCTTGTGGATCCGTAGCTCTCCAAGTTCTTCTTACAGTTCCTATTCCACAATCGTTCAAGTTTACTTGATCCGTAAACGTCACCTCAACACTACAATTATCATCACCAACTGCTTCTCCTGTCAAAGACAAATCTTCGTAATCTTGGGTACACTGAATGAATAAATTGTCAGGACACTCAATCGTAGGATTAATTTTATCCTGGACATTTACATTCACTACACAATCATTATAATTATCTGCTTTGTCATATACTCTCAATACTACTTTGATATAACCCGCGTTCACATCTTCACAGCAGAAATTTACTTTCTCACCAAACTGTAAATCACTAGGAAAGCCACAGTTGGTACTTAGTCTTTTTACTTCATATCTATCAATGGCACAATTATCAAAACTACCATCATCTATAGACGTTGCAAATATATCTGCCCATCCTTCATCTTCTAGACCTACCACAGTATATCCTTCACATACAGGTGTTGGTGCCTCTCCATCCATCACGATTACTTCTGTAAAACATTGTGTTGAATTGTCGCAAGCATCAGTAATCGTATATACAATCCATGAAGTATCTTGTGGCAACTCATATATTGTATACAATCCAGTTGTAGGATCATACGTAATATTATCATAAATTGGGTTTTCAAATGGGTCTCCATTTTCATCTCTCAATTTGTATCCTACGTTGTACGTATAGTCACTGCATTCAAAAATAATTATTGGAGCAGGTACTTCAAATGTTCCTGTACATTCCCCTTCATCCGTAAATATTTCATTTAAGAAGTCTGAATTCGACGTACAAATAGGCGCCGCTGTATCTAAAATCTTAATGATTTGATTGAATGTAGCTTCCTCACCTGTACACCAGTCAACAACTACCCATTGTCTTAGAATCTTCTTACTTGCACCGCAAATATCAAAAATAATATCTGTGTAATACGTTTGAATATTAGGACAATTTGCTCCTGATGGCTCTCCAGTTACTGCAGGAGTTGGAGCACCATTGGGAAGTGTCTCAATGGTTACTGCACATGAAAATGCAGGCTGATCCAAATCATCATAGTTTGGTGGCCATACAATATCCATTATTGAAGCTTTTAAAATATTGATCGTTTGAACACATTCTGCTTCATTTCCTTGCTCATCTGTTGCCGTCCAATATCTTGTGATTGTCTTTACATAACTAGCGGCACAAGCATTACTTACCACTTCATCAAAGTAATCCAAGTCGTTGTTATTGCTACATGCATCGATCAATGTTGGAAAAGGAATAAATCCTGCTCCAGGAGTGATATCTGCATCACAATCCAACTCATAGTCTAAGCAAGTACTAAACACGGGAGGTAATTTGTCTTCAATTGTGATACTTCCCCAACAAGAAGAAGCACAGCCATTTAAAGACACATTGACGCTCAAGGTTTGATTTACATAACTGTAATCCACTGTTGCGTTTGGAAGCGTATTTCCTTGTGAGTCCATCAACTCTACCGTATATGCAGAATTATCGTACGCTGGATCCTCCAAGATCATATCCGGAGTAATCAACGCCTCACAATTATCATCTAATGATACTTGAAGACCGTCATTACAAGCCATTGTAGTGTTACAGTCCACCTGCGCAAGTGTCATATTTGCCACAAAAAGGCAGAATACAATTCCCATGCTTCGTGCAATTTGCACCAGGCTTTGAGAAGTTTGCGATTTAGTATGTTGTATTAATTTGTTCATTTTAAAAGAATTTAAAACTTGTTTCTTAATGTTCTAAAGATTATCTGAGTGCCAAATGGCTTGTTTTTTATTTTATGATCATCATCTTTTTAGTAGCGCTATTCCGCTCTGTATCAAGTTGATAATATAATATACCTGAACTGTTAATTTCACTTACATCAAGCGTAATTGAGTTGTACCCTTTTTGGTATTGGCCTGTTTTACGGATCAATACTTTACCAGTGACATCCATAACTCGTAATGAAACTTGTTCTTTGGATGGAAGTACAAAACCAATCTCTGTTGTTGTTGTAAATGGATTTGGTACATTTTGAAGCAATTCAAACGCATGCACTTCATCCTCTGTCCTATTCAGTATATCTAATCCGATAGTCGAAGTCTGAATTTTATTATTTGAAGCAGTATAGATTTCATTTGAAAAATCATCTGAAGCCATACCCAACATATCCGATACAAATCCTGCTTTCTTTACAGTAAGTGTAAGCGTAAGTACATTTTCATCCGCATATACACTGTTTGCCTGGTGTACACTCACATATAGTTTGGTATTTCTTGTATAATTTCCTTCTGAGACATTAAATACTTCAGAAGAAACTTCAACATCAGATACCAAATTATCATTGATGTTCAATGCAAACTGCATTCCGTACAATTCCGCATCTTCATTCAAGGAGATCATAACATCGTGAATGCCTTCATTCAAATACTGATCTTCTATGTTGACCATTTCCACAGACCTTGCGGAAGAAATAGTTTCTCCCATAAGGTTTGTACTTGCTGTATTGTTGACATCTCCAACTTTTACAGCTACAAAATCAGCATCCATGTAATCTTCCATCATCGTATCCATATCCAGCTTTTCGTCAAATGGGAATGGATTATTCGGTTCTGGGAATTCATACGCTGCATCTACAAACCTCCAACTGCTGTTTGATGGTAATTCTGAGTAAATGCCCAATATGAGTTTTCTCAGTTGAAGAAGATCAGCAGCTGTTACTGATTCTGAATTATTAATATCCGCTGCGATCACCTTGTATGGATTATCAAACGGCTTGAGTCCTAATAAATGTTGTTGAATTAAAACCAAGTCAAGTGTAGATACACCTTCGTGGTAACTTGCATCCAAATCTGGTGCAATGGAATAGTTCTCTTCCATCAATAAATCATGGAATGAGTATCCTCCATCTTCATCCGTGGACGTCAATTTTGGAAATTCTGGTAAAGTAGAATTCAATGTTACATTGACTCCAACTAAGTTTTCGTTCTCGTCATTGAAAATATGTCCACCTAAAGCAACTCTCTCTTCATCATCATTACTTCCATCATCCACATTATTGTTACAGTGGTTTTGATTATCCTGAACGATCAAAGATGTTGTACAGAAATCTTGATTTCCTGCTGGATCTGTGATATAAATTTCAAGATCAAAAGAGGTTGCCTCGCCATCTAAATCATCACATGTAAATGTAGCAGATGTATTATTTGTGTTGGGTGAAAATGAAGCGATCAATTCATCCGCATCTGCACAATTATCAAAACTACCATTGTCAAAATCACTTGCCCAGATCGTAACGGATCCCGAAGTTTCCATTACTACTGTCACGATTTCTGACAAGCAATATGGAGTCGGTGCTTTGTCATCGTCTACATTAATTACTGTTGCACACGTTTCAATATTACCACATTCATCCTCTACTTCCCAAATCACTCTATGGCTTCCGAACTCAACAACTCTAGAAATTGAACTTCCATTTCCAGAAAAGTCAATAGACCCATTGTTGTCTTCATCAAACTTGTATGAAAATGTCAATTCATCTGTTGGTGTACAGTCATCAACTGCTTGCGCTGTTGCTTCTATTCTTGCAGAACAATTTGATAGTTGAGTTACTGTATAATCACTTACTTGACATCCAACTATAAAACTAGGTTCTGTACTATTTTCTACTTTAATAACTTGTGTATATGTCCATAGACCCGCATTGGATATCGGCACGAAAACACAATCATCAATTACTTTCCATGTTCTTAAAATCTTAGTACATGCTTCTTCAGTGTATTGAAATATGACATCGTCATATGTGAAACTGATTTGACTACACGCCTCTCTAAGAATTACTGGTCGTTGTTTTCCTGCTGGAAGATCATCTGGTGGAACTCCTGAATAAGCACATCCATTTTGTACTGTATGGTTTCCTGGCCAAATAACATCATCCGTAGGATCATTTGGATTATTTGGATTAATATAAAATGGATCAAGAGATTGAACTCTGATTCGTTGCTGACAGGTAACAAAATTACCTTGATCATCTTCAGCTCTAAAAGTTCTAGTAATTACTCCTACACCACAAGCATTGATATTTCTTTGTGATGTCGAAGTTACCGTAACATTACAGTTATCGATCGCTTGTGCTGTTCCATATTGATCTAAATTTACAGTATCATCATCACAATCGATGGTGATATCTGCTGGACAGAATGTGAATTCTGGATCGTGATTGTCCTGAACTTCAGCTTCTACCATACAGAAATTACTGTTCCCACTTTTATCTACCACTCTTAATTGTACCATTACGACGTTTCCTACATCAGCACAACAGAATTTTACTTTTTCTCCCCAATTTACCGATTCACCACAAGCAAAATTGCCCATTCGTCTCACTTCCATGTAGTCGATTTCGCAATTATCCCATGAGCCATCATCAAACGATTCTATACTTGCATATCCAATTCCATTTTCATTTAACCCAACAAATGTATGGAGGTCACAAACTGGAATAGGTTGAATATCGTCTTCAATGGTTACTTTGGTAAAATCTGTAGACATATTATCACAATCATCAATTGCGTAATACAATATCCAAATCTCTTTAACCCCTTCAGGAACTTGAGTGATCAAGAAACTTCCATTTGAGTGTTCAACGATACCATCGTTGCTCGGTTGGAAAAATGGATCTACCCCACTTTCAACTGGATTATAAGAAATCGTATAGGATGTTCCAGAACAATCTGAAATCATAGGTTGTGGCACTTCAATAATAGAAGAACAACTTGTCTCTGTTGCACCTACGGTAAAATCTTTCGGCGCAGTAATCACTGGAGCTGTATGATCTACAACTGTTATATTTTGTGTATACGGAGGAAGGAAGGTACCATCACATAAGTCTTGGATCACCCATCTTCTTCTTAATTTGTATGATTCATCACCACATTTTGGCAATTCTGTATCTTCATAATCTACTTTCACATTCAAACAAAATATTCCTTCTGGCATACCTGTAAATGAAGGATCAGGATATCCATTAGCTAGCTTTGGAAAGTTATCACACGCTTCCAAAGATGGATTTGGCCCTAACACATCATCATAACTCGGAGGAAATGTGATATCCATGAGTGTTGCCTTGTTCACGTAAATTAACTCCGTGCACGAAGCGGTGTTTCCTGAATTATCTTCCACTACCCAGTTTCGTTCAATAATAGAACTGTATGGGCTTGTACATAAATTCATAGTGACCGGCGTATCTTCATAAAATATTATGGCATCACTACATTTATCGAAATTCTCCAACAAATATTTATCATCACCCAAAGGAGTAATTGTCACATCATCCGGAACTGGAAATCCAGTAATGTCTGGAGTCATAAATTCATTACAATCGATCGTATCGTTTTCACAAATTAACGGAGGGATCGATTTATCTTCTAGTAAAATATATCCCCAACATGAATTCCCACTGCACTCGTGAACTACTGAAACCTCTAACGTAGTATTGATATATTCCATACCAAGCGTAGGCCCAGTCACAATCGTATCGGCAGCAATATCTTTAATCAATAAATCATACGAATCATTGCTGAATTCCATATCTTCTAAAATCATATCTGGTGTTATATCCAAATCACAATTCCCATTCAATGAAATGTTTACTTGGTTATTACATGCTAAGGCGAATGCCTCTTCATCCATTACCGCTACACTTTCAGAACCACTGAAATCACAAAAGTCATTGGCCTGTCCATCGTATGCACCAGCTGTTCCTGTAAATGAAACATCATAGTCACCTACTACATCACTCCAATCAACAAATATTCTTCGGCTTCCTTGTCCACCTACTATATTCCCTCCTGCGCTTACCGTCCATGTTATCACACCAACTTGAGAAGCAGGCAAAGCCAACTCATACGTTTCTATGGTTTCAATACATGTACCGAAGTCTCCAATAATTTCATTGGTTGGATATTGGCACAAATGAGCAGAAGAGATTGGAATTGTAATCGCTCCATTACTCACTTCAAGCGTCCAATTTGTATTGTTCACTCGTTTTGCATCCAATATATATTGACCCGGCAACCCTTCTGGGATACCTGTCCCCGGCGGAATCTCAACAGGGGCTGCTGGTGGTGGAGGACTCGTCGTGGTGTATAAACCCGAAGAAGTCACTACAAACCACGTCTCACTTGAATTTGAGTTAATTGTGATCGTTTCACCAAACTGTCCATTATCATCTGTCGTACTATTATTCAGACATTGACATTCAATTCGACTAAATGTTTGGCCAAAGGAAAGGTTGAAAGCCAGAAATAATACAAAGAGGGTGAGTCCTGCTTTAACTATTCTGAATCCATTGCGTACATTTTCATAGTCGAAATGCTTTTCTAATGGTCTTTTCATTGATTGTGTATTTTGTAAAATTCATTTTTGCTCCGAGCCTCTAGATTCTGAGTAAAGGGACTTGGTGCAAGTTTCTAAAATGTAATTATTCATGTTTCTTGAAAAATGATTCTAATCTCTTTTGACCAGATACAACTTTTCCATTATGCCTCTGTAAGACCAAATTCTAGACCAAATACCATATCATATTATGAGCAGTTTTAATATGAAAACACATTACAATTATTGTTAATCTGTAAAGGCCAATTTTTGAATTAATTAAGTAGAAGAAGAAGAAATTAATAATTTGAAAAAAAAATGATGATATTTTACATTTCTAATCTAAATGAAGAAAATTCGATGAAATATGAGCTTTTTGATGTGTATCCCGCATACATTTTAACCGACATAAAAATGATAATTCACAGTAGGAATTATCCCCAACTAAACCAAGATGTTGTAGATCAATTCTTACCTGAATTCACAAGATCACTACCTTCGTTATTTGATTATTTATTGCTAAAATTGGGATCTTACTCCTTAGAATTAATCGAGTATTTAGCTATTTTTTTAGGTATTGGCATGCGTATTTTAAGCAATTCTTGAGTAATTGGATGTTCAAATATTAACTTATATGCACATAAGAGTAATCCCGTTTTAAAGTTCTTGCCATCTTTATTATACAGTCTATCCCCTATTATGGGATGCCCAATTGCAGCAAAATGCCTTCGGATTTGATGGGTTCTTCCCGTATGTAATTTTACAAAGACTCGAGTGGTTACATCTTTTGTATTTAATGGTTCTATTGACAAAATCTCTGTTTGTGCCTGTTTCCCATCTAAGTCTAAGGATATAAAGTTGGAATCCTGATTCATCGTACCTTCTGCGATCAATACATAATGCTTGTTAATGGATTGTGCTTCCATCATCTCACTCAATAACCTCCTCGCCTTCATATTCTTCGCTGCAATCATCAATCCCTCTGTATCTTTATCCAATCGATGTATAAGATATGGAAAGGGTAAAGATGTGTCCGTATCTGGAATAGCATGACTTTTCAGTAGTTGTTGAAAAGATCTATTATTTCCACTGCTCGAAATTCCAGGAGGTTTGCGTACAATTAAAATCGAATCATCTTCATAAAATATCTGCAAGGTATCTTTCGTACCTTGTGGTAGGTCAAAAACCAAATTAAATACAATCTCACTTCCCGCTTTTACCCAATCTCCGGTATTGCCTGGTCTGCCTTTATATAAGATCTGATTTTTTTGAAATGCTTTTTTCACAGCACTCCCCGTTTCCAAATAGGGAAAGAGCCCCTTAACATATGATCTCAATCGCACTTCGCCTTGAAAACTTTGTGGAACAAGATGGAAATATGTTTTATGTATATTCAATTCAAGTTTTATTTCAATAAGTGAAATAGTAAATACAAAATTACTCTGTTTTTGTAATTATATTTGCATTCGAATGATTAAACAAGGGACCATAGAAAAAATTATGACGACCGCCAAGGTGGAGGAAGTCGTTGAAGATTTTGTCAATCTCAAACGGAGAGGTGTAAACATGATAGGGAATTGTCCTTTCCATGATGAGAAAACGCCATCCTTTACAGTTTCTCCAGCAAAAAACATATATAAGTGTTTTGGTTGTGGTAAAGCTGGAGACCCTGTGCGATTCATGATGGAGCATGAAGCGATGAACTATCCTGAAGCGTTGAGATATCTGGCAGGAAAGTACAATATTGAAATAGAAGAAACTGAAAACACTGCTGAAGAAAAGGCCTACAAGGAACTGACCGCATCCTATTTTATTATCAATGAATTCGCTCAAAAATATTTTGAAGAGAACCTCTTTCGCACAGATGAAGGAAAATCTGTAGGCTTGGGCTATTTCAAAGAACGGGGGTATAACGAACAAATCATTCGAAAATTTCAGTTGGGTTATACCACCAGAGATAGAGATGATCTGACCAAAAGGGCACTGCAAAAGAGATTTAATCCTGAATTTCTAAAAAAACTTGGGCTAACATCTAAATCAAACTATGACTTTTTTAGAAGCAGAGTCATGTTTACCATTCACAACCTGAGTGGTAAAGTCATTGCATTTGCTGGAAGAACCCTTTCAAAAGATAAAAAGACTCCGAAGTATATAAATAGCCCCGAGACCGACATCTATAATAAGCGGAAGGTATTGTATGGTATGTATTTTGCCAAACAAGCCATTCGTAAATTGGATGAATGCATAATGGTCGAAGGATATACCGATGTGATTACTCTCCACCAATATGGAATTGAGAATGTAGTCGCCTCATCTGGAACATCACTCACTGTTGAGCAAATTGGTCTGGTCAGAAGGTATACACCCAATATTAAAATCATTTATGATGGAGATACGGCAGGGGTCAAAGCAGCATTGAGAGGATTGGATCTGGTATTAGAACAAGATATGAATGTAAGGTTGGTCCTACTCCCTGAAGGGGAAGATCCTGATTCTTATCTTAAAAAAGTGGGAATAGAAGCATTTAGAGCCTACCTCAAGGACCACGAAGAGGATTTTTTATTCTTTAAAACCAATCTATTATTAAAGGAAGCAGGAGATGATCCTATCCGTAAAAGTCAAGTGCTAAAAGATATTGTGCGCTCTATCGCCAAGATTCCAGATATGATTAAAAAATCACTGTATCTTAAAAAGTGCAGTGACATTATGGATATCTCTGAAGAAATTTTGGTTGCAGAGACCAATAAAGCCATCAAAGCTGATCTAAAACAGAAAAGGAATCAATACCAAAGAAATAATCCTGATGTAAATGAAGACCGATTTATTTCTGCACCAAAAAAGCAGCAAGGCGAAAAGGTAAAAAACCTTAAGCAAGTTGTAACAGGAGATGATTATCAGGAAAAAGATTTACTAAGGGTCTTAATTTCTATGGGCAACCAAAAACTTAAAGCTGATTCTGATATCACTGTCGCCGGTTTTCTCATCAGCAACATCGAAGATGAATTAGATAGTATTGATAATCCACTTTTCAAACGACTTTTCGGAGAATGCATTCAACAATATAAAGATGTAGGTCGAATTAACATAGAGGCATTCACCTCATCGGATGATGAAACCACTAGAAACCTTGTGATCGATTTACTGTCAAGCCCATACATTTACGCAGGATGGGAAGAAAAAGGATTACAGCTTCAGACTCAAAAAGATCCAGAAAACAATCAAGAAATGGATTCTTTAAACTCTTTGAGAAGGTTTTTGTATCGAAAATACGACAAGAAGGTAAAGCTAATTGAGACTAAAATTATAGAATTGAGTGGTCAAGCAGGAGAAGAAGAAAACTTACTGCTGTATATGAAGGCGCACAAAAAAGCCCTCGAGTTCAGATCTGATTTAGCCAATCAACTAGGAAGTGTATTTTTAAGGTAAGTTGCTAAAATTTATTTCCGTTGCCATGTCTATTATTTTTACACGTTTATCAATTATAATTTTGAGAACTAAACTGCACTCTTAAGTTTTTTAACAGTTCAATCTGAACAAATAAATGTCTTTCTCCTACGTAATACCAATCCAAGGTTTTACATTTAGTTCTAAATTATTGATTACATTATGAGGACTGCATTTTATGTTATCTCTTTACTCATCATCGCCTTACTTGCGTGGGCAGGAATAGAAATTTGGATTGGTTTCTTTGTAATTCTAGCGTTGGTACTGATTCCCATTTTAATCGGAGTCTATGACACTTTCCAGTCCAAACATGCCATTAAGAGAAATTTTCCTTTAGTAGGAAGATCAAGATATGCTGCAGAATGGCTAAGACCTAAGTTATATCAATACTTTGTTGAGTCGGATACAGAGGGCGCTCCAATTGCTCGAATATTTAGATCTATTATATATCAACGATCAAAAAAAGATACGGATACGACTCCATTTGGGACACAGTTAAATGTATATGCCGAAGGGTATGAATGGATGAACCACAGCATACTTCCTATTGATCATCACGATATTAATCCCGACCAACGAATTACAGTGGGAGGACCAGATTGTAAAAAACCATACGAATTATCGCTCTTGAATATATCTGCAATGTCCTATGGCTCATTGAGTGCACATGCGATAAAAGCACTGAACGGTGGCGCCTCAATCGGTGGATTTGCACACAATACAGGAGAAGGTGGCATATCAGCACACCATATGGAATTTGGAGGAGATTTAATCTATCAAATAGGAACAGGATATTTTGGTTGTAGAAATGATGAAGGTGGATTCTCAGAGGAAAATTTTCTCAAAACTATTGGGAAAGCGAATGTTAAAATGATTGAGATTAAACTGAGTCAAGGAGCAAAACCAGGGCACGGAGGAATCTTACCAGCTAAAAAAGTCACTCCAGAAATTGCTGAAATACGAAATGTGCCATTAGGGAAAGATGTTTTGTCACCTCCGTACCACAAAGAATTCAATACTCCAATCGGACTTCTGAACTTTGTAAAAAAATTAAGAGACTTATCGGAGGGACTTCCAGTAGGTTTTAAATTATGCGTAGGGCATCGATCGGAATTTATTTCCATTTGTAGAGCTATGGTTGAAACCGGTATTTACCCAGATTTTATTGCTGTTGATGGAGGTGAAGGTGGTACAGGAGCTGCTCCATTAGAATTCTCAAACTCTGTAGGTATGCCTTACCGCGAAGGATTAGCCATTGTCTATGATACCCTGAAAGGGTTTGACTTAAAACAACACATAAAAATAATTGCTGCAGGAAAAATAAGTACTGGATTTCATATGGTCCGTGCTATTGCCATAGGTGCTGATGCGTGTTATTCTGCTAGAGCAATGATGATGTCTCTCGGATGCATTCAAGCGCTGGAGTGCAACCGCAATACATGCCCCGTAGGTGTAGCAACCAATGACAAGAGTCTGATGAAAGGGCTGGTGGTCTCAGATAAAAAAGTAAGAGTAGCCAACTTTCATAAACAGACCCTCAAAGCATTTATTGAATTAATGGGTGCGGCTGGGATAAAAGATTCATCGCAAATCAACAGGTACCACATTCATCGTAGAATTATTATGAATCGATATGAAACCTATGAAGATGTCTACCCATATATTTCAGAAGGTTGCCTATTAAAAGAAGAATCCTATCCTAAAGGTTGGGAAAGAGATTTAGGAATGGCTACAGCAAAGAGCTTTTACCCTAGATTTTCTTCCGCTTTTGTTGACGAAGATTAATCAACGTTTTACCTTTTATTTTCGGACCAATTCAATTACCTCATCTGAGACAATTACATCATTCTGATGGGTAAACGTTAATTTGAGATTATTTTCATCTATGCACTCAAACAGATATGAAAAATTAGAATTTTGTTCCATTTTCTCTTGGTCATCGAACTTTTGTATTCGAAATTTACTCTGATCTAATTCAAACTTCCAATTGAGTGGATAGCTAAGTGAATCAACAGAAGTCGAAGTCCAAGTCCCTGTTCCATCCTCATTGATAATCAGCTCTCCTTTCTTGTCTACATCCGTTAGGAAGGTAAACAAGGTTGGTATTTGGCGGGTGTAGTTCCATGACCCAATCACAACTTCTGTTTCGGATACCTCTTTGCCGCATGTGCAAAAAAGAAGACATAGAAAAGTAAAATAGAAATATTTCATCATTGTAATGGTTTAGTGTAAATCATAAAGGAAATTGATATAAAATGAACTTCCAAGTAACTATATTCTCTCCAAAATAATATTCTCAAATTGTTCAAACGATTCTATTGTGTCGATAGGCGAATCAAACTTGATATGAAATCGCAATCTGAAATTATCTTCATCTATTCGAGTCAAATCATAAATCGTCGTAAACGGAATAGATAGCCCAATGGTATTTGGATACTTAGTTAGAGCAATCTTTTCATCATTAACTTGTAAATCCCATTCCAAGTCGTAATCAAACACTCCATTGGATTGACTCCATAATCCAGTTTCATCATCTTGAAAAACCATAGTTCCACCTATATCTGGGTCTTCAAACGTAGAAAAGCTATTGAATGTTTCTCTTTCATAATTCCATTCTCCTACCAGTTCTTCTGAAATCGTTTTATTTTTACTGCAAGAAATAGAAATCAGTGCGATCATCAGCACCCAGGTAATACTTCTCATATCTATCTAATTTATTCCTTCTTTAATTATATCGTGTATATGAATCATGCCTACATAACGTTCATTCGCATCCACTACAATTAATTGTGTAATACTATTGGTTTTCATCATTTCTATCGCATCCACTGCCAATGCAGTATTATTTATACACTTAGGGAGTTTGCTCATAATATCAAACGCAGATTTTTTGTAAATGTCCCCTCCTTTCAAAATTAATCGCCGAATATCTCCATCTGTAATAATTCCGATAATTTCCCCATCGAGATTTTGAACACAACTTGCCCCGAGTCGCTTCGACGAAATTTCATAAATAATTTGAGACAGTAAATCTGATTGAAGCACTGAGGGTTTGGCATTATTTGCAGCTAAATCCTCTACTTTTAAATTTAACTTCTTACCCAATAACCCTCCCGGGTGTAAACGAGCAAATTTCTCTTCCGAAAATCCATTCATTTGTTTTAAGGACATAGCAATGGCATCACCTATTGATATATGAGCAATTGTACTGGCTGTGGGTGCCAAATCATCAATATCTGCTTCTTTTGTCACGGGAACATAAATAACTATATCTGCATGTTGCGCCAAATATCCATTGGAATTACTTACCATACCTACGATAAAAGCACCAATATTTCTTACTGCTGGAAACAATTCTTTAATTTCTCTGGATTCACCGCTTTTTGAGATAATCCATAAAATATCTTCTTCTTGCAGGATTCCTACATCGCCATGTAAGGCATCAGCTGTATGTAAAAATATAGCTTTTGAACCGGTACTGTTGAGGGTTGCAACGACTTTCCTGGCCACAATTGCACTTTTTCCGATGCCGGACACAACAATTTTACCTTTACAACTGTATAGTTTTTTAACTACTACTTCTAGAATTGTAAAATCCATATCAAATAGCCCTAAAAGTGTCTGATATTCAACATTTATAGTGCTTTTAATAATTTCGATGATATTTATATTATAATTCACAGTAATAGATTATATTCGCAAACCGTTTTAAAAATTGAACCGAAAGTAAAATTTTATTTCAAATAATTTTTTCTTTCACCCAAATATTTGCCAACCAAAAATTCAATTGGACTTAAACACAATTTAGTTTTAATTAATGCACTTTGTTATCATTAAACATTATTCAAAAAGTCAATAATTATACTTATATTAAGGTTATAAATAATATATACGCTTGTTTGCCTGCGATATATACTCAGACATAAACTAGTCAAACTTATGGTTAGCACACAATACGATCTAGACAAAGAATTAGAAACCTATTTTGGATTTAAAAATTTTAAGCCTAGACAAAAAGAAATTGTTGAAAGCATCTTAGGCGGAAAAGACACCTTTGTTATCATGCCTACAGGAGGAGGAAAATCTCTCTGTTATCAATTGCCCGCTATACTTAGTGAAGGGACAGCTATAATAATTTCACCCCTTATTGCATTGATGAAAAATCAAGTGGATTCCATTCGTGGATACAGCAAAAACAATGAAATTGCCCATTTTTTGAATTCTTCGCTCAATAAAGGGCAAATGAAAGAGGTCAAAGCAGATATTTCAGCAGGTAAAACGAAAATGTTGTTTATCGCTCCTGAAACGTTGACCAAAGATGAAAATATTGAATTTTTCAAGAATAGTAATATTTCCTTTGTTGCAGTTGATGAAGCACATTGTATTTCCGAATGGGGACATGACTTTCGACCAGAATACAGAAGGATTAAAGTCATGATCAAAGGAATCAATGAGCACATTCCAGTCATGGCTTTGACAGCTACAGCTACACCAAAGGTTCAATCTGACATTGTCAAGAATCTAGACATGAGAGATGAAAACATTTTCATTTCGTCTTTTAATAGAGATAATCTGTTTTACGAGGTAAGACCCAAAAGAACAAAAGATCAGACTATTAAAGAGATTGTCCAGTTTATAAAATCTACAAACGGCAAATCTGGAATCATATACGTACAAGCAAGAAAGACCACTGAGGAGATTGCTAAAGTACTGAATGTTAATGGAATAAATGCCGCACCTTATCATGCAGGTTTAGATGCAAAAACACGATCTTCAGTTCAGGATGCATTCTTAATGGAAGATTGCGATGTGATCGTTGCTACGATTGCATTTGGTATGGGTATTGACAAACCAGATGTCCGATTTGTTATTCATTATGATATTCCTAAAAGTATTGAAAATTATTATCAAGAAACAGGAAGAGGTGGAAGAGATGGCCTACCTGGAAAATGTATTGCATTCTATTCCTACAAAGACATCAATAAACTTGAGAAATTCCTTAGAGACAAACCGGTTGCTGAGCGTGAACTAGGGGCTCAATTGATGGAAGAAATCATCGCTTATTCCGAGACAAGTACATGCAGAAGACACTTCTTATTGCATTATTTTGGGGAAGAGTTCCCAATTGAAAATTGCAATGACTTGTGTGACAATTGCAAACATCCAAAAGAACAAATTGAAGTTACAGATGAAATGAAATTAGCATTAGAGGTGATTGTAAATCTCAATGAAAATTATACTGTAAAACACTTGGTGGATTTCATAATGGGTAAGAACACCAAGGACATGAAGGACTTCAAATTTGATCGAAGACCACTTTTCGGAAAAGGAAAACATAAAGATGAAATTTTCTGGAATTCTATGTTTAGACAAGGAATCCTCAAAGATTTTTTATTTAAAGAGATCGAACAATACGGTTTATTAAAGCTTACTCAAAAAGGGAAAGACTTTTTAATCAAACAAACTCCTGTTAAGATTCCTCTCAATAGAGATTTTACAGATACATCTGCTGACCCTGTGATGACTGGTTCTGGTGGGGTTGCTCTAGATGACGTTTTGATGGGCATGCTCTTAGATCTTAGGAAACGAGAAGCCAAACGATTGAAAATTCAGCCTTGGATTATATTCCAGGAGCCTTCTTTACAAGATATGGCAACCTATTATCCGATCAATAAAGAAGATATGACTCAAATATCTGGAGTCAATACAGGCAAAGCTCTTAAATACGGTAAGCCTTTTATAGAGTTGATCAAAGAATATGTTGAAGAAAACGATATCGATCGCCCCGCTGAGTTTGTCATGAAACAAGTGGCCAACAAGTCCAAACATAAAGTGGCAATTATTCAGGGTATCGATCGAAAAATGCCTCTGTTTGATTTGGCACAGAATGCAGGCATGTCCTATGAGGAATTGTTGGAAGAGCTCAATACTATTGCCGATGGCGGAACGAAGTTAAACATTGATTATTTCATAGAAGACGAAGTGGATGAAGATATCGTAGAAGAAATATTTGACTATTTCCATGAAGCGGATACAGCAGGAATAGAAGATGCGTTCAAAGAATTAAAAGATGATGACATAACGATTGAAGAAATTCAATTGGCTAGGATCAAATTTATGAACGAGGTGGCGAACTAGATTTAATGTGAAAAAAGAAATTTACATTATTAATGGTCCTAACTTAAATCTTCTAGGAAAGCGGGAACCTGAAATTTATGGAACTCAATCTTTTGAAGCTTATTTCAGCGAACTTCAACTTCATTTTGAAAAGCAAACAACATTGCATTATTTTCAATCCAATCATGAAGGTGCCTTAATTGATAAATTGCAGGAAATAGGTTTTTCTGAACAAAATGGTATTATTCTAAATGCGGGAGGTTATACCCATACTAGTATAGCTTTGGCAGACTGTATTAGTGCTATAACTAGTCCTGTCATTGAAGTTCACATTTCCGATATAAAAAAAAGAGAGTCATTTAGGCATCATTCTTATTTAGAGGACGTGTGTTATGCCTCAATAATGGGACAAGGCCTCAAAGGATATCAAATGGCAATTGACGTCTTACTACTAGCTTAAAATAGAACTATTAATTGGCCTATTTCTTTATTCCTACAAATTCCATTGTACACTTTTATGCAAAGAGAATAGATCACTTTGCTTCTCATATGGTATATTTATCTTAAATACACATCAGTTGATCTGATTTTAGACTTTTGCGCAACGAATTTCACATGGATCAGGTTAACAAAATGGAACGAAGCAACAACCTATGAAAAAACTACTACCTTTTCTTTTTCTATTCATTACGATACTATCCTATTCTCAAGGATTTACAATTAAAAACTTTGATATTAAGCTAGAGATTAAAGCAGACGGCTCTTATCATATTGAAGAAACCATTGATGCCAATTTTTACGAAAAAAGAAGAGGCATTCTAAGAGATATTGAGACCAGCTATATCATCCAAAACCGTAAAATCAATCTTGACATTGTCAATATCAATATAGCGGGCCACGATTATAAGGTAAATAAATCTAAGGATAAGGTAAGCATACGAATTGGGAATCCAGATGTTTATATCACTGGGGATCAAACCTACAGAATCTCTTATATTATTAGAAAAGGAATTATTGGATACCCAGATCATCAAGAATTTCACAGTGACCTGATTGGGAATGATATACTTACTAGGGTTGACAATGTTGATTTTGAAATAAAATTACCCAAGAGCATTACCCTGCAATCTGAAGACATGAAAGTAACAGGAGGACCAAAAGGAAAAAACTTGAATATAGTAGAAATAAAACAAGTGGATTCCCGGACGCTAAAAGGCTCAAGTCTCAGAGCGTTGAACCCGAAGGAAGGGATAACTGCTGCAATACGATTACCAGAAAGATATTTGGACGTCGCTAATAATGTTGTTGAATATTACGAACAGGAAGAACAAGGAGCAAAACGTGAACAACATCCTTGGTATCTTGCGCTTCCATTGGCTCTATTTGGATACTTTGTTTCATTTTGGAGAAAATTAAGAAAGAAAGACTACATCGTTGACGAAACCACAGTGACCCCCTACCCTCCTTCAGGGATGACATCAGCGCATGTCGGTGCATTTGTAGATCAGACTGCCCACGCTAGAGATATTGTTTCTCTATTGCCTTATTGGGCTAGTGAGGGCTTTGTTGAGATGAAACAAATTGCAGATGAAATATTCCTTTACAAGATCAAAAATTTGAATCCTGATTTTCCAGAATACGAACACCTAATATTCAATAAATTATTCGAAGAAAATGATGTGTCTAAAATTAGTGACTTAAAAAATAAGTTCTATATGACATTGATGAAGGCGCAATCTTTGCTTACCAAAGAAGTAAAATTACAAGAATACTACGATCCCAATTATCTCAAATTATTTAGAACATGGAGATTAATTCTATTTCCAGTTGCTATGATTGCAGTAGGAATTATCAGTATGATTGCATTTCAATTATTCATTATGGGTATAGGTTTCATAGCCCTGGGTCTATTCGGATTTATCCTCCCATTATTTAGATTGCCGCTCACGGAAAAAGGAGCTCAATTAAAATCTGAAATAGAGCGATTTAAACGTTTTCTAAAGCAACCTGATAAAAAAGAATTGGCTAGATTATTAGAAGAGGACCCAAAATATTTTGATAATATGTTCCCCTTTGCTGTGGCATTTGGTCTGGAAGATCCATTTCTTGAAAGTGTAGAACCGTATATGCAAACACTCCCATTTTGGTACCATAATGATCAAGGAATGAATTCATTCTCTACGTTTAGAAGCAGTTTCAAACCTGAAGTAATACAATCTGCATTCAGTCATGCTCCTACCTCTAGTTCAGGTGGTTCTGGAGGAGGGTTTAGTTCTGGAAGTGGCTCAGGTGGAGGAGGTGTGAGTAGCTGGTAATCAGCTATTTTTCTTCACTTTATTAAAGATATCTTCTAGCTCAAAATTTACATCTTTTAATTCCATAAACTGATCAGGATTGGATCGATATGGTTCACAAAGCGTATATATTTTTTGATGAGTCATTCCACCATTTGAACTTTTGTACAGGCACTTCACTACTTTTTCACTCTCAAAGTATTTCATTTCTTCTAATAAGACTTTGACAGGTAAGCCCGTGGACAGACACAACTCTTGTAAAGATACTTGATAATCATTATGTTTAAATATCAACAAAAGATCTTCTACGGTCATAAACGCATCGTCAGTCAACTCCAAATCATATGAATTTTCAATAGGTTTTACTAACGTATAATATCGGACCAATCCTCCTTTAGTAGATAAGGCCTTAAAAACACCATGTGTCATTAAATGGTTTAGCCGACTGCCTGCTTCAAATTTAGACAACCCAAATTCAGCCATTAAAATTTTGGAGTCCATAATTTTATCCGGTTGGCTGTCTAAAAACTCTATGATCTCTTTATCCGTAACGATAGACTGTGTGTCACGTACTGCTTTAGTCGATTTTCTGTAATACCCTATCGCAAACAATACAATCAATGCAATAAAGGTAAATAGTGCACCCAATACGATGATTTTAGCCATTGTCATACATTTCTAATTTAAGTATTTCCTTACCTCTGTCAATATTGCATCAGGAGGTAGTCGCTTTCCTAAATTTGCTTCCACTACTCGAAGAATATTCGCTACCATTAAATGGTTGAATCCCAATTTAAGTCCAAAATGATGTAATGTTTCTTTTTCTTCTTCTGTAATTTCATCGTCTACTTTTATTACAAACACAAGATATACTAATATGGACATACGTTCTTGTTCAGAAGTAGGTATGAGTAGGGAGTCACTATCATTAATGGTAATATTCCTAATTTCCTCTTCCGTCATACCCAAGCTGAACCCTAGCTGTAGTATCCACATCATTTCATTTGCATGGACCTCACCATCGACTTTGGACATTTTGACCATGATGGCCAATAGGTTTTCTTTTTTGGCATTATCACCTAATTCATCTAAATTCATACCCTTGATATTATTTGGTTTAAAGAATAGTAAACTCAAAAATAAATATTAAAACGAATAACCAAGGTTCATATTAGGTAAAATAGGAAAGATACTTGTTTTGTAAGCGATGTAATCTCTTACTATTGGACTGCTGTACACGTAGATATAATAGGCATTTTTACGATTGTAGGCATTGTATAATCCCAGATTAAATTTGAATTTTCCATATTTCAATTCTTTCTCATAATTAAACTGGATATCCAAATGACTAAATGAAGGGAAGCGATAATTATTTCTTTGTCCTGCATTCACGAGCGAAACCCCATCAAAAGGAGTAAGTATTTGCTCATCTGCTAAAGAAAACGCATTCCCAGATCCATAGACCCAATTTGTGGAAAATGAACAATGCTCATTTAGCTCATACTTGATCCCAATATTGATATCATGCCTTCGATCATACTTGTAGGCAAATTTCTCCCCGTCATTAATATCTTCAAATTGTCGGTCTGTTTTTGACAAGGCATAAGAGATCCACCCCGTCCAAGTGCCCTTATTTTTACGAAGTTGAAATTCTAGACCAGATGCATTACTTTTCCCTGGGATCACATTATTCTGCCAATCTGGATCGGTTTGAATACTTGGAGGTACAACAGAATTGACTACTGTAAAAAATAGATCAACTGAAGTTTTATAATCCAACACATCATTAAAACTTTTAGTAAATCCACTGAGTGAAAATTCAATTGCTTTATTGATTTTACGATTGTAAGCAAAGCTAAATTGTCTTGCAGATTCAGGACGAACCAATTCTGTACTCGGAACCCATAAATCGGATGGAATCCCAATTCCTGGATTTACCAATAGGTGGATATATTGAATCATATTCGAATAAGAAACAGAAAACCTATTGAATGAATCTGGTGTAAAAACCGTACTGAATCTAGGTTGTGTATTTCTATATTGTTGATCTCCGATATTATACCCTGAAAAATGAATCCCACCATAAATTTGCCAGTTTTTATGAGGGCGATACGTATCTTCAACATAAAAAGCCAACTCATCGGCTATAATCAAACTCTCTTCACTGGTCACAATTATGTTTCCATCCTGAGAAATCGTATCACTTCCAATAATAGAAGGGTTGTATTCATGGTGAATCCAATTCCCGCCAAATTTTAATCGATGTCGATCACTTAAATAATAATCAAAATTAAGTCCTACCATTTGGTCTTCGATTTGAGACAATGATCTCAATTCCAATTCCTGGCTTCTACTTAGTCCTTCTACTTTAGAATCTATAGCAAAAACTGCCCTAGATTGATTTCTGTACTTTATCCCTCCAACATTTGCTGTTAATTGTAATTTATCCGCCACAACATTGGTAAAACTTAGATTCCACACAGAAGAGCCCCAACTCACTCCATTGTTCGCATACGTTTGAAAAAAATTTCCCAAAGAGTCTGTAATTGTATTTGTCCTTTGAAGTGCCAGATTGTCTTCCCCATCATAATAACTAAACGAGAGTTTTTGCGTGGGAGTAAACCGATGCGTAATTTTACCAACAAAGTCATGATAGTTCAAATCTATATTATCATAAGTAGTCAGTTCTCCTATCAGTTGGTTGATATATTTGTCTACATACGATACTCTACCTGATATATTGAACGTAGTCTTCGGTGAAAATAAAGGTCCCTCAATATGAGCTTTTATGGCGGGGAGTGAAACATTTACAGAACCGTTCATTTGTGATTGATTCCCTTCTTTTAACCGAACATTCATAACAGAACTAAGTCGCCCTCCATATCTTGCGGGAAATCCATTGGTGATGATATCCGCATCTTTTATACTTTCTTCAATAAAAATACTTGACAATCCTCCTGTATGGCTTACCTCGTATAAAGGAATCCCATCAAAAAGGATCAAATTTTGATCTGGGCTTCCTCCCCTTACATAAAGGCCTACTTGTCCTTCATTTCCAGATTGCACTTTTGGATTTTTCCTTACTGCTTCAATCAAATCATTGTCTCCACTGATAGACAAAAAACCTTCTGTCAGACTAAGATCAATTTTTTCAGAACCAGAACCTTCTATGAAATTATCTGAAATAGAGCCCTTGATTATGATTTGATCAATCTCATTGTCAAATTCTAATTTTATGTTCAAAGAAGAACTAGTAACATTTTTAATTTCTTGAGAACGGTATCCTAGGTACTTTATAAGCACTCTATTTGATTGTGAAGGCAAGGTGAGGCTGTAAAATCCATTTTCGTTACTGAAGGTAGATGTATTGCCTTCTACGTCTTCAATGCTTGCTCCAACTAATGCTTCACCTGTTTCCAAATCTCGGATGTATCCTTTTATTGTCAATCGATCGGAAACCCTTTCATCCAAGAAGGCAATGATGACTTTATTCTCTGTAGTGGCGACCTTAATATTGTGACTATAAAATAATCTTCTAATGATTACTTCAAGTTTTAACGGACCATTGGGAAGTATTATTAATTCAGTTAAATCAACTCTTGAACTATTAAAAGCGACGATTATATCCTCTTGTATAAGCAATTTATCAACATGCCCTAGCAGGGTGTTTTCATGAAATTCAAGAGTTATTTCTTTTTTCAGAAGACTACTTTCTTGTGCAGAAACGCTCAAGAAGGGGGAAATTAAAAACAAAACAAACCATATGTAGGACCTAGCCCTATCCATCTAACATTTAGCTGAAACGATAAATACTTTTTTATCTCTGATCACGTAACTCAATCCATGCGTATCTGACAAGCCATTGAGGATTTGGTTTAGTGATTTATTGGTAAAAACATCAAAAACATTGCAATTTTTAAATTGAGTTTCGTCTTCGATTATAACGTCTCGTTTGAAATGTCTAGCAAGTGCATCTACCACTTCGACCATATTCGCATCTCTGAATATCAAGCGTTGATTTTTCCAACTATCAATATTTTCGTCTCTTCCTTTTACAACGATCGCTTCATTATCGACCACTTTCACTAAATCACCGGCTACCAATGTCCATGTCCTTCTTTCCAACTGGTACCGAACACTTCCTTCTGTTACATAAATTTCTGTAGTAATCTCATCTGCATCTACCGTAAACTCGGTACCCAAAACAGTAATATTTCCTACAGGTAAATCAATCTTAAATTTTGCATTAGGGTCTTTGGACACGTTAAAGTAGGCTCTCCCTATTAAAGATACTTCACGTTCTTTTACGATCTTCAGATCAGACATTTTATCAAGGGTAACATTTGTCCCATCTTCCAAATTCACTTCAAGAATATCAGAGGTTGTGGTATAGTTACTTACAAATTCATCGCCCGTTACAGGTTGAGAATAAGTATTAAATATAAAAATACTACCTGCTACAACTATTAATACCGCAGCAATTCTAGCCAAGTATCCAATAGAAAAAACAGAGGTTTTATTTTCTTTCTTAGAGATAGGTTTCTCTTCTTGACTGTTGAGTTGACTTTCAAATTCAGCCCAGGCTTCGTCCGAATTAAAATCTTCGTATCCTTCCAAGGTATTACTAAGAGAAGCAATTTTCTTTATTTCTTCAAGCGCTTTCATATTGTCCTCGGCTTCCTTCTTCCACGCTTCCAAGGTAGATTTCTCTTCTCCAATGGAGCCATCTCCCATCAACTTCCCTATGATTTGATCTATGTTCATTTTTGTAATTTCTCTAACTGATTTATCAATTTATTTCCGACATTTTTCCTGCCATCAATATTCTTAATTTTCTATACGCTTTTCCAATCTGGTTTTCAACGGTTTTTACACTCAATCCCAAGTCATCAGCTATTTCGTTGTAAGTTAATCCATTTACTTTATTCATGACAAAGATTTCTTGGCATTTAGGCGGCAATTGTCGTATTGACTTATACAAATGCTCCTTTAGCATAAACTTGTTTGCTTGTTCTTCAATTTCATTCTGAGCATTATAGGATGATTCCACCATTCCAATATCTACTTTAGACTCATTCTGTCTTTTTCTCAATATCTCATATGCTCTGTGTTTAACGGCTTGAAACAAATAACTTTTTGGACTTGAATTAATGCTCAATTCATTGCGTTTTGCCCAAATCTTTGTAAATACGTCTTGTACAACATCTTGTGCCATCTTACGATCGCTAGTGATACCGATAGCAAAATTGCAAAGTGGGTTGTAATATTCTTTAAACACTTCTTTAAATCTATTTTTGTCTAATAATTCCAAGGGTTTTCGTTCTAACTTTCCAACTAGACCTTTGAATATTTCATTAATTTATAAATGTTCAATTCTAGTATAAAACTGTTTTGTACTGTAAATTATGCACATTTTAGCTGTTCAACAAAGAATTCCAATCAAAATATTTAAGACTAATTCTCTATTAAGACAAAACTTTAAGTGAATGTCACAATCGTTGGAAAATGTCGGCATGGAACGTGAGGGGTTCCATTTTATCCATATTATCTTATTTTACTTGAACCAACATTGCTTCTCAAAAAACTAAAACAGCTTCGCTTTTTAATGTGTTCGCTCCAATTTCTCGCTAATATGTGCCTCTAACACGGGTTAAAAACATCAATTAATAATATATAAGAAAATTCTCCATATGAAAAAGTAGGATTTTGAACGCATATCCTATCTTTGCACCCTTAACAATTAAATCCAACAGAGAACATGAGTAAAACTGCTATACAGCAAGCAGCTGACAACCTTAGAATTATTGCCGCATCCATGGTAGAAAGTGCTAAAAGTGGACACCCGGGAGGTGCTATGGGCGGAGCCGATTTCATGACCATCTTATACTCAGAATATATGGTTTATGATCCAGAGGATATGCATTGGGCGTTTAGAGATCGTTTTTACCTTGACCCAGGTCACATGTCGGCCATGTTATATTCACAACTCGGTTTTCTAGGAAATTATACTTCAGAAGAATTAGAAAATTTTAGACAATGGGGAAGTCCGACACCAGGTCACCCAGAAATTGATATTGCTCGAGGAATTGAAAACACATCGGGTCCTTTAGGATTAGGACATGCTTTTGGTGCTGGATCTGCAGTCGCTGAACGTTTTCTAAGAACCAAATATGGAGACTGGGCTGAACACATGACTTACATCTACATATCAGATGGTGGTATCCAAGAAGAGATTTCTCAAGGTGTAGGAAGAATTGCTGGCCATTTAGGTTTAGGGAATATGGTCATGTTTTATGATGCCAATGACATTCAATTGTCCACGGTAGTAGACAGTGTTACCAGTGAAGATACTGCTAAAAAATATGAAGCCTGGGGATGGCATGTGATTACTATTGACGGAAATAACCATGATGAAATAAGAAAAGCGTTGGATGCATCTTTAGAAGAAAACACCAAACCTTCACTCATTATAGGAAAAACCACAATGGGTCTGGGGGCAATCACTTCTGAAGGAATCAGTCATGAAGGAAAAGTAAATACTCATGGTCAACCACTAAGTAAGACGGAAGCAGATATTCAAGCGACGATCACAAATTTAGGTGGAGATCCATCCCAACCGTTTGCTGTTTTTCCTGCCGTGCAAGAGCATTATGAAAATGTGTTAGAAGAAAAAAGAGAATTGAGTGCTCGTAGAAAAGCAAAACATCACGAATGGGCTACTTCAAATCCTGATTTAGATGCTAAATTATCGAAAGATTTAACTGGAGAAAGGCCAGAATTAGATTGGGCATCTTTGGAGCAAAAGCAGGGAGTTGCAACCAGAGCCTCTTCTGGATCCGTTTTATCTTGGTTGGCAGATCAGACAGACAATATGATCGTTTCCTCTGCAGATTTATGCAACAGTGACAAGACAGAAGCTTTCTTAAAAAAATCCTCAGAACTTACCTCTTCAGATTTTTCTGGAAACTTTTTTCAAGCTGGAGTGTCAGAGCTTACAATGGCAGCAATGTCAATTGGAATAGGACTTCATGGAGGACTGATTCCTGTATGTGCTACTTTCTTTGCATTCTCTGATTACATGAAACCGGCAATTAGGGTAGCCGCATTAATGGAAACGCCTGTAATATTTATGTGGACACATGATTCTTTCCGAGTTGGAGAAGATGGTCCTACACACCAACCAATTGAACAAGAAGCTCAATTGAGATTATTGGAGAAAGTGCAAAATCATAGTCATAAAAATTCCCTATTAGCTCTACGACCTGCGGATGCTTCAGAAACTACAGTGGCTTGGCAAATGGCATTTGAGAATACAGAAACTCCTACTGGATTGATTTTCACAAGACAGAATGTACCTGCACTACCTGGCAACACCTATGTTTCTAGTTTAGATAGTAAACAGGGAGCATATGTAGTCAATGAGGATGAGCACTTTGAAATCATTTTATTGGGAAGTGGATCAGAAGTTTCTACTCTTGCTGGAGCTGCGGATATTTTAAGAGAAAAAAAATACAGAATCCGGGTAGTATCTGTACCTTCTGAGGGATTATTTAGAAAGCAATCTTCAGACTATCAACAAAGTGTATTGCCATCAGGCGTTAAAAAATTCGGCCTTACGGCGGGACTAAGTGTAAATCTTGAAGGACTTGTAGGAGGAGACGGGATCGTTCATGGAGTCAATCATTTTGGATACTCAGCACCTGCTAAAGTGCTAGATGAAAAATTTGGATTCACTCCTGAATCTGCCGCTGCAAATATTGAAGCATTTATTAATCAAAAGTAACAATGTCAGAACCCTTTCTCATTAGAGATGTATATAGCAAACAAATTGTAGAAAAAATAGCTAGCACTATTAAGTCTGTTTATACTTCTTTTAATCAGAAAGGGTTTCTTGATGCGATTATTCCTCACCTTCAAGAGCAGACATACAGCGAGCGAAAAAGCAGCATAACCAAAGCATTAATCAATTATCTTCCAGCTGATTACGAAGAATCGGTTGATATTTTACTTAAGGTACTACCTCCTCCTTACATAGAAGATACCATACAGGGAACGGTCGATCGGTTTTATGTTTCCACATTTACTGCATATATCGGCATAAAAGGTTTGGATCATTTTGAATGTTCCATGCAAGCGTTGTATGAAATGACAAAATGTTTCACTGCAGAATGGGACATTAGGCCTTTTTTACTCAGGTATCCAACACAAACATTGGCTCAATTAAAAAAGTGGGCGAAAGACAAAAACCCACATGTTAGAAGATTTGTTTCTGAAGGAAGTCGTCCTAATCTGCCTTGGGGAAAAAAATTAAAATTTATTGATGCCAATCCAGCAGAAACAACATTACCTATTCTAAAAATACTACAAGACGACACCTCTGAATACGTTAGAAGGTCTGTAGCGAACCACTTAAATGATCTTTCCAAAAATAACCCAGATCTAGTTGTAAATGTACTGGGGCGCTGGAAAACTAAGAATTTGAGTACGGATAAAAAAAGAATGATTCATCATGCTTTGCGCACACTTATTAAACAAGGACACCAGGGAGCTCTTGCAATTATTGGTTATGATGACGATTTTGAATTAGATATATCATGTTTGACCTTTAAAGATAAGGTGAAGTGGAAGGATAATTTTTCCTTTGAATATACCGTAAAAAACAAGAGAGCAACGTCAAAAAAATTACTCATTGATTATGGTATAGGATTTCAGAAAAAAGATGGTAGAATTGCTACTAAAATTTTCAAGCTAAAAAAAATAGAAATTGGACCTCATGCATCTATTTCTAGATCAAAATCATTTTCTTTTAAACCTATTACTACACGAACCTATTACCCAGGAGAACATCATTTCCAGCTTCAAATCAATGGAAAAATTGTTGCAACAAATACATTTGAGTTATTAAAAACTTAAAAGCGGATAAAAGAACGTAATAGAATAATAATTTCTTTCCTTTGCGGCATGAACATTACAGGCTTTTAAAGGTTTGTAGTGTAGAAATAATATTTATTGCAATAATTTTTAAACATTAAAAACATTATGAAAAATTTATTCGCTGTACTACTTTTAGTTGCGTTCACAGCATTTTCAGTAGAAGCTCAAATCAAAACACCTGCAGCTAGCCCTTCAGCTACTGTAATGCAAACGGTTGGCCTAACTGATGTAACTATTGAGTACTCAAGACCAAGTGCAAAAGGAAGAACAATTTTTGGAGCAGATGCATTGGTGCCAAACGGAAAAATGTGGAGAACAGGTGCAAATTCTGTAACAAAAATTACATTTTCTAATGATGTAATGATTGAAGGACAAGAGTTGAAGGCTGGAAAATATGGTGTATTAACTATGCCAAATTCATCATCTTGGGCAGTTCACTTTTACAATTTCGAAGGCAACGGCTGGGGATCTTATGTAGAAAAAACTCCTGCAGTAGCTGTTAATGTAACACCAAAAGGAGTAAAGCACTATGTAGAGTCTTTTACAATATCAGTAGACGATTTAAAAGCAGATGGAGCAACAATCAACTTTAGCTGGGCAAATACAATGGTTCCTGTTTCTGTTTCAACACATGCTGACAAAACAGTTATGGCTAATATTGACAAAGTAATGGCAGGGCCTTCTAAGGCTGACTATTACAATGCTGCAAGTTACTATTTTACAGCAGGTAAAGATTTAGACAAAGCATTAGAATGGGTAACTATAGCGACTGATGGACCAGACAAAAAATTCTGGCAAATAAAGAGAAAATCTGAAATTTTAGGTGCATTAGGTAAAAAAGCAGAAGCAATTGAAGCTGCTAAAATGTCTCTAGAATTAGCAACTAAAGCTGGAAATGCTGATTATATCAAAATGAACAATGACAACATTAAAAAATGGTCAATGTAATATTTGATATTTCAAAATTTCGGTTTTAGATTCAAGACTTAATAATTATGAATGGGGTCGATGGTTAAACATCGGCCTTTTTTTATTTGAATACTTTTCAAAAAGCATTGGCAATTCCATTCTTCCTCGTTATAGAATTCTCTTTATAAATCGCAGAGTGTGGGTATAACTTCTTTTTCCTTTATGATAAATCCCAAAATGGTCTAATTTATCTATCCGCACCATTCCAGATGCATGGATGATGTGATTATCTTCTAAGACTATTCCAACATGGTGTATTCTACCCTCTTTGTTGACAAAAAAGGCCAAATCACCTACATTGCTAGAGGATACAAAATCGACCATCTCCCCTAATTCAGCTTGTTGATACGCATCTCGTGGAAGTCGGATACCGAAAATCTTAAATACACATTGCGTAAAACCAGAACAATCAATACCAAATGGACTTCGACCTCCCCATAAATAAGGTGCATTTAAATACTTCTTTGCTACTTTAATCAACAACTCAGGAGATATGGAAACTTGATCAGGTACAATTACTTGTCCATTATAGAAATGCTTTTCTTTGGTTATCGTGAACGTCATCCCATCAAATTGTGGGAGACTGCTTGCTGCCAGAATAGGAAATGAAGTTTCTCCGTACGTTATTGGCTGAGCAATTTCCAGAGCATATGCGTTGTCACTTTTCATTAGATCAAACTCAGGTTCTGTCAGTCCTTTGAGTTGTTTTGGATCCATCCAGCCTATATATTCATCCCATTCGCATTTTATTTTAATCCAGCTTTTATTTTTTTTAGACAAAATGGTAATTAATTCACCAAATAACAACTGAGAAATTATTTCAGATGTATCGTCAGGTTTTTTACGAATTGGCGCTGCACTTACCTTACAAATACCATGGGTTCTGGGAATTTTAACTTTTACGGTTTTTTTTGCCACAATAATCTGGTTAAGTGAAATATCACGATTACAAAGAATGTATAAACAGTACAATATTTTTGCCAAAAATTCAATTCGTTAAAAACAACTTCTTTGATTAGTTTTGCGTTTGTTTTCTGTATAAAAAATAACAATGAAGTTTACAGCCAGTTCTTGCTTATCATATATTATTGCTTTTGGTATTTCTCTTACATTGAGTTCTCCCATAATGGCACAAGATCCTCACTTCTCACAATTTTATGCAAGCCCTCTGACATTAAACCCGGCATTGGCTGGAACTTCTGCTGGAAATTATAGGGTTGCTGTCAATTATAGAGATCAATGGAGAGGAGCATTGGATAACCCTTTGCGTACATTCAGTGCTGCAGGTGATTTGAAGTTTTTTACAAATGACCAAGTCAACAGACCTGATATTGCTGCTGGTGGATTTATGTTCTTTTCTGATCAAGTATCTGATTTTGATCTTAACACCAACCAAATTGCTATTGTTGGCGCTTATCACAAATCTTTGGATCAGAACTATGACCATTATATTGGATTGGGAATTCAACTTGGACTCATTCAAAAAAGCATAAACTATGAAGATTTAAATTTTCAGGATGAATTCAATTCTATTGATGGATACACGCTTACAACTAGTGAATTATTACCCGCCAATAACTTTGCAGTGTTAGATTTTGCAGTAGGATTAAATTATAGCATTGCTCCTGAAAAAGGCAAGCTGTATTTTGCAGGACTTTCCTATAGTCATTTTACAACTCCGAATATCAGTTTCTACAAATTGGATGAATCACCGAATCCGAATTTGATTAGAGAAAATAACTTTTTTGCTAAAATCACAGGATATGCAGGCATGTCTGTAAAGACTTCTGAACTCTTAGATATCCAACCACGAATCTTGTTTTTGGCACAGGGACCACATACAGAAGTAAACCTTGGTACGAATTTCAAATACAAACTAGATGATTTTGGAGATAAATACCTTCATTTTGGTCCATGGATCAGAACCGTAAATAACGAAACTGGTTTTGGTGTGGAATCAATTGTAGCAAGTGTAGGCATCGAATTGAACAACATCTTGTTCGGATTGAGTTATGACCACAACATTGGTGATTTAATATCGGACCGAAAAGGCTTAAATGCATTGGAAATTAGCATCACTTTCTTGGGTGAGGTATCCAATAATGATGGGTTTTGTCCTACATTTTAAATCAAACTTCACACATGTAGTTTTTGAATTCAATATGGATACATTGAATTAGGTGTTTAAAAGGGACATTCCTTTTGAAAGAAACAAATATCTAGTATGTTGATAATATGAACTAGAACAACTTTTGCGGATAAGCTCCTGCAGAAATAAGCGCATTCAGTTTTTCTATAACTATCGGCTTATCTTCTTGATAGGTGACTCCAAACCAAGATGAATCCGTATCTAGCACATCCACATTTAATACCTTGTCTCCTATCAATTTGTCCACCGCACTTGGAATATAGAATTCAGATTTTAACTCGTGTCCTGCAGTCTTCAAAAACTCTTCAAATTGTTCGTTGACATGTTCAAAATAGGATGGTTTGAATGCCCACATATTCATAGAAACCAATGTATTATCTTTCAATTCATCTTTCCCACCGTTCTCATTAGGAAATCGAACAATTCCATCTGCTTCTCTTTGAATCTTTGTACATTCTACCACTTTCGTGAGGTGATTATTTTCATCACTATAGCATACTCCCCTATTGACCGTTCCGTGATCCGACAATGTATTTTTTAAATGATACGCCACAACCGCATAATTCTCTGAAGTATCATTGGCCAAGTAATCATGAAGTACCTTGTATGATTCTGTCCCATAAAAATCATCCGCATTTATAACAGCAAATGGCTCATTGACAACATCTTTTGCCACCCAAACTGCGTGTGCCGTTCCCCATGGTTTTTCTCTTTCTGGATTCAATTGAAAACCACTAGGAATATTATTCAATTCTTGAGTAACGTAAACCAAATCAATCTTTCCCGCAAATTTAGAATCCATTGAAGTTTGAAATGCTTCCTTAAAGTACTCTCTTATAATAAATACAACTTTTCCAAAGCCAGCTTCAATGGCATCATGAATGGAATAATCAATTATAGTCTCTCCATTAGGGCCAAAGCCGTCCATTTGCTTTAATTTCCCATATCTGCTCCCCATTCCTGCAGCTAAGACAACTAGTGTTGGTTTTATCATTCTAAACTTATTTTTTATTTCCAACCATTAATACTGACAAAACGGTTCCATTCCGCTTAATCAGGCACAAAAGTAAAAAGATTAACGATTTATTCCTCATCTATATATTAAGAATAAATTAAATATGTTTATTTCAAATATTGAAAATTGATTTTAATGGAAGCTTATCAAAGTTTCCACTTGTCATTAGTAAAAGGTTGGTTTCATTCACATTGATTTGACTCAAATGCTCCTTTAATTCATCTTTCTCTGAAATGACTTTTAAATTAGAATGCTCAAACACTTCATGTATAAAATCGTTTTCTAATTCAGGCATGTTTTTCATTTTCAACGCATGGCTGCTAAAAAATACCACGGCCTCATCTGCTGCAGCTAATGCTCCTTTATACTGAGGAATAAAATCTTTATTAAGACTTGAAAACGTATGCAATTCTAACACGGCTGTTAATTTTGCTTTAGGATACCAATCTCGTACCGCTTCCGTCGTAGCTTTCACTTTTGAGGGGGCATGAGCAAAATCTAAAAATATATTCCCTACACCATTCTCCGTATTTCTCCACTGTTCTAGTCGTTTATTTGCTCCCGTAAATGATTCGATCCCTTCATAAAAAGTACTTAACGAAATTCCTAATTGACTGCACACCAATTCGGCTGCTTTTATGTTCTGTAAATTATGATTGCCAATTAAGTTGATCTTGTAATCATGACCAGCTACATGTACATGATTAGTATCATCCAACTGGATTTGATCATACGGAACTGCCTGGCAAACATGACTGCCACCTTCCATTATTCGGGTAAGGTGCATATCTTTTTCATAATAATACAAAGTTGCATCATCTTTCATTGTATGAACAAACTGCTCGAATTGACTTACATAATCTTCTATCGTAGGAAAAACGTTGATATGGTCCCATGCTACTCCAGTTATTATTGCAATGGTGGGATCATAGTGCATCATTTTTGGTCTCCGATCAATGGGAGATGACAAATATTCGTCACCTTCTAAAATTATTATGCCAGCATCCGACAATTTAACCATTCGGTCAAATCCTTCTAATTGCGCTCCAACGAGGTAATCATATTCTTGTCCTGCTTCAGAAAGAACATGCATAATAATGGATGTTGTGGTAGTTTTGCCATGACTTCCAGCCACTACCACTCTTATTTTATCTCTGCATTGCTCGGCTATAAATTCTGGGTAAGAATATATCTTTATCCCCATTTCTTGTGCTCTCAATAATTCCGGATTATTGGCTCTCGCATGCATGCCCAGAATGATAGCATCAATATTTGGCTCGATTTTGTCTGTATACCAACCGAATTGCTCAGGAAGTAGTCCTTCTTGCTCTAATCTTGATCGTGAAGGTTCATATATTTCGTCATCACTGCCTGTAATTATATGACCAGAATCATGGAGTGCCAGAGCGAGATTGTGCATTGCACTACCTCCAATTGCAATAAAATGAACACGCATTTATACTATTTATAATTATTAACTAAAAATTAAGCTAAAATAAACAACAAAGGAATTAATTTTACATTAGAATACTAACATAAAATGTAATTTCGTTCTAGTTTACGATTAACGAGTATTTAAAGATTAACAAATGAGAGCAAAATCCATCAAAAATTTATCAACAGTATTAGGGATACTATTACTAGCAGCAGTTTTTACTTCATGCAACAGAGGCGGAGTGGGATGCCCGTATGAACTAGAAGCAGCAACAAATGTTCTAATGAATATTATCAAGTAACTCTATTCAATGATACAATGGAAAAATCTAGACTCTGAACAACAACTGGAGTCTATTATTGAAGATAGTCATAATGCACCACAGATTATTTTCAAACACAGCACCACTTGTCCAATTAGTGGAATGGCAAAAAGAAGACTAGAGGGGAACTGGTCTTCAGAAATCAACCCTTATTATTTGGACTTATTGGCCTATCGATCCGTTTCTAATGCAATTGAAACACAGCTTGCTGTTACACACCAATCTCCGCAAGTAATTATTTTGCATAAAGGAAAGGCTATCTACGATGAAAGTCATTTAGACATTTCTAGTTCCGAACTCGAAAATAGTTTGCAGCAGATTTAATGGATGAATTAATACTTTCTCAAGATGGCTCTCATACAGTACACTCTGAAAAATTTGGGGTAAGCTATCATTCAAAATATGGATCGATTCAAGAAACACAAACTGTATTTATTGATGCAGGTCTACATTTTCAGAAGAAAAAAGGACTCAACCACCTTTCTATTCTAGAAATGGGTTTTGGTACGGGACTCAATGCTTTAATGTCTTATCTTGACTCAAATGATCAGTTGAACATAAACTATCATACCAT
>JARGNR010000036.1 GCA_029212405.1 Saprospiraceae bacterium
CCCCATAGTAAAGAGTCAGGCCACCCTTCTTTTTACCTCAAATTTAATTCCCAAACTTCTTGTTTTTTATGTTAGTCTACTCCTGAATATGCCGAGTTATTTCGCTCGATGCGAATGGCATTCATTTTCTGGCTTGGCCCAGAAAACGAACCAAACGAACCAAAAGAACCCAAGACTTTACCCAGATTTTAAAATTCCATTTTCTTAAATATAAAAAACTAGCACCAAGGCCTTGTTTTCAACCATTACAGTAGGGTATTCTATATTTTATTTTCAACCATCACAGTAGGGTATTCTATATTTTATTTTCAACCATTACATTGTTTTCGCTCAAACACTTTTGTGTTTTTAACAGAAAATGAAACTTCAAAATACTAATCTGGATAAGGCCAAATTTTAGGCTGGTTGGGTCTAATGAAAATTCACTTTTAAGATTAACTAACTCCTGAATCACCCTAAGTTCATGTAGGATTCATTTCAACTATTAGATATTGTCATATAGCCATCCTATCTATACGTAAAGTTTAATCTTTAGATAAGTGAGATAGAAGGATTAGAATACACTTCTTCAATTTCATCCAGGATGCCAAAAATTGCTGTAGGCTCATACGTAGTCACCAATCTGGATCGGTAAGGTTTGATATTCCTAAACCCTCTAAAGTAATTGGTATAGTGTCTCCTCATTTCAACTACTCCTAGTCGTTCACCTTTCCACTCAATACTATGTGTCAGGTGCTTTCTTGCTGCTTCTACTCTTTCTTCAATAGTTGGTGGAGGAAGAATTTCTCCAGTAGCCACATAGTGTTTGATTTCTCTAAAAATCCATGGATTACCAATGCTAGCTCTACCAATCATAATGCCATCCACACCATATTTTTCTTTGTATTCCACCGCTTTTTGAGGGCTGTCGATATCTCCATTTCCAATAATAGGAATGTGTACTCTTGGGTTTTTCTTGATATTTCCTATTCTTGTCCAATCCGCTTCACCCTTATACATTTGTTTTCGAGTACGACCATGAATAGAAAGAGCTTGAATTCCAACATCTTGCAACCTTTCGGCAACATCTTCAATATGGATGGACTGATCGTCCCAACCCAATCTGGTTTTTACGGTGACAGGTAAAGAAGTACTGTCGACAATGATCTTGGTCAATTCCACCATTCTAGGAATGTCTTGCAGGATGCCTGCCCCTGCCATTTTACACACCACTTTTTTGACAGGACAACCAAAATTGATGTCCAAGACTTCAGGCTGGGCTTCTTCTACGATTTCAGCAGCTCTTCTCATGCTGTCTTCTTCTGCACCAAAGATCTGTATACCTACAGGGCGTTCGTAATCATAAATGTCTAATTTCTGAACACTTTTATCTGCATCTCTAATCAATCCTTCAACAGAAATAAATTCCGTATACATCATATCACAACCCTGTTCTTTACACAAGGCACGAAACGGAGGGTCACTCACATCTTCCATAGGTGCGAGTAAAAGTGGGAAGTCCCCTAATTCTATGTCTGCAATTTTAGCCATAACGCCGCAAAAATACTACTAAATTTTATTGTACATAAAGAAAAGTCAGATTTGATAAAACTATATCATTTAGAATGAAACCAAAGTTTTTTTACTTAGTTCAATCTCATTGTTTTTTGTATTATTAAAATTAGGAGCGCTAGAACGGAGATTTTTCATGCATATTATATTGAAAGTTGTCTATTTGTTATTGTATGTAGGTGAAAATAAATAATAACTTTGCAAGCATATTTTTAAGAAACTCAGTACCTGAGAAGTTAAATATCAATTATATATGTTTGCTGCAATAATCCTTCTTTTTGTAATAGGTTACCTCACAATTGTTTTAGAACATCCATTAAATTTGGATAAAACTGTGCCTGCACTATTAATGGGCGCAGGATGTTGGGCTTTATTAGCGATTGGTTTTCATGGAGGCACTTTAACGGCTGTAGATACCCATGATCACCTCTTTAGCATGGCCAATGGCTTTTCAGAAGATGCAGAGCACGGATTTACAAATGCCCTACTGCATCATTTAGGGAAAACAGCTGAAATCCTAGTTTTCTTGATTGGAGCAATGACCATCGTAGAGATCGTTGATTTACATAGAGGCTTTGATATATTAAAGGGATGGGTAAATACCAAGAGTAAAAAGAGATTGCTTTGGATTATTGGAATACTTGCATTTATTTTGTCAGCCATCATTGACAACTTGACTGCTACCATAGTATTGGTAACGCTTTTAAGAAAGATAATTGCAAACAAAACAGAACGTATTTGGTATGCTTCTTTAGTGGTTATTGCCGCTAATGCCGGAGGTGCTTGGTCTCCAATTGGTGATGTTACTACAACAATGCTTTGGATAGGTAAACAGGTAACTACGCCTGGATTGGTCAAATGGTTGATTATTCCTTCTATCGTTTGCTTTATCGTTCCTTTTGTTATTGCCATGTTTAAAAAAGAATTTCAAGGAAATATTATTGTCGAAAGTGAAGAAGAAGAGGAAGCGCACAAGTTGCTTTCCAGTCGTAAAATGTTATTTATTGGGTTAGGAATGATTGTATTTGTGCCATTTTTTAAAACATTTACTCATTTACCTCCCTACCTTGGAATGATGCTTTCATTGGGTGTTGTTTGGTTGGTTTCTGAATATATTCATCCAGAAGAAGGATTTGAAGAAGAGCGAAAACATTTGTATTCTGCGCACGTAGCATTATCTAGAATAGAAATGTCAAGTATATTATTCTTCCTTGGAATTTTGATGGCTGTGGCTGCATTGGAGACAGTAGTTGTCGATGGAGTAGGTGCATTGAGATATGCCGCTCAGGGATTGGATTCTGCGATTCCGAATCAGGATGTGGTGGTCATTTTACTGGGTGTAGGTTCTGCCATTATAGATAATGTTCCTTTGGTGGCTGCATCAATGGGTATGTACGATGCTGCAACGGATTCAAAACTGTGGCACTTTATTGCTTATTCAGCAGGTACAGGAGGAAGTATGTTGATTATCGGATCTGCGGCAGGAGTAGCAGCAATGGGAATGGAAAAGATTGACTTTATATGGTACTTAAAGAAAATTACCTGGCTGGCTGCCATAGGTTTCTTGGCAGGAGCGGGAGTATTTTTGGCGATGTATTCTTTTTTAGGCTAGGTTATTCAGAGTAATCAATAGATGAGGATAAAATCATTCCCATTTTAATAGTAATTGTATTAATACCTTCTTGAAATGAGATTTTTGGGGTTAAGTAATATTTGTTTTCCCACATAATACTTGTTTGGGCTCCATAGGAGTAAACTAATCCTTCCAACCTTCTAGTTGGTCCTGCTGTAATTTTACTTCCATTAAAAAAAGCAGAAGGAATAATTTTCACGTTTTCAAAAGGAGAGATTTCATGGTAAATGCCCGCTCCAAATTGTACTGCTCTAGCATTGAATACTACTTGTGATACGTAGTTGAATTGGTAGGCGACATTCAAATCGATACTGACTGGATACCTATCTTTTTCTTGTTTTACAAGTAGGTAACTTACGTTTGGACGTAATACTGTACTGTTCAAACTATTGACCAAATCAACGGTTTTGCCAACATCAAGTCCAAAAGACAATCGACCATCAAACGTATATCCTGGTTGGAGTGCATAATAATTTTCAAAGGTACTATAGGATATTTGAACACTGGAATGTAGACCATCTTGTTGATCTGCCATCAAAAAATTTTGACTGAATAAATCATTACAAGAAAATAGACATAAGAAAATAATGATATTAACATGGGAACGGGCCATTGACAGGGGATTGCATATATTCATGCAAGTAATAACGCAAAATTAGCTCTTACTGTATGTTCAGAATGAAAAAAATGGAAAGGAGGAATTTTTGGTATTCAAATGGAATAGGGTAGGCCAAAAAAAAATCAAAAGAATAGGATTAAAATGCATAACCTAAGCCAAATACGGCATTCGGCGCCATGCCATCAAAATCGTCTGAAACATCATCATTCAGTCCATTGAAATACCTTGGGCCAAAACTAAAATCTATCGTTACTTTACTGTCCCAAATCCATTGATAACCCAAATCCAACCCAAGTGGGATAGAAGAGGACTGTTCTCCAAATGTAATGCCAGCAGATGGCATCAAATAAAACCCTCTTGGTGCTTCTTTTTTTGTGAGATAGAACCGAAACCCTGTTCCTATTCCAAAAGCCGTTTCTTCAAGTTCCTCATAATTATAATAGATGGTTCCACTGAACTGTAGCGAACCAAAATCATTGATCTTTTTTTCATAACACACATCAAAAAATCCCAAAGCAAAAGATCCTGGACTGACCTTTACTATGGTAGACTGAGCAAAGCTAGTGAAACCAAAAACAGAAAAGAGCAAGAAGAAAAACCACTTTTTCATTGATAAAATAATTTTCAACGGATTTGTCAGCATCAAATATATGGATTTTAATAAGTATCTATTTTCAAATGGGTAGGATTAGTCATAATTATTGATGACTGCCCCAAATCGTCTATTGTCAGCCACTCCGTGAAATCGATCATTAAAATGATGAATAATATTTGTGCCTCCAAAAAATAAAGTTTTTTCATCCCACACGTTCAGATTTTCGATAAAGTCATGATTCATATTAAATCCGGTTTCCATCTCAATTTTCTTTCCTTGAATATGTACTCGAGGGGCTTCAACTGCTGTCATGGCATCTTTTTGAAAGTACAACAGGTTAATTATTGCCTGACTGATCGCATAGGGTATTCTTCCTGCTCCTCCCGATCCTATTCCTAAAAAGGAGTGGCCCAATTTATCCAATACAATTGTCGGACTCATCATCGATTGCAGTCGAACGTTTTCTTTCCAATTGTGAAAGCCATTAGGCATCAGTGCTTCTTCTCCCAACATATTATTCATCTGCATATCCGTACCATCTATGAAGTATCCTGCTCCTTCTCCAATTGAGGTAGTCAAACAGACCGTCATACCATCTTTATCAACTACATTAAAATGTGAAGTACCTCCCCATTTTGCTCCTCCATGTTGACGAATCGAAGCATTTATCCCAAATGCTTTAAATAGAAAGTTGGTGATTTTGAGCGGATCATTATTGAGGTTGCCCACCGTCGCAAAGGTCTGGACCAAAGTCTGAAAGTGTTTTAAGGATAAAAATTTAAATTGATCATGAATCACTGCATCTTGAAAAACATTTAGAATTGCGGTGATCAACATACCTCCTACAGAAGGGAATCCAGTGGTGCATATTTTGTGGTCTAGAAAATCAAAATAGATGGGGTCAACAATATTCGCTTGATATTCCTCAAAGTCGGCCCGTGTGAGGTGACCTCCAGCTCTCATGTCTTCGCTGACCTGTCTGGATATTTCTCCTTTGTAAAACAAATCTTTCCCTTCATGAACCAATGCTTCTAGAAAATCATTGAATTGAGGCATTTTAATAATATCTCCTTCTCGTTTTAATTCATCCTTTTTATCAAAAAATAATTTTCTACCATCTGGATTGAGATGAAAAATATCACTCAGTAATTTAAAATCATAGGCTTGAAATTTATCCACTGCAATCCCTTGTTTGGACCAAAGCATGGCTGGTGCAAATAATTCTGCCATCGGAATCTTTCCCCATAAGGCATGCATCTTGTAAATACCAGCGATTGCTCCAGGAACAGCAATAGATCCTTTGCCCACTTGAAAATCTTCTTTTGTATTACCAAAGTCAACGGTGATAGGAAAAAATTCTTGTCTAGAAACCGCCTTCTTAATTTTTGGTGTCTGACAGAAAAAATCGACCATTTTTACCGAATGGGTATCATTGATCATGGCAAACCCACCAGCACCAATGGAGGCCATGCACGGTTCTGCAATAAATGAAACAAGGTACGCAGCAATAGCAGCATCTACAGCATTACCTCCTTGATTCAGTATTATTTCTGCAGCTTCAATTGTTTTTTTGTGGCCGCCTGAAATAGCATAGGGCATAAGATCGATTTTATGGACAATTTTAGATCGTAAATCTACAAAAAGCAGCGGTTCCAAGAAGCAAAGTTTAGATTTTGATACCATGACGTCTTAAATGAAGCGATAAAATGAGATGAAGTAGGAAGATTGCGAATCAATGTATCATTTGAAGTGGCAATGGAAATAACTGGGTATAGAAGTCAATTTGATTTTCTGAAGAATTGCAGTATAAGCCCAATACTCAAATAGAAACCAGCTATAAACCCAGCCTTAACCGCTCCGAAAATAAAAGAAAAGTTTCTGCTAGTATCAGTGGCTACATTGGAGAGTGCTTTTTTTTGTTCAGGATTGATTTCATTTCCTGTAAAAATGCCATCTCCGTTTAAATCAAATTCTTGCAACTCCATTTTAGAGTATATCAAATCATATGTTGCGTAGGATACGTTTACAAAATAGACGGATAGAAATAGGAATAAAGCAGTCCAGAGTAACCCTCGTCGTCCTGTTCGATTGAGTTGTTTTCTCTTGAGGAATAAAACCAAAAGAAGCATGAAGGAGAGAAGAGAAGGCAACAGCAAATGATAGGGAAGGTGAAATGGATTCATTTTACTTTTTTCTAAAACAATGGGCAAACTTTCATAATCTACTCTAGTTGGTTATGTTCTCATACCTCTCCAATAGTTTCAAAAACGAACACCATGTTTTCTCATTATATTCATGGCCATAGTTTGCATGCAATACCGTTATGTGCAAGATAGGAGGAAGAGGGAGATTCCTGCTTTAGTTTACAGAAGCTTTGAACGTCACAATTATCCATCTCATTTTGGGTTGTAAAATGAAAATCTTGTTGAATAACTTGATTCGTATCTAAATTCTACCACATAAATCCGACTGAAAAGTCAAATCGTTGAAATCTTGCATCTGTAATCTTTGAAAATTCACCAAAATCAAATTCGTAGAAGGCTTTTTGGAATCGTGCCCCTGCAGAAAAATCAATCATTATTCTATTGGTAGACAATCTCAACCCAACAGCAGCTCCAAGATTAATCCCACCTTGTGCTTTCGTTTGAAATTTTGATGTGTTTTTAATTGCGATTCCATATCCTGTGGTAAATCGTAAAAACGGACTGGTGTTCTTTTCTGAAAAATAGGAATAGAACACTACACTAGGAACTAGAAAGTCATAACCATCTACATCACCATAGTTTTCAAAAGATATCCCACCACCATAACCTAACAATCTATTTCTTTGATAATGGTAGGTATAATTTACGTATCCTCCATCTCCTGGATTTCCTGGCAATACACCTAAGGCAATCCTGTGATAATATACCCCATCAGGAAACATATACTTTTTTGGAGGTTTTCTTGTAGTAAATCTAAAATCATATTCATTCAAGTCAAAGGTTAGTGTGTCGCCCTGACAATCCATAATGACTGATTTCATAGGTTCATACGTAATGACTTTGCCGTGTTTTCGATCATTGTATTTTTCAGCGATTCCGTATATAGTCAATTGAGCTGAAAGCCCCAAAGAAGTACCAAAAAATAGGACACAAAAAAGGAAGAATAATCGTTTACAGTAACTGGATTTATCTTTTTTTATCATAATCAAAATATTGAGCGACTGGCAATAGTATAAATTCTTAGTTTGTAATATCGGATAAAAATATTGAATTTGTAATATATAATGAACGGGATCAACAAAGTTTTTGTGTCCCTAACCTGTTTATTTTTCTTTTGAGGATTATTTTTTTGACTGCATACACGCTGCAGCCAATAAAAAAATCTCATGTTTGCACAGTAATAATATTATGAACAGGTTTATAAAAATATACGCGGATTCCTTTCAAGGGTTAAATAAAGATGTGTACATCTTTGCGGCTATGATGTTGATCAATAGGATAGGAACATTAATCCTTCCTTTTTTGACATTGTATATTACACAAGAGCTTGGTTGGACCACCATTGATGCAGGAACAGGGACCATGTGGTTTGGACTTGGATCTCTTGCTGGGGCATTATTGGGTGGAGTATTGACAGATAAAATAGGGTATTACCGGACGATGGCAATTAGCCTCTTTTCTGCAGGGGTATTCTTTTACTTGCTCCAATTCATCAGCGAGTTTTACATGTTCTGTGGCTTTTTATTTGTGAGTAGTTTATTGGGGGATCTGATACGACCTGCATTGTGGTCAGGAATTACCTATTTCACAAATAAAAGCAATCAAACCAGAGCTGTTTCATTGCTGAGAATGGCTTTCAATGCAGGTATAGCCATTGGGCCTGCCATTGCGGGATCATTAATCGAGCAATATGGATATTCCTTGATTTTCACAATTGATGGAGTTACTTGCATAGCAGCTGGAATCTTTTTATTGGTATTTGTAGAGAATAAAAAAGAGAAACAAGATGAAGAAAATAAAATTGAAGATCGAGGAATCTCACCTTACAGAGACACCCTTTTTATGGTTTTTATGGGATTGAACATGGTGATGTTGATCAGTTTTTTTCAGATCCTATTTACCGTGCCTTTATTTATGACGGAAGTTTTGGGCTACAGTGAAAAAGAGGTTGGGTATTTTTTTACCGTTAATGGGTTGATGATATTGTTTATCGAAATGCCATTGGTGTATTATATGGAATCGTATTACTCCAAGTTCAAATCGATGATGATTGGGGCGTCACTAATAGGGCTTTCAATACTCATCTTTATTTTCCCTGTCCGAGCACTTGATATGATTGTCTTTTATACGATTTTTGTAAGTATTGGAGAGATTATAAATTTTCCTTTCATTTCGTCTGCTTCCATGGATCGTGCCAGTAAGGGGAATATTGGCAAATATATGAGTGTCAACACGGTTATGTTTTCATTGGCACTCATCATTGCACCAAAAGTAGGTACACTTATTTTAGCGGCATACGGATATAATATTCTATTTATAATCATGGCCCTCCTATGTGCAGTCAGTGTGTTGGCTCTGTATTTTATGCAATCGCATTTTGAGAGAAAATAAGCATAAAAGGGTTAGGATTAATTGCTGTGCTTTTCTACTGCTCCATTTTTCATTACAAAATCAATATTTTGAAGAAGGGTAATGTCGGTTAATGGGTTCCCTTTTACAGCAACGATATCTGCTAATTTTCCTTTTGAAATAGACCCAAGGATATCAGAAATATTAAGTAAGTCGGCAGCATTCGAGGTAGCGGAGCATATGGCTTCCATTTCGGGCATACCAGCTTCTACCATATATTCAAATTCTTTAGCATTGTCCCCATGTGGAGATACACCAGAGTCTGTACCAAACGCAATTTTTACCCCATTTTTATAAGCCTTGCCAAACGTTTCTTGAATTTGAGGACCAACTTCTAAGGCCTTTGGAACAATAATCGCAGGAAAAAAACCTGGAATTTTTGCTTTCTCCACAACATATTTTCCTGCACTGATGGTGGGAACCAGATAGGTGCCATATTCTTTCATCAACTCCATCGTTTCTTCATCCATCAATGTACCATGTTCAATACTAGAAATTCCCCCTTTAATTGCTCTTTGCATTCCTTCTACTCCATGGGCATGCGCCGCCGTAATCATTCCATAATCTTTGGCAGCGGCAACAACAGCCTGTACTTCTTCCAATGTAAATTGAGGACCCAAACCATCTTTTGCAACGCTTAAAACACCTCCTGTTGCGGTGATTTTTATACAATCCGCTCCATTTTTGTACCGTTGACGAACAGCTTTATATGCATCTTCTACACTGTTGATGACTCCATCTTTTGGTCCTGGATTCCCTTTTAATTCATCTTTCACCCCATTGGTAGGATCAGCATGTCCTCCCGTTGTGGCCAATGATTTTTCTGCAGTATATATTCTAGGACCTCTTATAAATCCTCGATTGATCGCGTCTCTTAGAGAAACATTGACACCACTTCCGCCTAAGTCTCGCACGGTGGTAAATCCTGCTTCGAGCGTTCTGGAGCAATAAACAGTGGCTTTTAATGCGACATCTGCTTCATCCTCTCTAAATCGGTTTTCATATGTTTTAGGACCGGATTCATGTTCTATGTGCACATGCATATCCATAAAGCCAGGCATTACCGTCCTGTCCTTTAAGTCTATGGCTTGTGCGCCGGCCGGAACATCGGAATATCCTGCAAGTACATCCTTGATAATGTTATTTTCTATGATTATCGTTTGTTCGGATAGAGCTTCTTTACTATTCACATCGATCAAAGTACCACAATGAATATAGGTCGTTTGTGCCTGGAGTGAGTAAAATAAGACAAGGCTGAAAAGTATAGAGAGCGAAGATATTTTCATTTTATTTTTTTTAGAGTGTGAAAAGTAACAAAAAATGTTCAGTGTCAAAAATTGGATGTCGAATGGAGGGGGAATAGTGCAAAACAAGGGCAATGTTTGGTGGTTATTCAAATAGAAAGCTTTTATTCTTACAATGTGTCACCTATAAAGTATATTTGTGGTATGAAAGGAATAGCTGATCTGTTGGGAAGAATATTCTTAGGGATAATCTTTTTTTATGAGGTGTTGGATACGATGTTTTTTTATGATAACACAAAAGAAACAATGACAACCTATGGAATCACATGGGGACAAGATACATTTCTTATTGCTGCAATTATTTTGTTGGGATTAGGTGCTATCTTGGTAGTTATTGGATATTTCGCTAGAGTTGGAGCGGTATTTTTACTTCTATATTGGATTCCGTACACGGTTATTGTGTATTCATTTTGGAATGATCCCCCTGATTTGCAACGATTACACGCTTTGCAATTTATGCGCAATATTGCGGTTGCAGGTGGCTTATTGTTATTATTGGCCAATGGATCTGGAAAGTACAGTGTTCGGAGATTGATTCATGTGATGCGATTACCACAATAATTTATAATATTACGTTAATTACTGAAAACCATTCTAGAAAAATCAAGCCCCATCGTTTAGGTAAAGGATTCTAAACAAATTTTATTTGGAAGGATCAAAAATTAAACTTTAAGTTATCTCATTATTTTGCATTCATGAATACAATCAGCCGGAAATTGGAATTGTTGTCTTACGGAGTCTTATTAAGTTTTTTGATAGGATGTGCAAGTACAGGAAGTCCTAGCGGTGGACCAAGAGATAGAACTCCTCCAGGTTTAGTTGTTGAAAAATCATCGCCAAATTTTTCGACCAATTTCACCCCTGAAAAAGTGGATTTGGTATTTGATGAATGGATAGAATTGAAGAACCAAAAGAGAGAAATTTTAATCTCACCTCCCTTTTTTCGTAATCCCAAAATTACGAGTAGAGGTAAAAAAGTGACGGTTGAATTTCCTGAAGAAGAACCATTACGAGAAGATGCAACCTATACGATAAATTTTGGTAAAAGCATTGTAGATTTTACAGAAGGAAATGCGGCAGAAGGGTTTCGTTTTGTGTTTGCCACAGGGGATGTCATAGATAGCTTAGAGTTTTCTGGAGGTATTGTGGATGCAATAAAGGGTGAACCCGTAAAAGATATATTAGTCTTGCTGTATGATTTGGTTGGAGATTCCGTAGTCGTTCAAGAAAAGCCATTTTATTATGCAAGAACAGATGATGCGGGTCAGTTTAAGTTTCAAAACCTAAAAAACGATACCTTTAAATTGCTGGTTTTGGAAGATTTGAATTTTAATTATGTACTGGACCCAGAATTAGAGCAATTGGCCTTTCCTGATTCCTTATTTATACTCAATGATAGTGCCTCATACAACCCACAACTGCGTTTATTTAAACCTGAACAAAGTCTCCGAATTCTTAATTCTAGCAGTCAGAAAGCTGGATTGATTACTACTCAATTTAATAAAGAGGCAGAAAATGTCTCTTTTAGCTTTTTGTACCCTGGCGATTTTGAACCCTTAGTAGAACGAAGCAACGATACATTGTTTTTTTGGTATACAGAACTGTTAGATACGGTAGGGGTAATCTATGATTTAGATACCTTGGACTTTACCCTGAAACCCTTTGATTCCACTTTTTACGATCAGAAAGTGACCTTGCATACCTTCAATGCAGCAAAGACAATTTTGGCTCCTTTTGATAGTTTGCAACTTTCGTTTTCAGCCCCTATTGCATCGATAGATACATCGTTAATCAAATTGTCCAATATCCCAGCCAAGGCTATAATAAAGAATGAGAATGATACCTTAAGTATCCTGTTTGATAGTACTAAAAATGTGCTTGTCTTAGATAGTAATGAAGTGCAATTGGATACATTGAATCAAGACTCGATTGTAGTAGAACAGGACTCCGTCTCATTTCCATTGGATTCTTTACCCACTCTAATCGAAACATCCGGAGTACTGCCAGATTCAATAGTGCTTGAGGACCTAGACGTATTCAAGGACAGCTTGAACATTGATTCTATCGGCGTATTGCAGGACTCACTTGTTTTGGATAGTATGGCAAATGTATTGGATACGGTATTGGTTGAATATGATTTTACTTCAAGTTTTGGACTACGTCAATTATTTGTGCATTCCAATTGGAAGGAAAAATTTGAGTACAGACTAGAGTTGATGCCTGGTGCAATCACTGATATTTATGGTCGACAAAATGATACCCTATCTATCGAATTCAAAACTGCAGGTTTGGATGAGTTTGGCAATATAGCGATCAATCTTTCTGGGTTAGATTCTGCTCAACAGTATGTTATTTTACTCAAACTTAACAATGATGTGATTCGAAAAACGATTATTGGGGATTCTATTCCTCCAAAAATAGATTATCGTCGATTAAGAGTGAATACGTATTCGATTGAAATAATAAAAGATGATGATCAAAATGGAGAATGGACTACTGGGGATTATTGGTTGAAACGACAACCGGAGGAGTTGAAAACTATTACGTTGGAGAAGTTGAGAGAAAATTGGGATTTGGAAGCAAACGTTTTTTGGAACGAAGAGGAGACAAATGCTGTAGATAGTACTGGAAGTGTTCAGGACAGTACTCTATTGGATCAACTGCAGCAAGGACTTAATAATCCACCGGATAGGCCAAAGCCAAAGGGGACAAAAGGAAGTCCAAAGATAGTTCCGGACCCAAAAGGAAAAAATGATTAAGAGGAAGACTGATATTGAAATGCTAAATTTATCTTAGATTTATCACTATGAAATTAAGGGGAGAAAATCTTGTCAAAATATATGGAAACCGAAAGGTGGTCCAGTCAGTGAGTCTTGAAGTGAATCAAGGAGAGATTGTAGGTCTTCTTGGCCCCAATGGTGCTGGTAAAACCACTACATTTTATATGGTGGTAGGCTTTATAAAACCAAACGGGGGTAAGGTATTCTTAGATAATGAAGACATTACCAATCTGGCCATGTATAAAAGAGCCCAAAAAGGACTTGGGTACTTACCGCAAGAACCAAGTGTGTTTAGAAAATTGACAGTGGAAGACAATATTTCAGCAATTCTTGAGATGACAGACCTGTCAAAAAGTGAACAAAAAGACAAACTAGAATCTCTTATCGATGAGTTTGGCCTACATAAAGTGCGTAAAAATGTCGGAGATTCTTTGTCAGGAGGCGAACGAAGACGAACTGAAATTGCTCGTTCCTTGGCCTCCAGTCCTAAATTTATTTTACTCGATGAGCCGTTCGCAGGGATAGATCCCATTGCTGTGGAGGACATTCAATCGATTGTAGAAAAACTAAAAGACAAAAATATAGGCATTTTGATTACGGATCACAATGTGCAGGAAACTTTATCGATTACAGAACGAGCGTATTTGATGTTTGAAGGAAATATCTTGAAAACAGGGACAGCAGAAGAGTTGGCAGCAGATGAAATGGTAAGAAAAGTATATCTGGGTAAAAACTTTGAATTGAGAAAGAAAGTGGCAAAAAGTGATTAGAGTAGGTCTATCGTTTATATTAATTGGCTTTATACTGATTGTTGCAAGTTGTGATGAACCAGAGAGGACCATTATGACTTCAGCAGAACGAGAGATGGTCGATAGTCTATATGCTAAACGTGTACCCTATGCTCGGAAGGAAGCAGATTCCATATGTAATGCTACATATCAAATGATGTTTGATCACGCAGCAGACTCAATCAAGCAGGTATATATTGATGAAATCAAAGAAATTGTGGAAGGTGAAGGGTAGCAAAACAAAAAAATGGTCCATTTATTATGTGATGTTAGCGTTCACGATCACGGGTATCATTAGTTTCTATGGTTTTGATCAAAAACAAGCGGATAAAGTGTCCGATCCAGAACCGACATCTCTGATCCCTCCATTGGTACAAAAGGAATTGGACAAGAAGCTGAATAGATACAAGCAAACGATACTCAATAAGTGCAGAACTTTAGCCTATGAAAAAGCCGAGGCGTACATTGACAGTTTGGTATCTGAGGAACTTAAATTCCAGACTCGGGACACTATTAAATTTCCATCTCAGCCTGTTCGCCCTATCTTGAATGCACCGATCATCTTAAATGACAGTACAGAAATTTCACCCATTCTTAAAAAGGATTAATTGAATTCTGGTTTATGGCGACCAATTAATTTGCCAATGCTTTTAAGTTTATTATTTTGCACGACTACAGTTGAGATGGCTAACATCAGACTTTTATTATACTAAAATGTAACGCTTGTATTGGATAGACAAATTCATTGAAAAAATTGGGATTGCCGTTTCTTGGTTGAATGTCTTGCTCATTGCACTTATCTGTTTGGATGTTATCTTTCGTTATTTCTTTTCCTTTTCCAAGAATTGGATTATTGAGTTGGAATGGCACATGTTTGCAGTAATCTTTTTATTGGGAAGTGCCTATGCCCTACAGGTGGAGAAACATGTCAGAGTGGATGTGTTTTATCAGCGTTTTTCAAAGAAAACTCAAACGATTATCAACTTATTAGGTACAATAGTTTTTTTGATTCCATGGTGTTATTTGGTAATCCGCACTTCATCAAATTTTGTAAGTAATTCGTGGTATATCCGAGAAGGTAGTCCCCAACCGGGTGGTCTACCAGCTAGATATGTAATCAAGGCCATGATTGTTATTGGCTTTGTATTACTGTTGATTCAAGGGATATCATTGATTCTCAAATATTTAAAAGAATTACAAAGCGGGAAATGGAGCTCATAGGAATCATCATGTTTTTGGTCATTTTTGTATTGATCCTTTTGGGATATCCAGTGGCTTTGACACTAGCGGGAGTGGCAACAATTTTTGGACTTGTGTTTGTGCCAGAGTTTTTAGATTTCTTGCCTCTACGGATAATGGGAGTCATGCAAAACTATGTACTCATTGCAGTTCCGTTGTTTATTTTTATGGGATTGATGCTAGAAAAGTCAGGCTTAGCAGAATCTTTATTGGAAACTATGGCCAAGTTATTTGGTCAAGTTCGAGGAGGATTGGCAGTATCCGTGGTTATAGTTGGAGCCTTGTTGGCCGCTTCTACTGGAATTGTAGGTGCTACGGTCATTACGATGGGATTGATTAGTCTTCCTACAATGCTCAAACAAAAGTACAGCCCACAATTAGCTACGGGGGTCATTGCATCTTCAGGAACATTGGGGCAGATCATACCGCCATCAATTGTATTAATTTTACTAGGAAGTGTATTGAATGTTTCGGTGGGAGATATGTTTTCAGCGGCTTTATTGCCGGGATTACTATTGGTAGGAATCTATATTGCATACATTTTGATTATTGCTCGATTATATCCTGAACTGGCCCCACAGCCAGAAGTAAAGGAAGATGAAGAGGCAGATGAAAATATCGTATTTGAAGTAATTAAAGCTTTTTTGATGCCTTTGTTGCTCATTCTAGCAGTATTAGGATCGATATTCACTGGATTAGCTTCACCAACGGAAGCTGCAGCAGTGGGAGCATTGGGCTCAGTCTTATTGGCTATTCTGAATAAGAAATTTAAGTGGCAAGATTTGAAGGATGTTGCTCGGAATACAACGCATTTGACGAGTATGGTATTCTTGATATTATTGGGAGCTACTACGTTTGCTCTGGTATTTAAAGGATTAGGGGGAGATGATTATTTGACAAGATTAATCACTTCGGGAAATTTGAGCCCCATGGCCTTTTTGTTACTGGTGATGTTGGTGGTATTCATTGCAGGATTTTTTATTGATTTTATTGAGATTATTTTCATTATTGTTCCTGTTGTTGCTCCCATATTTATAGCAATGAAAATGGATTTGATTTGGATAGGAATTTTGTTGGCATTGAATTTACAGACTTCATTCTTATCCCCACCATTTGGATTTGCATTGTTTTATTTAAAAGGAGTTGCGCCACCTGAGATTAAAACCTCGCAAATTTACCGAGGCATTATTCCATTTTTGATTTTGCAGATATTGGTATTGTTGCTGGTCTTATTGTGGCCCGATTTTATCTATTTGTTGAATTAATTGACATGGATTGATGTTTTGATTTTGTAGCGTCCGAAATACATAAAAACCAAAAATTACATGGGAAACCAATTTTCTAGATTTTCGATATATATTTTTCCCCTGTTATTTATTTTCAGCAATGCACAAAGTTGCACTTCTCAACAAGAAAAGAAGGTAAATCTACAAACGGACCGACGTGTTGAAAAACCAAAAACAGAGACAAGTAAAAAAGCCTACAAATGGAGTTTAGAAGGGACTAGAGGTTATAGAGCTAATAGTGAAGGAAAATGGGTGCCATCTTCTCAATCAAGTATTTTGTATGATTCTGTTTCTAAATCTACGATAAGTATTGGTTACAGAGATTATTCTGATCTAGATAAAAACTATTCGACAAGGAATGAGACCAGACGTATAACGAATGGAAATGTGGATGGCGAAATAACATCTTCTGTAGACGTTGGATTGGAAAGTTGGAATGGTCAAAAAGGGACAATCTTTATCTATAATGAAAAGGGGGATGTATACGAAGAATATCAATATAGATATGATATGACGTCTGAAAAATGGCAATTTTACAATTTGATGCGAGATTCATTTGATCATCAAGGATTGAAAGTTCAGCGCTATTTTCTAAGTGATATTGATCCCGGGAATTATCCAGTTCAAAGAAGTAAGGTACAATTTATTTATGAGGACACCTTATTGGTAGAAACCATGAATATGGGGCAAAAAGGGGGGTTGGAAACAGAATGGGAATTGTCAAGAAAAGAGGTTTTTTCTTATGAAGATGGAGCATTAAAAAGCGAGCGACTCTATTTTTTTGATGAGAAAAAGAATATGTTTTATTTGTCTACAGAACGAATATGGGAAAGGAAAAAGACGGAAACAATAGACAATTTTGCAGAATTTGATATCAATGAAAAAAGCATTCATAAGAATCAAACTGTTGAAGAATTTGATGCAGAAGGAGAATTAATTCGACTAACTAATTTTAATTGGGAAAATGATAGTCGTTCGTTTGTGTTTGATAATGAAAAGCGTATAAGAAGAAGGAACGGTAAGATTTTGGAAGAACAAATGTATTATGAAGAACATGAAATTAAATCAACCAAGTTATTTACTTATGATGCTCAGCAACGACTTATTCGTATTGTTGAAAAAAATAAAATCAATAAAGAGAATGAATTGAAAGTTGCAAACACTATCGAATATGGCTATGAAGGAGAAAATACCAAACACTCTTTTGTCGTAAATACGAATCAAAAAGGAGAGACAAAAAAGAAAAGGTTTATTGAATTTGATGAATTTGGTAATCCTACCAGCCAATATGCCAAAGTCAATAGCGTAGAACGTTTGATAGAAATTGAATATGATTCTACGATTCTTCTGGATGAAGTACAGGTTCCAGAAGGGTATACTGGATTTCAAACTAAGTTTGAAGGAGTGATTTGGGAATCTGAACATGCTCCTCTACAAAAAACAACATACAGATATAGAGATGGAAAAAAAGAATTGTATAAAAAGGTAGAGTATATGTATGCAAAACTGAAATAAATACAGCATTTAGTTTACAACTATCAAAATGAAAAGATATTAAAGTAAAGATCTATTCATTACGAACTAAAATGATATTACCAATGAAAAAATATGTCCAGAAAGCGCTCCTTTTAAACACAAAAAAGCTTGTATTCGTATTCTTGTTTTTTAATCTATTGATGCTAGAAAGTTGTGATTCCAATGCACAACATTATGTGGAATCTGCCAAAATTGAGTCTGCAAAGAAAGGTGAATGCGACCAAATGTGGCGATTGGATGCGATTGTCCAGGATGCTTATCGGGAAGATGAAACTACTTATGTCACTAGAGTGGATACGTTTATATTTGAACAGGATTCTATTTTGAAAAAAACTATTTCGTATACTGATTACAGTGACCAGAAAAAGAAGTTTGGCAGAAGGACTGAGGTTCGATACAATGAAAAAGTGGATCTAGTTCGCCCTTTTACACCAACACTAGATCCTAGATTTTCTTCATGGGAACACAGATTTGGATCCGTGATTATTCATAATGATTCGGAAAACAAAAAGGAGAAATATGAATTTAAGTTCAACTATAAGACGGAGGAGTGGAATTTGATTGAACACATAGTAGATTCCTTTGATACGAGAGGAATATTGATTCAACAAAATAAGTTCTCTGATAGCTGGATGGGAAGGAGTGGGTATGTAGAAAGTAAAGAGAATTTCGAGTACAATGATACTGTTCTGATCAAAAAAGAAAAAGTGTATCGACGAGAAGGAGAAGGGCCCGAATGGCAGCATTCTTCCAGTCAAATAAGGACATTTAAAGAAGATAGATTAGTGGAAGATATGAAGTACGTTACCTTCAGCAATGAAAAATATATTAAAAAGAGACGCTATTATGAATACGGTGAGCATCAAACAATACGAATCTTTGAAGAGTATTCCCGGAAAAATAAGTTGAAACGAAAAAATAAAACGGTAGAGTTGTTAGAAAAGGGTGGAGAAGTTGTTCAATCAGATTTCTTTTCCTGGGATAGTGAGAATGAAAATTTTGTATTGAGTAGCACAACGTATTTTGAACGAGAAAATGAGTATGAGAAAGAAAGGAAAGTAAGTATCAGAGACTCGATAGAAAGAATTAAAATTGTAGAATGGGATTCCAATCATCGAAAGACAAGGTCTTATTCTCGAGAAAAAAACATAGGGGAGATCAATTGGGAGTCTAACTATGATTTTCGATATTTTTATGAAGGAAGCGATACCTTATGCAGGTATAGGGAGATGTACGATGAAGATGGAGAGATCGAACGGATAGATAGTTTGTATATGGATGATAGAGGTAACCCCAAAAAGAGAAAGGTTAAATCAAATAAGTCAACCTTAGAAACATTGTATATTCACGACCATTCGATTGATTCTAAATGTGTAGTAAATCCTTCTGGTATATCGATTTTTGAAGTAGACTTTTTTAAAAGCTTTTTTAACCATACAGATGTACTGATAAGAAGTGAACGATACCTTGAGAATAAAAATGGACAAGGAATTTATAGAGCGTATCGATATGTATATAGTCCCATCCAATAGGATGTAACGCGTTATTTTTAAATCTAATGTTATCAAAATGTATTATTTGAGTTCTTTAAAAATTATAGTAGGCCTTTTTGTGATGGTGGGAATAATGACTCCAATGAGTGGTCAGTACAAGGCAATTGAATTTGAGATCAGTAATTCAGCTTTTTTGGACGATTATAGAGATACGGAATACAGTTATGATTATGAAAGTAATTATGGTGGGATTGCGCAATTTTCAGTGGGATATTCCTTTTTAATACACAAAAAACTGACTTTAAGTCCAAGGGTTGCTTATGCCCGTTCATTACATACTTTAGGTAAAAGACAAATTAGAACTATAGGAGGAAGTTTAGAGGATCGAACGTTTATTGAGAAAAGAAAGAAAATCTCTTTTATTAAGACTGGGGTCGCATTATCGTATTGGTTCAGCAAACCGGCAAGTGGATTTTATTTTGAGTCCGAAGTTCAAAATTTATTTTTGCTTGATGCCAATAGTGATGAAATGAAAAGAGAGGGAGAAGGCGATATTATGAATTATTCTGTATCATTCCGAGAGGATGTAAAAGGATTTGTTCCAAGTGCAAGAGTAGGAGTTGGGTATAGTCTATTGATCAACCGTGTAAGTTTGTTTATTCGCTTTTCAAGAGAAATACGTTTTACAACTTATTTTAAATCCACCGATAATTATACTTGGTTGAATAGGAGTGTGGGGCTAGGATTTCGATATGTGTTTCCAACGACGACAACGCCATCTTCTTAGTCTATTTTTAGGACGGAATTATTATTACATAATCTATAGTAATTAGAAGAAGAAATGAATGAAACTCCATCTACTAGAAAATAAAATATCTGAAAAACGATTGTATATGATTAAAAAAGAGAGCTTAAAGAAATTAATTCAATCAATTGTAATTCCAGAAGTGGAATCCGTTTTGTCTCCACTTGGATATAAGTATGTAAAAACTCAAGGTAGATTCACTCAAACTCAAAATAATTTCAAACAAATCATAGGTCTTAGTGGGCAAGGTGCCTCCATTGAATATGATGAAAAATCGAATGAGTTATTGTTGCTCTTTTCTGTATCATCTACTATTGAATGTCCAAAGTTTGAAAAGTGGAGTGAAAAAGAGTACCACCATAAATCGAGAATCTATCACAGGTTGAACAACTTCCAATGTAAGAAAGTCATCAGCATAGATGAAATTGGTCGAGATGATGTTTATACTCCTACTAAAGCCCAACAATTTAAATCGTATGTAAGCAGGGCCATAGGAGGAGTAAAACGTAGAGAAGTGATTCAATTCCAAGAAATGATGGATGATGGATTCCAAGCAATGGTTACCAATCTCAACTTACTCAGTGATATTCATCTCATATATGAAAATAGACCTTTTCCCAATCATTTAGACTATGTCCGACTTCTCGAGTTTTATGGAAAGGTGGATCTTGCTAAAAATGAGAATATAAGACTTTTGGAGGTTTGGGAATCTGCAGTACTTGAAAAAGAATACAAATCACTGGCTGAGAAAAAGTTGTCCATAGACAATTACAACAAGAGGGTGAATGAAATTAATACGCGATTTGACCAAAGTATACCCATTTGGGAAGAAGCCTTTGAATTGTTTGAATTTAAAAAAGGAGTTGAAATAAAAACGTCGATAACAGGAGTAAAGTTGGAAGAAGTATTTTCTATTTCTAAATCGTCAAGTGGTATATTAGGATATGAAAAGATTAATGATACCTATTACCAATTTCGAGGGGATGCCAGTGTGATTGTTCATAATGTAGAGGGAGAAGTTTTATACCATCATCAATTGACCGGTATGGATCATATTTCTGGTGAATGTATTAATAAATGTACTGCTCTAAAAGGGGTGTTTTGGTATAATTTCTTCATTCGTGACGGGGAGGTCATTCCCTTGGAGGTAGAATTGACAAAGAAGGATAAGAGAGATTCTAGTTTTTCTATTTATGCACAAAAGTATCTACCCAAGAAAAAAGAAGTTGTGTTATTGGCTTCTAATCATAGGAACCACTTACTATTTCGTTATGATGAAGCGTTTAATTTGTTAGAAAAAATTGACTTAGAGGATAGACCTTTTGATGTCATTCCAGAAATGGATTTACTATTATGTGAAAGCCGTAAAAAAGCGTGTAGTGTCTATGACTTGAAAGGAGATTTAAAGTATCTCATGCCTTCGAATAATGCATATTACACCTTCCGTATCCATTATGCTTACAGTTTAAAAGCAGATCTATTTCTTTCAGGTTGGTACTATACCAAGTCGCAATTATTTCAATTATCTACGGGCAAGTTAGTAAAGAACCTTTGGGCGCATCCTACCTATATGAAAGGATATAAAGAGAATTTATACAACGATATCAATCATAATTTTGGGATGGATGTTTTTCAATTTTCTCCAGATGGAAGTTATATTGTTGGAGGAGCAGATCATGGGAAGTATGTGGCCTGGACCACAAACAATTTTGAAAGACATGAGTTAATTCCTAATGATTACTTTATAAAAGAAAGAATACCTGGGGCCACCATAGAAGATATCGATGGCAAAAAGATGTTGAAGAATCGTGGGAATAAGATGAGAAAGATATTGTTTTTAAAAGGAGGAAACTACTTCGCTTTTCAGGTAAATACTGATTTATTGATATGGAATACTCGATTTGAACATTTGGATACAATAGAGGATATAGGGTACATTAAAGAAATGGAATCGGGTGTTTTACTTATGGATAATGGTGAAGATCAATCAGTATTTACATTAGGGTGATAGACAATCTGAAAGAAAAAAATTAATATAGAATAAGCAGAATGATATTTTTTGACAAAGTTATCACATAAATAGCAGCGAATTGCCATGTGTTAGACTCTTACAGTTAGACGATTAGCATCATTTTTGCTATATTTATGGACTAAGACTATGAACCAATGAAATCCAAGTGCACATTTAAGCTGTTATTCGTCTTATTCTATATGTTTCTGTGGCAGGGTACTTCCGTATTTGGACAGGATATAGAGTATCCAAGCCATATTGAAATTTGTAAATTTGGTTGGAATAAAATATATCTAGAAGATCCGAGTGGCCTACCTGCCTTACCCCAAATGTCGTTTTTCAATGAATCATATGGAGGGTTCAGTAAAGATGAATATTACGAATATCCTTACTTTTATTTTTTCTTGGACAGTAATCAACCCATACCTCCAAGTGGAACTTTTGAAATAGGATCGAGCGGAGGTACAGGTGCAGTTAGTACTGGTACATTTACATCAAAAACATGCCACGATTATATTAGGTTCGTCAGAGAAAATACGTGTGGTATTTTTATCATTTTCAAACCAACAGATCCCGTACCGGTGCATAATGGAGAATCGAATTACCAAGTTTGTGTAGGAGATACAACACCTATGTTCATTTCTCCGAATACTTATACGACAACTACATTAGCGAATCAACCATTTTCTATTGATCGATTGAAAATAAGTAATGGTTATGTGATTGATGTGGATGACTACACGTTTAAAGTTGTGTGGACATCAGAGGGCTTTGATTTATTAGAGTTGACTACGACAGATGAATGTGGTTTTAGCTTGGTGACATTTCAAGGTATAAATGTTCATGAGAGTAATCCATTACAGATTAAGGCGGAAGGTGGAGTATCAGAATTGTCTGTTTGTGTTGGTGAAACAGTTTTCCTGGATTCCGATATTGGACCCACTAAATATCCAGTTTGGACAATATCAGATGGAAGGATATTAAGAGGGAAGTCTATTGAAGTAAACTTTGATGTACCTGGACAATATACTGTTTCGTTAGACGATGAAGACGAATGCAATTGCAGTATGAAAGATGAAATTATTGTGCATGTAGTTGCGGGAGAATCACCCGATATCACCTGTATAGGGACCATCTGTGAAAATACATCTGTTATCTATTATTCGGAAGATTTATGTGATTCCTATTATTGGACTATTTCAGGAGATGGCATAATTACTGACGGAGGGGGAGAAACGGATTATTTTATAGCCATAGACTGGGGACAAGGATCAGAGGGACTTGTAGAATTATCCACTCCAGGATGTTATGCTTCTCCATGTAGAGAGTCTGTTGAGGTGACTATTCCAATTCTAGGTCCAACTGCTGAAATAGAAGGTCCCGATATCGTTTGTTATTTAGATAGCGATACCTACACGATCCCGTTGTATGCTGGCACAAGTTATAGATGGTCATTGATGGAACCTGAATCCATGAATCCCTTATATCATTATTCGTATCAAGGAGATAATAAATGTACGGTAGATTGGCCAGATGTAACCTATTACGATGAAGTTTTGATTATAGTAGAGTATGAGAATTGCACATTGGGGTGCAGTGGCAGAGCAGAAAAATTGGTGCAGATATTACAACCCGTAAGCTTATCAGCTGATGGTTTTTATGGGTGTTTGAACGATGCTTTTACAGTTGAAGAACAAAATGGAGAGTTATTGAATTTTGAGATCGTTTCTCCTTCTGGAGCAGTGACGAATTATAATGGTGTTTCCACGTTTACATTTTTTGGAACTGAAAATGGAAACTATCAATTGACAGCAATTAACCCTACCAATTCGACATGTAATTCGGAAGGAACCATGGAGTTTACTGTTAATTTGCCTCCTCCTATACCTGAGGGAATCGTTCAGCAAGGCCTCATTTGTACAGGGGTGAACACCTCTTTTGAGATCGCGAATTTACCTTCTGGTTTTGGGGTAAGCTGGACTGTTTTTGATGGAGATGCCTCTCTCCCCACCTATACTATAAATGGAAAAACATTGAATCATTTATGGGTCAGCGCTGGTCCTTGTAAAATCGAGGCCCAACTCATAGATTTGCAGTCGGGCTGTATAGGCGAATCGATCGTTGAGTTATATGACTCCTCTGCAGAAGTAATGGGAGAAGACAGAATCTGTATATCCAACGAAGCTATTTACTCCATTCCTAATATAAATAATGTAAGTGTGGCTTGGTCCATCATTCCAGATAATGCAGGAGTGGTACTTCAAAAGTCCAATAAATCCATTGAAATTTATTGGGGAGCGGTTGGGAACCATGTTGTCAAAGCTACTATTTGCGGACAAGAAGTGGAATACAATGTAGAAGTGGTATCCTACGAATTGGATTTGATGTATCCAGATTCAGTGTGTATAAATGGTACTGGGGATGTGTATGTTGTAGCACCCTCAGGAAGTACCATTGACTATTTTAATGAGAATGATGTATTTATTGGGACTGGAACCTCAATATCCTTAGGGAAAGGAGAGTACAGCGTAGTGGTCAATACCCCCGATCAATGTATTGATGGTGGAGAATTCAGTATTTACGAATTTGAAGAGTATGAAGTCTTCATAGATGTAGATGGACCTCTTGCCTTTTGTCAACCTCATCCACCCATCACTTTTACTGCAATTACTCCCCCTGGGGCCCATTCACATGCATGGTATAGAAATAATGTATTAGTTTCGAATACAGCATCGAGCTACTCTACAGATGAATTTGGATATTATTATGTGATTGTTACCAACGAATTTGGATGTGAAGCTCAGTCGTCTACAATAGTGTTGTCTCAATGTTGTGGTGATTCATTTTATGATTGTGATGCGAATGCGCTTGTTATTAATACAACGGATATAGATTGTTTTGAAAAAGAATTCGAAGCTACAAATATTATTGATAGTGATATGTTGACTTGGGATTTTGATGATCCTGCTAGTGGGTCGAATTATGCTGAGGGAACAAATGTGAGCCATGTTTTTTCTGGAGTAGGCATTTACAACATTATTGCAACAGGAAATGATGGATGTGTAAGTGGAACAGAAGCAATATGCGGTTCAGAAGATGATATTATTTGTTGTGAAGCGGGTCAGACTACAGTGATTATCTATACAAAAGCTGATTTTGAGGTGGAAGAAGCATGTCCTATGCAGACCATTGAGTTGACAAATTTGACGGATAAAATCAATGGGTACACAGGAGAAACATACAGTTGGGATTTTGGTGATCCTACGAGTGCAACAAATTTATCCAATGATGTAAATCCGATCCATAGTTATGACAATCCTGGAACCTATACAATAACATTAATTGTGACGGACCATTTGGGTTGTGCATCCATTTCTGAGCAACAAATTATTGTTCGTCCAAATCCAACGGCGGTCCTTGAAGCACCTGAATTAGGTTGTAAAGGCTTTGATGTGTCATTTAATGCCAGTACATCAATGTCTACTTTATCGTTTAGATGGGATTTTGGGGATCCAAATTCAGGGTACTACAATACTTCAAAATTGCAAAGCCCAACACATATTTTTGTAGATGAAGGTACCTATACGATTACCTTAGTTGTGGAAAGTGAAATAGGCTGTATTTCCACATTTACAGAAACCATTGATATAGAATATGAAACGGATTTGGGCTCGATTTCTTCATCTAGTGATTTTCTCATTTGCCCAGGTGCCAATACAACACTTACCGCTCCTATTGGTGTAGATTATCTTTGGAGTACAGGGGAAACCACCCAGTCGATTACAGTCAACCAATCCGGAAACTATGATGTGATGGTGACTACAAACGCTGGATGTTCTTTTGTCCCAGGCTCAGCAATTGTGAATGAAGTAGATTTGACATCGTTACGAATTTATGGGGCAACTAGAGATGATGCTGAGGGAGCAACCATTCATTATGAAAGTATGACGGTGTGCAAAGGAGAACATTTTATTATTGAGTCAGAAAGCTATCCAAATGTTAAGTTTACTTGGGACCTTGATAATTCGGTGGGCCCAACACTCAATTATTATGAAAATGGATTGGCGTATTTAGATGTTGGTACGTACACCATGTCAGCAGTAGCAGTAGATACTATTTTAGACTGTACAGTTGATTTATCTCCTTTTGTTGTTCATATCATTGAGTTACCAGAAGCTCCAGTTATTGAATCTACAACACCAAACATCTGTACCGATGGAACGGCTACCTTGTATGTGGTTGATCCTATTCCTGGATATATTTATGTATGGAGTAATGGGTTAGTTGGTACGTCGATCAACCCGATAGATTATGGACAGAAAAATGTAGTTGCGTACTCACCTTCAGGATGTCCTAGTGCTCGAAGTAATAATTTAATAGTTCGAAATCGTTCAGTGGTGCCTCCATGGGTGGGAGGATGCCATGAGGTTTGTTTTCCTTTTACTGTTTGTACTCGATTGTATACTTCTTACGATTATCAATTAATAAAAAATGAAACAGAAATCACGGTTGTTGATAATACGGTCGGAGAAATAATAATAGATGGTCCTGGTGATTATGAATTGATAGCTACGAACTCCTCGGGATGCAGTGCCAAATCTGAAATGTTGACCTTGAATACAATGCCTGAACAGCAATCTCTTTCAGGTATTGTTTATTTTGATGAAAATAGTAGTGGTGTATTTGATGGGGTCGATACCTTGCTGGCCAATATTCCAGTCATTATTTGCAATGGAAACACTCCTATTGATACCAGCTTTACCAATGCGAATGGGGAATACTCTTTTGAAAATCTACATTATGCCAACTTAACCGCTAAAATTGATTTGTCTAGTACGCCTTATAGTGGGGGAGGTGGATTGGATACACTTTTAATATATGAAGGTTGTATTGAGGCCAAAGAAGTAAATTTTCCAGTGGATTCAGAGTGTGAAGGATTGATCACAGACGAAGTATATTTTGTATGTGAAGGATTGACAGTAGAAATCGATGGAGAGGAATTTGCTGCGGGTTATCAGGATACTGTTATTTATGCCTTGGAAGGAATATGTGATTCTATTGTGTATATATCTGTCGAAGAATATCAGGTACCAGATGTGGTTTTGGAGATAACAAATGCTTGTTCAAATGCGCCTTCTGGTATGTTGTTGATTCACATGAATACAATGGACAGTCTCTTATTTAGAATGGATGAAAATGATGCTTGGTTGTCAGATTCTATATTTGGGGATTTGGGTGTCGGAAGCTATGAATTAGAAATTTTGAGTCCACAAGGGTGTCTGTTTATCAAGGAGTTTAATTTGGAACAAGTTGCCTCACCTGAATTAAATTTGGAGGTCTTATCTACATGTGCAGGTGAAGAAAATGGATCTTTGCTTATAGATGTTCTATCAGGAACAGACCTTACGTTTAGTTTGGATGGAGGAACAACATTTACAGATCAAATCGAGTATGAGAATCTATCTCCTGGTTCGTATGTTTTAGATGTTGTGGATGGTTCAATGTGTACCTACCAACGTATGTTTACCATTGAAGTGTATCCAGAACCAGAATACAGTATAGAGACAAATAGTTCATGTGAAATTGGAGGTACGGGAAGTCTACTTATTGATGCCACCACAGAAAATTTGTTGTTTAGTATTGATGTTACAAACAATTGGAACAACCTTGAATTTTATAAAGATTTATCCGTTGGATCACACACTCTATATATCCAGACGGTGGATGGATGTATTGATTCGATAGATTTTATAATAGAGACCGTTTTTCCACCAATTTACGCAGCGAATATCAAAGCTTCTTGTGAAGGACAGAATAATGGAGAGATTATATTTTCATTTGATGATCCTGTATTGACAGCTTTAAATAATGGAGATTTTACCAATCAAATGAGTTATGATGGACTAATTCCAGGGGAGCATATTCTATATTACATGACCGAAGAAGGATGTATTTTTGAATTTCTATTTGAAATCCTAGAATCAGAAGAGCCAGAAGTTGAAATCGAGACCGAGGCTTCATGTTTTGCAATGGGAAATGGACGACTTACATTAACTTTGGAAGATCCAGATGTGGAAGTACGCATTATTTCGACTGAAGGGAATGAATTGAGTGCCGATGCAAATTTGCTTCCTGGCAACTATACCGTTTTTGTAAGAACGAATACCATTTGTGAGTACGGTTATCCTTTTGAAATAGTGGAGCAAGAAGAACTTTATCTGGCCTCAATTATGGAGAATACATGTATTGGCGCAGAAGAAGGAAAAATTGTCATCGAAGATAAGAATGCCCACAGTTTGGTATCTTTAAATAATGGCCCTTTTGAAGACACAGATGTATTTGAAAACTTGCCAGCGGGATTGTATATATTGACTCTTCAGGACTCATCGTTGTGCACTGCTGATTATGAGGTAGAAATTGTTTCGTTTGATGAATTGACTGTGGACTTACCGGTAGAAACAAATGAATGCTTTGGAGAACCCATATTATTGAGGCCAGATGTCATATCTTACTATGGTGAACTTTCATATGAGTGGAATGATGGCAGTACAGCAGATGAAAAATGGGTAAATCAATCAGAAGATGTACAACTCATAGTTTCTGACTTTTGCTCTAGTAAGACTTTTAATTTTCAAGTAGAAGTATCTTCTGTATTTTCTGAGGATTTAGTATACCTACCCAATATTTTTTCGCCCAATTCAGATGATGTCAATGATTGTTTTCAAACGGTGCTGGATCCAAGTGTCTCTTTGCTTTCGTATAATCAAATCATTTTTGATCGATGGGGAAATAAGATGTTCGAATCAAATGCTATAGAAAACTGCTGGGATGGAATAGTTAATGGAAGGGAAGTTGTCCCAGGGGTATACGTCTATATAACTAAGATTTCTGCTAATCAATGCAATGGTATTAAATCCATTGAAAAAGTAGGTGACGTGACGGTAGTTCGTTAATGTTTTGTTTCAGTTTTCATGTAATCCAATCAATTTTCAGAAATTGTTCTACTTTTGTGTTTCGAAATGATGCACACATGTCACATCTATTGCACCATTTTTTTAGAGTTATAAACCAATAAAATGAATTTGAAAACGATAGCTTATATCGATTATGAAACAAAATTACCTCAATCTGGAAATTGGATTGTAGGACAGGAAAAGAATGATTCTTTAATCGTTTATCAAGCGTATAATCCAAATATAGCCAAGTATGCGGTCGCCAACCAAAAATTTGGAGGAAACCACTATAGTTTTTCTAGAATGACCTGGATCAAGCCCAATTTCTTGTGGATGATGTATCGAGCAGGGTGGGCTACAAAAGTTAATCAAGAGCGAATTTTGGCAATTAAAATGTCAAAAAAAGGATTTTTGGAATTACTAAATGAAGGAGTATATACGAGTTATCAAGCGGATAAATATGATTCTCATGAAGCATGGAAAGAGGCCTTGGGTGAGAGTGAGGTGCGGATACAATGGGATCCTGATCACGATCCAAGAGGAAATAAACTGGACCGGCGGGCAGTTCAAATAGGTATGAAAGGGTCCATAATGCAAAAATTTAATGACGAATTTATTGAAGAGGTTACTGATATAACAGAATTTGTTGCAGAACAAAAAGTGGTGTTGGACAGCAAGCCATCTTTAGAAGGGCTTCAAGTAATGTATGAGGAAATTTTGAATCTACCTTCGGAGTTAAAAGATAAATACAGTATACCAGAGTCATTTACACATGTCATAAATTCATAATATGAGTATGAGACTTTTAGTCTATATCGTGATTTCGTTATTATTTGTCTCTTGTGCACCTACACCTCAAGAAGAGAATACAATGCCTGAGAATAGTGATATTCGAATAGGAGAGAGGGTTGTTCTCTATTCTGATGTTCTAGGCGAAGAAAGAGAAGTTTTCGTCTATGTTCCTGAAGGGTTTTATGGAATGGATGAGCAGAATTTAAATTATCCGGTTGCATATGTGATGGACGGGGAGAGTCAATTTATGTCTACTGTAGGCATGCTACAGCAAATGAGTTCTCCATACAGCGCCAACGATATGGTACCTCAGATGTTAGTTGTAGGTGTAGTGAACACCAATCGGGACAGAGATCTTACCCCAACAAAAGCTATGGTAGGTAGAGATAGTTCAAGTCTTTCCATAACAGGAGGCGCAGATCAGATGGCCTTATTTCTGAAAAAAGAATTGATCCCTTTTGTGAATGAAACCTATCCCGCTTCAAATCATAGAGTATTAATTGGTCATTCTTTAGGTGGATTGTTTGCCTTGAACACACTGATAAAGTTTCCTCACTTGTTTCAAAACTATCTTGCCATCGACCCTTTTTTAAGTTGGGATAAGCAGAAATTTTCAGAAGAAGTAAGTCAGTCATTACTTAGGGGTGACTATTCTGGAAAAAGCTTATATGTCGCGACTGCTAATAATCTCATGTCCTGGATGGAATTAGAAGATGCCTTGATAGATACCACTGAAGTGATGCAAACCATGCAAAGTACATTGGTTTTTAAAAATAAACTAGCCGGTCAAGAAATGAAATTGGATTACAGAAACGATTTTTACACTGATGAAAATCATTTCCAGATTCCAATTCTTGGTACTTACGAAGGATTCAAGTATTTATATCGGTATTATACCTTTCCCCAAATGATAGAGTATTATTATCCGAGGCTCAATGAGCCAGATTTAGTGGCTGAATTGAAATTGCATTATCGAGAGATATCCAAAGAGTTGGGATATACGGTTTTACCACTTGAGAGCTACATCAATTCATGGGCCTATGGATTTGCTAAATTTGACCGTAATGATTTGGCGTTGAAGCTGTTTGAGATGAATAGGGAAAATTATGAGGATAGTCCAAATGTTCATGCTTCCTTAGGGTTTCATAGCTTGGCAATCGGAGATACGTTGAAAGCCATAGAGTATTTCAAAACTTCTCTTGAGATTAAAGAACTTTCACACGTAAGAAAGGCATTCGATGGCTTGAATACGAATTAAGTTCAGCTAGGATCACGAAGAGACTTAGAATAAAGGAATAACCGAAGATCGCTTCACTTCATTTAAAACAAACGTCGATTTTATTTGAGAGACGTATGGAAGAGCGGCAAGAATTCCAGAGGAAAATTCATGATAAGCGTGTAGATCTTTTACGACTACTTTTAAAAGGAAATCATTGGCTCCACCCATGAGATAACATTCCATAACTTCTTGAATGTTTTCTACGGCTTTATAAAAATCCTTAAGTGCTTCAAGTTTTTGATTTTCCAATGAAACTTGGCAAAAAACGACCATAGAGTTTTCGATTTTTGAGGTATCTAGAACCGCTACATATTTTTCGATTAATCCTTCTCGTTCGTACCTGCGTATTCGCTCATAAATAGGTGTTTTTGTAAGTTTTAATTGCGATGTCAATTCTTTTACATTCACTTTTGAATCTGCTTGTAACAGTTCGAGTAACTTTTTATCAGTGGCGTCCAATTTCATAGTAGGAATATTTCCGTTTCTCGGGCTTAGCTAATGTTCATTATAGTCAAAAGTACTAATATAATAAAAAATATAGGAATATATACTGTATTGATTGTATTAGTGTGTATATATTCCTGAAATATGTAATTTTGTGGGTATAAATTATATCATATGAAGTCAAATATGCGTCCTGAAAGTTTAATGATGACTCATGGTTACAAGCCTGAATTATCAGAAGGTGCGGTCAAACCACCCATTTTCCAAACCTCTACATTTGTATTTAAAACTGCTGAAGAGGGGAAAGCCTTTTTTGAAGTGGCCTATGGCTTGCGCGAAAAAGCAAAGAATGAAGAATTGGGATTAATTTACAGTAGAATCAATAATCCAAATTTAGAAATTTTGGAAGACCGGTTGTGTTTGTGGGACAAGGCCGATAAATGTGCAGTATTTGAGAGTGGAATGTCAGCAATTAGTACAGTCTTATTGGAATTTCTTAAGCCCGGAGACGTGCTTTTGTACAGTTTGCCGACCTATGGAGGAACTGATCATTTTATAAATCATTTTTTGAAAGATATCGGTATTCATTCCATTGGTTTTAGACCTGACCAAACGAAAGAAGAAGTCATAGAATTATTGATTGAAAGTGGATATTCGGATAAACTTGCAATGATTTATATTGAAACGCCTGCCAACCCCACTAATGAATTGATAGACATTGCTATGTGTCGTGAAATTGCCGACCGATTCGGGACACAGGACAAAAAAGTATACTTAGCTTGTGACAATACCTACATGGGACCTATTTGGTCGAGCCCATTGGATCATGGATCTGACTTGGTCATTTATTCTGCTACGAAATATATTGGAGGGCATAGTGACCTGATCGCAGGTGCAGTCCTGGGTAATGAAGAAGTGATGCAGCGAGTACGAGTTTTGCGAACTTTCCTAGGGAATATGGCGAGTCCCCACACATGTTGGTTATTACTTAGAAGTTTGGAAACGTTGAAAGTGCGAATGGAGCAACAGGCACGAAATGCTCAAAAGATTGCACAGTTTTTAGAAAATCATCCCATGGTTTCAAAACTGCACTACTTAGGTTGTTTGGATAGGGATTCTAGAAGTTATGAAATTTACAAGCGACAATATTCTGCTCCAGGTGCGATGATTGCATTTGAAATTAAAGGGGGAGAAGCAGGTGCTTTTTCATTTTTAAATAAATTGAATCTCATAAAGTTGGCCGTCAGTCTGGGGAGTACCGAGAGCTTGGTACAGCATCCGGCTACAATGACACATACAGGATTATGCCCAGAATTAAAGCAAAAAATCGGAATCACGGAAGGATTGGTGCGGCTATCAGTTGGGGTAGAGCATTTTGAGGATTTGATCAATGATATCTCGATGGCTTTGGAGGCGAGTCAACAGGAGAGGCAGACTAAATGTTTTGCGGTTGAACTGAATTAAGAGGGGGGAAGGAAGATTGGAAAGATTGGAGAGATTGGGGAGATTGGGGAGATTGGGGAGATTGGGGAGAATGGGAAAGATTGGAAAAGATTGGAGAGATTTGAGAGATTTGAGAGATTGGGAGAGATTAAGACTGACTGATCTCGAAGAGTGGCGACGATAGTCGACAAAGGAAGGAACGCGTTAGCGGCGTGTAGGAAGATGGAAAAGATAGTGAAGCTTTATGAATTTAGTTGACGGGTTAAAGGCTAGGGACGCCAAGGTATGCGCGAGGTTAGTTTTTTTAATAACGGCTTTGGAGGAGAATTAATAAATTGGGGAGTTGTATGTTTTTTTAGCCTATTGGTCCTATATCGATTACTTTGTATAAAAGTTTATTTTCAACTTTCTCAATTGACCCTGATTCTGATCGAAAAATTGCTTGGTCTATCCAAATGGTTTTTAGTGGTAGGTCATTGTAGGTCTTTTTTGGAGATGGACTTCCTGCGATAATTAATTCGCCAGTTACAATTTTATAAGATTCAATTGGCTGTGGAGCAGAATCATTAATTAAGCAAGTGCATTTATTTTGCAGGTGTGCCTTCCCTTTCGGAAATTTGATTAAATACAAGTCTTGTTGAAAGACAGAATCTATGGTAAAGGGTGAGCATGTATTGAATTGGTCTGTTGCAGGAAATCGAATTTGTAATATCCGTTCAGTATCTAATATAGAATAGAACCAATTGCCACATCCAAAAGCTGGCAGCTGATGTGTAGTGTCAATTTGGCTGAGGCAATTTTTTTTAGCAATTTCTTTTTCCTGAGGACTTTCGAAACAAGAGGGAATGGGAGGTAATAATCTGCGCGATAAATTTGGGTTGATGTTATACACAACAATACTTATGCATAAGATTACCATAATTAGAGAGAGCGTGACTTTATTTTCCATTCTCAGGATTTTAATTTTAAAACTATTACTTTTTTAGTCACAGGGCAAACAATCTTGATTCTAATCTTTTTTGAGCGGGGTTGAAGAGAAGAATGGACTCAGTGGGTTGGATGTTGACGGGTTTAAACGCAAAGAAAGCTAAGGTATGCGCAAGGTTCGCAGAGTTAGATATTGATGATTTTTAGGGAAGTATGTGGTGTATGGGGATTTGTATTAATCTCTTATATTATCCAATTCTTTTTCGAGTTCTAATTTAGATGATTCTTCTTCAGTTGTTAATTGACCAAGAAGTAGGTCAACATTTTCGTAAGGATCTGAGGAGACATTATACATTTCCTGATTCCCATTGGCATTAACAATCAACTTATATAATCCATTGCTAATGGACCATTGATCTCTGGTTTCACTGTTCATTTCAGAATACTGGTAGGGACGATTTGAACCCGAATTACTGAACAAGGATTGAAAACTCTGACTATCATTTGTACTATTTTCTTCTACTCCAGCTACTTCAGCAATGGTACTGAATAAATCTGTACTTATAATCAAATTGCTATCCTCGCCTTTGCGTTCTACACCTGCACCAGATACAAATAGAGGGACATTAATCCCTCCTTGATACAATGTTCCTTTTGCTTTGTTGCTGTCAAATGGGAATTGGGCTACTTGATTAGGAGTGCCATTGTCGCCCATGAATAGAATCAATGTGTTTTCTAGTTGGTCAGCAGGAATAGCATCCAATAAACGACCAATCTGGAAATCCATAGCCTCTATGGCAGCCATGTAATACGGCATGGGATCGAGATCGTCGGTATATTCTGGCAAGTCTCCTTGAAAGTGCATATCTGCGGGAGGAACATGAAAAGGAGTGTGAGGAGCATTATAAGCCAACCACAAAAACCATGGTTTGGACTGTTGGTTGACCCAGTTAATGGATAGATCTGTAAATGACTCAGTGATGTAATCATTTTGTAAGGAGGTCGTACCATCTTCTGACAATTGCCACATGTAATAATCTTGAGTTGCTCCACGAGCCAGTCCTGCATAATAGTCCATACCAAATGATTCAGGATTAATGGTTGTGGTTTCTCCCGATAAATGCCACTTTCCGACGAGGGCAGTAGCATAGGCATCATTGGTGTTGCTCGTAATGTATTGGTGTAAAATTTCTTCTGAAGAGTCGAGTTCATCGCCTGCCCATTTTACGCCTGTTCGGTAGCCATATTTGCCCGTTATAATAGATGCTCTGGTAGGGGAGCACGTGGGGTTGGCCCAAAAATTAGTAAAGGTCAATCCATCGTTTTTTAGTTGATCCAAATGAGGAGTGTTGGGTTTGATCGTCCCTTCTGTGAAGCCTGAAGTGGCATCTTTTCCCATATCATCTGCAATGATTAGTAGGATGTTGGGTAGATTTGAGTTGTCAGAATTATCAGGATCACTTCCACTATCACAGGCGTAAAAAAACAAAATACAAGAAAGCAAATACCAATATTTTTTCATTTCAAGTGAAATTGAGCGTGGATCTAAAATTTGAATCATAGTGCTTATGCAAAAGCAAATCTAATATTTATTGCTGATGTTAGTTGTTTAAATCATCATCATTAAATGAGGTGAGAATCAAGTCGATTAAAATTTTGTACTTTGCATGTGCAGTTAGATGGGTATGGAATAGCAGAAGACTGTGACGACACCAATTCTGATACTTATCCTGGGGCTACTGAAATTGCCAATAATGGGGTAGATGAGGATTGTGATGGAAATGATTTGGTTACTTCTATTCATGAGTTGGATGGCCAGCTGATTGATATCAATCCAAATCCGACGAGTGGAATTATTTTCATTGATGTAAAAGAAAAGAAAGATTTCACATTGTCAGTGTATGATATGAATGGAAGACGTTTATTGCGAATAGAACAAGTAAATACGATAGACCTTAGTCAATTTGCCAATGGAGTGTACTATATTAAGATGACCAATCGACTCTCTTTGGAATCGGTGATAGAAAAAATTGTGCTTCAAAAATAGTGCGCAGCGTTTTTTCATAAGCATCATAATGATGTATTTGAGGGCAAAGTTGTAATTAGAAGAAAGGTCGTAAATTAATCAAATGGAGATGTAGAAAATGAATAAAATTCAAATTGGTTTGGGAACAGCAGCTATTGGTCGTCCTGTATACATCAATATTAAAAAAGAAAAATCAGCTGCGTTTACATTAGACGTATTTCGACAAAGGGGGATTGATATATTGGATGCAGCCTATGCGCAAGGAATACGATATTTTGATACGGCTCCTGGATATGGTATGGCTGAAGAGATGCTCAAGGATTGGGCAATAAATAGTGGGAAGAGAGATATAGAGATTGCGACAAAGTGGGGCTATACTTATGTAGCGAATTTTGACCCCAATGCTGTAGTTCATGAAATTAAAGAACATTCCATAGAAAAGTTGAATGAACAATGGGAGATTTCGCAAGGACTTTTACCATTTTTGACCACCTATCAAATTCACTCAGCTACGTTTGAGTCAGGGGTCTTAAAAAATAAAAAGGTGCTCCATCGATTGGCTGAATTAAAAAATGAACATGGTTTGCAAATGGGACTTTCTACTTCTGGAAGTAATCAGGTGGAAGTGTTAAAAGAAGCTATGGACATTGAAGTGGACGGAACAGCATTGTTTACTGTTTTTCAAGTCACCTACAATGTTTTTGAACAAAGCCTTGCCACTGTAGCTGATGAAATTGCTCGGACAAATATAAAATTGGTTATAAAAGAAGCATTGGCAAATGGACGAGTATTTCCAAATGAAAAATTTCAATCGTATACAACTGCTTACACGCATATGAATGGACTTGCTACAAAGTATAACGTAGGGGTAGATGCAGTTGCACTGCGTTTTTGTATGGATAGTATTCCAGCTTTTCGAGTACTCAGTGGAGCAGCTAACAAACTTCATCTTTCTGATAATTTGAAAGTAAATCAATTTACTTTGAAAGATGAAGATGTAGCGATTTTGAGAGAATTAGCGGTAGATTCTGATTTTTATTGGAAGCAAAGAAAAGAGCTAGCCTGGAATTAAGAATTAGATTTCTCTTCAATATAAGACTCTAGAATTCTTAGTTTGAAAGTGAAAGGTTATCATTTAATATAACGAATTGTATCATCTTTATAGAATGAATGTAATAAATGGGATATGCATGAATTTTTAAATCGAAAAGAGCCATTCATTATTGATGGCGGTCTTTCTAATGTGCTGGAAGATATGGGGTGTAATTTACATCACAAACTATGGACGGCACATCTTTTAGAACATAACCCGGATGCGATTGTGCAGGCCCATCTTTTATACATTCAATCTGGAGCGCAATGTATTACCACAGCAAGCTATCAAGCATCCTTTCCCGGATTAATTGACATGGGATATTCCCAGATTGAAGCTGAACGCTTATTGTTAAAATCCATTTATCTGGCTGAAGAGGCAATTCAATCCGCTTTGGATAAAAGAATAATACAAGATAAACCTCTAATTGCTGCGAGTATTGGTCCGTACGGAGCATACTTGGCGGATGGATCAGAATACCGAGGTGATTATGGAGTAACAGATAAAGTTTTGAAGGATTTTCATAGCGATAGAATTAGACTTTTTGATCATTCTAGCGCAGATATTTTAGCCTGTGAAACGATTCCCAGTTATCAGGAAGCTGCTGTGCTTTCAGTTCTATTAGAAGACGTAGATACCCCATTTTGGATGTCCTTTTCTTGTAAGGACGTTGCCCATTTAAACGATGGGACAAAGATTGAGGATGCAGTAGCTCTTTTTGTCAATCATACAGGTTTGGTGGCGATTGGAGTGAATTGTACCAATCCGAATTACATTTCAGGCATTATTCAATGCATTAAAGCATGTGTTGGTGAACACAAAATTATTGTCTATCCTAATTCGGGAGAAGTTTACCATGCAAAAAGTAAAACATGGCATGGCTTATCAGAACCTCAAATTTTTGTGGAACAAACAAAGGAATGGATAGAATTAGGTGCCTCTATAATTGGTGGATGCTGTAGAATTGGTCCAACACACATTAAACAACTCAGTGAACTTATGTGATTATTATTTCCTAAAAAAGGCAGTACTAATCTATAGGAATGAATAGCAATTGTTTATTTTACTGTAAGTTTACTAACTATATAAAGAAAGAACCGTTTGATAGATCAAATAATAAATTCTGTTGTCCAAGTTTCAGCTCAGTCGATAAAAGACATTGAGCAATATATAGAGATGAAGACGATCCAAAAGGGGGAGATTTTTATCCGAAAAAATAAGAGAGACGTTAATGAATATTTTTTGCTGGATGGGATTTGTCGAAGCTTTTTATATAACCCTGAAGGAGAAACAGTGACCTTGAGTTTTTATATTACAAATTCAACCTTATCTCCATATACCACAAGAACAAAGAAAGAATTATCGATTTTAAATTTTCAGGCATTGACAGACCTTAAAATAGCCAGAATAAATGCCCATAAATTTGAAGAATTGATGATTCAAAATCTAGAAATTAGAAGGTTTGGGCATACTGTTTTGCAAAATGAATTGTCTAAAAAAGTAAATAAGGAAATTGCATTGGCATCCTTACCAGCAAAAGAGAGATTACTGATTTTCAGAGAAGAATACCCCATGCTTGAAAACTTAATACCGCACACCGATATTGCTTCCTATCTAGGCATAACCAATATATCACTGAGCCGATTACGAAGCAAGCTTTCGAGATAATTCGATTTTATCATTTGTTAATGGAAGGGTGAAAGTTTAGTTGGAACTTTGATTCATACATTAATTATATAAATGATAAAATATAAACGTATGACAACTGCGAATTTAATACCGCTCAAAAAGAACGAATTATCAAAGTATACTGATTCCAGCATCGTGGAGAATCAAGGTTCAATACAAAATCGATGTAGTCAATTTCGAATTCAAAATAATGAGACCCAATTGAGTGTCACAATGTACGAACGGAAAGGAGCCGAAACTATTTTCTTGCTACATGGTGGCCCTGGAGTACCGAATGCTATGAAACCAATTGTAAAAGAATTGCATAAAAAATATCAGTTGGTTTATTTTGAACAAAGAGGAACGGGGAAATCGGTGTGTAGTAATGATTCATTTACCATAGAGGACTATATATCTGATATTCATGCCATATCCACGTATCTTCAGTTGGACAGTTTTCATCTGTTTGGACATTCCTGGGGCGGTTTATATGCCCAGTTATTTGCAGATAAATGCCCTTCAATGGTAAAAAGCTTATTCCTCTGTAGTCCAAGTTCCGGAACAAATAAAACGTGGAAAGAAACCGAAATGGAAGTTTTTAATTTCAATAGAAAAAAGGCTACCCATATGGAGTGGCTTAAAATGGGGTGGTACTCTTTGTTGGGAAATTTGGGCAGTTCAAACGCATATCGAAAGCTGTTTAAGTTGGTATATGCTATGTATGACAGAGGCTGGATTGAAACTCAAATAGATGAAGAGGAGCTTGATTTTATTTTTGCAGCTCCAATCAATAAAACTCGCAAAGAGATACTAAAGTATGCACCACTATCAGTTACACCAAACCCTTCTTTTCCAATTTGTATAACGTATGGGGAAAAGGATGTTTATGGTGAAAGTAGGAATCAATTAATAGAAAGATATCCAACGGCACAGTTGCACATCATAGAACAAAGCGGACATATTCCTTGGAGCCATAATCCTGTGCAATTTAATAAGATACTTGATGTGTTCTATCACCTCAGGACTTCATCAGTCGGAAACACCATGAAATGAGTATTTACTCAAAATGTAAAGTTCAAATGAAGTAGATCTCATTCTAATAGCCATTTTGAAAGAATACATTATTTTCAAATGTAGAAGAAGTTAGTTCACAAACTTGTCATGAATTTAAAAGAAAATATTTATTATTGAAGTTCGTCTATAGGTATACCTTTAGGCTATCACTTTAAAAATATTTGTATCAAAATTTCAAATCTAAATTAGATTGCGATGACATGTAAACGATTAATGGGCAAGGTGCTGTGTGTATATTTAACAACTTGTAGTATGGTATTTTCACAAGGGGCATCTATAGATTCTCCAAAAGTAGTCAAGAGTTCTGATTACACAAATTTAATATGGTCGGATGAATTTGACGGGGAAGGTGCCATAGATAGCAAAAAGTGGTTTCATCAGACGCAATTGCCTCCAGGAGGCAGTTGGTGGGGAGGAATTATTCAACATTATACGGATAAAGAAGACAATTCATTTGTGAAAGATGGGTATTTACACTTGGTTGCGAAAAAGGAAACATTGGAGGAACAAGGCCATGTAAAAGATTACACCTCTGCTCGATTAAATTCAAAATTTTCATTCACCTATGGTCGTGTAGAAGTGCGTGCAAAAGTACCCACTGGGGTAGGGACCTGGCCCGCCATTTGGATGTTGAGTAAGAATATTGATGAAGATGGAGCCTATTGGGATAATAAAGGTTTTGGAACGGTGAAATGGCCAAATTGTGGAGAGATAGATATTCTTGAACATTGGGGAAAGAATCAAGATTTTGTATCCAGTGCGGTGCATAATGGATCGAGTTATGGATATAAAGTAGAGAATGTAGGCGAACAAAAAATCGTAAATGCTTCCGATGATTTTCATATTTACACACTAGAATGGTCACCTGAGAAGATGGTGTTTAGTGTGGATGGGAAACCTCATTTAACTTATGCACCCTCAGAAAAAAATATGGATACTTGGCCGTACGATTCCGATTATTATTTTTTATTGAATATAGCGATAGAGCCAGATATTGACCCTGAATTTGTTGAAAGTGCCCTAGTGGTGGATTACATTCGGGTGTATCAATAAACATAACGAATCATTTCATTATATTTAGTAGGTGGCTTAGGACCTAATTTAGAAAGACTAACGATAAAACAACTACAAAAATGAGAAAGTACTTGTTGATTCTAATGGCACTCAATTTACTCGGCTGCTCCAAACAATTGGGGGAACAATCAGGGTTTTCGGTATTTAAATCATTAAGAACAGGCTACCAAATTATGGAGTTTGTTTCATCATGTTCGTCTCCCGTTTGGAAAGAGCATAAATGGCAAGCATTTTCAAAAGAGCTACGATCTAGAGGCTTGAGTCTTGCGGATGGATCGAATACCACAATTGGGAACAACACAATTTCTACCCTGCCAAATAGCAAGATCTTTTCATCTCCTTCAGGTAGAGAAATTGTACTCGTTGAATATTTTGAACGCGATTCTATTATGGAAAACCGATGGAAAGAAGTTTGGGAGTCTATCGGTATGCATTCGGGAATTCAAAATAGGTTACTTGGTAAGTACTATTTAAAACTAGAGGACTCCTTTCCCATTAGTTTGAATGCTACATTTAGAAACGATGCGTACATTTTTAATTTTAAGCATGAACTCTCTTTCCTGAATATGGAACCCAAAACGTGGAACAGTCAGGAAATTGAAGAATTCTCCGAAGCGTTACGTTCATTAAATGAAAATATTAAATTGCTCGCTTCCTATTTTATTCATGAAAAAGACAAGATCTATTATCCGCTCCACGATCGCGTTTTGAATGCGCAAGAGCGGTTGGTTGGATTTGTTGACTTTTGGACAGAAGTAAAATACAATTTTGCATTTTTTGATCAAGTGCCTGATTTGGATTGGGATGAGGTATTGTTGGAATATATTCCTCACTTTCAAAAGGATCAAAGTAATAGTGAATATTATAAATTGCTTTCTGAAGTATGTGCATTATTGAACGACGGTCATACTGATATCTATCCCCCTTCATTGCTGACTTCGAAGCTAGGGCAAGTACCCATAGAGCTTAGTGCTTTTGAAGATGGAATTTTTCTGACTAATTTTGATACTTCCTATCAATCAACATTGCAATTGGGTTACGAGTTGATTAAAGTGGAAAACGAACCTATATCAAAATATATGGAGCGAAACATTTTACCGTATATATCTGCCTCCACAGATTATATTAAATTGAATAAAGCATTATTGGCAGTCATTGAAGGAGAAAATGGTACAAACTTGAATATGACGTTTAGGAATCAAGAAGGAGTTGATGTTCCATTTTCAGCTCAAATGCGAAAAGGGAATGTAAATTGGGTGAAAGAGGAACAGGATTGGAATTTGACAAGTTATAAGAAACAAGAGGGAGTGGGTATTCTTACCCTCAATTCATTTGGTAATCAACGGGTAGTGGATCAATTTGAATCCTACTTGGACAGTTTGGTATCGATTGATAGACTGGTCATTGACCTTCGAGATAATGGAGGTGGAAATTCGGGATTTGGATACCAAATACTAGATTACTTTTCTGATCAGCCGATTATTACCTCAAAATGGCAGACGCGAGAACACAAGGCCGCCTTTAAAGCTTGGGGAGATGGGATCAAAGAACCCATTGCATCACTTAGCGAATGGGAAATCGAAGCCAAGTTGACCTATGAAGAAAATTTTTGGTACGAGGCATCACCAGATACCTTGATTTCCACTAAAGATCAACTTAAAAACCTTGAGGTGATGATTTTGATTGGAAACAATACCGCATCAGCTGCGGAAGATTTTTTAATTGCTGCCGAAAGTATTGCATTGGGCAAGACGATGGGAGATTTTACGTTTGGTAGTACGGGACAACCTATGTTTATCCGATTACCAGGTGGAGGTAGCGCAAGAATTTGCACTAAAAAAGATACTTACCCGAATGGTAAAGAGTTTGTGGGATATGGTATTCAACCCGATGTTGTGCTCAAAGAATCCATTGACAATGTGCTTTCAGGAGAGGATGTTGTCTTGCAAAAGGCCATTGAACTGTTAAATGAGTAGGGAAGTGGATTATTCAAATACCTCAGTTTGTATGCACGTAGCTGGGTTTTGTACGTTTATTGTGTAAATGAATTTTTTAAAAGGAATACCATGGTAAAAAAAATACTTATACTTTTCATTTTTCCATTTATGCTTTGTGGACAAGAATCCAATGCTGTGTCTTCTAGCAGCACAATTCAAATTATCAATGAGAATGGATTATTTGGTTTGCAATCAGAAGGTGGTGAGACCATGGTTGCTGCAAAGTATAAAGACATCAAAGAGTCATGTAACCTATTTATTTGTGAGACAAAAGACGATCAGTACCATATTATAAATAGCTTGGGCATAAAAATAATTGAGGAAGAGTTAATTCATGTACGCACACTTTGCCATGAACATCCCGTCTTTGTTGGTACAAATGCAAATGGAGTCATTCATGTATATGATCATCAAGGCAATAGTATTTCTCCAATTTCATTTTCAAGCATTCCAAAATTAAATAATTACAAAGATGGGGGCTATAAACTTGCCCTCACTAAAATGGATGGAATCGTATGTTTGTTGCAACTTATAAAAGAAGAAGGCAGTCCGTTTTTAGGAAAGATAATTGAAAAGCCAAAAGGGCACAATTCGGCGCGGATAATCACCTATTTGCCTGCGGAAGATGGAATGTTTTACAAACAATTGAGCTTGAATAATGAACGATTTATTTCTGAACCAATTTATCAAGAAATTTGTCTTGAGCGGGATTGTATCCAAACATATAAAGACAAAACTGACATCAAAGCAGCTAAATCCATATTTGTAAAAGCTATAGGGATAAAACCTGATATGAGTTTCGATGTGTACGATGGACGTGGTAAACTCTTGAATAAAAAGACGAAATGAATCGATTTGATATCACAGAACTCAGAGACTCTTTTTCAGGGCAATCAAGATGCTCAAATTTCTTATATTAATCGAATTTAAAATTTAAATTTTTTATCAATAAATTATACTCATGGGCGTATCAACCAATTGCAAAATAGCAATGTATACCAAGGACAAGTCATTTATTAAAAAATATGATTTGGAAGGTAGAGCAGACGGTTTTATTTATGGATTACTAAATGATGGTGGAGCTACATTTGATCCCTCGAATTATGGGGAATTTACGGAGCATCAAATTGAGATTATGAAAGTGTATTTTGATAAAGAAAGCATGTCTGTTTCAGAAGGCTATGCCAGCGTGACATCGAATATTCAAGATCCTAAGGAATTGAAAAAAGTATGGATTAAAATAAGATCATCTGTTATTAAATCTTTCCATAGCGAGTTGAAATCATATAGAAGCGGTTTGTTGGAGCAAATTTCAGAAATGCAAGAGGAAATAAAAAAGTCCAATGAATCAAAATCTGGATTGTTCTCAAAAAAGGCAACGATCAAAATTGCTGAACCCAAAGTAAAAATGGATGAGCACAGGTTTGACAGAGTCTTATTCGATTATACATGGTCTTTAAATTCTATCTCTAAAATTATTACGGGCTTGGAAATGGCGATAGCCGATGGTAATTTGGTCGAAATTACGGCCTCTGATTGGTAGAAAAAAATGATCCTCCTTCCTTAGTCGTTTATTATCCCTATCTTAAACCTAATACAGAAACTAGCATGATGCGACAGTTACTTTTAGTAGTTCTTTCTTTACTTTTCATCACTTCTGCATGGAGTAGAACAGTTTTTGTAGGATTAAATTCCAAGGAAATTGTCATTATGGAGTATTGGAAATTTGAAGATGGAATCGGAAGTCATGAAGCACTGATCTATAACCCTACGGACACGGTTCAAGATATCGAGTTTAGAAAATACCATTACAACACCCAAAATTGGGTTCAACGTCTTTTTTCTAGAAATAAACTATATCAAATCAAAGGATTACAATCCGGAGAGTATGTGTTATACAAAGACTTTAGGTCTAATATAATGGACAAGAGTAGCGGAACAATTGAAGTCCATATCAATAAAAAAAAGGTGGGATTGTATGGAGTGAATATTCATCCCAAAAGACCTGATCATACATGCAAGGAAGGAATTATAATTAACCAATCCGTAAACAGAGGTCAGGACCTTTTATTTGAAGCTATTTATGACCAATTGACTTTTGATCAGGATACGGAGTTAGCGGTAGAAATCAAATATATAGATACCAGCTTTCAAGAGATGGTCTTTCCATTACCAGGGGATGATAATCCTGACTCTATCCAGATGGACTTAATTGATTCTAATGATCTTATGGTCATGAAAACCATTGTTTACGCATTTAAAGTTTTTAGAGAGGAAGAATTGGGAAGATTGAAGGTCGCTTTTTCAAATATCAATTCGAAGACAAGATTGGCTGGGTTTACTAGTAATTTTACATCAAGGAATGCAATTGGATTTATTCGATTTTATTTGCCGTATTGGCTTGATTTTAATGATGCGGATAGATATATTGAAAGTTAGAATTATACTGTTTCGTGAGAAAGTAAATTGTTGTATAGAAAGAATAGTGCAGTATGATTTTAAAATTACAAGACCAAATGTAGATGAGGGTCAATTGTACCTGTAAGAATCGGGAATGGCTATTCAATAAAGGTGATTAATTGGAGTCAGATCTATGTCAATTCGGTGCTTTATAGCAAAATGAAGAGATTGATAAAATAAAAATGAAAAGAAATTATGTTAACTTATATCCATCCAAAGTTGCCAATGCGTAACAAAAATACTACTAGAGCGTATTACATCAATCAGTTAGGGTTCAAAGAAGTTGGAAAAGTAGATTATGAAGGATATTTAATGGTAAAGTACGACAACATTGAAATCCACTTTTTTGAATTTAATGGATTAGATCCTAAGGAGAATTACGGGCAGGTGTACATTAGAACAGATGATATTGAAGCATTTTATCAAGCATTGATCGATAGAAATGTATCTATTCATCCCAATGGAAAGTTAGCAAGTAAACCATGGGGACAAAAAGAGTTTGCACTGCTTGATCCAGATAATAATTTATTGACATTTGGTCAAGATTTGAATGGATAGACATCGATATGGACTTAGGCTCACACAGAGGTCAAAAGATTCTGTTCAAGATAATAGATGACAGCGCAAACACAGAAAAGTAGGGCAATTTCAGTGTGTTCTCGATAAGATTTGACAAGATTGTACTTATAATTACTTCATTCATTTATCTCTGTTACTACCTCTATGTTTTGGCAATATTAAAGCATCCTATCGATTCATGTCTAAAGATGAATATTGGTTTATTTTAGTTTTAAGTGATAGATTGTTCTCGATTAAATAAAAACTGCACATGGATAAATTACAAATCATATTATTCGCACAGAATTTTGTCAACGAATTTGATAAGCTGGGTATTGATCTGGATTATTCAGTACAAAGTTTGGAGAATGTAGAATCCTATATTTCGAAAACAATTATGTCTTCCAAACCGAAGACAAAATCATATTTTAACGAAGATACCGAAACGAAAGCTGTGGAATTGGGCGCTTATTTGGGGGAAGTAATTCGAAGAAATAGTAAAGCTGTTCGTTGGAAGAACGCAGATGTAGAATCTCCACTTGAAGTGGCATTAGAGTCGGCAGATGGATCCGTTTTCTTTGTCATAAATAAGGCATACAAGAGAATCAAAAATGGAGAGGAAGATAATATTTTTTATTTCGCTCGTGTGATACTCAAAGAACTACAAAAAAGTGAAAAAGCGATTCCAACTGATTTTTTTGATGAAGAAGATCTAAGAATCAATACCTATGGAAATTCACCTTTGACAATCTACTCCACAGCGATAGATAATTATGGTGGTATTGTTTACAATATATACTTTGAGAACGGCTTGTGGTATTTTTCAAGTTCTGAGGAAAATGAAAGACATTCTATTTCTTTAGATAGTCCTTACCTGTTTTTAGAAGAAGTGAAATTAAAGCACCCAGAATTCGCTTCACTGCTCCATTCAAAGAATAAACTAAGAATTATTAGGCTAGAAAATGGGACATATAGGGCACAGAAAGAACATAAGTCCTTATTGTATGATAGTCACACAATTCCAGAATATCAAGGTGATATGCAATTGAATATCTTCCGATGGATACGGTTTAATTTCAAACATGTGATGAAATCACTTTCTTTTTTGATCATCAGTGGTGTGTTAATGATTAAAATACACTGGGTTTTTGCCTTCGTTTTTATTGGTTCTCTTCTGTATAATATTTGGTATTGGATTCATACATTTAATCGTTTTAAAGGAGGAGATGTGAATCTTGGAAAGGTGATTTCATTGCGACCTACCTTAGTTGCTGTAGCTTCAGATATGAGGAAATACAGTGGTGATTATCCAATCTTAAAGATAGTCGAGACTAAACTACCAAAAACAGATATGGAGTTGGACAAAATTATTCCAACTATTGCTTTGTACAATGATAATCCTCATGGATACCCATTTTGGGCAGAGTTTCACCCAGTTCCCGTGAGTCAAGGTATTGGAGATAGAAATCATATTGACCAAATGTTGTCCAATTTTTCTCAGTCAAAAATTGATACGTTGAACGATTACATTGAAAAAACAAAAACATATCAGACGGGTATCTATAAAGTTGATGAGGAAACGTCAAATTGGGCGAATTATAAACATATCGATCTTTCTAAAGGTATTAATATGGAAAAACCTTTTGAGTAGTCGTATTATACTGATAGGAATTTAAATGTTTTTTGCATAAATGGCTGCCCTCCAATAAAATCAGTTTTTACTACATAGGGAAATAATTCTTTTACTTTTATACGTCGTCCGTATCAGATGTATTGGACATTGCAAACAACCCATCTCGATGTAAATGGGGAAATTGAAGAGTAAGGCCCTAAATTTAATTCATGTCTAACCGTGCTATAAAATGCGCTAAACATAGAAGGGTGGCTTGTCTATTTACGTGGGAATGGGGTGAAGCAATAGCTGATAAGAGAAGGAACTCCACTAAGTCGGAGCAGGCATCGTAAGTGTTGGGTGGCTTTAGGCCGTCCAGCGAAGACAAAGGTGAATTGGAAAATAATTTCCCCGTTTTTTCGTGAAGTATCGCAAAATCGAGGAATTCCATCAGAAATAAGATGGCTTAAAGTACTAATAATCATTGTAAATTATGAATATCCCTAAATGAACTGAAGGCTAACCCATGACACATTATGCATTGCAAATTGCATGAATTATGAATAGTAAATTCTAATTTCTCGGGTAGTGCACTTGATGTATACCCTAGTTTTTCTTTTTACTCACTCAATATTTTGGTTTGTAGGCTGTAGAAGTAATAATCCATTTAAAAAGATCTGACTGAATTAAAGTCAGATCTTTTTAAAGAACAGTATGTTGCGTTCAGCCATTTATTAATGTGCCTCTTACCCATTCAAAGCCATAGGCAATACAGCATCAACAGATTTTTGGATGGCCAGTTTAAGAGCGGAGGTGATTTGTCCTGCCAGCTCGGTATTAACTTTTTCAGTTATTTTACTGATTACACTATTAAGTAAATCATCAAATTTACCCAAGCCTCCTTCGATATGGATGGTGTTTTCTCCCAAGTGCCATTTCAACTCATTCAGATGAAAGTCTTTTATCTCTAGTTTAGATAAGGACCCTATGACAAATTCAGCTGATCCAGAAAGTGTACTTCCAGAATCGGTGAGTTCTGCTTCAATAGATTCACTATGAGAAATTTTCTTTCCAAATATCTCCGCTTTAGCAGAGAGTTTTCCATCTGCTTCTATCGTCAAATCTTGTGAAAATTTAATGGAGAAACTACCTGCAGCAGTAGAGTCTTCATCAGAAAATGGATGGAAATCTCCGTCTGTAAAGGTGATGCTTTCAATTTGCAGACTGCTCAATCCTCTAAGGTTGACTAAGCCCATTGAAACGATAGCTTCGGCTCCTGCAAATTTTCCTAAAGATTCTTCAAAGTGAACTACATGTTGGTAGGGATCGAGTCCTTTCTGCTGGATTGCTTTTGTGATTTTTCGATTAATTGTGGGCAAAGCGGCTTTTAACGCTTCATTAGCGATACTTGTACCTAATGACATTTTTAACTTGTTTGGTTTTTTAAGGATTCGAAAAAGATAGTGGGTTAAACTAATTGAAGTCAATTACTTGAAATCGTTGACCTCCTTCTTCGAATTTATTTTCACTTAAATGTAATCTTTATTCTTAAAAGAAATGGAAAGTACAGTAGATTTTTAATATTAATGCAATACTTTAGAATAACGGTTAGTTCTGTGAGGAACGAATAGAGAGAGAGGAATTATTTCAATATACTTTCGGGAAAGTATATTGAATAGAAACAGAATGATTGAAATTTTCAATCAGAATTTCAGTTATTTATAATTCGTAGTAAAAGATAATTCAAAGCATTTAATTCCTAGAATAAATAGTATGTATTTTAAGTAAATGCCATAAGCCAGCCATGAAATTCAAAACGAAATATAAACTTTCAAGTCAGATAATCTATGGCATAGGTAGTGTTGGGTTTTCAGTCCTTGCTTGGTTTTCATCTCAACCACTATTCCAACATCGGTATATTCAAATAATCCCATTTGTTGTGGTAGGTTTGTTTATATTTTTTGCACTAGCTTCAATGTATTATTTTTTCAAAAATAAACAAGTAGAGATCGAAAAAGGGGTACTGAAACTATCTTCATTTTTTGGATTTGTCAAGAGGGAATATCGCATCTCTGATATTCGATATTTTACCTATAAAGAAAGAAGCAGTAAATACATTGATTGGGAAGAATTGGATCTGTATTTTGATCACGGTAAAGTAAGGTTTTACTCCTCCCACTTTAAGTACCAAGAGTATACTCAGCTTAAAGATATCCTAACCAGAGGGAAGAAAGAAAATATAGAAAAGAAAAGAATACATCTTAATGAAAACACTAAATACATCGGAATAGGTTTTTTGGTTGCTGGCGGTTTGTTTGTTTTAATTGCCATAAACCAAGACAAAAGTGGAACAGTAGAAGTGAAGGAAGAAAATACGGTATGGATTGAAGGAAATATAGTTCACGATCCTAAAATTAGAACTGGAAGTAAAAGAAAGAAATCGTTAACCATTGAATTGGATCAGTTTGTAGATTTTAGATTTGAATTAAATGGCCAAGAAATAAAGCCTTTACGATCGACCGAACTTTTAAAAGATGTAAGAAAAGGGGATGCTATTCAAATTAGAATCTGGAAAGAGAGCTACTCCAAAAAAATCGCAAAAACAGAGGAATTGACCTTTTCTGATAAGCACTTTTCTTATCCTACTATTGATATTTTGGGAATATCTGCATCAGGAAAAGATTACCTTCCAATGAAAGCAGTAAATGAGGTGAGAGAAAATTTTCATACACGAGGAAATTATTATGGACTAATAGTAGTCGCTTCTTTAATTGTTGGAGTAGGATTGCTATTCATTTATATGAGTTACGATGAAAGCATGGACAGTACCAGTAGTTAAGTAAATATCTGTATTGCAGTATTCCAGTTATTGTTTCGCTAGAAAATAGTAGGATATACTAAATACTAAGCTTGTTTTCAAAGTGCTACTTTAGAATTGACAAAAATTGTTCGCGTCATAATTCCTCACCATATTGGCTAAAGAATACTTGCTCATTTCTAGTAACAGTTACTGGAAATAGTGAAAATTCTAAATTGCATCCTATGAAAACAAGGCCATAATATCATCCTGTGTCAACGACTTCATAAAGCTTTCTTCCACTTGAATAATGTCCTTCGCCATTTTACGTTTTTTCTGCTGCAAGATTTGAATCTTCTCTTCAATCGAGTCCTTACAGATCATACGATAGGCAAATACATGATTTTCCTGGCCGATTCTATGTGCTCTGTCAATGGCTTGTGTTTCCGCTGCAGGGTTCCACCATGGATCAATCAAGAAGACATAATCCGCTGAAGCCAAATTCAATCCTACACCACCCGCCTTCAAACTCAATAAGAAGATACGATACTCATCATTGTTGTTGAAGGTATCTACTACTTGCTTACGATCTCTGGTTGAGCCATCAAGATAGGAATAGGGTATCTGAGCAGCTTCTACCTTCTCTCTTATCAAAGCAAGCATGGAAGTAAATTGAGAAATGACCAATACCTTATGTCCAGGAATCAATTCTGTCAATCGTTCCATCAATACATCAATCTTCACGGACTCATTCGGGTAGTCTTGGTCTTCGTTCAGTAAGGCTGGACTATTGCATATTTGTCTTAATTTCAACAGTGCCTCGATCACAAACATTTTAGACCGTTGTATGCCGTTTTCGCTGATTTTCTGACTGACATAGTCTTTGTATCGTTGCACAAACGCATCGTAAATCACCCGTTGTTTTGCAGTCATCTCTACATGGATGATGCTCTCCGTTTTTGGAGGTAAGTCTTTGGCAACTTGTTCTTTGGTTCTTCTGAGCAAGAAAGGCTTAACCAATTTACGCAGCTCCATAGAAACCGCTTGATTGCCATAAACATCAATCGGTTCAGCAAAGTGCATTTTAAACTGAGTGCTGGAACCAAAAAAGCCCGGATTGATAAAGTTGAATTGAGCATATAAATCGAAGGTCTGATTTTCGATTGGAGTACCCGTCATCACGATTTTATTGTTTGATTTGATCAAACGCATTGCTTTATACCTCTTGCTCGTCGGGTTTTTGATGGCTTGAGACTCATCCAAAACACAATAGGAGAAATGGTGGAGCATGATGTCTTCAATATCGTTGGTGACCGTACCATAAGTAGATAAAATCACATCGTATTTATCGAAGTTTTTTAACTCTAATTTCCGCTTGTTTCCATGATAAATCAAATAGGTAATCGTAGGACAAAACTTATTAATCTCATCTTCCCAGTTAAACAGTAAGGACTTAGGAAGAACGATCAAATTTGTCTTTTTCTCTTCTTGTTTTTTGTGGGCCAAGAAGGTCAATACCTGTAAGGTTTTTCCCAGACCCATATCATCTGCCAAACATCCACCAAAACCAAAGTCATCTAAGAATTTTAACCAATAAAACCCTTGTTTTTGATATGGTCGCAATTCTGCATGAATTGTATCTGGAATTGGGACTTCTTCTATATTATCAAAGTCGAGTAATAAGCGTTTTCGATAGTCAATTTCCATCTTCAGCTGCTCGTCGTTGATTTCATCAAATAGAGAATCAATCAGATTGAATTTCATTTTGCTGATCAACAGTTTCCCATCTACAACATCACTATTTCTGAAAATAGCCGATAATCGATCAATCCATTCTTCAGGGAGTAAACCCTGGGTACCATCTGCTAGTTTTACAGTCGTACTATTGTTGAGAATGGCATCTCTCAGTGCTTTCATTTCCACAGAAATATCTCCAAAAGACATATCAACATCACCTTCAAACCAATCAATTCCTGAACTGAGGCTAATATTTACTTTCGCCTGGTTGGGATTGTAGTTGATCTTCTCCAGGTTTTCGTACCCTGTGATATGAATGTCTTGTTCTTTGCAATATTTGTACAATTCAAATATCCATGGAGTATTGATGACTGAATCCAGATGTTTGTAGAAGAACCCTAGGTGTTTTTGACTTTCAAAATCAGGATCAAAAGTAGATATAGACTGAATAAATTCATCTTCCATCGCTTGATCCCTTTTGATTAGGATGAGCTTTTCTGAACCTGAAATGTTTTCAGCATCCATAACAGGACGGTATTTTTTTTCGTCCTCGTATTTGATGAAAGGTTGAATGATCAAGCTATTTCCACTTTCAGCCAAATCGATACTTTTCTCCATCGGTTGGATTTCCAACTCTTCTATACCCAAATGCTCTCCTTTGAATTCCATTTTTGCCACATGGGACAATTTCCCTACTTGCTGGTGAAATGATTCTTTGGATTTAATGGAGTATTTAAGGATGGGACGCTCAATCAACAATTGAATCAATCGACTGGCTCGTAAGCTTTCGATGATATAAAACTGATTATTGTGAAAAAGGAGCAAGGAATTGATCTCTCCATCCAGGCTCTTGATCGCCACCTCCTGGTCTCCAAATAGAATGAAGCCTTCCATTACGTATTGGGCATTGTTAGACCTTGCTTTGATCAATACCTTGGCAGGTGTTTCAGCAATCTCTACATTACGCATATCGGCTCTTCGGAAACTAAATTTTTCCTTCATGAAGTACAACGGTACTTGCCTCAAGGTCTCCAAATGCTTAGTCAAAAGATTGAGCATTTTAGGATGTACCGTATCTGGAAATTGATTGTTGTAGAGACTTCTTACTTTCTCATAATCCAAATAGATACTCCTAAGAGAGGGACTGATCAGTGAAGGGTCATCCACACTTTGAACACTGCTTACTATTTTCTCACTCTTCTTATTCGATTTACCCATGATGACGTGCAATCGAATAGGAGTAGAATCCGATTTATTATCCAAATAAATAGCTATTCCTTGCAGATTATCATCTGTATTCTCAGTTTCATTAATGGCATTGTACGGAGAAGTTTCATTGATTTGTTCCAATTTTTTGATCAAAAAGAGGTGATCTGAATAGGAAACCAAATCTTTGTCTTTGGGCATGTATTCTGGCCCTTTATTGGTCAAGGTCAACGTGAAATACTTATCTACTTCGTCTGGACCAGAAAGACCATATTCGGTGTATGCAATTTCTTTTAATTGATCAATGTCAGGAAAGTTGGTCAATAAATCTTGAAGTCCCAATTCGATCAAAATGTGATGCAACGCTTTCATTTGGTGATTGCACAGCTCCATTACCTGCTTATTGCATGTACATCGGGTAGTAATCTTATCTTTTGCTAATAAGAAGTTGACGGTTTCATAGTCGTAACTTTCTTTTTCCCAACGATACGCTTTTTCACCAATGTCAAAGGATAAAAGGTTATCAGATATCGTATTATATTTAACCACCATTTCAGAGGCATCTCTGACTCTAGGCGGGTATTGTGCCTCCAAGAAATACTTGGACAAGATATCATCGTCCAATTCCAATTCACTTGAACTATTGTGAATGGTATTGGTCTGATTGATGATGTTGATAATGGCTGCAGAATTGTATTGGAATTTCTTCTTTAAACCATGTAAAGCCGCGACCTCATGTTTGCACATACCATTTTCGTAGTCACAATTGCATTCTGTATTGATATTCCGAAAATCCTGACTCACTCCGTTTTCAATGGATACGGTAAAGAGTTCCCCAGAGCTCACTTGTGCAGTCCCTTTGTTGTTCTCTGTGTCGTATTCAATAGACCGGAGAGCACCAATATTGGACAGTGTTTTACCTCTCTGCTGAATGGCAGGGGAGGCATAGTGTTCAATGTATTTATCTATGTTTTCTAACCAATACAATATGCTCGAATTTTGTGATTTTGTGGTAAATGGCAAATATGAGGAGATAAAAATTAAAAGAGTAATTTTTTTGAAAGATGTTTCAATAATTCTTGTTTTTGAGTCGTGAAAACGGGATTTGGTGAAATTGTATACTGAAATGAGTACATTTGCTTTTTTAGTATGATTTTGGGTTTAAAGCAATAAATAGTAGGCCCAAACATGCGCTCAGAAATATAAAAATCTAGAAAACGAGCCTTGTCGCAATGAGTAAACAACAAAACGCAATTGGTACGACCAACTTCAATTTCCCAAATCAAGAGAAAGTGTACAATGGAAAGGTCAGAGACGTATATTTTGTAGGAGATAAATTGGTCATGGTCGCTACAGATCGGATATCTGCCTTCGACCATATCTTACCTAGACCGATCCCGTATAAAGGACAAGTATTGAATCAAGTAGCCCATCATTTTTTACAAGCTACTAGAGATATTGTACCGAATTGGTTGGAGGCGACTCCAGACCCCAATGTTGCAGTAGGTAAAAAATGTGAACCCATCATGTTGGAAATGGTGGTCAGAGGGTATATGGCAGGGCATGCATGGAGGGAATATAAAGCGGGAAAGAGAGAATTATGTGGAGAAATTATGTTGGATGGATTGCGGCAAAACGATCGATTTCCAAGGCCATTGATTACGCCAGCAACCAAGGCAGAAGAAGGACATGATGAAGATATTTCCAAAGCAGAAATTTTAGCTCAAGGTATTGTAAGCCCTGCGCAATGGGAACAATTAGAGGATTACACGTTGCAATTATTTTGGAGAGGGACAGAAATGGCTGCAGAACGAGGATTGATATTGGTAGATACCAAGTATGAATTTGGTCTGATTGATGGAGAAATCATTTTAATGGATGAAATTCATACACCGGATAGTTCTCGCTATTTTTATGCAGATGGATATGAAGAACGACAAGAAAAGGGAGAGCCGCAGAAACAGCTCAGCAAAGAATTTGTCAGAGAATGGTTGATGGACCATGGGTTTCAAGGGAAAGAAGGGCAGAAAATGCCTGAAATGCCAGATGATTTTGTGGATTTGGTTTCACAACGATATATTGAATTATACGAAACCATCACAGGAAAATCTTTTGATCGGGCAGGTAATGAGAATCCTTTAGAAAGAATTGAGAAGAATGTCACCGATTACCTCAAAGTACATTGATTATTGAATTTAAATCGTTCATTTATGGCGTACGACGAATATCAAGAAGAACGCATTGACAGAATTTTAAGAGAAAAGAATGTGGAATTCTACTCTAAGAAGATGATGGGTGGATTGTGCTATATGATGGATGATAAAATGTTGTGTGGGATTGTGAAAGATCAATTAATGGCAAGAATTGGAACGGATGCCTATGAGGAAGCATTGAAGAAAGAGCATGTTAAAGAGATGAACTTTACGGGTAGAGCAATGAAGGGCTATGTGTTTGTAGATGGCCCCGGAATGGACATGGATGAGGACTTGGAATATTGGATTCAGAAATGTATTGATTTTAATCCGATGGCAAAAAGCAGTAAAAAGAAAAAGAAATAAACTGAATTGTTGGTCTATGATAGAAACCGAAAGACTAAGATTGACACCAATGGGCTTGGAAGATGCTCCTTTTGTATTTGAATTATTAAATACGAAAGAATGGCTGGAAAATATAGGCCAACGAAATGTACATTCAGTAGAAGATGCAGCAAAATATATCCAGGATAAAATGATTGACCATTATACTATAAATGGCTATGGCAATTACTTGATGACACGCAAATCAGACAATGCGAAGATGGGATGTATTTCATTGTACAATCGAGAAGACGTAGATGGAGTTGATATAGGTTTTGCCATGTTGCCTGAATATATGAAAATGGGCTATGCATATGAAGGTGCACAACGAATAAAAGAATATGCACAGCATCCATTGAACTTATCTGGAATCACAGCATTTACATCAAAGACCAACGTGGGATCCCAAAGATTGATTGAAAAACTAGGATTAGAATTTAAAAAGACCATTCTTTTTGGTGAAGAGAAAGAAGAATTGTTGTTTTACGAATTATTATTTTAAAATAGGGTAGGTAGTAGTGTACCCAATAACAAAAACAAAATGAGTTTTAGAATTGCAATATGTATGTGTGTATTATTTTTTGGCCAATTGACCTTATTTGGTCAAAAGGGGCAAAAAGCCCAAAAAAGTGTTTTCATAGATACCTTGATCATTAAGGATAATATCACTGGAGAGGCTAGTGAACGACTCTCTCAAATGCGGAAGCCAATTAAAAGAAATTTTTACCTAAAGGCCAATAAGATATCGTATCACTTGTTTCAAGGAAATGTAGCAGCACTTTCTCCAGATGAAATCATGGAGGTAATGGGTTCAGGGTTTAGTCTGTTTATAGATCGAATGGAACACAAAATGCATGCTAACTTGAAACCATCTTCTATGGATATTTTGGATAAACAAAATACCGTGATCGAGACGATTGATAACATTAATAAAATGGAGGAGTCTGTACTGTTGAGGAAAATGGGAGAAGGAAGTAGCGTCCGATTTTCAGGATTTCCTATTTCCGTGAATGAGCATAAATATGGACCCATTCAGATGGAGGTAAAAATCAAAGAGGAGGAATAAAGCTTTATTTTTTGATGGATAATTAGATTCATTTGCCTCAAAATGGCTGATTTCCATAGAAAGAGAAGGCTAATTTATAGATTTGTCTTTGCAGTTATGGCAACTGATAGGGGAGAATACTATATTTGCGATTCAAATTTGAATGAAGAATAGAAATCAATATAAATCATGTTCGAAAATTTAAGTGAAAAGTTAGAAGGAGCCTTTAAGAACCTAAAGGGAGAAGGAAAATTAACGGAAATTAATATTGCCAAATCCATTAAAGAGATAAGAAGGGCTTTGGTGGCAGCAGATGTTAATTACAAGATTGCAAAAGAGTTTACGGACAAGGTAAAAGACAAAGCTCTTGGATCAGACAATGTATTGAATGCAGTGAAGCCAGGAGAATTGATGGTGAAAATTGTATTGGACGAAATGATAGATCTCATGGGAGGCCAAGCAGTAGGTATCAATATAAAAGCTAATCCTGGTATCATCTTAATTGCAGGTCTTCAAGGATCGGGTAAAACCACATTTACTGGTAAGATTTCAAAGTATCTTAAAGAAAAGAAAAGTAAAAAACCACTAGTTGTTGCATGTGATGTATATCGACCAGCGGCCATCAATCAATTGACAGTGGTATCTGAGCAAGTGGGGGTAGCCATCTATAAAGAGCCAGAGAATAAAAACCCGGTTTCTATTGCTCAAAATGCGATTGCATACGCTAAGGCAAACAGTCACGACGTAGTTATTGTGGATACCGCAGGTCGTCTTGCCGTAGATGATGAGATGATGGATGAAATCGAGGCGATCAAGAACGGCATCAACCCAACAGAGACTCTATTTGTCGTGGATTCCATGACGGGGCAAGATGCGGTGAACACTGCCAAGGCATTTAACGAACGGATCAATTATGATGGAGTTGTCCTTACCAAATTGGATGGGGACACAAGAGGGGGTGCAGCTTTGACAGTTAAATATACAGTTGGAAAACCAATTAAATTTGTCAGTACCGGTGAGAAAATGGATACTTTGGATGTATTTCATCCAGAGCGTATGGCTCAGCGTATTCTAGGCATGGGAGATATTGTCTCTTTTGTTGAAAAAGCACAAGAGCAATTTGATGAAAAAGAAGCGAAGCGATTAGAAAAGAAGATTCGAAAAAACAAATTCGACTTCAATGACTTCTTAGGGCAATTGAATCAAATACGAAAAATGGGAGACATCAAGTCATTGGTGAATATGATCCCGGGAATGAGTAAAATGACCAAGAATCTGGACATTGACGATAGTGCATTTTCCAAAGTTGAATCGATCATCCTTTCTATGACTAAAGAAGAGAGAAACAGTCCAGAATTGTTGAATATGTCCCGCAAGCGAAGGATAGCAAAAGGATCTGGTAAAAATATTCATGAAATCAATATGTTCATCAAGCAGTTTGATCAGATGCGTAAAATGATGCATCAAATGAGTAAAGGGAAAGGAATGGATAAAATGATGGGAGGAATGCCAGGAATGGGCAAACGCCGATAA